>NZ_BCRO01000173.1 GCF_001552635.1 Actinomadura hibisca NBRC 15177 | reverse complement strand
CGGGCGCACCCAAGCCCAGGCCCGTGGGGGTTTTCCCCACCCGTCCAGCGACCCTGGCCCCGCGCGGGGTTGGTGCAGGAGCCCAACAAGCCCAGCCCGCGCGGGGTTAGAGCGACACAGCCACACCCGGCCTGGCCACGTGGGGGTTTGTGCGCGGACTCAGCAACCTCGGCCTGCACCCTGGAAGGAAAAGGAAGGCGCTCCGCGCCTGCGTGCTTTCCCATAGGCCGCTGGGACTCCGTCCCCTCAAGGGGCTCCGCCCTCAAGGGGCTCCGCCCCCCGCTGTGACGGCTGGGACCGCTGGCCACGGCAGAGCGCGGGCTGGGGTTGAAGGTCTGGCACGGGACACAGGGCGCAGGGGCGGAGTTGGTGGTTTGTGTGAAAACCCGTGCGGGTTGAGGCCGTTGGTCACGCGCAGGGTACGGGGGTGGGGTTGCTGGTCAGGTTGGAAACCCGCGCGGGGTGAGGTTGCCGGGCACCTGTCCCTAACCCCGCGCGGGCTGGGCTTGTTGGACACGTGCACAAACCCGCGCGGGGTTGAGCCGCGCGGTCACCTGTAGACCCCCACTGAT
>NZ_BCRO01000172.1 GCF_001552635.1 Actinomadura hibisca NBRC 15177 | reverse complement strand
TGCCCTCGCCTGACCAGCGACCCTGGCCCTGGGCGGGGTTGGTGCACAGGCCCACCAACCCCAGCCCGCGCGGGGTTAAGAGCGTCACAGCCCACCAGGCCCGGCCAGTGGGGGTTTGTGCACGGACCCGGCGACCCCAGCTCCGCGCCCTGGAGAGAAAAGGAAAGCGCTCCGCGCCTGCGTGTTTTCCCATAAGCGGCTGGGACTCTGTCCCCCGCACCCCCTGGCAAGGGGCTCCGCCCCCTGCACCCCCCGCCGTGACGGCTGGGGTCTGTGGTCACGTGCAGGGCGCGGGTTGGGGTTGTTGCTCGGGTGTAGAGCGCACGTAGGACTGAGGTTGTCGGTCAGATGCGCAACGCGGGGGTTGGGGTTCGGGCGGCGGTGCCGCCGGGCCCTGGAGGGCCCGGCGGCACCGGTAAGAGGGGCGCGGGGCCGAGGTCGGCGGTCGGGTGTGGAGCGCGGGGCTGGGCTTTCAGGTCAAGGTGTGCAAAACCCGCGCGGGCTGGGCTGAGTGAGCACCTGCGCCAACCCCGCGCGGGGCTAAGGTCGCTGGTCGGGTGCGGAAGACCCCCACGGGACTGGGGTTGGGTGCGCCCGTGTAGA
>NZ_BCRO01000171.1 GCF_001552635.1 Actinomadura hibisca NBRC 15177 | reverse complement strand
AGGTCGCTGCACCGACTCAGCCTGTGGGGGTCTACACCAGACCACCCACCTCAACCCCGTGCCCCGCACCCGACCAGCGACCCCAGCCCACAGGGGGTTGTGCACGTGCCCGACGACCCCAGCCCGCGCGGGGTTAAAGCGACACAGCCACACCCGGCCCGGCCATGTGGGGGTTTGTCCACGGCTCCGGCAGCCCCGGCCCGCGCCCTGGAAAGAAAAGGAAGGCGCTCCGCGCCTGCGCGCTTTCCCATAGGCCGCTGGGACTCCGTCCCCCGCGCCCCCTGGCAGGGGCTCCGCCCCTGCACCCCCATCGCGGTGGCCGGGGTCGCTGGTCACGCGCGGGGCGCGGGGTAGAGGTAGTTGATCGAGCGCGGAGCGCGGGCTTGGGGTAATTGGCAAGCGCGGGGTGCGGGTCGGGGTTGTTGGCCGGGCGCGGAGCGCGGGGCCGGGGTTGTTGGCCGGATGCGGAAAACCCGCGCGGGGTGAGGTTGCTAGGCACCTGCCCCAACCCCGCGCGGGCTGAACTCGTTGGGCATGTGCACAAACCCGCGCGGGGCTGAGCCGCGCGGTTGGCTGTAGACCCCCACAGACTGAGTCGGTGCAGATCTG
>NZ_BCRO01000170.1 GCF_001552635.1 Actinomadura hibisca NBRC 15177 | reverse complement strand
AGGTCGCCGCACCGACTCAGTCAGTGGGGGTCTACAGCCGACCACCCACCTCCGCCCCGCGCGGGTTTGTGCACGTGCCCAACAAGCCCAGCCCGCGCGGGGTTAGGGACACGTACCCAACGACCCCAGCCCACGCGGGTTTCGCACACCCGACCAACAACCCCAGCCCCGCGCCCCACACCCGACCAGCGACCCGGCCCCGCGCGGGGTTGTGCACAGGCCCAACTGCCTCAGCCCGCGCAGGTTTCCCGCACCCAGACCAACAAGCCCGACCCCGCGCTCCGCGCCCGACCAACAGCCCCAACCCGCGCTCCGCGCGTGACCAACAGCCCCAGCCCGCGCAGACGGGGGTGCAGGGGGCGGAGCTCCTTGCCAGGGGGCGCGGGGGACGGAGTCCCAGCGGCCTATCAGGAGGCACGCAGGCGCGGAGCGCCTTCCTTTCAGGACGCGGGCCCCGGGGTCGCCGGGGCCGTGCACAAACCCCCGCGTGGCCGGACCAGGTGCGGCTGTGACGCTCTCACCCCGCGCGGGCTGGGGTTGGTGGCTGGGTGCGGAAAACCCGCACGGGTTGGGCTTGTTGGGCCTATGAGCAAACCCGCGTGGGGCTGGGGTCGCTGGCTGGGTGCGGGGCGCGGGGTTGAGGT
>NZ_BCRO01000169.1 GCF_001552635.1 Actinomadura hibisca NBRC 15177 | reverse complement strand
CTTTCGCCGCAGACGACCCACCGACTCAATCAGTGGGGGTCTACAGCCGACCGCGCGGCTCAGCCCCACGCGGGGTTGGCGCACGTGTCCAACGAGTCCAGCCCGCGCGGGGTTAGGGACACGTCCCCGCCGACCTCATCCCGCGCGGGTTTTCCGTACCCAGACCAACAACCCCAGCCCGTGCCCCGCACCATCGCGCCGAGCCCAGCCACCGCGACGGGGGTGCAGGGGGCGGAGCCCCTTGCCAGGGGCGCGCGGGGGACAGAGTTCCAGCCGCCTATGGGAAAGCACGCAGGCGCGGAGCGCCTTCCTTGTCAGGTGCAGGGCACGGGGCAGGGTTGCTGGTCGAGCGCGGAGCGCATGCAGGACTGAGGTTGTCGGTCACGTGCGGAACGCGCGGGTGGGGGTTCGGACGGCGGTGCCGCCGGGCCCTGGAGGGCCCGGCGGCACCGGTAAAAAGGGCGCGGGGCCGGGGTTGTTGGTCTGGCGCGGAGCGCGGGGTTGGGCTTGGTGGTCTGGGTGCGGAAAACCCGCGCGGGCTGAGGCAGTTGGGTCTGTGCACCAACCCCGCGCGGGGCCGAGGTCGCTGGTCGGGTGCGGGGCGCGTGGCTGAGGTGCGCGGTCGGCTGTAGACCCCCACAGACTGAGTCGGTGCAGCGACCTCGGCGAAAGCGGCT
>NZ_BCRO01000168.1 GCF_001552635.1 Actinomadura hibisca NBRC 15177 | reverse complement strand
CTCGGTGGCAAGGACAACTACGCGGTGGACCGTGCCGTCGCCGAGGCGAGTCTGGCGATCATGCCGGAGCTGCGGGACATCGCCCTGCACAACCGCGCCATGTTGCACCGCGTCGTCCGCCATCTCGCCGCGGACGAGGGGATCACCCAGTTCCTGGACCTGGGATCGGGGCTGCCGACCGTGCGCAACACCCACGAGGTCGCCCAGGAGGTCAACTCGCAGGCGCGCGTGGTCTACGTCGACGTCGACCCGATCGTCCTGGCGCACGGCCGCGCGATCCTGGCCGACAACCCCAACACGACCGTGGTCACCGCCGACATCCGCGAGCCCGAGCAACTGCTGGACCTCCCGGACGTCCGCAGGCTCATCGACTTCGAGCGGCCCGTCTGCGTGATGCTCGTCGGCATCCTGCACCACCTGGCCGACGAGGAGGGGCCGGGCCGGATCATCGAGGTGCTGCGGGACGCCGTGCCCAGCGGCTCGTTCTTCTTCATCACCAACTTCACCAGGTTGGGCGACGCCCCCGAGTCCGTCGCGCTGGAGAAGCAGCTTCTGGAGCAGCTCGGCACCGGACGCGTCCGTACCCCGGAGGAGCTGGCCGCCTTCTTCGACGGCCTGGAGGTCCTGCCGCCCGGCCTCGTCCCGCTGCCGCTGTGGCGCCCCGAGCAGGCCATCCTCGACGCCAGCACCATCGACGTCCGCTTCATGACGGGCGGGGTCGGCCGCAAGCCCTGACGTCCACGCCGTCCCGG
>NZ_BCRO01000167.1 GCF_001552635.1 Actinomadura hibisca NBRC 15177 | reverse complement strand
CCAGACCACCCACCGCAACCCCGCGCCCCGCACCCGACCAGCGACCCTGGCCCCGCACGGGGTTGGTGCACGGGCCCACCAAGCCCAGCCCGTGCGGGTTTTCCGCACCCGGCCACCAATCCCAGCCCGCGCGGGGTTAAGAGCGTCACGGCCGCACCCGGCTCAGCCACGCGCGGGTTCGTCCACGGACCCGCCAACCTCAGCCCGCGTCCTGAAAAGGAAGGCGCTCCGCGCCTGCGTGTTTTCCCGTAGGCGGCTGGGACTCCGTCCCCCGCAGCCCCTGGCAAGTGGCTCCGCCCCCTGCACCCCCGTCTGCGTGGGTTGGGGCTATTGGTCACGTGGAGGACGCGGGGTCGGGGTTGCTGGTTAGGCGCGGAGCGCGGGCTTGGGGTAGTTGGCAAGCGCGGAGCGCGGGGCTGAGGGTGCTGGGCAAGCGCGGAGGGCGGGACTGGGGCTGCTGGTCATGTGCAGGGCACGGGCGGAGGTTGTTGCTCACGTGCGGGACGCGGGGTTGGGGCTGTTGGCCGGGTGCGGGACACGGGGCGGGGGTTGTTGGCCAGGTGTGCAAAACCCGGGCGGGCTGGGGTCGGTGGGCACGTGTCCCTAACCCCGCGCGGGGCTGGGGCTGCTGGTCTGGTGTGGAAAACCCGCGCGGGCTGGGGTCGCTGGGGACGTGACGCCAACCCCGCGCGGGGCTGGGGCCGTTGGTCGGGCGCGGAAAACCCGCGCGTGACTGGGATTGGGTGCGCCCGTGTAGACCCCCACAGACTGAGTCGGTGCAGCGACC
>NZ_BCRO01000166.1 GCF_001552635.1 Actinomadura hibisca NBRC 15177 | reverse complement strand
TCTACACGGGACCGCTCACCTCAGCCACGTGCCCCGCACCCGACCAGCGACCCCGGCCCCGCGCGGGGTTGGTGCACGTGCCCAGCAACCCCAGCCTCGCGCGGGTTTTCCGCACTCGGCCAACAGCCCCAGCCTGTGCGGGGTTAAGAGCGTCACAGCTGCGTCCGGCCCGGCCACGCGGGGGTTTTGTGTACGGGCCCGGCGGCTCCGGCCCGCGTCCTGCCTAGGGCAAGGAAGGCGCTTCGCGCCTGCGTGTTTTCTCATAGGCCGCTGGGACTCTGTCCCCTGCGTCCCCTGGCAAGGGGGCTCTGCCCCCTGCGCCCTCGCCCCCGGTGGCTGGGGCTGCTGGTCATGTGCGGGGCGCGGGGTTAGGGCCGCCGGTCACGTGCAGGACGCCGGGTTGGGGTAGTGGTCAGGCGCGGAGCGCGGGGTTGAGCCTGTTGGTCAGGCGCGGAGCGCACGGGGCTGGGGTTCGGGCGGCGGTGCCGCCGGGCCCTGGAGGGCCCGGCGGCACCGGTAAGAGGGGCGCGGGGTTGGCGTTGGCGGTCGGGCGCGCGGCGCGGGCTGGGGTTGTAGGTCAAGGTGCGCGAAACCCGTGCGGGCTCAAGTCAGTGGAGACGTGCACCAACCCCGCGCGGGCTGAGGTTGTTGGTCGGGTGTAGGGCACGGGGCTGGGGTGGATGTTCTGGTGCGGAAGACCCGCGCGGGGTGAGGTCGGCGGGGAGGTGTCCCTAACCCCGCGCGGGCTGGGGCTGTTGGGCATGTGCTCTAACCCCGTGCGGGGCTGAGGTGGGCGGTCGGCTGTAGA
>NZ_BCRO01000165.1 GCF_001552635.1 Actinomadura hibisca NBRC 15177 | reverse complement strand
TGTTCGTGATGGCGTGCCTTTTGAAGAATGAGCCTGCGAGTTATGGTGTGTGGCGAGGTTAACCGGTGGCGGGTAGCCGTAGCGAAAGCGAGTCTGAAGAGGGCGTTTTTAGTCGCATGCTGTAGACCCGAAGCGGAGTGATCTAGCCATGGGCAGGGTGAAGCGCCGGTAAGACGGTGTGGAGGCCCGAACCCACCAGGGTTGAAAACCTGGGGGATGACCTGTGGTTAGGGGTGAAAGGCCAATCAAACTCCGTGATAGCTGGTTCTCCCCGAAATGCATTTAGGTGCAGCGTCGTGTGTTTCTTGCCGGAGGTAGAGCTACTGGATGGCTAATGGGCCCTACAAGGTTACTGACGTCAGCCAAACTCCGAATGCCGGTAAGTGAGAGCGCGGCAGTGAGACTGCGGGGGATAAGCTTCGTAGTCGAGAGGGAAACAGCCCAGATCATCGGCTAAGGCCCCTAAGCGTGTGCTAAGTGGTAAAGGATGTGGAGTTGCTGTGACAACCAGGAGGTTGGCTTAGAAGCAGCCATCCTTGAAAGAGTGCGTAATAGCTCACTGGTCAAGTGATTCCGCGCCGACAATGTAGCGGGGCTCAAGCACACCGCCGAAGCCGTGGCATTCATGTGTAACGCATGGATGGGTAGGGGAGCGTCCTTCAGCCGGCGAAGCCGCCGAGTGATCGAGTGGTGGAGGCTGGAGGAGTGAGAATGCAGGCATGAGTAGCGAATCACACGTGAGAAACGTGTGCGCCGGATGACCAAGGGTTCCTGGGGCAGGCTAATCCGCCCAGGGTAAGTCGGGACCTAAGGCGAGGCCGACAGGCGTAGTCGATGGACAACGGGTTGATATTCCCGTACCCGCTGGTATGCGCCAACGCTGAA
>NZ_BCRO01000164.1 GCF_001552635.1 Actinomadura hibisca NBRC 15177 | reverse complement strand
GGAGGGAGAACTCATCTTGAGGCAGGCTTCCCGCTTAGATGCTTTCAGCGGTTATCCCTACCGAACGTAGCCAACCAGCCGTGCCCCTGGCGGGACAACTGGCACACCAGAGGTCCGTCCGTCCCGGTCCTCTCGTACTAGGGACAGATCCTCTCAATTCTCCTACGCGCGCAGCGGATAGGGACCGAACTGTCTCGCGACGTTCTAAACCCAGCTCGCGTGCCGCTTTAATGGGCGAACAGCCCAACCCTTGGGACCTACTCCAGCCCCAGGATGCGACGAGCCGACATCGAGGTGCCAAACCATCCCGTCGATATGGACTCTTGGGGAAGATCAGCCTGTTATCCCCGGGGTACCTTTTAGCCGTTGAGCGACACCACTTCCACACGTAGGTGCCGGATCACTAGGCCCTGCTTTCGCACCTGCTCGACATGTCTGTCTCACAGTCAAGCTCCCTTGTGCCCTTGCACTCGCCACCTGATTGCCAACCAGGCTGAGGGAACCTTTGGGCGCCTCCGTTACTCTTTGGGAGGCAACCGCCCCAGTTAAACTACCCACCAGGCACTGTCCCCCACCCGGATACACGGGTGCGGGTTAGACGCTCAAAACGACCAGAGTGGTATTTCACCAATGACTCCACCGACACTGGCGTGCCGCTTCACAGTCTCCCACCTATCCTACACAAGACGCTTCAGGCGCCAATGCCAAGCTATAGTGAAGGTCCCGGGGTCTTTCCGTCCTGCTGCGCGAAACGAGCATCTTTACTCGTAGTGCAATTTCGCCGGGCCTGTGGTTGAGACAGCGGGGAAGTCGTTACGCCATTCGTGCAGGTCGGAACTTACCCGACAAGGAATTTCGCTACCTTAGGATGGTTATAGTTACCACCGCCGTTTACCGGCGCTTAGATTCTCAGCTTCGAC
>NZ_BCRO01000163.1 GCF_001552635.1 Actinomadura hibisca NBRC 15177 | reverse complement strand
GAGTCCAATCTCTGGTTAGTGGTCGTAGGCGATCAGTGATCGGGTGATCGGGGCGTTGGTGGTGTGGTTGTGCCAGATCGCGGCGGCCATGGCCAGGATGCGCTGGGCGACGCGGACGGCCACGCCTTCGGCCGAGCGGCCGCCGTGGTGTTCCAGATCGAGCTGGCCCTTGAGGGTGTCGTTGACCGACTCGATCAGCTGGCGGACCTTCTTGAGCATCGGCTCGCCATAGCGGGCCTTCTCGTCCTTGCGCGAGGGCCGCAACATGGTGATGCCGTAGTCGGTCAGCAGCGTCTCGAAGTCCTTGCCGGCGAACCCCTTGTCGCAGATCAGCAGGATCTGTTCATGCCGGCCGGTCACCTCCTGCTCGACCTGGAGCATCGCGGCCAGCACCTCCCGCTCGCCGACCTTGGGGTCGGCCAGCGCCCACAGGATCGGCATGCCCGACGGAGCGCACACCAGATACAGCTTCAGTCCCCAATAGAACCGCGAGTGGCTGGCGCAGTAGCCATACCCGGCCCATCCGGCCAGCTCCGACCGCTGGACCGTCGGCCGGGACATGCCGCACGGCACCGGCGTGGCGTCCACGATCCAGCAGTCGTCCAGCCAGAAGTCGCTGGAGCGGGCCAGCATCCGGATGACCCGCTTGACCAGACCGAGCGCGGCGCGCAGCCGCTTGTTGTAGCCCGACTGCTGGGGCAGGTAGGGAAACAGCCCGGTCAGGTGCTGGCGGGCATAGCGCAGCCAGTGCCTCTCAGAGGGGAAGCCCAGCAGGGCCTGGGCGACCGCCACGCACACCAGCTCTGCATCGGTCAGCACCGGCGGCCGGCCTGTCCACCGCGGACCTCCCACCTCATCATCGATCTTCACATACAGTGCCGTCAGAAGGGTCTCGAGGTTGTTCGTCACACAACGATCATCGAGGCCCTTCGCCTTTGCAGCCACAAGACTTCGGACTT
>NZ_BCRO01000162.1 GCF_001552635.1 Actinomadura hibisca NBRC 15177 | reverse complement strand
AACTCTGTTCGGCTCTCCGGTTCGCTTTGTGTGGCCGGGGGGCCGTTCTGCTGTCCGGGCTCGGACGGCTCGAACGGCTCGGAGCCGCGCGCCGAACCACGGCAGCGGGAAAGGGCCGTGCGCCATTCTGCGCGGGATACGTCTTGACGTCCTGGCGTCTGGACGTCTGGCGGCTCGGGCAGCTCGGCTTCGTTCTGGCGGCTCGGGCGGGACCGCCTCGTCCTGCTGCTCTGCCCTGCCCGGCCGGGCCGTCTGCGGCCCGCTGGACGGCTCGCGCGAGCCCATGCCACATCCCGCGCGGCCCGGATCAGCCCGGATGTGGCATGAGTAGAACGCGCAGGTCGGAGCACGTGTGACCGAAGGCCGACCGAACCGCTCACCGCTGCTGACCTGCGGTTTTACCGGCACGCGCCCGGGCTCGGATGTGGCATGGGAAAACCCGCTCTGACCTGCACTGTTCCACGTGTGCCACGTATGCCACATCCTGAGGAACAGCAGGGCTCCGAAGCAGCGCGGCCCGTCCCGGGAGCAGGGCCCCGGACGCCAGCAGCAGGCCAGCGGACCGCCTCGTCCGCGCCCCGGCAGCTCCCTCCCCGGAACCGGCCGCGCGGCCCCGGCCGCCTGCTCTAGACGTCCAGCTCGCGGAACATCGCGCACCGGAAGCGGATCACCTCATCCCCTCGAAAGGCTGTTCCATGACCCTTATCGGGCGCAATGCATAACAGAACTCTCGACCGTTCCCGTGAATGGCCAACGGCCATTTAGCGCCATTCCTATTTCTCTTCGAAATCATGTTCGAAGTTGGTTGCTTTGAGTAGTTGAGGCGGATACCCCCTAAGGGTTACTTCGCGAGCCGGGCATGCCACACTTGGCCGCGAAAGTCAAGCACGTGACCTCCGGCCACGTTTCAGCAGGTCAAAGCGCCTGCTACACTGTTCCGCATGAGCACCACCACGAGCGATTATCGGCCGAAGGCCGATACCCCCCTCCCTGGGGGCGCCAACGGCGCCCACCCGGACGGAGTCCGGGGGGTCCCCCCCAGG
>NZ_BCRO01000161.1 GCF_001552635.1 Actinomadura hibisca NBRC 15177 | reverse complement strand
GGTCACGTCCAGCGGAGTGGTGTAAGAGATCGGCCTCCGCGTGATCTGTTTGTGCAGGTTAGGCGGTGAGTTGCTGCTGGTCGATGTTCTGGTTCGGCGTTTCGCCGGAGATCATTCGTAGGCGGGCTTTGGCGAGTAGGTCCAAGCCCATGTAGCGGCGGGCCTCGGTCCATTCGTCGGTCTGTTCCATCAGCACGGCACCGACCAAGCGGATGATGGCGGTGCGGTCGGGGAAGATGCCGACCACGTCGGTGCGGCGCCGGATCTCCTTGTTCAGCCGTTCCTGCGGGTTGTTGGACCAGATCTGGCGCCATAGCCCGCGCGGGAAGCCGGTGAAGGCCAGCAGATCGCCTTTGGCCTCGTCCAGATGCGTGGCGGCGGCCGGGTGCTTGGCCTCCAGGCAGTCCACGACCCGGGCGTGCTGGGCGACGACCTGGTCGGGGTCGGGCTGGTCGAAGATGGTGCGCACCATGGTGGCCACCCACGGCTGCGCCGTCTTGGGCACCTTGGTCAGCAGGTTGCGCAGGTAGTGGGTGCGGCAGCGCTGCCAGGCCGCGCCCGGCAGCGTGGACCCGATCGCTTCGACCAGGCCGTGGTGCGCATCGGAGATGACCAATTGGACACCGGTCAGGCCACGGGCGACCAGGCCGCGCAGGAACGCCACCCAGCCCGCGCCGTCCTCGGCCGAGGTCACCTCCACTCCCAAAATCTCGCGATGCCCGTCGATGTTGACGCCGGTGGCGACCAGGACGTGCACGTTGACGATCCGGCCGCCCTCACGGACCTTCTGGGTGAGGGCGTCGACCCAGACGAAGGCATACGGGCCGGCGTCCAGAGCGCGGTTGCGGAACGCGGTGACCTGCACGTCCAGGATCTTGCTCATCTCTGAGACCTGGCTTTTGGAGATGCCCTTGATGCCCATTTGCTCGACCAGCTTGTCCACCCGCCGCGTCGACACCCCCAGCAGATAGCTGGTGGCCACCACCGACACCAGCGCCTGCTCGGCCCGCCGGCGGCGTTCCAGCAGCCACTCAGGGAAATACGACCCGCTGCGCAGCTTGGGAATCGCCAGCTCCACCGTCCCGGCCCGGGTGTCCCACTCGCGGGACCGGTAGCCGTTGCGGGAGTTGACCCGCTCGGCCGACCGCTGCCGGTAGTCGGCCCCGCACAAGCCATCGGCCTCGGCCGCCATCAACGCCTCGGCCATCGTGGTGACCATCTGCCGCAGCAGATCCGGCTCGCCGGA
>NZ_BCRO01000160.1 GCF_001552635.1 Actinomadura hibisca NBRC 15177 | reverse complement strand
GACCGGCGAGCCGGATCTGCTGCGGCAGATGGTCACCACGATGGCCGAGGCGTTGATGGGCGCCGAGGCCGACAACCTGTGCGGGGCCGACTACGGGCGACGCAGCAGTGAACGGGTCAACTCCCGCAACGGCTACCGGGCGCGTGAATGGGACACCCGCGCCGGCACCATCGATCTGGCCATCCCCAAACTGCGCAGCGGTTCCTACTTCCCCGAGTGGCTGTTGGACCGGCGCCGCCGCGCCGAGCAGGCGCTGGTCAGCGTGGTCGCGACCGCCTATCTGCTGGGAGTGAGCACTCGGCGGGTGGACAAGCTGGTGGAGCAGATGGGCATCACCGGCATCTCCAAGAGCCAGGTCAGCCAGATGTCCAAGGTGCTGGATGCGCAGGTGGAGGCGTTCCGTTCCCGCCCGCTGGCGGCCGGCCCGTATGCGTTCGTGTGGATCGACGCCCTGACCCAGAAGGTGCGTGAGGGCGGCCGGGTGGTGAACGTGCACGTGCTGGTCGCGACCGGCGTGAACGCCGACGGGCACCGCGAGATCCTGGGCATCGAGGTCACCTCGGCCGAAGACGGCGCGGGCTGGGTGGCGTTCCTGCGCGGCCTGGTCGCCCGCGGCCTGAGCGGAGTGCAGCTGGTGGTCTCCGACGCCCACACCGGTCTGGTCGAGGCGATCGGCGCCACCCTGCCGGGCGCGGCCTGGCAGCGCTGCCGCACCCATTACCTGCGCAACCTGCTGTCCAAGGTGCCCAAGTCCGCCCAGCCGT
Organism: Actinomadura hibisca NBRC 15177; assembly: GCF_001552635.1. Lineage (GTDB taxonomy): Bacteria > Actinomycetota > Actinomycetes > Streptosporangiales > Streptosporangiaceae > Spirillospora > Spirillospora hibisca. The sequence goes on along the minus strand of NZ_BCRO01000160.1, from coordinate 483 downwards.
GGGTGGCGACCATGGTCCGCACCATCTTCGACCAGCCCGACCCCGACCAGGTCCGCGCCCAGCACGCCCGGGTGGTCGACCACCTGCAGGCCAAGCATCCCCAAGCCGCCGAGCACCTGGACACCGCACGAGAGGACCTGCTGGCCTTCACCGGCTTCCCGCGGCAGATCTGGCGGCAGATCTGGTCCAACAATCCCCAGGAACGGTTGAACAAGGAGATCCGCCGCCGCACCGACGTGGTCGGGATCTTCCCCGACCGCGCCGCCGTCGTCCGGCTGGTCGGGGCGGTGCTGATGGAACAGACCGACGAGTGGGCCGAGATGCGCCGCTACATGGGCCTGGAATTCCTGGCCAAAAGCCGGATCCGAGTGATCGACGGCGACACCCCGAATGACAAGATCGACCAGCAGGCATTCACCGCTTAACCTGCACCAACAGATCACGCGGAGACCGAACTCTTACACCACTCCGCTGGACGTGACC
>NZ_BCRO01000159.1 GCF_001552635.1 Actinomadura hibisca NBRC 15177 | reverse complement strand
CAGATCTGCACCGACGGTATCTGTGGGGGTCTACACGTGACCGCCCAGCTCAGCTCCGCACGGGTTTGTGCACGTGCCCACCAGGCTCAGCCCGCGCGGGGTTAGGGACACATGCCCACAACCTCACCCCGCGCGGGTTTCCCACCCGATCACCAACCCCAGCCCCGCGCCCCGCACCCGATCGCCAACCTCACCCCGCGCGCCGCGCCTGACCAACAACCCCAGCCCCGCGCCCCGCACCCGACCACCAACCCCAACCCCGCGCAGTGCCGCTCTCACCCCTTCCCCCGCTCGGGTGACCCCTCCCGCCCGATCTCGATTGCTTGGGGGAGGCTCCCTTCCCGGCCCACTGCGACGCTTCCAGCACATCGGAACGGACCCGAGGGGGAGCCCATGAGGAAGACCACGCTCGCTGCGACCGCGCTGGCCGCCGGAGCCCTGACCCTGGCCAGCGGCTCGGCGGCGCTCGCCGCCCCGCAGCATGCCACTCCGAAGGAGGGGCACGTCACCGGCGACGCCTGGGTCCGCTACAGCGTAGACCCGCAGAATCCGCTGCGCCGTTTCGTGTTCGACGCCCATGGCAACCCGTTCAAGGTCAGCGACGGAAAGATCGTCTTCGGGGCGGCGCGCGGCACCGTCCGCTTCGACCACCCCGGGCCCGGTGGCGAGCACAACTGGGGGACCGTCAACGTCGACTACGTCATGACGGGAGGACCCGTCGCGATCGTGTCGGGTACCAGCGCGGGGGGCCTGTGGCCCAAGGGCGCGCGGATGACGTTCACCGTCTACGACGACCCGCGCGGCGACCGGTACGACCGGGTCGGCTTCTCCTGGGGCGTGGTCGACCCGCGCTGCGCGCAGATGGACGGCGGTCCGGCCCCGTTCACGACCTACGTCTCGGGCAGGGGTTACCGGGTCCGGCATGCCGACCTTCCGGTCGTCCCGGACGGGACTCAGGGACCTGACAAGGCGCCCACCTGCGTCAACACCGATCTGCTCGGCTAGGACGCGTCACGGACGCCGACCTTTGGAAGACCACGTACTGGGTTGGGTTGTTGGTCGAGTGGGAAAACCCGCGCGGGATGAGGTTGCTGGACACCTGTAGCAACCCCGCGCAGGGTGAGGTTGTGGGGACGTGTCCCTAACCCCGCGCGGGCTGAGCTCGTTGGGCATGTGCACAAACCCGTGCGGGGCCGGGGTCGCTGGTCAGGCGAGGGGCGCGGGCTGAGGTGGATAGTCGGCTGTAGACCCCCACTGACTGAGTCGGTGCAGCGACCTCGGGGAAAGCGTCGTG
>NZ_BCRO01000157.1 GCF_001552635.1 Actinomadura hibisca NBRC 15177 | reverse complement strand
TCTACACCAGACCACCCAACCCCAACCCCGCGCCCCACACCCGACCACCCACCCCGGCCCCGCACGGGGTTGGCGCACAGGCCCACCAACCTCAACCCGCGCAGGTTTTCCGCGCCTGACCAGGAGGCATGGCCCCGCAAGGGGTTAGCGTCACACCCCCACCAACCCCAACCCCGCGCGAGTCCGCGCACCTACTCGCCCACCCCAACCCGCTGCCCCCACCACTGCCCCGAGACCTAACCCTGCGGAAGCCCCTTCAACGGAAGGCACTGCCCAGAGATCGCCTCGTCGGTCTCCCCGTCCACCGCGCAGAGCGTCAACGTGTCGAGCGAGGTTCCCTGCGGCACCGCCGCGCCCACCGAGGTGGTGTAGGCGACGCCGGGCTGGAGCCGTCCCTCGCCAGGCACGATGGGCGCACCGCCCTTCCGCGACACGTACGGAACGGCGGTGTCGCCGTCGTCCATCTCGATGCGGCGCTTGCCGTTCTGGAACAAGGCCAGGTCGGCGTCCAGGAAGAACGCCGAGGTGGTGCGGTCGGAAGGATTCGGCTTGACCTCGACGGTCACGACCGCGAACGCCTGCCCCACCTCCGCCTGCGTCCCGCTGGGCGCGACCGGCGCGAGCTTCGCCGCGACGCCCTGCACGCTGTAGGGGAGCTGACCGCCACCCGTCACGACCGGCCCGGACGCGGCGGGCACACCCGACGAGGCAGAGGAAGAGGCAGCCGGAGACTTGGCCGGAGCAGGCTTGTCATCGCCCCCGCACCCGGTGAGCAGCAACATCCCGGCACCGGCGACGAGCAGCAGTGAACGGCGCATGACCGCCTTTCAGAGTTGGGGGCCTATCCGGCCGGACCCTAACGCACCCACCAGGCCGCCCGGACCTCAATCCCCCACTCGGCAGCCGCTGGGGATGCGCCCCGTCACCCGCGCCCATGAAAGAAGGTGAACTCGACTCAAGGACAAGAGCTGTATGTCCGAAACTGGCGCGGCATCCCGACCCCGAACTGTTCACGGGGAACGGCATCCGCCTGATCACCTTCGACCGGCCCGGCTTCGGCCACTCGACGCCCAGGCGGGGACGGCGCGTGGCGGACGGCGCCGAAGACGTGGCGGCGATCGCCGACGCGCTGGGGATCGAACGGTTCTCGCTGTTCGGGGTCTCCGGCGGAGGCCCGCATGCCCTGGCGTTCGCGGCCTTGTACCCGGAGCGCGTGGAACGGGTCGCGACCCTGGCGGCCCTGGCACCGCGCGACGCCGAAGGACTGGACTGGACTGCCGACATGATGGAAGGCAACCGCGGCAGCGCAGCCGCCGCGGCCGGACGCGCGGTGGTGGCCGAACAGCTGGAGTCGGGCGGTTCAGAGGGACCGCCGATCCTGCCCAGCGTGGAGCAGGCTGTGCTGAGCCGCCCCGAAGTGCAGGAGATGCTGGCCACGGCCTACGCCGACGCAGTGCGACCGGGACTGGACGGGTGGATTGACGATGTCGTCGCGCTGTTCGGCACGCCGTGGGGCTTCAACCCGGCGGAGATCAAGGTGCCGGTTCGCCTGTGGCACGGGGAGCTGGACTCGGTGGTGCCGGTGGCGCACGCGCGCTGGCTGGCCGCACGGATCCCGACGGCGGACCTGAACGTGCAGGCGGACGCAGGGCACGCGGGCCACTTCGACGCGACTCCGGCGTCACTGGACTGGCTGCTCATGGGGGAGCGGACGGCCGACACGCAGGAGACCGGGCTGTCGATTTGACGCGGGGTGCGGGAGCGCATACCTTCTCTCCTTGTCCCCAGAGGGATGCAGGACGCCCGTTACGTGGTGGCCGGCCTCGGGGAACCTCTCCTTGATCACACTTGCTGCGGCTGTGCTGTGCACTGCCGTGCCCGCGTGTTGTGGAGTTGGGTCGGAAAAGCGCGGTTTTGACAAATCGCGG
>NZ_BCRO01000156.1 GCF_001552635.1 Actinomadura hibisca NBRC 15177 | reverse complement strand
TCCCAGCAAATGCGACCCCCATACGGAGGGCCGACTTGCCTCAAAGAAATCCCTGCCGACACCCGAAAGCATCAGCACGGGGTGACCAGGCGCATTGGCCTGGTCTGTAAAGGCACTGGCTTTTAACACGCTGTTGAGTTCTCAAGAAACGGACACCCACCGCGCTTGACCCGCTACTCGCGAGCCCCGCTCCGGGGCAACCCTTCAAGCTTATTCGGTTGACTCCGCCTGTCAAATCGACCTCAGCGAGATCATTTCGACCGGTACGAGACTTCCGATTCGGCGCACCGAACACTGGATGATCCGAAGATCTCCGATTCGATCCACCTGAAGCGCCCTCCGGGCCGGCCACCTTGCGGCGTCCTGCATCCCGTCTCGGGCTGACCAGTTCAGCTTACAACAGTCCGAGCGTGACTCGAACCGGTTTTCCGAACCGGGCGTCCCCCGGGCCGTCCGCCTCTCGGCGTCCCGCATCCCTCGGGGCGAGAAGAACACTAAAACCGCTCCCGGCAAGCGTCAAATCGAACGCTCCCCCTCACGCGTCTCAGTGCTTCCGCCGAACTCTCCCGATCTCTTGTTCTCGCAGATCACGCACTACGTGCGCCAGCTCACATTGCGGTACGGTTCGCTCAGTCTCGTCGCGTCGTGCTCGAACCTGCACATTTCGGCATGATGCGGCACCGGCCGTGGACCGCCCGGCGGCAGTGCCGGGCCGAGGTCAGGAGGTAGCCCGCGTGAGCGCATCCACCACTGTTCGTCGTCCGGCGGAACGTCTGGTCGTCGCGGGCACCATGGGGCCCACCATCCATGATGTGCACGCCTGGCGGTTCCGGACCGCTCCCGGACTCATCGAGGTCCATGCCGATCCCGCGCGGTTCCGGGCGATGCACGATCCCCTGGGGCGCGGGCTCCACCTCGGGTGTGGGGCCGCGCTCGTCAATCTCCGGCTCGCGGCCGCGCAGTTCGGGCAGGCCACCGTCGTGCGGCTCCTCCCCTATCCCGAGCAGCCCACCGTGCTCGCCGCGGTTCGGCTCGCGGGGCGGCATCGTGTCACCCGGGCCGAGCGGTTGTTGTACGCCACCACCTTGCGGCCCTTCCCGGGGCGCGGGGCCGGGCCGTCGGTCAAGCCTTCCCTGCCGGTGTTGAACGAACTTGGCGAGGCCGCGCGGTTGGAGGGTGTCACCTTGCACGCCCTTCCCGGGGACGGCGTCCAGCGGGCGATGCTCACGACCCGGGGCGATGACCCCGCCACCTGGTTGCGTGCCGGGCAGGCGCTCCAGCGCGTCCTGCTCGGAGCCGCAGCCCGTTCGGTGTCGGTCTCGTTCCTGTACGAGGTCGTGGACGTTCCCGAACTCCGGGACCTGACCGGCCCCGGGGACGTCCCCCAGGTCATGCTTGAGCTGGCGCGCCTGTCACCCGCGCGGGCGGAACGTCGACAGGGTGAACGACAGCGGCACCTCGAACGGGTCGGCTAGCTCCCCGATCCGGCGGGACAGCTCCTCGGTGGTGACGTGGTGGGCGTTGGGGCCCATGCCCACCAGGGTCTCGATCTCCTTGTGGGCCAGTTCCGTCCGGGTTTCGAGGTTCTCCCGGGTTTCCAGGGCGAAGTGGTCGGCCAGTGCCGCGTCCATTCGTTCGGTTTTCTGCTCGTCCACCGTCAGCAGGCCCAGCCGCTCCACCAGGGGGCCGAGGTGGCGGGGCGACGGCGTGACCACGTGGAGCGCCCCGCCCGGGCGCAGTACGCGGCGGAACTCGGCCGGGTTGCGCGGCGCGAAGACGTTCAGGATCACGTCCACGGTCGTGTCGCGGACCGGTAGCGGTCGCCACAGGTCCGCGACGACCGCCCCCGCGCGGGGGTGCGCGCGGGCCGCTCGGCGAGCGGCGTGCTTGGAGATGTCCAGTGCGAGGCCCGAGGCGGTCGGCGCCTCGTCCAGTACCGCGCTCAGGTAGGCGCCGGTTCCCGCGCCCGCGTCCAGGAATCTGGCGTCAGGGGGCAGCGTGCGGGTCGCCCGTCCGGCGAGCAGGTCCGTCAGCGGTGCGAAGTGGCCCGCGCCCAGGAAGTCGGCGCGGGCCCGCACCATCTCCGGGGTGTCGGCGGTGCCCGGCCGGGCGTTGCCCGGCAGCAGGTTCGCGTAGCCCTGCCTGGCGACGTCGAAGGTGTGCCCGGCCGGGCAGCGCAGCCCACGTCCGGTCAGGGCGAGGTCGGCTCCGCAGACGGGGCAGAGCAGGTAATCGACGATGTCGGCCAGCATGGCCCCATCATCGTCCATGCGGGACGGCCCGGAGGCGCGCGCCGGACAGGGCCACGGCCACCTCCAGGACGCCGTCGGCGTAGCGCGTGGTGAGGGTGTCGCGGTCGGCGTCGCGGGGCAGCGTCACCACCCGGCGGAACAGGCCGTAGGAGATCTCGCCGGTGTGGCCGCCCCGGTGCTGGTCGCGGCGGATCGCCTTGATCTCGATGGTGTCGCGGCGCACCGACACCGCGATGTCGCGGTCCGGGTCCATGCCCGGCAGGTCGGCGCGCACGACGTAGCGGCCGTCCTCGACGTAGTCCTCGGCGCGGATGCGGCCGCCGGCCTGGCGCAGCCGGGCGATCGGGGCCGAGCGGACGAGCCGGCGAGCCACCTCGCGCGGCGGGCGCAGGCGGGGTGCGGTGATCATGGTGTCTCCTCCTGACCGGTGCCGGTCGTCGGCGTCGCTTCGCGGGTCCCCCGTCCGGGGATCGCGTGCGGTGCTCCCGGAGCCGGTCTCCGGGAGCGGGGACGGGAGCCGCCAAAGGAGCCGACATATCCCAACAAATGGCTACCAATCCGCCTCAACGGTCGGAAGAGGGGACGCCCAGGCCGCTACCGGTCAGGACCCCATGCGCTTGCGCACGTCGTCCATGTCCAGCCCGCGCACCTGCTCGATCACGTTCTCCAGCACCGCGTCCGGCAGCGCGCCGGGCTCGGCGAACACGATCACGCCGTCGCGGATCGCCATCAGCGTCGGGATCGAGCTGATCCGGAAGCGCTCCGACAGCGCCGCCTCGGCCTCGGTGTCGACCTTGGCGAAGGTGATGTCCGCGTGCTTGTCCGACGACTTCTCGTACACCGGCGCGAACCGGCGGCACGGCCCGCACCAGGAGGCCCAGAAGTCCACCAGGACGATCCCCTCGCCCCCGGCGACCTCGTCGAAGTTCTCCGCGGTCAGTGTGACCGTCGCCATGTCGTTTTCTCCTCGGTCGGGGTATCAGAACGGGTAGAGCGGCGTACAGGCCCGCAGTATTCCCCACCCGGGAATCACAGAGCGGTAATTAGCGTTGTCCTCTTAGGGAGATCGCACTGGAGAAGGGTCAGGATGGCTGCAACCCGTACCAAGGGCGACAGGATCGACGCCCCCGACAAGGACCTCGTCGGGGCCTACCTCGACCGGATCGGCCGCACGCCTCTGCTGGACGCGGAGGAGGAGGTCGACCTGGCCAAGGCGATCGAGGGGGGCCTGTACGCCGAGCACCTGCTCGACGAGGGCACGCCGCCCGCAGGGACGACCCGTGACGAGCTGGCGGCGCTGGCCGAGGCCGGGCTGCGCGCCAAGCAGCGGTTCGTGGAGGCCAACCTGCGGCTCGTGGTCTCGATCGCCCGCAAGTACCCCACCGACGCCCTGCCGCTGATCGACCTCATCCAGGAGGGCAACCTCGGGCTGATGCGCGCGGTGGAGAAGTTCGACTACCGCCGGGGCTTCAAGTTCTCCACCTACGCCACGTGGTGGATCCGGCAGGCGATCGGGCGTGGGCTCAGTCACACCGCCCGCACCATCCGGCTGCCCGTGCACGTCGAGGAGGAGTTGTCCCGGCTGCGCCGCGCCGAGCGGCAGCTCAGCCGCGAGCTGGGCCGCGAGCCCACCCGCGACGAGCTGGCCGCCTCGGTCGGGGCCGAGCCCGAGCACGTGGACGAGCTGCTGCGCTGGCGGCGCGACCCGGCGAGCCTGGACGCCACCGTCGACGACGCCGGCGAGACCTCGATGGGCGACCTGCTGGAGGATCCCGAGGCGGTCACCCCGGAGGCCGAGGTGCTGGCGCTGGACGACCTGGAGGGCCTGGGACGGCTGCTGGAGCGGCTGCCCGAGCGCGAGGCGGCCATCGTGCGGGCGCGGTTCGGCATGGACAACGGGCAGCCGCTGTCCTACGCCCAGATCGGCGCCCGATACGGGCTGAGCCACAACCGGGTGCGGCAGATCACCGACCGTTCGTTGCGCCGCCTGCGGCAGCTCGCCGCCGAGGCCGACGGGC
>NZ_BCRO01000155.1 GCF_001552635.1 Actinomadura hibisca NBRC 15177 | reverse complement strand
GGCGGGTCCGGCGGCCCCTGGCCACGGCCGCGGTGACGTCCACCCGCGACGGGCCGGGGCGGGGCGTGGCCGCGACGTCGTCCAGCATGTTCTTCAGGTCGTTCATCGCATCTCCTCGGCCGGGCGCAGGGTGCGGCGCAACGCCTCCAGGCCCTTCGCGGTCTGGCTCTTGACGGTTCCGGTGGAGCATCCGAGCTCGGCAGCCGTCCGCTCCACCGACAGGTCGCAGTAGAACCGCAGCACCACCACGGCCCGCTGCCTCGGCGGCAGCGCGGCCAGCGCCGCGCGCAGGTCCAGGCCCGCCGCCTGGTCGGCGCTCAGGTCCGGCGGGCCGCTCTCCTCAGGGATCTCCCGGAACGGCCGCACCCGCTTCCACCACGCGCCCCGCTGCTCGGCGAGGAACACGCGCACCAGCACCGTGCGGGCGTACCCGTCGATGTTCTCGGCGGCCGACGCGCGCCGCCAGTTGAGGTACAGCCGCGTGATCGCGGTCTGCACCAGGTCGTCGGCCCGGTGCCAGTCCTGGCACAGCAGGTAGGCCACCCGCTGGAGCCAGGCCATCCGGGCCGTCACGTACGCGGTGTACTCATCGTCGGCCTTCGCCATGCACACCGCCCTTCTCTCGGAGGGTTCACGCCCCTTTAATGCGGGCGGAGGGCGGTGGGGTTGCCTCGCTTCGGCGATTGTCCCGCACGGTCCGCGATAGAAGGCGATCGACATTAGTGTGTATCGCACAGTATGGTGTGACGCGTGTCCTCCGAAGAGCTGATCCAGAGCCAGGCCCAGGAGTTGCGCCGCGGCACGGTCGTCCTGGCCTGCCTCGCGCTGCTGGAGCAGCCGCAGTACGGCTACGCGCTCCTGGAAACGCTCGACGCCGCCGGGGTCGCCGTCGACGGCAACACGCTCTACCCCCTGCTGCGCCGCCTGGAGAAACAGGGGCTGCTCACCAGCGAGTGGAACACCGAGGAGTCCCGGCCCCGCAAGTTCTACCGGGTGAGCCCCGAGGGCTCGCGGGTGCGCGCCGGGCTGCTGCGCGAGTGGCGGGACCTGGCGACCTCGATCGCACGACTGACCAAGGAGATCCCCCCAGCATGAGCACCGACACTCTGACCGAGCGTTACGTGCACGAGGTCGTCCGGCGCATCCCGGCCGGCCAGCGCGACGACATCGCCGACGAGCTGCGCGCCACGATCGCCGACACCGTCGAGGGTCACCGCGACGCCGACCCGGCCGCCGCCGAGCGCGCGGTGCTCACCGAGATGGGCGACCCGGTCCGGCTGGCCGCCCGCTACTCCGGCCGCCCGCTCGCGCTGATCGGCCCGGAGCTGTACCCGGCCTACCTGCGGCTGCTGAAGCTGCTGCTGGCCACGGTGCTGCCGCTGGTGACCGTCGCGGCGTCGGCCGTCGACCTGCTGGATGGCAAGGGCGCGGGCGACGCGGTCGGCGCGGGGATCGGGGCGTTCTTCGTCGTCGGCGCGCAGCTCGTCGCCTGGCCCACCGTCGTGTTCGCGCTGATCGAGCGGACCCGGCGCGACGGCGAACCCCTCCCCGGCACGCCGACCTGGACGCCCGACGACCTGCCCGAGGTGCCGCAGCAGGAGGGCGGCCGCGTCGCGGGCATGGTCTCGGCGGTCTGGAACGCGCTGTTGCTCGGGCTGATCGTCTGGCAGCACACCGCCGAGCCGGTCCGGACCGACGGCAAGCGGCTCCAGGTGCTCGACCCAGCCCTGTGGTCGGGCTGGATCTGGCCTGTTCTCGCCGGGCTCGCCGCGCTGGTGGCGATCGATCTGGTCCGCGTCGGCACGCGCGGCTGGACCGTTCCGCTGGCCGCCGCGCACGCCGTCGCCCAGGCGGTGTTCGCGCTGCCGCTGGCGTGGATCCTGCACGAGCGGCTGTTCTTCAACCCGGAGTTCCTGGGCACCGTCAACGGCGGCCTGACCGTGCGGGACGAGTTCTACACCGTCGCCGCGCTGGGTGTGCTCGTCGTGGCCGGGCACGAGGTGTTCAAGGGCCTCCGGGCGGCTCGCAAGCAGGCCGCCTGAACCGTCACCGGGCGGGTTGGCCCCCTCCCGCCCGGTGACCATGAGGATGTTTGAGCTACATTGCCCGCTATGCGGAAGCCGCTGGAGTGGCCAGGGCTCTTCCGGCGGGGACGGCCGGAAGAGCCGGTGCGGGCCGGTACCGAGCAGGGCGCGTCCGAGGCGGAGCCGGACGCCGAGGTCCCCGAGGCGCAGGCGGGCCGTCCGGCGCTGTGCTACTTCGACGCCCGGCACGGCCCCGCCGTCGAGCAGGTGACCTGGACGCCGCCCGACGAGCCCCCGTGCCCGGTCCGGGTGTGCGCCGCCGACGCGCTCCGGCTCGCCGAGCACCGCGCGCCGCTCGACCCGGCGTTCAAGTTCCTGAATCCCCTGCGGCCGTCCGAGGACCGGACGGCCCGCTAGCCGGGCGTTCAGCGGCCGGTGAAGAACGGGCCGGACTCCTTCTTCCACAGCAGCACGACCGCGACCAGCCCGATCAGCGGCGGCACCGCCACCATCAGCTTCAGCCACACCGGCGCGGGGCCGACGGCGTCGCCGACCAGGAACAGCGCGCCCAGGCCGAAGAAGACGGTGGACAACACGCGCGCCCAGTTGTGGCCGCGCCGCATCGCCCACGCCATCCACAACCACAGGGCGAGGCCGATGACGCCGCCCACGATGGCCAGCGGGCCGACGAGCTGGACGCTGCTGGTGTTCCCGTTGGAGCTGCGCACCACGTCGGCGGCGGCGAAGGACACGATGGTGTTGATGACGCCGAACACGCCTCCGGCGACCATCAGCTTGGAGGCCAGGTCCACCGTCTTGGGGATCGCGCGGCGCATGGGCGGGCCGGAGGCGTCGGAGCGAGCGGGGGCGTCGGAGTAGGCGGGCTGCTGTCCGTACGGTGAGGTCGTCATGGGCGGCGTGTGCCCGACAGGCGCGCGGATACCGCTCCCCGGCGGAGATCGTCCGGAAGCGGCCGGTCCGGTTTGTCGCGTTAAAGCGGGCTTGATCAGTGCGGGAACTGCCGGGGCGGCCGGGTCTTCGCGTTCCGGTCGCGGAAGTCGTCGATGATCGAGGTGATCTGCCGGGCCAGCCGGGTGGGCTCGATCAGGTCCCGGCCGGAGTGAAGACCTGGGGTTCCTGGAGGGAGAACATCCGGCGAAGCTAGCGCTTTCGATCACGTGCGGCAGCTCGGTTCAGTACGGGGACGGGCCGCCGAACATCTCGCTGACGCGCGGGGCCAGCTCGATGTCGCCGCGCACCTTCAGGCGGCCGTCCATCAGCAGGACCGCCGGGTTCGCGTCGCCCGCCAGGACCCGCAGGAAGTCGGCCGTGCCCGCGACGAGCGTGAAGCGCGCCTCGCGGGCGGGGCCCGGACGGGCCTGCGCCTTGCCGTCGCGGACCTCGACCGTCCACGGGGTCGCGGTGCCGTCCGTGCGGGTCAGGCGGAACTCCAACTCGCCCGCGAAGCCGCCCGCCAGCTTCGGGTCGTAGGCGCGCGCCATGCCGGTGAAGAAGATCCGCTGGGCGCGGGAGCCGAAGCGGCGCTCGATCTGCTCGTCCGAGCGGTCGTGCACCAGGCGGTAGAAGCCCTGCTGGAAGCGGCGGCGTCCGCTGGCGCGGGCCTCGTCGCGCACCGTCCGCAGGGTCACGCGCGGCCGACGGGCGCGGCGGGCGCGCAGGACCTCGGCGTCCTCGTCGATGCGGTAGCCGGGCGGGAGGTCGCGGGCCGGGGCGCGCCGGGACAGGGCCGCCTCGATGGCGGGGGCCAGGCGCGCGGCCTTGGCGGCGTCGTGGTGCTCGGCGAAGCGCGGCAGGACCGACTTGCCGAACAGCTCCAGCGCCTCGCAGATGTGCTCGTGCCTGGTGGGGCCGGACTGCATGACGAACGAGATCTCGTCCACGCCCGCCGCCTCGTAGCGGCGGATCAGGTCGGCCACCTGGTCGGGCGTGCCGATCGCGCCGCGCAACGAGCCGACGTTCACGTTCAGCGCCTCGGCGTTGGCGATGATCTGGTCGCGGTCGAAGCCCTTGGCGGCGCGCCGCTCCCGGAACTGCTCCCACACGTCGGTGCGGCCCGGGTCGTGCGGGGTGGTGCCGTAGTAGTGGGCCAGCGCGAAGCCGAAGAAGTGCGCGCCGTCGATGCCCCGGTCGATGGCCGTCGCCTCGTCCTCGTGCAACATCATCGGCAGCACGACCGCCACGTTCGGGTTGACCGCGAACCCGGCGGGCACGCACGCGTCCGACTCGATGATCCGGTAGTAGGCGTCCACCCACCTGGCGGCGTCCTCGGGCTCCACGAACGAGAACGACAGCGCCCCCATGCCGTTGCGCGCCGCGAACTCGATCGTCTCGCGGCGCGAGCAGGCCACCCACAGCGGCGGGTGCGGCTTCTGGACGGGCTTGGGCACCACGTTGCGCGGCGGCATCTGGAGGTGCCGCGACCGCCAGCCCGCGAACGGCTCCTCCACGAACATCCGCGTGATCGCGTCGATGGCGTCCTGCCACTGCTCCCGCTTGTCGGCCCGCCGCACGCCGAAACCGCCCAGCTCGGCGCTGGAGCTGGACTCGCCGGTCCCGAACTCGACACGGCCGCCCGACACCAGGTCCAGCGTCGCGACGCGCTCGGCGACGCGGGCCGGGTGGTTGACGCCCGGCGGGAGCTGGACGATGCCGTGCCCCAGCCGGATGCGCTTGGTGCGCTGCGAGGCCGCCGCGAGGAACACCTCGGGGGCCGAGGAGTGGGAGTACTCCTCAAGGAAGTGATGTTCCACGGCCCAAATCCGGTCGAAGCCGACACGGTCGGCGATCTCCACCTGGTCCAGCGCGTCCTGGTACAGGCGCTGCTCCGCGCCGTTGTCCCACGGGCGCGGCAACTGGTGCTCGTAGAAGATCGAAAACCGCATGGCACCTCCCGGGGCGCTGCCAGCGTCACTCTTTTTGGACGCGCCGTCAACGGGCGGCCTCCGCAGTGAAGCAAGCGCTCGCTTGACCAGTGACCACCACGTCCGGCACCGTGAGGTGAGAGTGATCACTGCAGGCCAGGAGAGAACCATGGCGCTACTGGACGGACTACGCGCCCTGGATCTCACTCATGCGGCGCCCCGGCCCCTGCTCCTCGCCCAGCAGGGCGT
>NZ_BCRO01000154.1 GCF_001552635.1 Actinomadura hibisca NBRC 15177 | reverse complement strand
CACAGCCGCTTTCGCCGAGGCCAAGGCACCGACTCAGTCTGTGGGGGTCTACAGCCGACCAACCGCCTCAGCCCCGCGCCCCGCACCCAACCAGCAACCCCAGCCCCGCGCGGGTTTGTGCACGTGCCCAACAACCCCAGTCCTGCGCGGATTTTCCGCACCTCGACCAGAGACCCCGGCCCCGCGCAGGTTTGTGCACGTGCCCAACAACCCCAGTCCTACGCGGGTTTTCCGCACCTCGACCTGCAACCCCAGCCCCGCACCCCGCGCTGCTGGTCGTGCCAGGTGCGGCGAGGCGTCCCGTGGGGACGGCTCGCCGCAGCGCTGTGGCTACTTCTGCCAGGGGAACCTGTCCGCGAAGGCCGGCTTCAGGTCGTCCAGCCAGATCGCGTCCGGGTCGTACTTGGCGAAGAACGGCTTGCCCACCAGGTCGGCGTCGCGGCACTGGATGAAGTGCAGGGCGAACACCTTCTCTCCGAACATGTCCAGCACGCCGTCCACGCACACCTTGCCCGGCGTCGCCGACATCGACGGGCCGCGCACCGTGCGCGCCAGTCCCGACACGTTCTTGTACGCGTCGCGGAAGATGTCGTACGCGTCGGCCAGCGGCACCGCGAAGTAGTCCTGCGGCCCCGTGTCACGCTCCACGAACATGTAGTACGGGACCAGGCCCATCCGCGTCTGGACGCGCCACATCGTCTCCCACGCGGCCGGGTCGTCGTTGATGCCGCGGATCAGCGGGGCCTGCGTGCGGATGACGGCGCCGGTGTCGCGGATGCGGCGCACCGCCTCCGTCAGCACCAGCGGCTCCAGCTCGCGCGGGTGGGAGAAGTGCGCCATGAACGCGAGGTTCTTGCCCGCCGCCACGACCTGCTCGAACAGCCGCAACATGTCGTCGGCGTCGGGGTCGGTGACGAACTTCTGCGGCCAGTACGCCAGCGACTTGGTGCCGATCCGGATGGATTCGAGCTGCTCCAGGTCCAGCAGCGGCTCGACGTAGCGGCGCAGCACCGGCTCGCCCATGATCATCGCGTCGCCGCCGGTGAACAGCACGCTGGTCACCTCGGGGTGGGCGAGCACGTAGTCGCGCAGCTGCTGCACGTCGTCGCCGGCCATCTTCAGGTCGGCCTCGCCCACGAACTGGGCCCAGCGGAAGCAGTAGGTGCAGTACGCGTGGCAGGTCTGCCCCTGCTTGGGGAAGTACAGCACGGTCTCGTCGTACTTGTGCTGGAGGCCGGGGATCTTCCCGTCGCCGAAGCTCGGGATGTTCAACTCCATCTGCCCGGCCGGGTGCGGGTTCAGCTTCATCCGCACCGCGTGCGCGGCGGCCTCGACCTCGGCCTTGGGCGCCTCCCGCCGCAGCAGGTCCGACAGCGTGGCGACGTCCTCGGCGGGCAACATGTCCGGCTGGGGGAACACCAGCCGGTAGATGGGATCGTCCGGCGCGGCGGTCCAGTCGATCAGCTCTTCCAGGACGTAGGCGTTGGTCCGGAACGGCAGGACCGTCGCCACCGCCCGCGTCGCGAGCTGCTGGTCGGGCGACAGGCCCGCGCGGGCGGTCAGCTCGTCCAGATGTTTGGCCGTGAAGGCGCGGAACTTGCGCCCGGTGGACCGCACCGCGGGAACCGCGTCGTTCACCATGGTCACGTGTCGGTACTCCTTGAACGTCGGCGGGGGAAACGCGCCCAGGGCGCGTCACGGTCTGTGATCAGATCGGCCCGGGGCACCTCCATTGAAACGGTTGAAGCACGGCCATAATGCCTAGTTACCCTTGTAAGGGTGTAAAGATGCTGGTCAACGGCAGAGCAGACATATCGTCGAACGTTACGCCTGCGTCTCCCATCCCCCGTTCAACGATTACGGGACGTGAAAGTCGCGCCCCCTACGCGCTCCTTATGCTGGTACCCCGATACTGATCGGTGGGCGGCGAGCGAGGGGGGCGTGTGGAGACGGCCGGACGCGACGACGGGCCGGGGGTGGCGCCGTGGTTCGCGGTCGCCGCCGCGGTCGTCGCCGCGATCACCTACGCGACGTTCCTGCTGGAGCACCGGCTCAGCCCGGACCTGGACGTCATCAACGGCTACGTCAGCGAGCTGTCGGCCGTCGACCAGCCCTACCACCAGGTCTACAGCGGCGGCGACTTCATCACCGGCGCGCTGACGATCGGCGTGGCCGTCACCGCGCTGGTCACCCTGCGGCGGCGGTTCTGGTCGGCGCTCGGCTGGACGTTCCTGGCGCTGTTCGGGCTGTGCGCGATCGGCGACGCGGTCTTCCCGCTGGACTGCGCGCCGAGCCTGGAGACCTGGTGCGCGCTGCGCGAGCGCTCCGAGCAGGTGTCGTTCTCGCACTCCTTCCACGCCGTCACCAGCAGCCTGGTGATCTCGTTCGGGGTGGCGGCGCTGCTGACGTTGTCGATCGCCGCGCGCCGGTACGGGTGGTGGCCCGCGCTGGCCCGCTGGGGCTGGCTGCTGGCGCTCACCGAGACCGTCTTCGCGCTGAGCACGGTGCTGGCGATGTTGCTGGGCCGCTGGCTGGGGATCATCCAGCGGGTGCAGATCAGCATCCTGGTGCTGGGGCTGCTCACCATCGCGTGGGCGTTGTACGCGGACCGGCGGAAGGGGGCCGGCGCGTGATCGTCACGGCGGGCGGCGAGGAGGTGCACGTGGTGGAGTCCGGCGATCCGGGCGGGCCCCCGCTGCTGCTCAGTTCGGGGCTCGGCGGCGTCTGGTTCGACTGGGCGCCCACCGTCGAACTGCTGGACAAGTACCGCGTGCTGGCCTTCGACCGGCCGGGCCTCGGCCTCAGCCCGGCCGCGCACGCCGCGCCGAGCCTGCGCCGCGAGGTCCGTGTCCTGGCCGACCTGGCGGTGTGGGCGGGCGCGCCGGTGGTCGTGCTGGCCCATTCGATGGCCGGGTTCCATGCCGAGGCGCTGGCCCGGCTGCATCCCGACCTGGTCGCGGGCCTGGTGCTGGTCGATCCCAGCTACGAGAGCGACCTCGCCTGCCCGTCGATGCGGGTCGCGGCCGCGACGGTGCCGGTGGCGCGGGCGGCGGGGGCCGCGCTGGAGGCGACGCGGATGGCGCGGGTGCTGGGGCCGCTGGGCCGCCGGATCGTGCTGCGCTTCACCAGCCACCGCGACGAGCCGGCGGACGAGCAGACGGTGCGGTCGGTGTACGGCCGGGGCACCGTGCTCGGCACCGTCCTGGCCGAGGAGCTGGCCTACCGCGAGATGGCCGCCGACCTGGAGGGCCTGCGCGAGCGGCGGCCGTTCCCGCCGGTGCCCCTGGTCGTCCTCACCGCGCTCGGCGACTACTCCGACCCCGACCGGGCCCGCGCGTGGGCCGACGACCACGCCCGGCTGGCCGCCATGAGCCCGCTGGGCCGCCAGGTGGAGCTGCCCGACAGCCTGCACATGGTGCAGCTCGACCGGCCCGACGCGGTCGCCGACGCGGTCGCCGAGGTCCTGCGGGAGGCGGCGTGACGCGGCTGCGCGCGGTCCTGGTGGCGCTGGCCCTCATGGTGTCGCTGAGCGGCTGCGAGCTGATGCAGCGGATCTCCGAGGGCGCCTACCGCAACGCCGTCACCGACGGGGTGATCAAGGAGCTGGGCGACCGGGGCGTGCGGTTGCGGGCGCGGCCCGAGTGCGGGTCGCTGGAGCAGGGCGACGGCGGCGTCGTGCGGATCTCCTGCACGGCCACCACCGCGGCGGGCGAGCCGGTCCGCGTCAGCGGCACCGCCACCGGCGCCGAGACGCACGATCCCCGCGAGCTGTACGTGATCACCGTGGGGCCGCGCGAGGTGTTGCGGTCGCACTGCCTCGGGCTCGGCTGCGCCCGACATTCCTGATCCCGTAAGGAACTCGGCCGGAGCTCGGAAAGCCGGGGCGCCGCCGGGCGTGGCGCGGGCACCGTCCGGCTATGAGAACGACCGTGAAGAACACTCGCGTGCGGCCGCTGGTCCTGGGCGTCCTGGCCCTCATCGTCACCGGCGTCACGGCCGGCATCGTCTACCTCGCCCTCACCTTCACCGGTGGCAAGGAGCTGCGCTACGAGACGCAGCCCCAGCTCCGCAACGCGCTGGCGGGCACCGCGGGCGCGGAGCTGAAGGCGCGCGGGGTGCCCCTGCGGGAGGGCCTGACCTGCACCGACATGGCGGGCTGGAGCAAGGCCAAGACGCGCGCCTCCTGCACCGGCCGCACCGCCGACCGCAAGCCGGTCCAGGTGTTCGGCAGCGGCGAGGACCGCACCCGCGACCACTACTACACGATCCTGGTGGACGGTAAGCCGCTCGTGCAGAACGTCCGCTGCCTGGCCGACGACTGCCGCCGCGCCGACTGACACGACCGCCCCGCGCCCGAAGGGGTGGGCGGGCGGGGGCCGAGGCATCGGGAGGGACGTCCTACGATTCGAGGTGGCGCGTTTCTCGCGGCCACCCGAACTCTCCCACCCCACCTGGAGTCGCCATGCCCGGCACCGGCGAGCCGTCGCGGCTCGCGGCCGCGGGATCGGCGGACGGCCCCGCCCCGATCGCGGTCGACACCATGGGCGGCGACCACGCCCCCGAGGAGATCGTCGCCGGGGCGGTCGCGGCGGTGCGCGAGCACGGCGTGCGGCTGCTGCTGGTCGGGCAGGCGCCGCGCATCCGGCGGGAGCTGGACCGGCTCGGCGTCGCGGGCGAGATCCCGATCGTGCACGCCGAGGAGGCCCTGGACATGGGCGAGGGCGCGCTGGCGAGCTGGCGCAAGCCCCGCTCGTCGGTCGCGATCGCCTGCCACCTGATCAAGCAGGGCCGGGCGTCGGCGCTGGTGTCGGCGGGCAGCACCGCCGGGGTGGTGGCCACCTCGCGGTTGCGGCTGAAGGGCCAGCCGGGCGTGTTGCGCCCGGCGATCGCGGTGGCGCTGCCGACCCGGCCGCGCCCCACGGTGCTGCTGGACGCGGGCGCGACCGCCGACGTCAAGCCCGAGACGCTGGTGCAGTTCGCGGCGCTCGGCACCGCCTACGCGCAGATCCGGCTGGGGCTGGAGCGGCCCCGCGTCGGCCTGCTCAACATCGGCGCGGAGGCGGGCAAGGGCAACAAGCTGGCCAAGCGCGCCCACGAGCTGCTGTCGGGCGGGCACCACGACGTGGAGTTCGTCGGCAACGTGGAGGGCCACGACCTGCTGGCGGGCGTGGTGGACGTGATCGTCACCGACGGGTTCACCGGCAACGTGGCGCTGAAGACCATGGAGGGCACCGTCCGGACGGCGTTCGGCGAGATCCGCGGCGCGATGACCGCCAGCCGCACCGCCAAGGTCGGCGCGCTGCTGCAACGCCGCCGCCTCCAGGAGCTGCGCGACCGGCTGGACTCCGACACCTACGGCGGCGGCGTGCTGCTGGGCCTGAACGGCACCGTGGTCATCGCACACGGCGCGTCCCGCGCCAAGGCGATCACCTCGGCGTGCGTGCTGGCGTACGAGCTGGCGGCGGGACGGATCGTGGAGCGCATCCGCGAGCAGATCGCCGCGACCCGCACCTCGCGCTTCCCCCGCTGGCCGCACGGCGACCGCGACGGCGACAAGCACGAGAAGGACAAGACCGAGAAGAGCGAGAGGCCCGAGAAGAGCGAGAGGCAGGAAAAGGTCGAGGCGGCCGAGCCGGACGTCGAGCCCGACGCCCCGCCCGCCCTCGACCAGCTCCCGCCCCCGGCCCCCA
>NZ_BCRO01000153.1 GCF_001552635.1 Actinomadura hibisca NBRC 15177 | reverse complement strand
CCGAGGCACCGACTCAATCTGTGGGGGTCTACACAAGACCGCGCAGCTCAGCCACGCGCGGGTTTGCCGCACCCGACCAACAACCCCAGCCGCCCGTCACTCCTCCGGCAAGCGCCGCAACAAAGCCGCGAACTCCCCCGACCCCGTCAGCGCCGTCTCCGGCCGCAGCGGCGTCAGCCGTCGCTCGTCGTGGCTCCAGTACACCCCGTACGCGCACGGGTCCTCCGCCGCCGCGTGCATCTCGGCGACCACGTCGGCGAACACCGGCAGCACCTCGCGCACCGCCCGCGTGGTGATCGGGTACAGCAGCAGCGTGCTGTGGCACGGCACGCCCACCAGGGCCCCGTGCCCGCTCGCCGCCGGGTCGCCGGGCGGGGGCAGGAACCGGCCGACCTCGCTGAGCAGCGCCGACACGTACCGGCTGCCCGGCTTGGTCACCACCCGCACGTCGCGGCCCGGTAGCAGCGGCTGGTCGTGCACCTGGACGTCGGCCAGCTCGCGGTCGTGGGTGTTGGTCATCACGTAGCCGAGCTTGTGCAGGCCGAGCAGTCCGGCGCGGGCCTTGGTCAGCGGGCCGCCGTAGCGCGGGTGCTCGATCATGACCATGGCGTCGAAGTGGTCGCCGGCCGGGACCACCACCAGGCCCTCGCGGTCGCGCGGCGCGAGCTTGGGGACGATCCGCAGCCGCAGCAGCTCGCGCACGTCGCCGAACAGCTCCATCTCGCCCACCGCGCGGAACGCCCGGTCGCCGACCTCGCGCACCCAGTCGTCCACCAGGCGCGGCCAGGCCGGGGGCTCGGCGCGGGCGCAGCGCTCCAGCACCGTCCAGGTGGAGGCGCGCGCCTCGGAGCGGCCGAGCGGCAGCACCACCTCGGAGGTGCCGTCGTCGAACCAGGCGGCCGGCGCCACCACCGGCAGCAGGTCGCGGATCAGGGCGTGCACGTCCGACGCCGCGTCCAACGGTTCCATGTGCTCAGCCCCTCTCATGCGTCACCGGCTCACGGCACCCCTCTACCTTCTCAGAGTTCCGGCCGGCTGTGTGATCTATCGCGGGTCCCGGTGCCGCCCGGACCGCTCGCGGGTCACCGCCGCGCTCAAGTACGGTTCACCCATGGCCGAAATCGTGTACCCACCGGTGATCAAGGCGGCGAAGGGCCTGTTCAAGGTCCTCAACCTCAAGTTCCGCATTGAGGGGACCGAGAACATCCCGCCCGTCGGCGGCGCGGTGCTCGTCAGCAACCACGTCAGCTACCTCGACTTCATCTTCGCCGGGCTCGGCGCGCATCCGGCCGGGCGGCTGGTGCGGTTCATGGCCAAGAAGGAGATCTTCGACAACAAGGTCGCCGGGCCGCTGATGCGCGGCATGCACCACATCCCGGTGGACCGCCTGGCCGGGGCCGCCTCCTACAAGGCGGCGCTGAACGCGCTGAAGGGCGGCGAGGTCATCGGCGTGTTCGCCGAGGCGACCATCAGCCGCTCGTTCACCGTCAAGGACATCAAGAGCGGCGCGGTGCGGATGGCGGTCGCGGCGGGCGTGCCGCTGGTGCCGATGGCGGTCTGGGGCCCGCAGCGGATGTGGACCAAGGGCCACCCCAAGCGGCTGTTCCAGCGCGGCGTCCCGATCACCATCCTGGTCGGCGAGCCCATGCACCCCAAGCGCGGCGACGACTACGACAAGGTCACCGAGGAGCTGCGCGCCCGGATCGCCGAGCTGCTGGAGAAGGCCCAGCGCGAGTACCCGGAGCTGCCCAAGGAGGACGGGCGCTGGTGGCAGCCGGCCTACCTGGGCGGCACCGCGCCGACCCCGGAGGAGGCCGCCGAGCTCGACCGCAAGGAGGGCGAGGAGCGCGCCGCCCGCCGCGCGGCCCGCGAGAAGGCCGCCGCCGAGGAGGCGGCCGCCGCCAAGGCCGTCGCGGACGAGACGGCGCAGGACAAGGCGGTCAAGCCCGCCGAGGCGGCCGAGCCCGCCAAGGCCGTGGCACCCGACGACAAAGACCCCGTGGCGACCCCGGTGGAGACCAAGGCGGCCAAGCCGACCAAGTCGGCCAAGGCCAAATCCACCGAGGCCAAGCCCACCGACACCGCGTCGCCCGAGGCCAAGCCCGCCACCCCCGAGGCCACCGAAGCCAAGGCCAAGCCCGCCGAGCCGAAGCCCGCCGAGCCGAAGCCCGCTGAGCCGAAGCCCGCCGAGCCGAAGGCCGCCGCGGACGAGGTGGCCGACGCCAAGCCCACCGACACCACCTCCCCCGAGGCCAAGCCCGCCGAAGGGTCCTGACACCGACCAGCCGGGGTAAATCGCTGGACGCCGGACGGCGCCGGGGCTGATCATCGAATCCATGACCACGCCACGGCGCCCGCCGGAGATCCTGCACCTGGTCGAAACCCCGGAGACGGTGACGGAAGGAGCGCCGCCGCTGTCGGTGGTCTTCAACCTCAACGACAACAACTCGCCCACCGACGTGATGGACGTGCTCTCGCTGCGTCCCTTCGCCTCGGGCGAGCAGCCCTGGTCCCGCTCGACCCGGCTGGAGCACGTCAAGCCCGACGCCCCGCTCCGGCCGGAGAGCGCCCGGCTGCTGCGCGCCGCCGAGGAGCGCGGCCAGAGCTCGGTGCTCGCCGAGGGCGACGGCTGGACCCTGCTGGTCAACCGCTGGACCAACGGCCACGCCTACCTGGCGGTCTCGGCGGTCAGCGAGGAGCTGGCCGCGTCGATCATGGACGAGTGCGTCCGGGACGCCACCGAGCCGCCCAAGACCGACGAGACCAACATCGAGATGGGCTTCTGGCACATGAGCGGGCACGGCCCCGCCCGCAGCGAGCGCGCCATCTCCGCCGACCCGTGGGCCGACATCCGCCGCAACTACACCGCGCCGGTCGCCGAGGCCCTGGACGAGGTCATGGCGCTGACGCGCGAGGACGTCTCGGGGCGGCTCCTGCTGCTGCACGGCCCGCCCGGCACCGGCAAGACCACCGCGCTGCGCGCCCTGGCGCGCGCCTGGGGCGAGTGGTGCCGCGCCGACTGCGTGCTGGACCCCGAGTCGTTGTTCGGCACCCCCAGCTACCTGATGCAGGCCGCGGTGGGCCAGGACGACGAGGAGAACCGCCGCTGGCGCCTGCTCATCCTGGAGGACTGCGACGAGCTGATCCGGGGCGAGGCCAAGCAGTCGGCCGGGCAGGGCCTGTCGCGCCTGCTCAACCTGACCGACGGCATGCTGGGACAGGGCCGGGACGTGCTGGTGGCCATCACCACCAACGAGGACCTCGCCCGGCTGCACCCGGCCGTCGTGCGGCCCGGCCGCTGCCTGGCGCAGATCGAGGTCGGCCCGCTGACGCGGGAGGAGTCCCTGGACTGGCTGGGCGAGCACGCCGAGGGCGCCGACATCGGCCCGGACGGCGCGACGCTCGCCGAGCTGGCGGCCCTGCGCAAGGGCGAGAAGACCAAACCCGCCGGCGGCCGCCCCACCACCGACGGCGCGACCGGCTTCTACCTGTAAGGGCGCGGGCCTGGAACCCCAGCCATCACGCGAGTGCCGATCTGGCCCGGCGGGGCAAAGCCGGAGGCGAGCCCCGCCGGGCTAGA
>NZ_BCRO01000152.1 GCF_001552635.1 Actinomadura hibisca NBRC 15177 | reverse complement strand
GCCAGGCGAGCCCCCTGGGCCGGGGCTTCAAACTACTTCGGGTCGTAGTCCAGGTTGGGACGGAGCCACTGCTCCACCTCGCCCAGCGGCATCCCCCGCCGCTCGGCGTAGTCCTCGATCTGGTCGCGCCCCAGCCGCCCCACCGTGAAGTACCGCGACTCCGGGTGCTGGAAGATCAGGCCGCTGACGCTGGCCGCCGGGGTCATCGCGAACGACGTGGTCAGCCCCATCCCCAGCTTCTCCGATTCCAGCAGCTCGAACAGTTCCTTCTTCAGGCTGTGGTCCGGGCTGGCCGGGTAGCCCAGCGCCGGGCGGATGCCGCGGAAGCGCTCGGCGTGCAGGTCCTCCAGCACCGGGTCGGCGTCCGGCTCGAACCAGGCGCGCCGGGCCGCCAGGTGCACGTGCTCGGCGAACGCCTCGGCAAGCCGGTCGGCCAGCGCCTTGACCATGATCGCCTTGTAGTCGTCGCCGTCGGCCTCGTAGGCGGCGGCCAGCTCGTCGGCGCCGTGGATCGACACCGCGAAGCCGCCGAGGTGGTCACCGGCGGGGGCGACGTAGTCGGCGAGGCAGCGGTTGGGACGGCCTTCGGGCTTGGCAGTCTGCTGGCGCAACATCGGCATCCGCACCCGCTCGCCCTCACCCGCCGCACCCGCGCCCGCCGCGCCCGAGTCCCGCTCCCCCGCGCCCACGCCCGTCGCACCCGCGCCCGGGTCCAGCACGATGTCGTCGCCCTCCGAACGAGCGGGCCAGAACGCGTACGCCCCGCGCGCCCGGAACGAGCCGTTGGCGATGATCTCGTCCAGCAGCGCGTTGCCCTCGTCGAACAGCTCGCGGGCCTGCGGCTGCTCCAGGATCGCCGGGTACTTGCCCTTCAGCTCCCAGGCCAGGAAGAAGAACTGCCAGTCGATCATGGTGCGCAGTTCGGCGATGGACGGCTCGACGACGCGCAGCCCGGTGAACTCCGGCGTCGGCAGGTCCTCGAACGACACCTTCTCCGGGTTGGCGCGGGCCTGCGACACCGGCAGCAGCGGCTGCTGGCGCCGGGTCTCGTGCTGCTTGCGCAGCCGCTCCTGCTCGACGCGGTTGGCTTCGCCCAGCGTCGCGGCGCGGTCCTCGTCCAGCAGGTCCGACACCACGCCGACCACGCGCGAGGCGTCCAGCACGTGCACGGTGGTGCCGTCGTAGGCGGGGGCGATCCGCACGGCGGTGTGCTGGCGGGAGGTGGTCGCGCCGCCGATCAGCAGCGGGATCTTCAGCCCGCGGCGCTCCATCTCGGTGGCGACGGTGACCATCTCGTCCAGCGACGGGGTGATCAGCCCGGACAGGCCGATGGCGTCGGCGTCCTGCTCGACCGCGATGTCGATGATCTTGGCGGCGGGCACCATCACGCCGAGGTCGGTGACCTCGTAGTTGTTGCAGCCCAGCACCACGCCCACGATGTTCTTGCCGATGTCGTGCACGTCGCCCTTGACGGTGGCGAGCACGACCCGGCCGTTGCCGCGCGCGGCCTGCTGCTCGGCCTCGGTCAGCTCGGCCTTGGCGGCCTCGATGTAGGGCTCCAGGTAGGCGACCGAGCGCTTCATCACCCGGGCGCTCTTGACCACCTGCGGCAGGAACATCTTGCCGGACCCGAACAGGTCGCCGACGATCTTCATGCCGTCCATCAGCGGGCCCTCGATGACGTCCAGGGGGCGGGCGGCCGCCAGCCGGGCCTCCTCGGTGTCCTCGATGATGAAGTCCACGATGCCGTGCACCAGCGCGTGCGCCAGCCGCTCGGCGACCGGGGCCTCGCGCCAGGACAGGTCGACCTCGCGCTTGGTGCCCTTGCCGCCGACGGTCTCGGCGAAGGAGACCAGCCGGTCGGTGGCGTCGGGGCGGCGGGCGAACAGCACGTCCTCGACGCGCTCCAGCAGGTCGGCCGGGATGTCCTGGTAGACCGCGAGCTGCCCGGCGTTGACGATGCCCATGTCCAGCCCGGCGCGCACCGCGTACAGCAGGAACGCCGAGTGCATGGCCTCGCGGACCACGTCGTTGCCGCGGAAGGAGAACGACAGGTTGGAGATGCCGCCGCTGGTGCGGGCGCCGGGGCAGCGCTCCTTGATCAGCGGCAGCGCGTCGATGAACGCCTTGGCGTACCCGTCGTGCTCGCTGATGCCGGTGGCGACCGCCAGCACGTTGGGGTCGAAGATGATGTCCTCGGCTGGGAAGCCGACCTTCTGGGTGAGCAGGTCGTAGGCGCGGGCGCAGATCTCGACCTTGCGCTCGGTGGTGTCGGCCTGGCCCTGCTCGTCGAAGGCCATCACCACGACGCCCGCGCCGTAGGAACGGATCTTGCGGGCCTGCTCCAGGAAGGGCTCCTCGCCCTCCTTGAGGCTGATGGAGTTGACCACGCCCTTGCCCTGCACGCACTTCAGCCCGGCCTCCAGCACGCTCCACCGCGAGCTGTCGACCATGATCGGGATGCGGGCGGCCTCGGGCTCGGTGGCCAGCAGGTTGAGGAAGGTGACCATGGCCTGCTCGCTGTCGAGCAGGTCGGCGTCCATGTTGACGTCCAGCAGGTTGGCGCCGCCGCGCACCTGCTCCAGCGCGACGTCCACCGCGGCCTGGAAGTCGCCGGACTCGATCAGCTTGCGGAACCGGGCCGAGCCGGTCACGTTGGTGCGCTCGCCGATCATCACGAAGCCGGTGTCGGGGCCGATCTCGAACGGCTCCAGCCCGCTGAAGCGGGTGGCGGCCGGGCGCTCGGGCACCGGGCGCGGCGCGACCTCCTTGACGGCGGCGGCGATCTTCGCGATGTGCGCGGGGGTGGTGCCGCAACAACCGCCCGCGACGTTGATCATGCCCTCGGCGGCGAACTGGCCGACCAGCCGGCCGGTCTCCTCGGGGGTCTGGTCGTAGCCGCCGAACGCGTTGGGCAGGCCCGCGTTGGGGTGGCTCGCGGTGTAGGTGCCGGCCAGCCGCGCGAGGTCGGCCACGTGCGGGCGCATCTCGGTGGCGCCGAGCGAGCAGTTGACGCCGACGACCAGCGGGTCGGCGTGCTCGATGGAGTTCCAGAACGCCTCGACGGTCTGGCCGGACAACGTGCGCCCGGACAGGTCCACGATCGTCACCGAGATCCACAGCGGCAGCTCGGGGGCGACCGCCTTGGCGGCGTCGATGGCGGCCTTGGCGTTGAGCGTGTCGAAGATCGTCTCGATCAGCAGCACGTCCACGCCGCCGTCGGCCAGCCCCTTGATCTGCTCGGCGTAGGAGGCGAACACCTCGTCGTAGCCGACCGCCCGGTACGCCGGGTCCTCCACGCGCGGCGACAACGACAGCGTGACGTTCAGCGGGCCGATCGAGCCCGCCACGAACCGGCCGCCGAACTCGTCGGCCGCCTGCCGCGCCAGCCGCGCGCCCGCCAGGTTCATCTCGCGCACCATCGACTCCAGGCCGTAGTCGGCCTGCCCGATGCTGGTGGCGGTGAAGGTGTTGGTGGTGGTGATGTCGGCGCCCGCCGCCAGGTACTGGCGGTGCACGTCGAGGATGACGTCGGGGCGGGTCAGGTTGAGCAGGTCGGGGTCGCCGGTGACGTCCTTCGGATGGTCCTCGGTGATCAGTTCGCCGCGGTAATCGGCCGGGTTGAGCGAGGCGTTCTGCAGCATCGTGCCCCAGGCGCCGTCCAGGACCGCGACACGTTCCTTCAGCAGCTCCCGCAGCGCCTGGGCGCCGGGGCGGTTCGACGTGGTCACAGCACACCTTCCCTAGGTCGGGAAGGCGCCCTTGTTCCGTCACTGGTGTGCCGAGCGTGGCGGGCGAGGCCCGTTGCAGCGCCTCTCGGCACCTCCGAGGATAACGGACGACACCGGGGACGGCCGTGCCCGGCGGGGATCGGAGCGACGGCGCAGAGCACCTTTGACGACTACAAAGGTGCCATCCTAGGCGGTGGCGAACAGGCGCCGGTAGACGCCGCGCAGACCGTCCAGATCGTGGACGGGCTCGGAGAACGCCAGCCGCAGCGCGAACGGTTCCGGGGCGTCGGGCGCGGGGACCGAGCAGCGCAGCCAGATGCCGTGCCGGTCGAGCGCCAGCGGCCGCACGACGGGGGCGGGCGCGCCGGTTCCGGCGCCGGGCAGGACGAGGTCGTCCAGCAGGCCCACCAGCTCGTCGCGGTGGCAGGCGTCCAGGTGGGTGAGGATGCCGGCCTCGATCGCGGTGAACGGGTCGGGCGCGGCGGCCTGGTAGTCCTCCGGCTCCAGGGTGGCGCTCCCCCAGGCGTCCTCGATCTCGATCTCGGCGATCTCCAGGGCGAGGATCGTCCACTCGGTGGGCCCGTCGCTCTCCACGCCTTCGGCCGCCAGGTCGAGCAGCTCGGGGCGCGGGTGCAGGCGGGACAGGCGGAGCGCGGCGGGGCGGCGCTCCAGGTCGTCGACCTCGGTGAGCCAGCCGTGCAGCCAGGCGCGGCCGCGCATCCGGTCGGGCAGGGCGACGGGCGCGACGTCGGCGATGCGCAGGGTGGCGGGGAGGTCGGGCTCGCCCGCTAGCGCCGCGACGACCGGGGAGGCGCTGGGCATGAGGAGCAGCGGGCGGCCGTTCTCGTCAGTGGTGTGGGCGGGCACCGGCGCGTAGGGGATGCCGGGCGCGACCACGACGCCGTCGGCCACCCCGTAGGCGAGGGTGCGGGCGCGCTCCCCCGGCGTCGGGGCGCCCGCGGTGCGCGCCGGGCAGGTCCCGGCCTCTCCCATGGTGCTCTCGGTCATCTGCCGCCTCCTTGACGTCATAGGTTAGGCTTGCCTAACTAAGGCTTACCTAACCACATGGAGGTGCACGTTGAACAACTCCCGTCCGAAGGTCCGGCTGTCACGGGCCCTGGGCATCCCGCTGACCCCGAAGAGCGTGAAGTACTTCGAGGCGCGCCCGTACCCGCCGGGCGTGCACGGGCGCGCCCGCAAGAACGAGTCCGACTACAAGGTGCGGCTGCGCGAGAAGCAGCGGCTGCGCGCGCAGTACAACATCCGCGAGAAGCAGCTCGCCAACGCCTTCACCAAGGCCACCAAGGCCGAGGGCAAGACGGGCGAGGCGCTGCTGGTGGACCTGGAGCGCCGGCTGGACGCCCTGGTGCTGCGGTCCGGCTTCGCCCGCACGATCTACCAGGCGCGGCAGTTCGTGGTGCACCGGCACGTGCTGGTGAACGGCCGCCGGGTGGACCGGCCGTCCTACCGGCTGCGCCCCGGCGACGTGATCACCATCGCCGAGCGCAGCCGCCCGATGGTGCCGTTCCAGGTGGCGGCGGCCGGCGGGCACAGCGAGAAGGTGCCGCCCTACCTGGACGTGCGGCACGACGCGCTGGCGGCGCAGTTGGTGCGGCTGCCCGAGCGGCGCGAGATCCCGGTGGTCTGCGACGAGCAGCTCGTGGTGGAGCACTACTCGCGGTAGTGGGCGCGCCGAGGGCTGGACAGGTGTCCGTCTCCATCGGATAGCATCAACCTAGCGGTTGCTTGGTCGCGTACTCCGATGGAGGCCCCCGGACATGATCGAATTCCACCCCATGACCCGGAACATCGGCGCCGAGGTGAGCGGCGTCGACCTCGGCAAGCCCCTGGACGAGGAGCAGGCGCAGATCCTGCGCACCGGTCTGCTGGACCACATGGTGCTGTTCTTCCGCGACCAGGAGATCACCGACGAGCAGCACGTGGCGTTCGCCAAGCAGTTCGGCACCGCCAACCTGCCGCCGATGGACACCTCCGGCAGCGCCGTCCACGTCCTGGACCAGACCGACCCCAAGGGCGAGGGCGGCGACCAGTGGCACAGCGACAACACCTTCATGAAGGTGCCCCCGATGGGATCGCTGCTGCGCGCGGTCATCCTGCCCGAGGTGGGCGGCGACACCCTGTGGGCGAACATGTACATGGCCTACGACTCGCTCGCGCCGTGGCTGCAGAAGTTGTGCGACGAGCTGTACGCCGAGCACGACCTGACGATGTCGGTGTCCAAGGCGATCGACAAGGGCCACCGGATGGACCTGCGCGAGCTGCAGGAGAAGAACCCGCCGTCGCTCCACCCGGTGGTGCGCATCCACCCGGAGACCGGCCGCAAGGCCCTCTACGTGAACCGGTCGTCGGTGACGCGCCTGATCGGCCTGTCGCGACGCGAGAACGAGGCGCTGCTGCCGCTGCTGTTCGACGCGGTCCGCGACCCGCAGTTCCAGGTGCGCCTGAAGTGGCGCGTGGGGACGCTGGCGTTCTGGGACAACCGCCCGACGCAGCACTACGCGGTGGCGGACTACACGCAGCGGCGCAAGATGCACCGCGTGACGATCAACTGCCCGGAGGGCATCGACGACGGTGTGCCGAAGGGCGTGAACGGGGTGACGGGGGCGGACTCGCCGGCTGAGGCTGCGGCGGCGCGGTACCTGTAGGCCGTCTGGTTGTAGGCCGTCTGGTTGACCTGGCCGATTTAGCCGATTTGGCCGGACGCTTCGCGCGCGGCGGACTCAGCGCAAGGCGCCGAGTTCGTCGCGGGCGTGGGCGCGCAGGATGCCCAGGGCCTCGACGAGGGTGCGGCGCTGCTCTTGGGTGAGCGGTCCGGCGAAGTGCTGGTCGAGGGTTTCGGCGTGGACGCGCAGGGCTTCGTCGAGCTTGTCGCGCCCGGCCGGGGTGAGCTCCACGAACTGACGCCGCCGGTCACCGGACGCGACCCGTCGCCGCACCAGCCCGGCTTCTTCCATGCGGTCGATCAGCCGGGTGGCACCGCCGCTGGTGAGGATCATCTCTCCGGCGAGCCCGCCCATGGTGCGGGGACACTCGGCCCCGGCGTCGGAGAGGCGGAGCAGCGCCTCGAAGGTGGCGTGCTTGATGCCGCAGCGCCGCTCCAGCTCACGACCGGCGATGCGCTCCAGTGAGGTGGCGGCGGCGAGGAGCGTGCCGAACTCGTGCACGACCGGAGCCGGTTCGACCGGAGCCGATTCGCCGGACAGCGCCATCTTCGCCCTTTCCACGCTCTGGGCAACAGGCTAGGGGTGCTGGGTGTTCCTTGACGGTAGATCTTGCACGGTTTGGTTGGGAGGTGGTCGCCTATCCCGGTCATGTGGGCTGTGTCTGAGCAGCAGGCTCAAGCGGCGCTCTATACGTGATACGTGACCGGCGACCTCGGCCGACGTTCCGTACCCGACCGACACCCCTGGCTCCGCGCTCCGCGCGTGCACAACTATCTCAAGCTCGCGCTTCGCACCTGTTCAACAACCCCGGCCCCGCGCTCTGCGCGTGATCAACAGCCTCAAGCTCGTGCTCCGCGCTATGCCCGCGCTTTGCTTCAAGCCCGCGCTCCGCGTCAAGCCCGCGCTCCGCGCTAAAAGCACGCTCCGCGCCAGAACCGCGCTCCGCGCCAAGGGCACGCTCCGCGTTAAAGGCACGCTCCGCGTTTGGCGCTCCGCGCAACTACCTCAACCCGCGCTCCGCGCGTGCCCAACGGCGCCAGCCCCGCGCCCGAACCTGACCAACAACCCCAACCCCGCGCCCCGCACCTGACCACCGACCCCAGCCCCGCGCCCGAACATGCCCACTGACCCTGGCCACCGGGG
>NZ_BCRO01000151.1 GCF_001552635.1 Actinomadura hibisca NBRC 15177 | reverse complement strand
CACAGCCGCTTTCGCCGAGGACGCTGCACCGACTCAATCCGTGGGGGGCTACAGCCAACCGCGCACCTCAACCCCGCGCCCCTCGCCCGACCAACAACCCCAGTTCCGCGCGGGTCTTCCGCGCCCGACCAGCAATCCCGGCACTGCGCGGGGTTAGTAAACGCGCCCAGCAGCCCCAGCCCGCGCGGAACCAGGAGCACGTCTACGCCATCCCCGCGTGCGCGGGGAGCAGAGCATGGCGAGCTGCATCATCAGGTTGGTCCCGGGTCCATCCCCGCGTGCGCGGGGAGTAGGCCCGCCGACCAGGGACTCTACCCGCAAGTAACACAAATTCTGAGCACTGTTGAGCTTCGGACATTTCAACCAAGAGCCAGCCGGCAGCCCTCCCCCCTCACCACCCCAAGCCCGCCCCAAGATCAAGCCCTCCAACCAGATCTCTCCCCCGATAAGCCCTCCCACCCCACCCCGCAGCGATATAACTACTCCCAGCAGCCAAGACCCACCCTCCGCAGCCACCACCAGCCCCCGCCAAACCCCACCCAGAAAGCCCCCCAGCCCCTTTCCCTCCCCCGTGACATTCCCCAGCCGCCACGGAAGTGGCAAGCTGGTCCGATCCTCCCGGCACCCCCAGGGAACGGAGCACGATGCCGCGCGCAGTGACGATCACCGGAACGCGCTCGACCGGCCACCGCGATCCGGCCGAGTACCGCGACGTGTTCACCGAGTACGTCGGACCGTGGGCGCTGCCCGGCGTCCGCTTCTACCTCGGCGGCGCGTCCGGGATCGACACCCTGGCGATCCTCTGGCTCGCCGAGGCCACCCCCGTCGACGTCACCGTCGCCGTGCCCGCGCGCCTGGTCGACCAGCCCGCCGACGCCCAGCACGCCATCGCCCTCGCGCGCGAGTCCGGCCGCGTCGAGGTCGTCGAGCTGGGCGGCGAGATCAAGAGCACCGGCTTCCACGCGCGCAACCGCTGGATGG
Organism: Actinomadura hibisca NBRC 15177; assembly: GCF_001552635.1. Lineage (GTDB taxonomy): Bacteria > Actinomycetota > Actinomycetes > Streptosporangiales > Streptosporangiaceae > Spirillospora > Spirillospora hibisca. The sequence goes on along the minus strand of NZ_BCRO01000151.1, from coordinate 10,188 downwards.
TCGATCGCTCCGAGTTCGTCATCGGCTTCCCCCTCGCCGGGACGGCCGACTCCACCAGCGGCACCCACTACACCCTCCGCTACGGCGCCGAGAAGGACAAACCCCAGCTCGTCGTGCCCGTCTAAGCCATGTCCTGGACGCCTCAACCCGTCCCTAAGCCACGCCCTAGGATGCCTTAGCCCGCCTAAGGCGCATCTAGGCGCACAGATAAGGCGTCGTCCCAATGTGGCGACCGGGGTCTTAGGACGAACCTTGTACATGTCGGGCCGGAGAGGCCGACCCGGCACCACAAGGAGAAGCCAAGATGATGCACCCCGAGTTCAGCAAGGCCATCGCCGCCGACCGTGTGAAGGCCCTCCAGGCCGAGGCCAAGGCCGCCCGCCGCGCCGCCAAGGCCCGCAAGAAGTGACCGGCACGGCCGGGCGGACCCCCGCGCCGTGTCCGTCCGAACAACCAGCGCGACAACGCCCCCGCCGCCCGGCGGGGGCGTTTTCCGTATGTGGACACTCCCACTAGGCAAGTCCCTCCCCGGCACGCGCATCTCATCTGCCACGAGACGTGATCCAGACCGAGGAGTCCGATGTGCCGCCCCTGGCCCCCGAAGACCCGCCCGAAATCGGCGGTTACCGCCTCCTCGGACGGCTCGGTGCCGGTGGCATGGGCCGCGTCTACCTCGCCCGCTCCCCCGCCGGACGCCCCGTCGCCGTCAAGATCGTGCACGCCGAACTGGCCGCCGAACCCGACTTCTGCGCCCGCTTCCGCCGCGAGATCACCGCCGCCGGCCGCGTCAGCGGCGCGTTCACCGCCACCGTCCTCGACCCCGACCACCTCGCCCCCGCCATCGCCGCCGGAACCGCCTGCCTGGTCGGCAAGAACCTGGTCACCGGCCTGGACCTCGCGACGGGCAAGCCCCGCTGGCAACACCGGCCGAACGTGCAGGCGTCCGAACGGCCGGTACCGGCGGCGGGCCGCTTCCACGTCGCCACCTACGACGGGCTGCTGTCGATCGACGCCGCCTCAGGCCGGGTCGCGTGGAAGGGCCCGGAGTTCACCACCTAGCGCGCCACCGCGCAGAGCGACACCGTCTACTACGTAGGCGGCGACTTCGACACAAACTTCAGCTCCGAAACAACGCTGTACGCACTAAAATCGCGCTAGAGCCCCACGCTAAAGCGAAGCCGGAGCCAACGCCTCCCGCCCCCGAATCAAATCAGCAGCACGCTCCGCAACAGCGATAGTCGGCGCGTTCGTGTTCCCACGCGGCACCGAAGGCATCACCGACGCGTCCACCACCCGCAGCCCCTCCACCCCGCGCACCCGCAGCTCGGAGTCGCACACCGCACCGTCGCCGCCCATCGCGCACGTGCTCGTCGGGTGGAACAGCGTCGCGCACTCGCGCCGCACGAACTCCACCAGCGCCGCGTCGTCGTCCGCCTGCTCCCCCGGCGCGAACTCCCCGCCGACCAGCGCGCCCAGCGGCCCCACCGCCGCGATCTCGCGCGCCTGCCGCACCCCCGCCACCAGGATGTCCAGGTCCGCCTTGTCGGCCAGGTAGGCCGGGTCGATCAGCGGCTTGGCGTGCGGGTTGGCCGACCGCAGCGTCAGCGCGCCCCGGCTCGCGATCGCCACCGCCGTCACCATCACCGACAGCAGCCGCTGCGTCGGCTCCACCAGACCCTGGTTGATGAACGGCGTGGGCAGCACGTGGTACTGGAGGTCCGGCGCGGGCAGCCCCTCGACCGTCCGGGCGAACCCGCCCGCCTCGGCCACGTTGGACGAGTACGGCCCGCGCCCCAGCGCCTGGTACAGCGCGAAGCTGCGCGCGTTGGCCTGCTCCCACAACCCCCGGTGCCGGGGCGTCGCGAACATGACGTTCACGAACGGGTGGTCCTGGAGCCCCTGCCCCACCGGCGAGTCCACCACCACGTCGATGCCGTGCTCGCGCAGGTGGTCGGCCGGACCGACGCCCGACAACATCAGCAGCTGCGGGCTGTTCACCGCGCCGCCCGACAGCACGACCTCGCCCTCGGCCCGCGCCTCGACGGTCTCGCCGCGCACCTCGTAGCGGACGCCGACGGCCCGCCCGTCCTCGATCAGCACGCGCGTCGCCATCGCGTCGGTCACCACCGTCAGGTTGGGCCGCTCCAGCGCCGGACGCAGGTAGCCCGCCGCCGTCGACCAGCGCTTCCCGCGCTTGTGGGTCACCTGGTAGAAGCCGACGCCGTCCTGCTCCGCGCCGTTGAAGTCGGCGTTCGCCGCCAGCCCGTACGCCTTGGCCGACTGCACCCACGCCTGCGTCAGCGGGTGCTTGAAGCGCAGGTCCTCCACGCGCAGCGGCCCGCCGACGCCGTGGAACGCCGACTCGCCGCGCTGCTGGTCCTCCGCGCGCCGGAAGTAGGGCAGCAGGTCGGCGTAGCCCCAGCCCTCGCAGCCGTAGGAGTCGCGCCACAGGTCGTAGTCGTGCCGCGCCCCGCGGATGTAGATCATCGCGTTGGTGGAGGAGCTGCCGCCGAGCGTGCGGCCGCGCGGCCAGTAGACGCTGCGGCCCGCCGCGTGCTCCTGCGGGGTGGTCGTGTAGTCCCAGTCGTAGGGGCCCTTGATCAGCGACGCGACGGCGGCCGGGATGTGGATCTCGGGGGCGTCGTCGGGCGGCCCGGCCTCCAGCAGCAGCACCTTGACCGAGGGGTCCTCGCTGAGCCGGGCGGCGAGCACGCAGCCCGCACTTCCCGCGCCGACGATGATGTGGTCGTACAAGGCCGCCTCCGAAGGTCGCGCCAGGCCCGAAAGTAAGTGGAACCCTACCGAACGACCTTCGACTTCCGGCAGGGCTAAAGTGACGGCCATGGCGAAGAACAGGGAGACCCCGGTCGTGTTGTCGCAGATCTACACCCGCACCGGGGACGACGGCAGCACCGCGCTCGGCGACATGTCCCGCACGGCCAAGACCGACCCGCGCCTCGCCGCCTACGCCGACGTGGACGAGGCCAACGCCGCCATCGGCGTCGCGGTCGCGCTGGGCGGCCTGGCCGAGCCGGTGGTCACGGCGCTGACCCGCGCGCAGAACGACCTGTTCGACGTGGGCGCGGACCTGTCCTCCCCCGTCACGCCCAACCCGTCCTACCCGCAGCTCCGCATCGACGACTCCTACATCGACCAGCTCGAAGCGGCCTGCGACGCCTTCAACGAGGACCTGCCGCCGCTGCGCAGCTTCATCCTCCCCGGCGGCACCCCCGGCGCGGCGCTGCTGCACGTGGCGCGCACGGTGACCCGCCGCGCCGAGCGCTCGGCGTGGGCCGCGATCGAGGCGCACGGCGCGTCCCCGGCCACCGGCCCCGACGCCGTCGAGGGCGCGGTCAACCCGCTCACCGCCCGCTACCTCAACCGCCTGTCGGACCTGCTGTTCATCCTGTGCCGGGTCGCCAACGCGGGCCACGGCGACGTGCTCTGGAAGCCCGGCGGCGAGCGCTGAGGTAGGGCTAGCCCCACCTCCAGAATGCGGGACCGCCACCTGGCGTGCCCACCCGGCCCCCCGCCAAGCTTGACGCGACGGGTCGGACGAGCACGGGAGCGCACGTGAACAAGCGGATCGGGGCGACGGCGCCGGCGGTCGTCCTCACGCTCGGAGCCCTCGCCGGGTGCGGCGGCCTGGACGTGGGCACCGGCAGCAGCGAGCGCTCCTACGAGATCACCGACGCGATCACGGAGCTGAAGGTCGCGGGCCACGGCGACATCGAGATCGTCGGCACCGACGACCGGCGCGTCACCGTCCACGAGCGGCTGGGCTGGTCCAACCGCAACAACAAGCCGTCCACCGGGCACGCGGTGACCGGCGGCGTCCTGAAGATCACCGGCAGGTGCGGGCGCACGGTGCTGGGCATCAGCCGCTGCGACCTCTCCCACCAGGTGCGCGTCCCGCGCGGCACCCCCGTGGAGGTGGACGCCAACGACGGCAAGGTCACCGTGAGCGGCCTGACCGGCCCGGTGCGGCTGCACAACGACGCCGGCCGCGTGACCGCCCGCGACCTGCGCTCGCCCAGCCTGAAGGTGCGCAACAACGACGGCCGCATCGACGTGGCGGGCCAGGTCACCACCGTCGAGCTGACGGCGGGCACCGGCAACATCAGCGCCGACCGGCTGCGCGCCGAACGTGTCACCGCCAAGTCCGGCGACGGCTCGCTCTCCCTGCTGTTCCTCACCCCGCCGACCGACCTCAAGGCGCACACCGGCACCGGCTCGATCAACGTGCTGCTGCCCAACACCACCGGCTACGCGATCACCGCGAAGACCAGGGACAGCCCGAAGCGGATCGACCCCGCCCTGCGCCGCGACGACCGCTCCCGGTACCGGGTGGACGTGTCGAGCAACGACGGCGGCGTCAAGGTGGGCCCGGCCTGACCGACCGCGAACGGGACCCTGTCCGATCGAACGCGAACGGGCCCCGCCCGGAGAAACCGGACAGGGCCCGCACGCAGCAACATCAGGCGTCACACGACGGAATCATGCGTCAGCGGACGACCATGCCGCCCTTCCAGATCGGAGCCGCGGCGCCCGCGCTCTTGGCGCGCGCCTTGCGGGCCTCGCCGTTCACCGGCAGCGTGCTCTTCGCGAACTTCTGCGTCGCGAACGCGGCGGCGTCGGTGAGCTGGTCCAGCCCGGTCCAGCTGATGTTCTTCAGGGTGTCGCAGGAGGCGTGGTAGCACGGGTCGTAGGGCTGGCCCGCCTTGCCGCCGTAGATCTTGGCCTCCGCCGCGGTCTTGATGCCCTCCGCGCCGGAGAACAGGCCACCGGCCGGGATGCCCTGCTCGATGAACGGCCCGTAGTCGGAGCGGCCGTCGAAGGCGGTCGGCGCGGACTTCAGGCCGCGCTTGGCGAGGTAGTCCACGAAGGTCTTCTCGATGGCGCCGGAACCGGCGGGCGGGTTGGTGCCGCTGCCCATCGAGTCGTCGCCGTCGTAGACGAAGCGCACGTAGTTGGGCGAGCCGAGCATGTCGTAGTTCAGGTTGAGCGCGATCTTGGCGCGCTCGGCCGCCGACAGGCTGCCCACGTAGTGGTAGGAGCCGAGCAGCCCGGCCTCCTCGGCGCCCCACCAGGCGAAGCGCACCTTGTTCTTGATGTTCTTCTTGCCCAGCTTGCCGACCTTCTGGGCGATGGCGAGGATCGCCGCCGAGCCCGAGCCGTTGTCGTTGATGCCGGGGCCGTCGTGCACGCTGTCCAGGTGCGCGCCCACGACCACGACGTTGTCGGCGCGGCCCTGCTTGGTGTCGGCGATGACGTTGTAGGTCGGCTTGGCGGTGTTGCGGGTCTCCGCCTTCAGCCGCAGCCTCAGCGTCCCGGCCTTGGCTGCGGCGACCAGCGAGCTGCCGATCTTGTAGGTGGTGCCGAGCACCGGGAACGGCGCGGGCTCGCTCAGCCCGTAGACGGCGGGCTCGTCGTTGGGGACGTCCGCGCCGGTGCGCTGGTAGATGACCACGCCGGACGCCCCGGCGTCCGTCGCGTTCTTGACCTTGTCGCCGAAGACGCAGGTGCCGCGGCGGATCAGCGCGATGTTCCCCTTGGGGAAGCCCGCGAAGTCCGACGCCTCGCAGCCGGACGAACCGGCCGGGCCCTGGTCGCCGTCGAGGTCGACGGGCGTGACGGCGGCGGTGACGTCACCGTTGCCGGAGTACTCGTAGGTGCCGTACTCGGTGCCCGCCTTGTAGGCGACCTTGGTGGGCGCGACCTGCTCGAACGCGCCCGGCCCGAGCTGGTCGAACACCCAGAACGGGAAGCTCTGCACCTGCGGCGTGAAGCCCGCCTTCTTGAGCTGGCTGACGACGTACTTCACCGAGATGTCGTACCCGGGGCGACCCGACTGGCGGTTGCCGCCGTTGTAGTCGGAGATCTCCTGGAACGCCTCCAGGTGCTTGCGGACGTCCTTGACCGTGACGAGCTTGGCGAGGTCGGGGCCGGAGGCCGCGTCCGCCGTCGGGACCGTGACGGTGGATACGGCCAGCAGGGCCGCCGCGCCTATCGCGAGTCTGCGCAACCTTCGCTCCTGTCGGTAAGGCGGGGGGATGCCTGGATCGTGGCATTCGCTCACATACGCAACAAGAGTCGCCGTTATGACGGTTGGATCACGGAAATATCACAGACTGAGACGACCGCGGGCCCCGCCCGGAAGAACCGGACGGGGCCCGCGGCGGAAAGACGGCCGTACCGAGGGCTAGCGCAGCGAGTGGCCGTGCACGTCGGTGGTCGACTTCGGCGCGGCGGCGGCCTTGAGGGCCGCGCGGCGGCGGGCCTCACCGTTGACCGGCAGCGTGCTCTTGGCGAAGGTCTGGGTCGCGAACGCCACGCCGTCGACGTTGGTGTCGAGCAGCTTGTAGTTCACGTTCTTCAGCCCGTCGCACGCGGCGTGGTAGCACGGGTCGTACGGCTGGCCGGCGGTGCCGCCGAACAGCTTGGCCTCCTCGGGCGTCTTGATGCCCTCGGCGCCGGTGTCGATGCCGCCGGCGGGGATGCCGTGCTCGATGAACGGCCCGTAGTCGGAGCGGCCGTTGAACTCGCTCTCGACGGTGGGCAGCTTGCGCTTGGCGAAGTAGCCCTTGATGACCGCCTCGATGGCGCCCGAGCCCGCGGGCGGGTTGGTGCCCGCGCCGGAGGAGTCGTCGCCGTCGTAGACCGCGCGCACGCCGTTGGGCGAGCCCAGCATGTCGAAGTTGAGGTTCAGCGCGATCTTGGCGCGGTCGGCCTCGGAGAGGTTCTCGACGTAGTAGGTCGAGCCGACGAGGTTGATCTCTTCGGCGCCCCACCAGGCGAAGCGCACCTTGTTCTTGATGTTCTTCTTGCCCAGCTTGTTGACCTTCTGGGCGACCGCGAGGATCGCGGCCGAGCCGGTGGCGTTGTCGTTGATGCCCGCCCCGGCCGGGACGCTGTCCAGGTGGGCGCCGAGCAGCACGACGTTGTCGGCGCGACCGTGCTTGGTCTCGGCGATGACGTTGTGGGTGGTGCGGCGCTCGTTCAGCGTCTCGGACTTCACGCGCAGCTTGAGCGTGCCGGCCTGGGCGAGCGGGATGAGCTGGCGGCCGATGGCGTGGGTGATCGACATGACCGGCAGGCCCGCCGGGGTGCCCTGGGTGGCGCCGGTGATCGGGCCCTCCACGTCGGGCCGGTTGTACATGACGACCGCCGACGCGCCCGCCTTCTTGGCGTTCTCGCTCTTGACGATCAGGTTGCAGGTGCCGCGCTGGATGAGCGCGATGTTCCCGGCCGGGAAGCCCGCGAAGTCGGCCTCCTCGCAGCCGGAGGAACCGGCGTCGCCCGGCGCGGGCACGTCCACGGCCGTGACGGAGGCGGTGACGTCACCGGCGACCGAGTACTCCATCGTGTTGTACTCGGTCCCCTCCTTGTAGGAGACCTGGCCGGGGGCGGTCTGCTCCAGCGCGCCCTTGCCGGTCTGCCGGTAGAAGTCGAAGGGGAACGCCTGGGTCTTGGGGGTGAACCCGGCCTTCTTGAGCTGGCTGACGACGTACTTCACCGAGATGTCGTAACCGGGCGACCCGGCCGAGCGGTTGCCGCCGTTGTACTTGGCGATCTCCGCGAAGGCGTCGAGGTGCTTGGTGGTGTCCTTGGCGGTCACCAGGGACGCGAGGTCCGGCGCGGCCATGGCCTGCGTCGCCGGCACGGTGACCAGCGAGGCGGCCACCACGGCAGCGGCGCCGAGGGCGAGCTTGCGCATATCGCTCCTGTGGGGGGAAGTACGGGAATGTCCCGGATAGTTCCATTCCACCCCAAAAGCAACAACGCTGATCATGTGACGGTTACGTCTCGATCGGGACACGGGACGCACCACCGGCCCCACCGACAAGACGAGGGCCGCCCCCACCCTGTGGAAGCGGCCCTCGCCGTCGCGCTACCGCGTTACCGCCGCCGAGCGGAGGCGACCTGATCGGCCAACCGCGACTGCGCCTGACAGAGGACGACGAGCTCACCGGTGCCATCGGCGACCAGCTCCGGCAGGCACCCGTTCTGGAGCTGGTAGTCGGTCAGGCCGCCCAACCGCCGCGCGACGAGCCGAACGCCGACACGCTCCACACACCACCCCGGAACGAGATCGCCGGGGAGGTGGAGGGATGGTCCGCGCTGGAACGCCTGCGTCCAGGGCGCGGCCTGCTCGCGCAGCCGGACGACAGCCAGGCGGGGATCGGAGCAGATGGCGAGCGGCACACCGTCGAGCCGAACGAGCCAGGGCACCATGCCACCCGCACCGTCGGCCCGGACAGCGACCCCAACATCGGCTCCAACGGGCCCCACGCCGGGAAAGGTGACGCGGACGTGCGGCGGGATGTGTTCGTACCGCTCGGCGACACGCCATCCGGCGGCCTGGGCCTGGGCGGCGAAAGGGGCGAGGAGCCGTCCGGCGTCTCCCGCCCACTTGATCACCACCGCGCCACCAGGACGCGTTCGCGTTGCGCCTGCTCGTCCAGGCACTGGGCCAGTTCCTGGGGTCCTTCGCAGAGCAGGGTGGAGGCGAGCCCTCCGTACAGCTCTTGCATCGAGAGATAGCGGCGTCGCGTCGCGTTCCACATGGCCCCGCTCCGCGACCGCCACACCCGCCAGTCCGGGTGCGCGGCTTGCAGGGCGGTGACCCTCTCCGCAGCCGCCGCCGATGCGTCTACCATGACGGCACACCTCCTCGTGAGGTCGAGCCGCGCGGCCAGGATGGTTCTCAGGCCAGGGACCTGGCCGCGCGGCGATCTTCTCGGCGCTGTCGCGCCCGCTTTTCTTTTGATCATTTCTCGCAGTGGACGTCGGTTTCTCCTTTTATCCAGCGAGACGAAACATGATCAGTTAATGTCGCTGTCGTTCTTCGTGTTGGCACACACATTTGCCTGTCAGAACTTGTTCCGCAACTGGAAACACGAAACTAGCTTGTTGACCACACTCAGCCGCAACGCCAGGAGCATGGCCGTCACCTGGAGAAGTCCCCCATGACTGTCGAAACCGGACCCACTGCTCGCCAACGACGCCTGGCCTCCGAGCTTCGTCGCCTCAGAGAACGCGCCGAACTCACTCCAGAGGCAGCCGCCGGAATCATCGGCTGGTCCCGCCCGAAACTCGTCAAGATCGAAACTGCCCGCAACATCCCCACCGTGGCGGACGTCGTCCAGATCCTCGACGCCTACGGCGACATGGACGACGCCGTGCGACTGGCCCTGCTGGAGTTGGCCCGCACCATCCGCCGACGCGGATGGTGGGTCGCCTATGAGGACGTCCTGGCGGGCTCCTATGTCGAGCTTGAGGACGCGGCAGATTCGATCAAGTCGTGGCAGGTGCAGGTGGTCCCTGGCCTGCTCCAGACACCGGAGTACGCCCGCGCGCTCATCAAGGAACACATCCCGGACGACCCCGAGGAGATCGACCGGCGTGTCCAGGCGCGTATGACCCGCAAGACCTTGTTCGCGCGCCAGGAACCTCCGCGCGTGAGCGTGTTGCTCCTCGAAGAGGTACTGCGCCGTCCCGTCGGTGGCCCCAAGGTGATGCTGGGTCAACTGACAGCGCTTCGGGAAGCCGCGGAACTGCCGAACGTGTCGATCCGTGTCCTCCCCATCTCCGTCGGCCAGTATCCGGTGATCGGGGAAGGGGCAATGGTGATCTTCGAGTTCCCCAGCCCGCTCGACCTGTCCACCGCTTACCTGGAGACGCTCGCGGGAGGTATATACGTTGAGAACTACATCGACGTGAAGCGCTGCAACATGGCCTTCGACAAGCTGGTCGATGCCACGCTTTCCGAGCAGGACACCATCAAGCTGATCAGCGACGTCATCAAGGAGTAGCCATGTCCGACCTTCCACTGCCTCGTTGGCGCAAGAGCAGTCGCAGCGGCGGCGGCAACGACAGTTGTGTCGAGGTCGCTGGTCTTCCCGATCTCGTCGGACTTCGTGACAGCAAGGACCCTGAGGGCCCCAAGCTGGCCCTTCCACGAGACGCGTTCGGCTCGCTGCTTCAGGACATCCGCAGCGGTCGCATCACCGCCTGAGCTCGAAGCTATGGAAGGCCGCGTCCCGGATGGGGTGCGGCCTTCGCTATCAGGGACGGCCAACAACCTCAGCCCGCGCCCCGCACCCGACCAACGACCCCGGCCCCGTGCGCGAACCATCACAGCGACCCCGGCCACCGGGGACGGGGGTGCAGGGGGCAGAGCCCCTT
>NZ_BCRO01000150.1 GCF_001552635.1 Actinomadura hibisca NBRC 15177 | reverse complement strand
CCAGTTAGGCACTCGCGCGACGGCTGAGGCCTTTGAGACAGGCCCTAGCCCGCGAGGTCCTCATACAGGTCGTGCGCCCGCGCCTCGGCCTCTTTCAGCGCGTTGACGTGCTCGGGAGCCAGCTCCTCCACGCACCGCGTCATCTCGTAGGTGACGTGGCTGAACGCCGCCTCCTCCGCGCCGCGCAGCGCCGCCCGCACGCTCGCCGACCGCGCGCCCAGCGTCGCCCACTCCAGCTCCAGGCGCGCCACCGCCTCGTCGAAGTTCCGGGCGATCTCGGTGCCCTCCTCCTCGAACTCGGGCGGGATCGGGCCGCGGCCCGCCTGCCGCGCGCGCAGCGACAACGCCGAGATGCGGCTGGCGAGCGTCAGGCCCTCGCGGGCCAGCGGCAGCACCTCGTGGATCAGGTCGGTGACGGCCTTGGCCAGCTCCTCCACCCGGGTCAGCAACGTCGCGGTCGCGTGCTCCAGCGACGCCGAGGTGCGCTCGGCGACCTGCTCGGCGACCCGCTGCTGGCGGCGGCCGAGTTCCGGCGCGACCTCGTCGTCCAGGCGCCGCCGCAGCTCGCGGCGGTGCTCGGGCCCGGGTTCGCGCTCGATCCAGGAGGCCCAGATGCGCTCGATGCGGGCGGCGCCCGACGCCGAGATCTCGGCGGTGATCTCGTCCAGCGCCTCCCTCGCGCGCACCTTGAGCCGCTCCACCCGCTGGTAGAGGGCCTCTCGTTTGAAGGGGTCGTTCAGTTCGCTGAGCAGGGTCTGCAACCGACGCGAGACATCGATGGCGTGCTCGGCGAGCGGGACCAGCCGATCGGCCAGCTCGTCGAGCGTCTGCGCCCTGCGGGGGTCGGTGAGCTCGGCCACCCAGCCGGGAAGGTCGTGCGCCATGCCCCCATGTTCGCATCCGGGACCCGCGACGACCGGCGCAACGCACCGGCGATCTCCGCCGGGTCCGGCCGGTCCCGGCCGGTGCCGACCGAAATCCCGGGGCGAACCGGCCCTTAGCGGTCCACCGCCCCCGACCCGTGTCGCCCGGCAGGTGATCGCGGTAGCGTGCACGCCGTGGCGGGCTATTCCGATGACCTGCGTCTCGCGCACGTGCTCGCGGACGGGGCCGACGACATCACGACCAAACGTTTCCGCGCCCTCGATCTGGACATCGAGACCAAGCCGGACCTGACGCCGGTCAGCGACGCCGACCGCAGCGTCGAGGAGCAGATCCGCGGCACGCTCAAGCGGGCCCGGCCGCGCGACGCGGTGCTGGGCGAGGAGTACGGCCGCGTCGGCTACGGGCAGCGCTGCTGGATCATCGACCCGATCGACGGCACGCAGAACTTCGTGCGCGGCGTCCCGGTGTGGGCCACCCTGATCGCCCTGCTGGAGAACGACGAGATCGTGGTCGGCGTGGTGTCGGCGCCCGCCCTGCACCGCCGCTGGTGGGCCGCGCGCGGCGACGGGGCGTGGACCGGCCGCAACATCAACCGCGCCCAGCGCATCCAGGTCTCCCAGGTCAACCGGATGGACGACGCCTCGTTGTCCTACTCCGGCCTGGACGGCTGGGCCGAGCAGCAGCGCCTGGACCGCTTCATGGACCTGACCCGCTCGGTGTGGCGCACCCGCGCGTTCGGCGACTTCTGGTCGCACATGATGGTCGCCGAGGGCGCGGTGGACATCTCCGCCGAGCCCGACGGCTCGTTGTGGGACCTGGCCGCGCTCCAGGTGATCGTGGAGGAGGCGGGCGGCATGTTTACCGACCTGTCGGGCGTGCCGGGCCCGGACGGCGGCAGCGTGGTGTGCACCAACGGCCGGCTGCACGCCGAGGTGCTGCGCACGCTGGGCGGCGGCCAGCTCTCCCTGCGGATCTGATCCGCCGCCGCCCCGCCTGGCCGATTCCCCGACTCGCGACATATCGTGGATGGAACGACGGCCGGGCGCCGGTCGTTGACGGGTTGGGCGGCTGCAACGGAGGTAGGCATGACTCCTCAGACCAAGATCGCGATCGGCGGGGTGGTCGTCGGGCTGGTGCTCGGGGCCATCTTCGGCTGGTGGATCGCCGCGCTGGTCGTGCTGGGCGCGATCGCCGTGCCGGTGGTCGGCTACCTGATGCTCGACCCGTCGCAGCGCAGGCGGGTGCGCGCGCAGGGCCGCAAGCGCCTGGGCAGCTAGTAGGCCACCGGCGGGCGGGCCAACGGCGTCCCGCCCGGCCGGATCACGCCACGGCACGGCGGCTAGGGTTCGGGCGTGACCGAAATGCGGATCGGCGTCATCGGTGCCGGAATCCTGGGCCTCGCGGTGGCGCGGCGGCTCACGCAGGTGCGGCCGGACGCGCGGGTGACGGTCCTCGACAAGGAGGACCGGATCGCCGCGCACCAGACCGGCCACAACAGCGGCGTCGCGCACGCGGGCCTCTACTACGCGCCCGGCTCGTTGAAGGCGACGTTGTGCAGGCGCGGCATCGGCCTGCTCAAGGAGTACTGCCAGGACCGGGGGCTGCCCTACCTGGAGTGCGGCAAGGTCGTGGTGGCCCGCAGCATCGCCGAACTGGAACCCCTGTTGGAGATCGAGCGGCGCGCGACCGCCAACGGGGTGCCGGGGCTGCGGCGGCTGCGCGGCGGCGAGCTGCGCGAGATCGAGCCGCACGCGGCGGGCGTCGCGGCGCTGCACTCGCCCACGACGGCGATCGTGGACTTCCCGGCGGTCGCACGCGCCTACGCCGACGACGTGCGGGTGGCCGGGGGCGAGGTCCGGCTCGGGTTCGAGGTGACGCGGCTGCGGCGGGCCGGGGAGCGGGTCGTGGTCGTCGCGCCCGGCGAGGAGCTGGTGTTCGACCGGCTGGTGGTGTGCGCGGGGTTGCAGTCCGACCGCGTCGCGCGGCTGGCCGGGGACGCGCCGGAGCCCGCGATCGTCCCGTTCCGCGGCGAGTACTACCGGCTGCGGCCCGAGCGCGCCGATCTGGTGCGGGGGCTGATCTATCCGGTGCCCGACCCGCGCTACCCGTTCCTGGGGGTGCACTTCACGCGGCGGGTGGACGGCGGCGTCGACGTCGGCCCCAACGCGGTGCTCGCGCTCGCGCGCGAGGGGTACCGGCGATCGGACGTGCGCGCGGGCGACGTCTGGGAGACGGTGCGGCTGCCCGGGTTCCGGCGGATGGCGCGGCGGCACTGGCGGACGGGCGTGAGCGAGGTCTACGGGTCGGCGGTGAAGGCGGCGTTCGCGGCGCGGGCGCGGTCGTTCGTGCCGGAGCTGGCCACGCACGACCTGGCGCCCGCGCCCGCCGGGGTGCGGGCGCAGGCGGTCGACCCGGACGGGTCGCTGGTGGACGACTTCCGGATCGGCCGCCTGGGCCCGGTGGTCACCGTGCGGAACGCGCCGTCGCCTGCGGCGACGTCCTCGCTGGCGATCGCCGAGTACGTGGTGGACCGGCTCTAGGCGTCCCAGAGCTTGCGGTCGTCGCCGCGCGGGTCGTGCTCGACGCGGTCGTCCGCGCCGTCGAAGACCTGGACGGCGCGGGTCTCGGCGTCGAACTCCGGCCAGCCGGGGTCGCCGGTCTTGGCGAAGGCGACCCACGCGCCGTGCATGGCGTCGGCCAGGTGTTGCGGCGGGTTGGGGCCCGCCATGCCGGAGGCGTCGCGCGAGTCCAGGTTGTCGAAGGCGAAGCCCAGCTCCAGGGCATGGCAGGCGCCCAGATCGTGGACGGGCGAGCGCCACGCGAACTCGTACATCCAGGTGCGGCCCCGGTGCGCGGCGGCGGCGCGGTTGGCCGGGACGCGGAACATGTGGTCGGTGATCAGGACGGCGAGCAGCTCCCCGGCCGACAGGTCGGGGTGCCGGTCGCGGTAGCCGGTGACGGCGGCGGCCGGGACGCCCATGCCGGTGGTGACCGCGCCGATGAGGTCGTGGGTGAGGACCTTGGCGAGGCCGGTCGGCATCAGGAACAGCCGGAACTCCTCGGCGGTGTAGCCGATGAGCAGCTCCGCGCCCGCGCCCGCGCCGTCGGCGATGGCGTCCTGGGGCACACGCTTGAGCAGGTCGCCGTCCAGGACGGGCACGTTGGACATGCCGCAGTTGGCGGTGGTGACGCCCCAGCGGCCGGGGTCGGGCAGCGCGGCGACCTCGGCGGCCACCGCGGCCTGCACCGGGATGATCGTCTCGGGGTCGAGCGCGGCGAAGCCCTCGGCGGTCGGCTCGACGCCGAGCCGGGCGGCCAGCTCGCCCGTGACCTTCAGCGCGTCCTCGCGGGTCTGGTGAACGAGGCCCGCGCCGCTCTGCGCGATCACCCGGCGGAACAGGCCGCGCTCCTCGGCCAGGCCGAGCGACAACAAAGTGGTGACGCTCATCCCGCCCGCGGACTCGCCGAAGATGGTGACGTTGTCAGGATCGCCACCGAACGCGGCGATGTTGTCGCGCACCCACTCCAGCGCGGCGATCTGGTCGAGCAGACCACGGTTGTCGGGCGCGCCGGGCAGGTGCGCGAAGCCCTCGACGCCGAGCCGGTAGTTGATGGACACGTAGACGACGCCGTCGCGGGCGAAGGACGCGCCGTTGTAGATGTCCACCGAGCCGGAGCCGTTGCGGAACGCGCCGCCGTGGATCCACACCATGACCGGGAAGCCGGACGCAGCGGGGTCGGGCGTCCAGACGTTCAGGTTGAGGCAGTCCTCGCCGGGCCGGTCGGGGTCGGGCAGCAGCGCGGCCATCGCGGGGGGATAGGGCGGCTTGGGCACCGTCGGCCCGAACTCGGCGACGTCGCGGACACCGTCCCAGGACTGCGGCGGGCGCGGCGGCTGGAAACGGTTCTCCCCGAAGGGCGGGGCGGCGTAGGGGATGCCCAGGTAGGCGGCGACGCCACGCTCGATCCGGCCCCTGACCTTGCCGTACGCCGTCTGGACGACAGCCGCCTCCATGCGCGCCTCCGTTTCTAGAACAAAGTTCGACAAACCAGAGGGTACGGGACGGTCCCGGGCCTTATCGAGGGGGCTGGAGCATCCGCGTCAGGTAGTCGCGGGCGAAGGCGCGCATGGCGTCCTCGCCCTCCAGCGTCAGCCCCGCACCCGGCACGAGCAGCAGCGACACCGCCACGCGCAGCAGGACCTCGGCGACGGTGGCGGCGTCGGCGGCGTCCTCGGGCCGGTTGCGGCGCAGGCTCGCGGCGATGATGTCGCGGGCGGCGACCATGACCGCGCCGCCGTTCATGGTGAGCTGCGGGAGGAACGCCTCCGGCTCGCTCTGGAGCACCCGCGTCATCAGCGGGTGGGTGCGCGCCTGCCGGAGCCCGGCCACGAACCCTTCGACGATCGCGTCCTCGGGGGTGGGCAGGTCGGCGGTGGCGTCGGCGATGGCGGTCAGGAAGCCGCGGACCTCGCGCAGGATGACGGCCTGGAGGAGCTGCTCCTTGTTGGTGAAGCGGCGGTAGATGGTGGTGCGCGCGACCCCGGCCCGCTTGGCGACGTCCTCGACGCTGACGCGGCGCAGCCCGTAGGTCTCGAACTCCGCCAGGGCGGCGTCGAGGATGCGGGTGTCCAGGTCGTCGGTGGCGGGCGCCGCCGCCAGCAGCCCCGCCAGCGGCGTCGCGTCCATGGTCATGGTCGAACCCTAACCGCCGTCCCGCACCGTCTGGTATCACCCGAAACAACAAAGCTACAATCTTCGTAGTTTTGTTCCCGACTCCGGCGGTGCCCATGACGGACCAGCCCCGCGACCCCGCGCCCACCCCGCTCGGCCCGACCTCGCTGACCTGGCGCTACTTCGGCGACACGCGGCTGCTGCTGGTCGGCCCGCGCGCCGCCGTCCTGCAGAACATGCTCCCCGCGCTCGGGCAGGGGGTGCTGGACCACTCGGTGTTCTTCTCGGAGACCTTCGCCAGGCTCCAACGCTCCGCCGGACCGATTCTCGACACCATCTACGGCGGCCAGAACGCAGCCGCCACCGGCCGCCAGGTCCGCGACTACCACCGCGACATCAAAGGCGTGATGCCGGACGGCTCGCGGTACCACGCGCTCGATCCGGAGACCTACTACTGGGCGCACGCCACCTTCCTGGACCACATGTTGTACGGGATCGAGACGTTCGTGCGCCCCCTGACCAACACAGAAAAGCGGCGGATCTACGAGGAGTCGAAGACCTGGTTCCGGATGTACGGGGTCAGCGACCGGGCGATGCCGGAGGACTGGGAGGGCTTCCAGGCGTACTGGAAACACATGCTGGAAGAGGTGATCGTCGCGCACAAGACGGCCCGCTACGGCGTCGGCTACGTGACGAAGGGCCTGCCCGCACCGCCGAAGGTGCCCGCCGCGCTATGGCGGCGAGTGTCACCACCACTGAACGCCGTCGCACGCTTCATCACCGTAGGCGGAATGCCACCGCGCCAGCGCGAACTACTACAACTCCCTTGGAGCATCGCAGACGAACGCCGCTACCAACGCTTCGCGGCAGGCGTACGCAAGCTGAACCGGCTCTGGCCGCTACTGCCAGAGCCGGTCCGCTACCTACCACAAGCGCGCAAGGCGTTCCGCTAGCCGCGAATGCGGTCGTCGTAGACCTTGCGCGCCTGGTGGTCGAAATCCAGGAAGACCTGGTCCAACTCGTAGCGCCGCATAATGAACTCGCGCATCCGATCGGGAAAGAGCGCACCGAGCTTGGTCTGGAAACCGACCTGATGCGGCACGACGGCCTGCGAACGCGGCTTGCCGATGAGCCCGACGACGGCAGCCGCAATCTCCTCGGGCTCGCAGTTCTTCTGCCCCTTGGGACTGCGCGTGCCAGCGATCAGCTCGGTGTTGGTGAACGACGGCAGAACCGCACTGACGTATACGCCACTCCCCAACATCTCCAGCCGAACGGCCTCGGTGTAGGCGACCACGGCCGCCTTACTGGCGTTGTAGAGCGCAAGACCAGGCGTCGGCAGGAGCCCCGCGACCGAAGCAATATTGATGACATGCCCCTTGCCACGCGGTCGCATCCGCTCGATAGCAAGCTTGGTGCCAAGCATGACGCCATGAACGTTGATATCCATGCAACGACGCGCGTCGGCGTCACTCTCACCGGTGACAGGCCCGATGGGCATGATGCCCGCGTTATTGACCAGCGCATAAATCGCCCCGTGCGCCGCCTCAGCCTCATCCAGAAAAGCAGCGAACGAACCCCGATCAGTGACATCCACGGTCAGAGCAGTGACCCCCAACAGGTCCCCCGCCTCCTTCACCGCAACCGCATCAATATCACCGATGACAACAGTCGCCCCCTTGTCCCGCAACGCACGGGCGGTGGCCAGCCCGATGCCGCGCGCGGCCCCGGTGACGACGATGACCTTGCTCATGATCGGCTCTCCAGACGGTCGAGACGGACGGGCAGCCCGTCCTTGGGCGAGGGCAGCGAGGTGGTGTCGAGCGGCCAGGCGTAGCGCCCGGGGACGCTCCACCGGTAACGCAACAGAAGCTGATGCAGAATGCTCTTGACCTGCATCCCGGCGAAGTGCAAGCCAATGCACTTGTGGGCACCCCCGCCGAACGGATGCCAGGCGTACTTATGAACCTTGTCTTCACGGCGCTCGGGAGAGAACCGCTCAGGATCGAACCGCTCAGGATCCGGCCACCACTCAGGCATGTGATGGTTGGTGAGCGGCGGCACGACCACGGTCACACCCGCAGGAACGTGGTAACCAAGGATCGAGGTGTCCTTGATGACACGACGCGGCAACGCGGGAACAGGAGCGACCAGCCGAGTCGCCTCCTTCATCACCATGTCGATGCCGGTCAGAGCATCCAAATCCGCAAATTCCAGCACCGGCTTACCAAGGGCGAGCGACTCATCCCGCAACCGCTCCTGCCACTCCGGGAAGCGGGCCAGGTAGTAAGCCATGGTGGTGAGCGTGATGGTGGTGGTGTCATGCGCCGCCATCAACGCGAAGATCATGTGATTGACGACATCATCATCGGTGAACCGATGCCCGTCATCCGTCTCGGCCTGACACAAGGCGGCAAACAGATCGTCACCACCGTCACGCCGCTTGGCGGGAAGATGCTCCCGAAAGAACGCCTCCAACACACCCCGGGCCTGCACCCCCTTATGCCACCGCAACCCAGGCACCGGGAAACGGACGTAAGCAGTGCCAGCACGCACCGCATCGACGAACGCCCCATTAATGCGATCAGCCTCGCCCCGCTCCAGCGAGATGCCCATGAAGACATCGGTGGCGAGATCCAGGGTGAGCTGCTTGAGGTGGTCATACACCCGGAAATCGCGACCGGGCTCCCAAGCATCGAGCCCCTTGCCGATGCTGGGCGCCATCATGTCCATGTAAGCGCTGAGCCGGGCCCGAGTGAACGCCTGCTGCATGATGCGCCGATGATGCAGATGCTCTTCAAAATCCAGGAGCATGATGCCGCGCCGAAAGAAGGGCCCGATGAAGTAGCTCCAGGCAGGCCCGTTGGCGAACGCCTTGTCCCGATTAACGAGCACAGCCTCAGCAGCCTCGGGCCCCTGCACGGTAACCGTCCGCTGCCCAAGCAGCCATCCCCAGGTAACGGGCCCGAACTGCTCGTAACGCTGACGCGCGACCCGGAAGGGATTCCGCATGACCTGCAAGGTGTTGCCGACCAGCGGAACCCCAGGCTCCCCCACCACAGCCTTGAGGCCACTCCCCTCCGGCGGCGGGGCGAGGACGCGAGCAGCCATGAACCCTCCGGAGGACAAAAGAGCGTTTTGTGTAGCTTTGTTGTAACGCACCGGCCACCGAGAAGTCCAGAGCCAAGCACGACCACCCGGTCATGAAGTAAAAGTTGCACCACCCAGGCGCGCTGCACACCCGCTCCCAGAACGCACCCACCTAGCCTGCGCCCATGCTCGGCATAGCGCTAGCCGCCGCCCTCGCCGCCCCGACGCTCCAGGCCGTCCCGGCGACCCCGACCGTCCAGACGGCCCCGGCCCCAGTACGCCCGGGAGCTGACGGCCCCCAGGTGCGTGACCTGCAAAAACGGCTGCGCGCACTGAAATACGACCCGGGCTCGGCCAACGGCCACTACGGCGAAACAACAAGAGCGGCCGTGTGGGCGTTCCAGAAAGTCAACGGGATGCGCCCCACCGGCGTAGTGAACGCCCGCGTCCGCAAGGCCCTGGCCAAGCCACGCATCCCCAAAGCGCTCAAGCCCCACGGCGCCCGCAACCGCGTAGAGATAGATCTGAGCCGCCAACTGCTGGTGGTCTACCGCAAGGGCCGCCCGGCGCTGATCACGCACATCTCCACAGGCTCGGGCCGCCGCTACTGCGACAACGGCCGCTGCGGCATGGCGCGCACGCCCGTAGGAGACTTCCGCGTCACACGGCGAGTGAAGGGCTGGCGGAAGTCGGCGCTGGGCTACATGTACAAGCCGCTGTACTTCCACAACGGCTACGCGATGCACGGCTCCCTGAGCGTGCCGCGCCACCCGGCGTCCCACGGCTGCGTGCGGATCCCGATGCACACGGCGGACCTGCTGCCGAGACTGGTGCGCAACGGCGACCGCGTCTACGTACGCCGCTAGAGGCGGTCGTACCGCCCACTCTTGACGGCGACGGCGAAGGCACTCCACGCATCCGCAGAGAACGTGAGGTGACCAGCACCGGGTGCCTTGCTGTCCCGCACTCCCACACTCGTCATCAGATCGGCGACCTCCACACAGTTGCCACCGGCTCCGTTGCTCCGGGTGCTCTTGCGCCACACAACGCGGGACGCAGTCGGCGTGTCCTTCATATGCCTCATCCCTCTTATCCTCCAGACCAAGAGGACCTCTGCGTCTACTCGACGAGGAAGCCATCAAGCTAAGAGAAGTCGTACCGCCCGCTTTTGACGGCGTTCGAGAACGCGTCCCACACATCCACAGGGAACACGAGGTGACCAGCAGCAGGCGCCGTACTGTCCCGCACTCCAACACAACCCGCGAGATGAGCGGCCTCCACACACTGGCCACCGTCATTGCTGTACTTCCGCCACGCGACACCGTTGGCGTCGACGGTGATGACCAGGTGCCTACTACGTTCCATCGCCCTGCCTCATAGGTGGTCCGCTACTTCGACGATCCTGTCTCGCGAATCGTCAGGATCCAGCGCCTTAGCTACCAAGCGCTGGTACATGACCGTATACCGCCGCACTTGAGGCTCTTGCTCGATGTAGAGACTTCCCGCCTGGTTCTCCTGGTACGCCACCGACGGGTCGGTGGGTTCGGGAAACTCCAGCAGAGAGAACGACCCGTCCATTGCAGGGTGCGCTCCGGCCCGGAAGGGGAGCACCTGCACGGTCACGTTGGGCAGATCCGCCATCTGTGCGATGTGGTGGAGCTGTGCGCGCATCCCGTCGACACCACCGACCTCTCGCATGATGGTCGCTTCGTTCAGGATCGCCCACAACTCCAGGGGATCGCTGCCCGTCAGACGCGCTTGACGCTGCTCGCGCACCTCGATCTTCCGAGCGATCTCCTGTTCATCCGCCACGGCGGGCGCAGCGCTCAGGAACGCCCGGTAATAGTCCGCAGTCTGCAGCAGTCCTGGAACGAGCTCTGACTCGTACGTGCGCACCTGCTTGGCCCCGCTTTCCAGCCCCAGGAAGAACTGGAACCATGGCGGGATCGCGGTCCCGTAGGTGTGCCACCAACCGCGTTGCCTCGCCTCACGGGCAAGGGTGAGCAGCACCTCGCGCTTGGCTTCGTCCACTCCGTAGATGTCGAGCAGGACGCGAAGATCCGTGGGGCGGATCCGGCGCTCCCCCTTTTCCCACCGAGAGATGGCGGACGTTCCGAAGTCTCCGCCGGACCGCTCGACCACCTGGTCGATCGTCAGCCCGTGAGTCTCACGCAACTTGCGCAGCTCGATGCTCAGACGCCGTGCACGCACTGTTGGACTGGGATGATTAGGCACATAACCACCTTTCCGCATCTTTCGGGAACTTGTCACTGGGGACTTGCCAAAAATGAGATCCCCAACGCACTGTTGTCACGCATCAGCATGACACTGTCACCGACGGTGCATGCTCGCATATCGACGTGTTGTGACCTCGGCGTAACTCATCCGACAGGCGGTCAACATGACAACAGGAGCATGTGCCCCTCACGATCACATCGGCCTGGTGGCGGTCTCGTGAACGAGTCGTCAAGTTCTGCAAGCCCACGCCCTGTCCCGGAAGGCCGGCGAGTGCGGTGGCGGGAAGGCGGAGACCTGCACCACACGGGCCAGCGCCTGAGTGCGTTGATGGGGCTGGTGGCTGATCTGCGCCTCCTGGAACTCAGCTCTTCCCTCTACACCCCGGGCTCTGGCGAAGCGGTGTTGCTGGTGCCGCGTCCACTGGGCAAGCCGCTGGCGGTGATGTGCCTGGGCGTCGGTGACGTGTGGTGGTTCCAGTGGGGCAGGGACCGCATGGCGCTGGTCACGGACTCCATGGCCGTGGCAGCAGAGATTCAGGAGACGCTGTCATGAGGTGCTACGGAAAGCACGCTGCGATGTGGGCGCGGATCGTCTTCAGCGCGCTGGAGGGCGGACCAGACGTACGCGAGGCGCGGACGTTCGTGCGTGACTGCGCGGCAGCGTGCCTGGGAAACAGCTCGCCACTGGTCGATGACATGGAGACCATGGCGTCGGAGGTACTGACCAATGCCGTGCGCTACACGGCGTCCGGACAGGCGAACGGCTCCATCGCCGTGCTGGTCCAGGCATCAGCCGGGCGACTGCGGGTGACCGTACGCGACGACGGCCACGCGACAACGCTCCCCAGAGTGGGGCCGGTGCACCTGGAAGCAGGCAGCGGACGCGGCCTGCTGATAGTCGAAGCCCTGTCGAACGACTGGGGCGTAGAAATAGGACCTGAACCGCAGAGGCCGGTGACGGTCTGGTTCGAAGTAGCGAAGTGACGCGAAACGGGCTGGCGCACACCCTCAACAGCCTCAGCCCGCGCCCCACCCGACCAACAACCTCAGCCCGCACGCTGCACCACCACACCAATCCCAGCCACGGGGG
>NZ_BCRO01000149.1 GCF_001552635.1 Actinomadura hibisca NBRC 15177 | reverse complement strand
GGCGCCGGGCGCGTGCGCGACACCGCCCGGGGCGCGGGACGGCTCGCCCGCCGCGCCACCCACGCGGGCGGCGCGGGGCGCAGCGGCCTCGGCAGCCTGATCGAGACGGCCGCGCTGAACGCGGCGGGCGACGCGCTGGTGACGGTCGCGCTCGCCGGATCGCTCTTCTTCAGCCTCGACCTCACCCAGGCGCGCGGCCAGGTGGCGCTGTACCTGCTGGTCACGATGGCCCCGTTCGCACTGGTCGCCCCGCTGATCGGCCCGGCGCTGGACCGGATGCGGCACGCCCGCCGGTACGCGGTCGCCGGGACGTTCGCCGCGCGCGCCCTGCTGTGCTGGGCGATGGCCGGGGCGGTGCTGCACGGCGACCAGGTGACCTTCCTGCCCGCCGCGTTCGGGGTGCTGGTGTTGTCCAAGGCGTTCGGGGTGCTGCGCGCGGCGGTGACGCCCCGCGTGCTGCCCGACGGCGTCACGCTGGTGACCGCCAACGGCCGCACCGCGTTCGCCGGGCTGATCACCGCGACGGTGGTGGTGCCGGTCGGGGCGGGGCTGAACGTGCTGGTCGGCGCGGACTGGTTGTTGCGGATCGCCACCGTGGTGTTCGGGCTGGGGATCGTGTTCACGATGCGGCTGCCCCGGCACGTGGACGTCCCCGACGCCGAGGCCGACGCCGATATCGACGCCACCGCCGATGCCGAGGAACCCCGGGCCACCGCCATCCCCCGCCCGAACCGTGCGACGCTGCGCCGCCTCGGACCGGCGGTGCTGGAGGCGATGCTCGCCAACGCGGTGCTGCGCGCGTTCTCCGGCTTCCTGATCCTGTACCTGGCGTTCACGCTGCGGCAGCGCGGCTTCGGCGAGGTGTCCGGCACCGTCGCGCTGGGCCTGATGGCGGCGGCGGGCGGCGCGGGCGGGCTGGCCGGGACGGCGCTGGGGGTGTGGATGCGGGCGCGGGCGCCCCGGCTGATCGTGTTCGCGACGCTGGCGGCGGTGACGGCGGTCGCGGCGGCGGCCGCGGTGTTCTACGGGCTGTGGGCGGTGCTGGCGGTCGCCGTCGCGGCCGGACTCGGCCAATCGCTCGGCAAGCTGGCGATGGACGCGGTGGTGCAGCGCGAGGTCGGCGAGCAGGTGCGCTCGTCCACCTTCGCGGTGTCGGAGACGTTGCACCAGCTGGTGTGGGTGCTGGGCGGGCTGCTCGGGCTCGGGATGTCGATCGTGGCGGGCGGCCCCGTCGCGCTGGCGATCGTGGCGGGCGCGCTGGCGGTGGCGCTGGGGGCGCTGGCCGTGCACGGCACGGGCCGCCGGGCCGGGCGGGTCCCGGCCGGGCGGCCCGACGGCAGCACGCTCAACGCCTGATCATCGCGCTCAGGGAGGTCAGGCTCCGGGCGCCAGGTCGTCGGCGACCGCGCGCAGCACGGTGGCGATCTTCTTGGCCTCCACCGGCGAGGGGTGCTTGCCGCGCCGGTAGGTGGTGGAGATCCCGTCCAGCAGCTTGATCAGGTCCTCGGTGATCAGCACCATCTCGTCGGGCTTCTTGCGCCGCTGCTTGGCGATGGTCTTCTCCACCGACGGCAGGGTCTCCAGCGTGCGCACCGACAGCGCCTGCTGCCCGCGGCGGCCCTCGACCACGCCGAACTCCACCCGCTGGCCGGGCTTGAGCGCCTGCACCCCGCCCGGGAGCGCCGAGGAGTGCACGAAGACCTCACCGCCGTCATCGCGGGTGAGGAAGCCGAATCCCTTGTCGGCGTCGTACCACTTGACCTTGCCAGTGGGCACGGGAGACCTCGTTTATTTGCTCGTCCTGAATTGGCCTAAAGATTAGCGCCACGGCACGAGACGGCGAAGACACCAGCGACGCCCGGGATCCCCTGTGTGGCAACGGACAGAAGCTATCGGCGGCCGCGCCGGAAGGCATCCGGATATCGCTGCGGCGCTCCCGCCGCAGGTCACAGATGATCTTGCGGGAACGGGCGGGCGGTCAGGCGGCGGGCGTTCCGCCCGTGGTGAAACCCGTGGTGAAAACGCCGTCCGCGAGACCGGCGTCCAGCCAGCCGGGGAACGCCAGCAGATCGGGCAGCACCACGTCCGCGCCGTAGGCGGTCAGCGCGGCGGCGTCGAACGGGCCGGTCTCCACGCCCACCGAGGTCGCCGACGCGGCGCGGGCGGCGTCCACGTCACCGGTGTGGTCGCCCACGTAGGCGCGCACCCCGAACGCGCGCAGCGCCCCGCCCTTGTCGGCCCCGAACACCCCGCCCACGACCTCATCCACCGGCAGGTTCAGGTAGGCGACGGTGCGCTCGGTGTCGGCCTGGTTCTTGCCCGACACCACGATGGTGCGCCCGCCGCGATCACGCACCGCCGCGATCGCCTCGGCCGCGCCCGGCAGCGCCACCGTCGCCGGGATCGCGATGCCCGGGTACAGCTCCCGGTAGCGGGCGGTCATCGCGGGCACCTCGGCGGCCGGGTACCAGTGGATCAGCTCGTCCTCCAGGGGGATGCCGATCCGGGACACCACGGCGCCCAGGTCGATCGGCACGCCGGTCTCGGCGGACAACGCCTCGTAGACCGCGCCGATCGCGGTGCGGGTGTCGGCCAGCGTCATGTCGAGGTCGAACCCGACGACGGGAACGGGCGCGGGGGAAAGATGGTGCGGCACGCCCCACAGGGTAAAGGGAGAGGTATGACGGATTCGCCGGACCTGGCTCGGCCGCCCGCCACGGGTCGCCCGCCGCCGGGGCGTTGACCAACGCGAGGACCCGCGCTCTCCTGGTAGTGGCGATGCGACGGGATCTGAGTAGGAGAGCGCGGGAGTCTCACACGCGGCGACCGCCGGTCGCCTTGCCGTCCGGAACTGGATCGTCCGGGCACCGGAATCGGCCGCTCATGATCGAGATATACCCGCCGCACCCGACACGAACACGCTGACCAGGGAAAACACTCCACCCTCAAAGCCCAACGCACGACAAAGAAGACCCCCCGGAAGTAGGCGTGATGGCCGACAAGGACCCCGGTACCGCCCCCGAGACCCCGCCCGCGCGGACGCAGGCGGCCCCCGACCGGGCAGCCCCCGACCAGGCGGCCCAGGAGAACCCAGCACAGGAGAAGACCGCCATGACCGGTGGCACCCGCACCGAGCGCGGCGAGCACGCGCGCACCCGCCGTCCCCCGCTGACGCGACGGCTCTCCGGCGGCAGGGGCGGTGGCAGGGGCGGCGGCGCGGCGGCCGCCCGCAGGCGCGCGGTGTCGCTGCTGGCCGGGCTCGTCTCGATCGTCACCACGATCGTCGTGCTGATCCTGGCGGTGCACATCGTGTTCGTGGTGTTCGAGGCCAACGCCTCCAACGACCTGGTCCACCGGGTCGGCGACTGGGCGGGCGACCTGGCGTGGGAGTTCAAGGACGTCTTCCAGCCCGAGGATCCCAAGCTCTCGGTGGCGGTGAACTTCGGGCTGGCCGCGCTGGTCTACCTGGTCGTCGGCCGGGTGCTGGTGTCGCTGATCCGCCGCCTGGGCTGAGACCGGGCGGGAGGGGGCGTCAGTCCAGCTCGCGGCCCGGGAACCGGACCGTCTCGAAAGGCCACGCCGTGGTGGCCCATTCCCGGACGAAGTCGGCCAGCTCCTTCTCCAGCCCGGCGTCGGGCTCGTCGCCGCGCACCCAGAACACCACGCACGCGTCGGCGGCGGGGTCGTCGGAGGGCGCGACGTGGATGCGGCCGAACTGGCGCTCCTCGTCGGGGCTGGTCACCACGTAGCTGAACGAGCGGCGCAGCTGGCCCTCCTTCTGGAGCCACGCCACGTCGATCAGCGCCTGCTCGAAGGTGAACTCCCGGTCCGGCCAGCCCCACTCGGGCCCGAACCGGCCGCGCAGCCGGTCCAGGCTGCCGATCACCGCGCCGTAGTCCTTCACCACGTCGTGCACGGTGATCGGGCGGATCCGGAACCGCGGCCCGGCCACCAGGGTCGGTACCACGAAGTCCTCGGGAAGGAACGGCGCGGCGCCCTCCGTCGGAGCGGACACAGCCATCTCGACCCTTCCGGTCACGGCCCCTCGGCGGCGGGGGCGCGGAGCGATACACCTTAGCCCTCCCCCGCCGCGGGCGAGACAGATCACGTTTTCGGGCGCGCCGGGCTCGGGGCGGGTCCGGCCGCCCCGCCATGCCTTAGTGTTCTTGCGGAGGCATACATCACCATGACGAGTACTACGCGCGAGCGGATCGTGGCCGAATCGCTCCGCCTGTTCGCCGATCGCGGCTACGCGGCGACGTCGGTGGCCGAGATCGAGGCGGCCGCCGGGCTGTCCCCCGGCGCGGGCGGCCTGTACCGGCACTTCCGGTCCAAGGAGGAGGTGCTGGCCTCCGCCATCCGCGAGCACATCGAGCGCACCCGGCAGCAGGTCAGCGAGGTCCTGGAGCAGGCGACCGCCTACGAGGGGCGGCCGCTGGAGGTCCGGTTGCGGATGACCTGCCAGGCGGGCCTGGCGAAGATGCGCGAGGAGCAGGACCTGATCCGGGTGCTGTTCCGCGACCTCGACCAGTTCCCGCACCTGGTGGCGGAGATGCGCGAGGGCATCGTCAACCCGCTGTACGACGGCATCGCCACCTGGCTGGCGGCCCAGCCGGAGTTCGAGGGCCACGACGAGGACTGGGCGGCCATCGCCTCCATCCTGGGCGGCGCGGTGGTCAACTACTGGCTGGCCAACGAGTCGATGTACGAGCCGCCGACCCGCATCGACGAGAAGCGGTTCGTGGCGAGCTGGGCGCGCCTCGGCCTCGGCCTGGTCGACCTGAAGCCCTCCCCGGCCTCCTGAGCACGGCCGCCCGGCCAGGGCCGGCCTCCTGAACCCGGCCTTCCGGGCAAGGCCGGCCCCGGGCGAGGCGGCCCCGGCGGGCGCGGCCCCGCTTCCGGGCACGGCCGCGCCGGTGGCGCGCGCACGGCCACCCGCGCGCCACCGTTAGGTTGGAGCGGATGGAAACCTACGCGGACTGGCTGCGCGCCCGCGGCGACGACGAGCTGCGCGCGCTGCTGTCCGCACGGCCGGAGCTGGTCACCCCGATGCCGGCCGATCTGACCGCGCTGGCCGCCCGCGCCGCCACGCCCGCCGCCACCTCCCGCGCCCTCGACCGGCTCGACCGGTTCGCGCTGGCCGCGCTGGAGGCCCTGCTCGTCCTGCCCCGCCCGGCCACCGCCGCCGCCGCGACCGCCGCGCTGGCCGGGGCGCTCGGCACGACCCGCAAGCAGGCCGCGGCGGCCCTCGCCGTCCTCCGCCGCAACGTCCTGGTCTGGGGCGACGGCGGCCCGCAACCCGCGCCGGGCGTCCGGCAGGCGTTCCCGCACCCCGCCGGACTCGGCCCGCCGGTCCGCGAGGTGTTCGCCGGGTACCCCACCGAGCGGCTGGTCGCGCTGGTCACCGACCTCACCGGCACCGAACCGCGCGGCTTCCCCGACTCCGGGCAGCTGCTGGAACGGCTCGCCGAGCTGCTGGCCGCCCCCGAGAAGCTGATCGACGACGCCGGGCCCGAGGCCCGCGCCGCGCTCGACCAGCTCGCCTGGGGCCCGCCGGTCGGCCGCGTCTCCGACGCGCGCCGCCCCGTCCGCGCCGGCACCGCCGCCAGCCCCATCGAACGCCTGCTGGCCCGGGGCCTGCTGGCCGCCGAGGACGACCGCACCGTCACCCTGCCCCGCGAGGTCGGCCTGCACCTGCGCGGCGGGCGGCTGTTCCGCGACGTCGCGCCCGAGCCGCCGCCGCTCACCGGCCCCGCCCCCGCGTCCCGCGCCGCCGCGCGCGAGGACATGGTGGTGCGGGCCGCCGCCGGGGAGGCGTTCACCGCCGTCCGCCAGATCGAGGAACTGCTGGAGCACTGGGGCCTGGAGCCGCCGCCGGTGCTGCGCAGCGGCGGCCTCGCGGTCCGCGACCTGCGGGCCGCCGCCGCGCTGCTGGACGTGCCCGACTGGCGTGCCGCGCTGCTCGCCGAGATCGCCTACGCGACCGGCCTGCTGACCCGCAGCGGCGACCTGGACGGCGAGTGGATGCCCACCCCCGCCTACGACCTGTGGCTCATGCGCGACATCGCCGGGCGCTGGACCGAGCTCGCCCACGGCTGGACGAAGTCCGACCGCGTGCCCGGCCTCGCCGGGGAACGCGACGACCGCGACCGCCTGATCAACGCGCTGAGCGAGGCGGGCGTGCGCTCCAGCGCCCCCGACACCCGCCGCGCCGTCCTCACCGTGCTCGCCGGAGCCGACCCCGGCACCGCCGTGGACGCCGACGCCGTCCGCGCCCGCCTGGCCTGGCTGCGCCCCCGCCGCGGCGGCGCGCTGCGCGACCGCCTGGTGGACTGGACGCTGCGCGAGGCCGCCGTCCTCGGCCTCACCGGCTTCGGCGCGCTCGCCCCCTACGCCCACGACCTGCTCACCGGCGACGACCCCGAACCGGCCCTGGAGAAGTACCTGCCCGAGCCGGTCGACCGGGTGCTGATCCAGGCCGACCTGACCGCCGTCGCGCCCGGCCCGCTGGTCACCGAACTGGCCCGCGAGCTGGCGCTGGCCGCCGACGTCGAGTCCACCGGCGGCGCGACCGTCTACCGCTTCACCCCCGTCTCGATCCGCCGCGCCCTGGACGCCGGGCAGGGCGCCGACGACCTGGTCGCGCTGCTGACCCGGCACTCGGCCACCCCGCTGCCGCAACCCCTCACCTACCTGATCGAGGACGTGGCGCGCCGCCACGGCCACCTGCGCGTGGGTGCCCTGACCTCCTACGTGCGCTCCGACGACGCCGCCGCGATGGACGAGATCATGGCCGACCGGCGCGCCGAGCCGCTGCACCTGCACCGCCTCGCGCCCACCGTCCTGGCCTCCCCGCTGACCCGCGCCGAACTGCTGGAGGGCCTGCGCGCCCTCGGCCTCGCGCCGGTCGCCGAATCCCCGGGCGGCGGCATGATCGTGACCCGGCCCGACGCCCGCCGCGCCGAACCCCCGCCCACCGCCGAGATCGCCCGGCTGCGGCCCTCCGACGACAGCGACCCCGCGATGATCGCGGCGGCGGTCCGGGCCCTGCGCGCCGGCGACCAGGCCGCCCGGCTCGGCGCAGAGCAGGCCCGCGCCCGCGCCGACGCCCCGCCCGGCGCACCGCCCCGCTCCCCCTCGATGGCAACGATCGAGCAGCTGCGCGGCGCGGTGGAACGCGGCACCCGCGTGTGGATCGGCTACCTCGACCAGCAGGGCCAGGCGTCCAGCCGCATCGTGGAACCGGTCCGCGTGGAGGGCGGCTTCCTGACCGGCTACGACGCCACCCGCGCCGCCGTGCACCGTTTCGCGCTGCACCGCATCACCGGCGTCGCCGAACTCGACGACGAATCCACCGGCTGACCATCGTTCGTTAAATGGCTTGCACGCTCCTTCCGGCTGCGGCACTGTTATGACCGTCAGCGAAACACGCGAGAGCGAAAGGAGGGCCACGGTGAAACGGGAACGGCAACCGAGACCGGCCCTCCGCGCCGATACGCGGAGCTGACCAGGCACTTCGGTGCGCCCGATGCGCAGGCACGCGGATACTTCCACTCATCATGGGGTTGTCGCAGGTTCGAATCCTGCCTGTCCGACTCGACGGACAGTAGCTCAGTGGCCAGAGCACCTTACAGTTCCCGCCGCCGATTTTGATCTCGGGCGCACCCCCTTTTCTTTCCCTTCCCGGTGCGCAGGCCGAAGTTACTTCGGTTTCTTAGGTTCGACTCCTGAACACCCCTTTCGGGGGGTGGGAAAAGTCTTCGGCCGCCTTGAACTCGGGAAGTCCCCCGGAGGTCCGCCCATGGCCAAGTTCAACCGTTCCCACGCCACCGGCGCGCTCAGCGCCGTCAAGAGCCGCCCGGCCCCGACCGCCCGCACCCACGAGGGCGCGCCGGGCTACCAGCGAGACACCAAGAGCGAACTTTTCCTTCTCGCGATCACCAACATGGTGGGCGAGCAGACCTTCTATGAGGGCGCCGGGGAGCGCGACGCGCGCTTCCGCACCCTTGTCGGGGAGGTCGCGCTCGCCGACGTCGACTGGCTGACCCGCATGGTCGGCTGGCTGCGCGACGGCGCGGGGATGCGCTCGGCCAGCGTCGTCGCGGCCGCCGAGGGCGTCATGTCGCGGCTGTGCGGGGAGCTGTCCGGCGGCAACCGCCAGCTCGTCAACGCCGCCCTCCGGCGCGCCGACGAGCCCGGCGAGCTGCTGGCCTACTGGTACTCCCGGTACGGCCGCGCGCTGCCGCAGCCGGTCAAGCGCGGCGTCGCCGACGCCGCCCGCCGCCTCTACACCGAGCGCTCCCTGATCAAGTACGACACCGGCGCGTTCCGGTTCGGCGACGTGCTGGAGCTGACCCACCCGCGCCCGGACACCCCGGCGCAGGGCGACCTGTTCCGGCACGCCATCGACCGGCGGCACGGCCGCGACGCCGAGATCCCGGCGTCGCTCACCACCCTGCGCGCCCGCGCCGAACTGCTGGCGCTGCCGGAGGGCGAGCGCGCGGCGCTGCTGCGGCGGCCCGAGGCCGAGCGGGTGCTGGCGGCGGCCGGGATGACCTGGGAGTCGCTGGCCGGCTGGCTGGGCGGCCCGCTGACCGCCGACTTCTGGGAGCGCGTCATCCCGTCGATGGGCTACTTCGCGCTGCTGCGCAACCTGCGCAACTTCGACCGGGCCGGGGTGTCGGACCGGGTCGCCGAGCAGGTCGCGGCGCGGCTGGCCGACCCCGCGCGGGTCGCCCGGTCGCGCGTGCTGCCGATGCGGTACCTGGCCGCCTACCGGGCGGCGGAGTCGCTGCGCTGGTCGTGGCCGCTCCAGCGGGCGCTGGACGCCTCGCTGGGACACGTCCCGGCGCTGCCGGGCCGCACGCTGGTGCTGGTCGACCGGTCGGGCTCGATGTTCTTCAGCACGATGTCGGAGCGCTCGACCCTGACCTACGCCGACGCGGCGGCGGTGTTCGGCGCGGCGCTGGCGCTGCGCGCGGACGCGGCCGACCTGGTCGAGTTCGGCACCACGCACGCGCCGGTGGAGTTCCGCCGGGGCGAGTCGGCGCTGAAGGTCGTCGAGCGGTTCGGGGACCTGGGCGGCACCGAGACCGCAGCGGCGGTCCGGGCGCACTACCGGGGCCACGACCGCGTCGTGATCGTCACCGACGAGCAGGCGTGGGCGGGCCACGGCGGCGCGGAGCCGACCGCCGCGGTGCCGGAGCGGGTGCCGGTCTACACCTGGAACCTGGCCGGCTACCGGTACGGGCACGGCCCGTCCGGCAGCGGGACCCGGCACACCTTCGGCGGCCTGTCGGACGCGGCGTTCTCGATGATCCCGCTGGTCGAGGCCGGGATCGCCGCCGACTGGCCGTTCTGACGCCGGTCCGGTGCCCGCCGCACGCGCGGCGGGCACCGGACCGACGGGAACCGAGGCCGCCCTTCGCACGGTCAGATGAGGGGGATAGGGTCCGGTTCGAGCAAGGGAGGGCTGAATGTCGCACGGAGGCTGGGAAGATCCTTACGGCCGTCCCCAGGGCTGGAACGACCCGTACAGCGACCCCACACCCGGCTGGGGCGACCCGTACGGCGCGCAGCCGCCCCCGGCGACCGGCCCGCCGGGGTACGGCTATGGCTACGGGTACGGCCAGGGCCCCGTCCAGCCGCCCGCCTCCAACGGCTCCACCATCGCCGCGCTGATCGTCTCCTGCGTGGCGACCACCATGTGCTGCAACGTGCTCGCCATCCCGGCGATCATCACCGCGGCCATCGCGATGAGCCGCACCACCAGCGACCCGGCGTCGGCCCGCCGCCTCACCTGGTGGAGCTGGGGCATCCTCGGCGTGACGGTGGTGGTGTGGCTGGCCTTCATCGTGATCGTCGGCGTGCTGGACGACGACTCCCCCTCCAGCACCTACTGACGGGAAGAGCGGGGCGTCCCAGTCCGTTGACACTGTGCGGGCCGCGCCGGGAGCGCCCGCCGGGTACCGTACGCCGTGCGCGCGCCCGCGTCCGTACTCGCATCGGGGGCATCCACCTGTGACCGACGGTCCGCTCATCGTCCAGTCCGACAAGACCCTGCTGCTGGAGGTCGACCACGAGCTGGCCGACGCGTGCCGCAAGGAGATCGCCCCGTTCGCCGAGCTGGAACGGGCGCCCGAGCACATCCACACCTACCGCGTGACGCCGCTGGCGTTGTGGAACGCGCGCGCCGCCGGCCACGACGCCGAGCAGGTCGTGGACACGCTGCTGAAGTTCTCCCGCTACCCGGTGCCGCACGCCCTGCTGGTCGACGTCGCCGACACCATGGCCCGCTACGGCCGGCTGCGCCTGGAGAAGGACCCGGTGCACGGCCTGGTGCTGGCCTCCTCCGACCGCAGCGTGCTGGAGGAGGTGCTGCGCGCCAAGAAGATCAAGGGGATGATCGGCGACCGCGTCTCCGACGACGTGGCGATCGTGCACCCCAGCGAGCGCGGCGCGCTGAAGCAGGCGCTGCTGAAGCTCGGCTGGCCCGCCGAGGACCTCGCCGGATACGTGGACGGCGAGGCGCACCCCATCGACCTGGTGGAGGACGGCTGGTCGTTGCGCCCCTACCAGCGCGAGGCCGCCGACGCGTTCTGGCACGGCGGCTCGGGCGTGGTCGTGCTGCCCTGCGGCTCGGGCAAGACCACCGTCGGCGCCGCCGCCATGGCCCGCGCCGCGGCCACCACGCTCATCCTGGTGACCAACACCGTCTCGGCGCACCAGTGGAAGCAGGAGCTGATCAAGCGGACCTCGCTCACCGAGGACGAGATCGGCGAGTACACCGGCGCCAAGAAGGAGATCCGCCCGGTCACGATCGCGACGTACCAGATCATGACCACCCGCCGGAAGGGCGTCTACCAGCACCTGGAGCTGTTCGACGCCCGCGACTGGGGCCTGGTCGTCTACGACGAGGTGCACCTGCTCCCCGCCCCCATCTTCCGGATGACCGCCGACCTCCAGGCCCGCCGCCGCATCGGCCTGACCGCCACCCTGGTCCGCGAGGACAACCGCGAGGGCGACGTGTTCTCCCTGATCGGCCCCAAGCGCTACGACGCGCCGTGGAAGGACATGGAGACCCAGGGCTGGATCGCCCCCGCCGACTGCGTGGAGGTGCGCGTCACCCTGACCGACTCCGAGCGCCTGGCCTACGCGACCGCCGAACCCGAGGAGCGCTACCGCTTCTGCGCGACGACCGACACCAAGACGCGCCTGGTGGAGGCCCTGGTCAACCGGCACCGGGGCGAGCAGACCCTGGTGATCGGCCAGTACATCGACCAGCTGGACGAGCTGGGCGCGGTCCTGGACGCCCCGGTCATCAAGGGCGAGACCCGCGTGAAGGAACGCGAGCGCCTGTTCCAGGCGTTCCGCAGCGGCGAGATCGACACGCTGGTGGTGTCGAAGGTCGCGAACTTCTCCATCGACCTGCCCGAGGCGACCGTGGCCGTCCAGGTGTCGGGCGCGTACGGCTCGCGCCAAGAGGAGGCCCAGCGCCTGGGCCGCCTGCTGCGCCCGAAGGCGAACGGCCAGGGAGCACGCTTCTACGCGGTCGTGGCACGCGACACCCTGGACCAGGACTACGCGGCGCACCGGCAGCGATTCCTGGCCGAACAGGGCTACGCGTACCGGATCGTGGACGCCGACGCGGTGTTGTCAGGCGGCGAGATCTAGAGACGGGAAAAGCCCCTCGCTCTGTCGGCCGGAGGGATGGCATCATGCCACCGGGTGGAGCGGCTGAGCCGGGGCTCTTACCTGCTGTAGACGTTGCCGGACCCGTTCGCGGATCTGGGGGCGTGGGGAAGTGAGCACTGGTGGTACCGGAGGCTGGCGCTTCCGATGAATGGCTGAGAAATGAGAAAGGCCCCGCCATTGCTGGCGGGGCCTTTCCGTAAAAAGAGTCCGGCGGTGTCCTACTCTCCCACACAGTCTCCCGTGCAGTACCATCGGCGCTGAAGGGCTTAACTTCCGGGTTCGGGATGGGACCGGGTGTTTCCCCCTCGCCATAACCACCGAACGACCAACGCACAACCCGCGAAGCGGGCCGGCAAACTCATCGTCCGAGCGACTCGGCTCGGTATGCAATTGTGTCACGGTTCCCGTTTGTTTTCT
>NZ_BCRO01000148.1 GCF_001552635.1 Actinomadura hibisca NBRC 15177 | reverse complement strand
TGGGGGGGACGTCCCCCCAGGAAACACAGCCGCTTTCGCCGAGGCCGCCGCACCGACTCAATCAGTGGGGGTCTACAGCCAACCGCGCAGCTCAGCCCCGCACGGGTTTTCTGCGCTCGACCAGCAACCTCTACCCCGCGCGGGGTTCATCCAGGTGCCCACCAACCCCAGCCTGTGCGGGTTTCCCACACCGGCCCACCTACCCCAGCCCCGCGCCCCGCGCCCGACCACCTACCCCAACCCCGCGCCCGACCACCAACCCCTAGCCCGCGCGGGGCTGGTGCAGGTGCCCAGCAAGCCCAGCCCGCCCGGGTTTCCCACCCCGGCCACCCAGCCTAACCCCGTGTCCCGCGCCCGAGCGCCTACCCCAGCCCCGCGTCCCGCACCCGACCGCCAACCTCAACCCCGCGTCCCCCACCCAACCCCTAACCCGTACGAACCCCCACATACAACCCAGGACCCGACGGCCCCTCCTCCACGAACTCCGCGTCGCAGCCCGCGTCCGCGAACGCCGCCATGTGCTCCGCCCGGCTGAACAGGCCCAGCACGTGCGTCTCGCTGAAGTGCTCGATGCGCGCGGAGTCGGCCACGACGAAGTGCACCTCCATCTCGGCGTGCGCGTCGTCCAGCCGTCGGGTCCGCGACACCCGCGTCACCGTCACCCCGGCGTCGCTGACGGCCTCGCCGGAGACGTACTTGTCGATGAACCGTTCCGGGCTCCACCACGGCTCGATCACCAGCACCCCGCCCGGCGTCAGGTGTGCCGCCATCCGGGCCACCGCCGCGTGCATCCGGTCGCGTTCGGCCAGGTAGCCGATCGAGCTGAACATGCAGGTGATCGCGTCGAAGCGGCGGCCGAGGTCGAAGGTGCACATGTCCGCCGCGTGCAGCGTCAGGTGCGGCAGCTTGGCGCGGGCCACGCCGAGCATCCCGCGTGACAGCTCCAGCCCCTCGGCCTCGGTGAAGTGCTCGGCCAGGTGCGCCAGGTGCTCGCCGGTGCCGCAGGCGACGTCGAGCAGCGACGCCGCGCCGGGACGGCGGGCGCGGATCGCGGCGGCTAGCTCGGCGGCCTCGGCCCGGTAGTCCTTGCCGCGCCGCCGGTAGACGAGGTCGTACACCTCGGCGAGCTGGTGATCGAACATTTCACGGCCTTTCAGGCGATGACGGGACGGCGGGTGCGCGCGAGCCGTTCGAGCAGGTCGGCGGCCTCGGCCGGCGGGTCGTGCCGGGCGAAGTCGGCCCCGATCCGCTCGGCGTTGCGCCGGTAGGACGGGTCGGACAGCACCGTCTTCACCGCCGCGCGGACCGCGTCCGGTTCCGGCGCGGCCGAGCGCAGGTCCACGCCGACGCCCGTGTAGGCGATGCGCGCGCAGATGGCGGGCTTGTCCTCGGTCCGGCCGGTCGCGACCAGCGGCACGCCCTGCGCCAGGGCGGCCAGCACGCCGCCGATCCCGCCGTTGGTGATCATGACGTCGACCAGCGGCAGCAGGTGCGCGTAGGGGATCGAGGGGGCCACCCGGACGTTGTCGGGCAGCGGCCCGAGCGCGGCCGGGTCTGGGGTGGTCGCCACGACCAGCACGTCCTCGCCCGCGAGGCCCGCCAGCGTGGGCGCGAGCAGCTGGGCCAGGTCGGTGGCGACGGTCCCCTGCGTCACGTGCACCACGGGCTGATCACCGCTGGTCACCTCCGGCCACCAGGGCGGCGGGTCGAACGCCGCGCCGGACGGCGGCGGCAGCAGCGGGCCGACGTGCCGGATCTGCGGCGGCAGCTCGTCGCGCGGGTAGTCGAACGTCGGCGTGCCGGTCTGGACGTGCAGGAACGGCGAGATCGTCGCGTCCAGCGCGGTCCGTCCCGGCGGCATCGGCGCGAGCCCGACCTCGGCGCGCAGCGCGTTGAGCGCGTCGGTGAACGGCCGCAGGTGCACGTGCGCGACCTCGTGGTTCAGCTCCCGGTAGCGGGCGATCGCGGCCGGGTCGGCGGAGTAGTCGAGCAGCTCGGGGGTGTCGGTGAACAGCCGGGGTGAGTACAGCGGCGGGATCGGGGAGTCCGGCAGCGTCGGCGGCATGCTGACGCCGAGCCGCGCCCACGGCGGCCCGCCGAGGTCGTGCAGCAGGTGGCCGCCGAGCCCGGCGGTCGACTCGTTGAACACCACGTCGGCGGGGAAGTCCGCCAGGATCTCCTGGAAGTCGCGGAGCTGCCCGAGGGACGGCGCGACGTAGAGCCGTTCCAGGACGGCCGACACCGCGTCCCATCCGCTGCTCGGGTCGCGGCGCGGCGGCAGTTCCCGGAAGCGCGGCGCGTGCCGCATCGGGACGAGCCGCGCGCCGGTCGCCTCGATCGTGTCGGTGTACTCGGCCCCGGTGTGCCACCGGACCCGGTGGCCGCGCGCGGTGAGCGCCGCCGCGATCGGCAGCGCCGGGTTCACGTGCCCGCTCTCGGGCATCGTGCTGATCAGGATGTTCGCCATCGGGCCACCGTTCTGTCGGGCGGGCGATCTCCCGCAACGTCACAGACCCGGCTAGAGGCGGCCTTGAGGACCCGTCGGGCGCGCGCCCTCAAGCGGCCGTCCAGCACCCCGCGAGCCGCCCCGCCCAGCATGGGCGGACCTGCAACCAGGCCGCCAACCCGGCCGCCGGCCGCGGCCGGTTCGAGAGGGGTCCGATGACGGTGACCGGCACACCTGAGAACGCGCACGACGTCCTGCGCATGGGCATCGCCTACTTCCGGTCGAAGGTCCTGCTGAGCGCGGTGGAGCTGGGCCTGTTCACCCGCCTCGCGAAGGGGCCGGCGACCGGGCCGCAGCTGCGC
Source organism: Actinomadura hibisca NBRC 15177 (assembly GCF_001552635.1). Taxonomy (GTDB): domain Bacteria; phylum Actinomycetota; class Actinomycetes; order Streptosporangiales; family Streptosporangiaceae; genus Spirillospora; species Spirillospora hibisca. The sequence goes on along the minus strand of NZ_BCRO01000148.1, from coordinate 10,303 downwards.
GGGGAGCTGGGCCTGCACCCGCGCGCGGCGCGCGACTTCCTCGACGCGCTGGTCTCGCTCGGCCTGCTGCGCCGCGAGAACGGCGTCTACGACAACACCGCCGTCGCCGACACCTACCTGGACGCGGCCAAGCCCACCTACACCGGCGGCTTCCTGACCATGCTCGACCACCAGTTCGCGCAGTGGGGCGACCTGACGCGGCTGCTGCGCGAGGGCGGCCGCGCCTACCCCGTGGACGACGAGCTGGACCAGCACGACGAGATGCACGCCGATCCGGCCCGGCTGCGCCGGTTCATGTCGGCGATGGACGGCATCAACCAGTTCTCCGGGGCCGCGCTCGCCGACGCCTACGACTGGAGCGCGCACGCCTCGTTCGTCGACCTCGGCGGCGCGCGCGGCAACCTGGCCGCCGAGCTGCGCAAGGCGCACCCGCACCTGGCGGCGGGCGTGATGGACCTGCCCGCCGTGCAGACGGTGTTCGACGAGCACATGGAGTCGCTCGGGCTGACCGGCCAGGTCGCCTTCACCGGCGGCGACTTCTTCAACGACCCGCTGCCCGCCGCCGAGGTGCTGATCTTCGGGCACGTGCTGCACGACTGGAGCCCCGAGCTGCGCGCCGCGCTGGTCCGGCGGGCCTACGAGGCGCTGCCGTCCGGCGGCGAGCTGCTGGTCTACGACGTCATGATCGACGACGAGCGGCGCACCCACGACTTCAGCCTGCTGACCAGCCTGCACATGATGCTGGTCAGCCCCGGCGGCGGCGAGTACACCGCCCGCGACTGCCGGGAGTGGATGACGGCGGCGGGCTTCGGCGTCACCCGCACCGTGCCGCTCACCGACATCGACACCCTGGTCATCGCGCGCAAGCGCTGACCTCCGAGACGGGCCCGCGCGGGGCCCGGTCGGCCGCCGTTCGGCCCTCAGCGGGCCGGATGGCGGTTGACCGAATCCACGATGTGCGCCAGCTCGCGACCGTCCATCCCCGCGAACAGCGGCAGCCGGACCAGACTGTCGGCGACCCGCTCGGTCACCGGGCAACCACCGGGCCCCGTCCGGCCGCTGCGCAGCCCGGCGGGCGCGTTGTGCAGCGGCTGGTAGTGCCGGGTGGCCTGGACGCCGCGCCGGGCGAGGTCGTCGATGAGCGCGGTCGCGCCCTCGGGCGTCGGTAGCAACAGGTAGTAAAGGTGCGCGGGGTGCACGCAGCCGGGCGGCAGCTCCGGCCGCGCCACCCCGTTCGCCGACGCCCACATGGCGAGGCGTTCGTGGTAGGCCGCCCAGATGTGCGCGCGGCGGGCCTGGATGTCGGCGAACGCCTCCAGTTGCGCGAGCAGGAACGCCGCCAGCACGTCCGACGGCAGGTAGCTGGAACCGAGGTCCTGCCAGCGGTACTTGTCCACCTCCCCCCGGAAGAACCGGCTGCGGTCGGTGCCCTTCTCGCGCAGGATCTCGGCGCGCTCGGCGAACCGCTCGTCGTTGACCACCAGCGCGCCGCCCTCGCCGCACTGCACGTTCTTGGTGACGTGGAAGCTCTGCGTGGCGAGCGCGCCGAGCGAGCCGAGCGGGCGGCCCCGGTAGAAGCCGCCGAGACCGTGCGCGTTGTCCTCCACGACGGGGATGCCGTGCCGGTCGGCGATCTTGGAGATGGCGTCCATCTCGCAGGCGACCCCGGCGTAGTGCACCACCACGATGGCGCGCGTCCGCTCGGTGATGGCGGCCTCCACGAGCCGCTCGTCGATGTTGAGGGTGTCGGGGCGGACGTCCACGAACACCGGCACCGCGCCGCGCAGCGCGAACGCGTTGGCGGTCGAGGTGAAGGTGAACGAGGGCATCACCACCTCGTCGCCGGGCGCGAGGTCCAGCAGCAGCGCGGCCAGCTCCAGCGCGTGCGTGCAGGAGGTCGTGAGCAGCACCCGGGGCGAGCCGAGCAGCCGCGCCAGGTGCTCGGCGGCGCGCCGGGTGAACGGGCCGTCGCCGCCGGTGCTGCCGGAGCTGAGGGCCTCGGTCATGTAGGCCGCCTCCCGGCCCGTGGTGAAGGGGCGGTTGAACGGCACGGAGAGCGGGCCGGGGTCCCGGCCGTCGCGGGAGGGGACCGGGGCGGCGGTCGGGCGGGTCTTCTCGGGCATGGCTGTCTCCTCTCCGGCGGTCAGCCGACACCGGCGTGGTCCAGCGCCTCCGCGGCGGCGCGCAGCGCGGCGACGCGCCCGGCCTCGTCGGCGGCGTACGGGGTGATGACGAGCGTGGTGACGCCGGCGGCGGCGTAGGACTTCATCCGGTCCGCGATCCGCGCGACGGGGCCGATCAGCGAGGTCGCGTCCACGAAGCCGAACGGGACGGCCTCGGCCGCGCCCGCCGCGTCGCCCGCCGCGTTGCGGTCCTGCACCAGCGCGGCCTCCCGCTCGTAGCCCATCGCGGCGGCCTGGCGGTAGTAGAAGTTCTGCTCGCGGTGCCCGAGGCTCATGAACCGGGCGGGATGGGCGCGCAGCGGGGCCGCCAGCTCGTCGAGGTCGTCGTCGCCCACGGCGAGCTGCGCCGTCAGCAGCACCTCGAACCCGTCGCGGGCCTGCCCTGCGGCCAGGTGGGGGAGGGAGTCGGCGATCTGCTCGGCGGTGCGGAACACCGCGATCCAGCCGTCGGCCAGCTCGGCGGCCAGCTCCAGGTTCCGGGGCCCGACGGCCGCCAGGTAGAGCGGGACGGCGACGGGGTCGAGGCGCAGCGGCGCGCCGTCCCGGCCGGGCAGCGGGACGGTGAAGTGCTCGCCCTCGTAGCGGACCTCGGCCCCGCTCAGCGCGGCCCGCACGATCTCCACGTACTCGCGGGTGCGGGCCAGCGGCCGGGCGAACGGCAGGCCGTGCCAGATCTCGGTGGCGTAGGCGTTGGAGACGCCGAGGCCGAGCCGGAACCGGCCGCCCGACAGGGCGTCCAGCGCGGCGGCCGTCATCGCCGCCATGCTCGGGGTCCGCGCCGGGATCTGCGCGATGCAGGAGAGCGCGATCCGCTCGGTGGAGGCGGCCAGGTGGCCGAGCGTGCTCACCGCGTCGGCCCGGAACCCCTCGGGGACCAGCGCCAGTTCGTAGCCCAGCCGTTCGGCCTCGCGGGCGATCCACGGATCGCGGTGGGTGACGTTCACGCCGAGTCGCATGAGGTCCCTTCTCAGCTCCGGTCGGTCACCCGCACGATCACAGCGGGGGCTAGAGCGACGCCGGAGCCTCAGTGGAAACGGTGGGTGGTCCACCCGCCGTCAAGCTCGGCTCCGGCGGTCCTCTAGGCCGCCCGGTGACCATCGCCCTGTCACGTTGCCGCAGCCGGCGCGAAGGAGCCCGATGGAGACCACGCCCCTGCCGTACCCGTTCCGGCGGCCGTCCGCGCTGGAACCGCCCGCGGAGCTCCGGGGACTCCGCGAACAGCCCGTCGTCAAGGTCGTGCTCCCGAGCGGCGACGAGGCGTGGATGGTGACGCGGTACGCCGACGTCCGCGCGCTGCTCGCCGACGACCGGATCAGCCGCAACCTGAACCGGCCGGGCGCGGCCCGCATCAGCGCCAAGAACAAGCTGTTCCAGGACCCGAAGATGGACCCCGACCCGCCCGAGCACACCCGCATCCGGCGGCTGGTGATGAAGGCGCTCACCCCGTCGCGGGTGGAGCGGCTGCGGCCGCGCGTCCAGGAGATCACCGACCGGCTCGTCACCGCGATGGCCGAGCGCCGGCCGCCGATCGACGTGAACGAGGCGCTGGCCTACCCGCTGCCGATCCAGGTGGTGTGCGAGCTGCTCGGCGTCCCGGTCGAGGACCAGGAGCGCTTCCGGGTCTGGACCGGCGCGTTCCTGTCGATCAGCGGCTACACCCAGGACGAGATCGAGCGGAACATGTCGCGGCTCAACGAGTACATGCGCGACCTGATCGAGGCCAAGCGCGCCGACCCCGCCGACGACCTGATCAGCGCGATGATCGCGGTCACCGACGCCGAGGACGGCCGGCTGAGCGAGTACGAGCTGCACTGGTGGAGCCGCCTGCTGGTGCTGGTCGGCTTCGAGACCACCGCCGTGCAGATCGGCGGCTGCATCGCGATGTTGTTGTCCCGGCCCGACCAGCTCGACCTGGTGCGCAAGGACCCGGCGCTGCTGCGCCCGGCCGTCGAGGAGCTGCTCCGCTGGAAGATCGTCGGCTCGTCGGTGACGATGTTGCGCTACGTCACCGAGGACGTCGAGGTCGGCGGGGTCACCATCCCGGCGGGGTCGAGCATCATCCCGGCGGGCGACTCGGCCAACCAGGACGAGTCGGTGTTCGAGCACCCCGAGGTCTTCGACGTCACCCGGACCGACAACCCGCACCTCACCTTCAGCCACGGCACGCACTACTGCGCCGGGGCGTCGCTCGCCCGGCTGGAGCTGGAGGTGGTGCTGTCCACCCTGATCCGGCGGCTGCCCGACCTGCGGCTGGCGATCCCCGCGACCGACCTGCGCCGCAACGACGGCAACCTGCTGGAGAGCTTCCGCGAGATCCCGATCACCTGGGGTGGTCGCGGATGAAGGCGCTGGTCCTGGCGGGCGGCTCGGGCACCCGGCTGCGGCCGTTCACCCACACCCTGGCCAAGCCGTTGGTGCCGGTGGCGAACAAGCCGGTGCTGTTCCACTGCCTGGAGTCGATCCGCGACACCGGCGTCCGCGAGGTCGGGATCATCGTCTCGCCGCAGGGCGAGGAGATCCGGCGCGCGGTCGGGGACGGCTCGCGGTTCGGGCTGCGGGTGACGTGGATCCCGCAGGACGCGCCGCTCGGGCTGGCGCACTGCGTGCTGATCGCGGCCGACTTCCTCGCCGGGGACGACTTCGTGATGTACCTCGGCGACAACATCGTCGTCGGCGGCATCGGCCACCTGGTGAAGCAGTTCGCCGCCGAGCGGCCCGCCGCGCTGCTGATGGTCGGGCCCGTCGCCGACCCCCGCGAGTACGGCGTCGCCGAGGTCGGCGCGGGCGGCCGGGTGCACGGCCTGGCCGAGAAGCCGCAACTGCCGGTCAGCGACCTGGCGCTGATCGGCGTGTACGTGTTCTCCGCCGCGATCCACTCGGCGGTCCGCGCGATCCGGCCGAGTGCGCGCGGCGAGCTGGAGATCACCGACGCGGTGGAGCTGCTGATCCGGCGCGGCGAGGACGTGCGCGCGCACGTGTTCGCGGGCTACTGGAAGGACACCGGCCGCGTGGACGACCTGCTGGAGTGCAACCGCGAGCTGCTCGCCTCGATCCCGCCCGCCCGGCTGGGCTCGGTGGACGAGGCCAGCGAGCTGATCGGCGCGGTGTTCGTGGACGACGGCGCGCGCGTGGTGCGCTCGCGCGTCGAGGGCCCGGCGGTGATCGGGCCCGCCAGCACCGTCACCGACAGCCGGATCGGGCCCGGCACCTCCATCGGCGCGGGCTGCGTGCTGGCCCGCGCCGGGATCGCCGGCTCGATCGTGCTGGACGGCGCGTCGGTCAGCGACGTGCGCGACCTGCACCGCTCGGTGATCGGCCGCAACGCGCGGGTGCGCGCGCTGCCGCCGCAGGACGGGGCCCGGCGGCTGCTGCTGGGCGACAGCAGCGAGGTGGTGATCGAACGATGAGGATCCTGGTGACCGGCGGCGCCGGTTTCATCGGCTCGCACTACGTGCGCTCGGTGCTGGCCGGGCGCTACCCGGCGGTGGCGGACGCGCTCGTCACCGTCGTCGACAAGCTCACCTACGCCGGGAACACCGACAACCTGCCGATCGGCGACCCGCGGCTGACGTTCGTCAAGGGCGACATCTGCGACGTCCCGCTGCTGCGCGAGCTGCTGCCCGGCCACGACGCGGTGGTGCACTTCGCCGCCGAGTCGCACGTGGACCGGTCCCTGGTCAGCGCGGGCGAGTTCGCCGTGACCAACGTGCTCGGCACGCAGAGCCTGCTCGACTGCTGCGTGCTGGCGGGCATCGGCCGGGTCGTGCACGTGTCCACCGACGAGGTGCACGGCTCGATCGACACCGGCTCCTGGGACGAGGCCGCGCCGGTCGACCCGCGCTCGCCGTACGCGGCGTCCAAGGCGGCCAGCGACCACTTCGCGCTCGCCTACCACCACACCCACAGGCTGCCGGTGATGATCACCCGCTGCTCCAACAACTACGGGCCCTACCAGTTCCCCGAGAAGGTCATCCCGCTGTTCGTCACCAACCTGCTGGCCGGACGTCCGGTGCCGCTGTTCGGCGACGGCCTGCACCGCCGCCAGTGGCTGCACGTGTCCGACCACTGCGACGCGGTGCAGCGGGTGCTGGAGGACGGCGCGCCCGGCGAGGTCTACAACATCGGCGGCGGCGCGGAGCTGACCAACCGGGAGCTGACCGAGCGCCTGGTCGCGCTGTGCGGCGGCGGCCCGGACAGCGTCCGGCACGTCGCCGACCGCAAGGGGCACGACCGGCGCTACGCGCTGGACGACACCAAGATCCGCACGAGCCTCGGCTACCGGCCCCGGGTGGACTTCGAGACCGGGCTGGCCGAGGTCGTGCGCTGGTACCGCGACAACGTCGAGTGGTGGGAGCCGCGCCGCGCCGAGCTGCGCGCGTTCCCCCGGGGATGGTGACCGTGACGACCGACACGACCGGCTCCGCCGCCGAGTGGGTGCGCTGCCCCGGCTGCGGGGAGATCCTGTACGCGCCGCGCTTCGAGCGCATGCACAAGGTGTGCGCGGGGTGCGGGCGGCACGCCCGGATGAGCGCGGCCGAGCGCGTCGAGCTGCTGTTCGACCCCGGCGTGCGGGAGCTGCCGTCGCCGCCGACCATCGCCGACCCGCTCGGCTTCACCGACCGGGTGCCGTACGCGCGGCGGCTCCGCGACGCCGCCGCGAAGACCGGGCGCGACGAGGCCGTGGTGTGCGTGCGCGGCACCATCGAGGGCTTCCCGCTGGTCGCGGCCGTCATGGACTTCGAGTTCATGGGCGGCAGCCTCGGCAGCGCGGTGGGCGAGCGGATCGCCGCCGCCGCCGAGGAGTCGTTGCGGGCGCGGGTGCCGTTGCTGCTGGTCACCGCGTCGGGCGGCGCGCGGATGCAGGAGGGCGCGCTGTCGCTCATGCAGATGGTGAAGACCAGCCAGGCGCTCGGGATGCTCGACGAGGCGGGCATCGCGACCATCGCGCTGATCACCGACCCGACCTACGGCGGGGTGGCGGCCTCGTTCGCGACGCTGCCGGACGTGCTGCTCGCCGAGCCGGGCGCGCACATCGGGTTCGCCGGGCCCCGCGTCATCGAGCAGACGATCGGGCAACGGCTGCCGGAGGGGTTCCAGACCGCCGAGTTCCTGCTCGGCAAGGGCCTGCTGGACGCGGTGGTGCCGCGCGCCGCGCTGCGCAGCACGCTCGGCCGGATGCTCGCGCTGCTGCGCACCGGGCCGCGCGCGGTGCCCGACCCGGAGGCGCGCGCCGAGGTCGTCCGCGACCCCGGGCGGCTGCCGGTCCGGGAGGGCATCGCGGCGGTGCGGCTGGCCCGGCACACCGGGCGGCCGAGCGCCCGCGACTACGCCGCCACGATGCTGGAGGAGTTCCGCGAGCTGCGCGGCGACCGGCTGGCCGCCGACTGCCCGGCGATCCTCGGCGGCATCGGGCGGCTCGGCGGGCGGCCCGTCATGCTGATCGCGCACGACAAGGGGCGCGGCACCGCCGACCGGGTGCGCCGCAACTTCGGGATGCCGTCGCCCGCCGGGTACCGCAAGGCGGCCCGGCTGATGCGGCTGGCGGCCAAGCTCGGCGTGCCCGTCGTCACGCTGATCGACACTCCGGGCGCGCATCCCGGCGTCGAAGCCGAGGAGAACGGGCAGGCGTGGGCGATCGCGGAGAACCTGCGGCTGATGTCGCGGCTGCCCGTCCCGATCGTGGCGGTGGTGACGGGCGAGGGCGGCAGCGGCGGCGCGCTCGCGCTGGGCGTCGCCGACCGGGTGCTGATCCTGGCCAACGGCGTCTACTCGGTGATCAGCCCGGAGGGCTGCGCGGCGATCCTGTGGAAGGGCCAGGACCCCGCGTCGGTGGCGCGCGCCGCCGCCGAACTGCGGCTCGACGCCCGGGAACTGCTCGCGCACGGCGTGGTGGACGGGGTGGTCCCCGAGCCCGGCGCGGGCGCGCACACCGACCCGCCCGCCACCGTCGGCCGCGTGCGCGCGGCCGTCGCCGAGGCGCTGGACGAACTGGCCGGACTGGACCGTGCCGAACTGGTCGCCGGACGGCGCGGCCGTTTCCGCCGCTACGGAGCCGACGGCCCGGTGGCTCACGAGGAGACAGGGAGGCTTGATGGCCGAGACATCCCCCGCGGCGCCGGACACGGCATCGCCTGAAGCATCGCCCGACGTGGCGGCGTCGCACGAACCGGCGGCGTCGCCCGAGGTGACGGCACCGGCTGACGCGGCGGCGTCGCCTGAGCTGCTGGACGCGCTGGTCCGCCAGGTCGCGGTGCTGGCGGGCGCTTCGCGCGTCCCGCCGCGCAGCGTCCGGTTGCGCGCGGGCGAGTTGAGCGTTGAGGTCGACTGGCCCGAGCCCGCCGCCGCGACGGGCGCGGTGGTCGAGACGGCGGCCGGGACGGCGGTCGCCGCCGTCGCCGCGGCCCTGCCCGCGCCGGTGGAGGCTGCACCCACCGAGGACGGGCCGGGACGGCCGCTGCTCGCCCCGCTCGTCGGCGTCTTCTACCGTGCACCCGAGCCCGGCGCCGAGCCGTTCGCCCGCGAGGGCGACCTCGTCCAGGCCGGGCAGCAGGTCGGGATCGTCGAGGCGATGAAGCTGATGAACCCGATCGAGGCCGACCGCACCGGCCGGGTGGTCCGGGTCCTGGTCGCCGACGGCGATCCGGTCGAGTACGGCCAGCCGCTGCTGCTCATCGACGACGACCTCGGCGGAACCGGCGAGGAGGCCGCGTGAGCCGCGGCGGAGGGAGGGGCCCGTGTTCTCCTCGGTGCTGATCGCCAACCGCGGCGAGATCGCGCTGCGCGTCGCGCGCACCTGCCGCGAGCTGGGCATCCGCGTGATCATGGTGTACTCGACCGCCGACCGGGACTCCCCGGCGTTGCGGCTGGCCGACGAGCGGGTGCACATCGGCCCGCCCGCCGCCGCGCGCAGCTACCGCTACGCGCCCGCCATCCTGGAGGCCGCGCGGCAGACCGGCGCGGAGGCGGTCCACCCCGGGTACGGGTTCCTGTCCGAGGACCCCGATTTCGCGCGGGCGTGCGAGTCGGAGGGGCTGACGTTCATCGGTCCGCCCGCGTCGGTGCTGGCGCAGCTCGGTGACAAGTCGCTCGCGCGCGAGGCCGCCGTGGAGGCGGGACTGCCGGTGCTGCCGGGCCGCGTCCGTCCCCTGGAGGACGGCAAGTCCGCCCGGCGCGCGGCCGAGGAGGCGGGTTACCCGGTCATCATCAAGGCCGTGGCGGGCGGCGGCGGGCGCGGCATGACGATCGTGCGCGACCCGGACGACCTGCTGCGCGCCTACGCCGAGACCCGCGCGACCGCGTTCGCCCTGTTCGGCGACGGCCGGGTCTACCTGGAGCGGTACCTCGAAGGCGCGCGGCACGTCGAGGTGCAGGTGCTCGCCGACGGGCACGGGACCGTGCTCGCGCTCGGGGCCCGAGACTGCTCGGTGCAGCGCCGCCGCCAGAAGCTGGTGGAGGAGAGCCCGGCCCCCGGCCTGCCGGACGGCCTGGTCGAGCAGATGTGCGAGGCGGCGGTGCAGGGCGCGCGTGCCGCCGGGTATGTCGGCGCGGGCACCTACGAGTTCCTGGTCGGCGACGACGGCTTCTACTTCATGGAGGTCAACTCCCGCATCCAGGTCGAGCACCCGGTGACCGAGATGGTCACCGGCGTGGACCTGGTGCGCGAGCAGCTCGTCGCCGCCTCCGGCGGGCGGTTGTCGGTCGGCCCGGACGACGTGCGCCCGCGTGGCGCGGCGATCGAGTGCCGCATCAACGTCGAGGACCCCGACCGCGGCTTCCTGCCCACGCCGGGGCTGATCGAGGTGTTCGACGCGCCCGGCGGCCCGTTCACTCGGATCGACACCCACGCCGCTCCGGGTCTGCGGGTGCCCGCCGACTACGACCCGCTGCTCGCCAAGGTCGTCGTCTGGGACCGCGACCGGGACGCCGCGATCGCGCGGATGGACCGCGCCCTCGCCGAGCTGCGCGTCACCGGCCCCGGCGTCCACACCACGACCGGGTTCCTGCGCGAGGTGCTCGCGCACCCGCTGTTCCGCGCCGCCAAGCACACCACCGGCCTGGTCGACACCATGGTCGTCGATTAGCCAGTGTTTCAAAGTCCCGGCCCAGGGGGCTCGCCTGGC
>NZ_BCRO01000147.1 GCF_001552635.1 Actinomadura hibisca NBRC 15177 | reverse complement strand
GCGACGGCGCGACCCGTCCCGCCGGGCGGCGGCCGGGCCGTCCCCGTCCGGAGCCGCCGCGCCGCAGGCCGCGCCCGCGCGTGCCGTTCGTGCGCCGCGACCCGCTCAAGCGGCTCAACGTGACGCTGCTGGTGGTGGCGTTCGTGTTGTCGCTGTTCGCCGGGCGGCTGGTGCAGCTGCAGACCATCGAGTCGGGCGAGTACAAGGAGCGCGCGCTGGCGCAGCGGCTCCAGAAGATCAAGCTGTCCGCCGACCGGGGCGACATCACCGACGCGCAGGGCAACCCGCTGGCGCTGACGATGGAGGCGCGCGGCATCTTCGCCGACCCCTACGTCATCAAGCCGGAGAAGCGGCAGGCGATCGTCAACGCGCTGGCGCCGATGCTGGGCCTGGACCCGGCGGCCGTCCTGCGCACCATCAGCAAGCCCAAGAGCCGCTTCGAGTACCTGGCGCACGGCGTGCCGCCGGACCAGGCGCGGGTGGTGACGGGGCTGAAGTTCCTCGGCATCGGGACGGTCCCCGAATACCGCCGCGAATATCCCAACACCTCGCTCGCCGCGGGCGTCATAGGGTTCGTGAACGGTGCGGGCGTGGGCGGCGCCGGGCTGGAGTACTCCCAGAACTCGGTGCTGGCGGGCAGGGACGGCTGGCAGCGGGTGGAGATCAGCCCCGAGGGCCAGCACATCCCCATGGGCGAGAGCCAGAAGAAGCCGTCGGTGCCCGGCCGCGACCTGCGGTTGTCGCTGCTGCGCGACGTGCAGTACCACGCCCAGCAGGCCATCGAGAAGCAGGTCCGGGCGACCGGCGCGCGCAGCGGCAGCGTCGTCGTGATGGACCCGCGCACCGGGCAGCTGCTGGCGCTGGCCTCCGCGCCGGGCTACGACCCCAACCAGTACGGCCGGTACAAGGACTGGGGCAGCCCGATCGTGCAGGAGGCCTACGAGCCCGGCTCCACCGGCAAGGTGATCACCGCGGCCGCCGCGATGGAGAAGGGCGGCATCCGGCCCACCACGCCGTTCAAGGTCCGGGACCGCATCACCAAGTTCGGCCAGACCTTCACCGACTCGCACCCGCACGCGACCGAGCACCTGACCTTCACCGGCGTGCTGGCCAAGTCCAGCAACGTCGGCACGATCATGGCCGCCGACAGCATCACCCCGCAGACGTTGTACCAGTACCTGCGCGACTTCGGGTTCGGCACCCGGACCGGCATCGGCCTGCCCGGCGAGACGGCGGGGCAGCTGCGGCCGCCGGACCGGTGGGCGGCCACCGACCGCTACCCGATCGCCTTCGGGCAGACCGTGTCGGTCAACGCCCTGCAGATGGCCAGCGTCTACGCCACCATCGCCAACGGCGGCGTCCGGGTCGCGCCCACCCTGGTCACCGGCACCACCGACGAGAACGGGGCCTTCACCCCCGCGCCCGCGCCCGCGCAGAAGCGCGTCATCACCAGCGAGACCGCGCGGCAGATCCGCGACATGCTGGAGGGCGCGACCGGCGACGAGGGCACCGCGCCGCTCGCCCGCGTCAAGGGCTACCGGGTGGCGGGCAAGACCGGCACCGCCGAGATGATCAACCCGCGCACCGGCCGCTACCAGGGCGGCGGCTTCACCGCCTCCTTCGCCGGGTTCGCGCCCGCCGACGACCCGCAGCTGGTGGTCCAGGTGGTGCTGCAGAAGCCGGCCAAGGGCAGCCACATGGGCGGCGACGTCGCCGCGCCGGTGTTCCGGGACGTGATGAACTTCGCCCTGGGCACCCGGAAGATCCCGCCGACCGGGAGCAAATCGCCGATCGTCAAGATCTACGCCCGAAACTGACCGTTACGAGTACCCTCTCTCGCCGTGAGTTCCGCACCGTTGTCCCAGCCGACCCGTTCCGCCCGCACCGAAAGACACCCCATGCGACCGTCCGAAAACCAGGCCCGACCGTTGTCCGGGCTCGCCGGCCTGCTCGACGCCGAGCTGATCCCCGGGCGGTCCGGCGCGACCGCCGGAGCCGTGGAGGTCTCCGGCGTCACCCACGACTCGCGGGCGGTGCGGCCGGGCGACGTGTACGCGGCGCTGCCGGGCGCCCGCGCGCACGGCGCGGAGTTCGCCACGCAGGCCGCCGCGGCGGGCGCGGCGGCGGTCCTGACCGACCCCGCCGGCCGCGACCGGGCGGCGGCGACCGGGCTGCCGGTGCTGGTGGTCGGCAACGTGCGCGCCCGGCTCGGCGAGGCGTCCGCCCACGTGTACGGCGAGGCCGCCAAGGACCTGACGCTGATCGGCGTCACCGGCACCAGCGGCAAGTCCACCGTCACCTTCCTGCTGGACGCGGGGCTGCGCGCCGCCGGGCTGACGACCGGCCTGGTCGGCGGCGTGGAGATCCGGGTGGCGGGCGAGCGGGTGCCGAGCGCGCTCACCACGCCCGAGTCCACCGACCTGCACGCGCTGTTCGCGATGATGCGCGAGCGCGGCGTGACCGCCGCCGCCATGGAGGTCTCCAGCCACGCGCTGGAGCAGGGCCGGGTCGGCGGCGCGTTCTACGACGTGGCGATCTTCTCCAACCTGTCGCAGGACCACCTGGACTACCACGCGACGATGGAGGACTACTTCGCCGCCAAGGCGAAGCTGTTCACCCCCGGCTTCTGCCGGATCGGCGTGGTCAACCTCGACGACCACCACGGCCGCGAGCTGGCCGGGCTGGCGCCGGTGCCGATCACCACCTACTCGGCCGCCGGCGACCCCAAGGCCGACTGGCGCGCGCTGGACGTGCGGCTCGGCTCCGACGGCAGCGTGTTCCGCGTGGTGGGCCCCGGAGGTGTGGAGGCCGACGCCTCGGTGCAGCTCACCGGCCCGTTCAACGTCTCCAACGCGCTCAGCGCGATCGTGGCGCTGGTCGAGGCGGGCATCCCACTCCAGACCGCCGTCACCGGCGTCGGCGCGCTGGCCGGCGTGCCCGGCCGCCTGGAGCGGGTGGACGAGGGCCAGGACTTCGTCGCGCTGGTGGACTACTCGCACAAGCCCGGCGCCGTCGAGGCGGTGCTGACCGCGCTGCGCCCGGTCACCGAGGGCCGGCTGGCGATCGTGCTGGGCTGCGGCGGCGACCGCGACCGCGGCAAGCGCCCGCTGATGGGCGAGGCCGCCGCGCGGCTGGCCGACATGGCGTATTTCACCAACGACAACCCCAGGTCCGAGGACCCCCTCGCCATCCTCACCGCTATGGTCGAGGGCGGGCTCAAGGTGCCGCAGGCGCAGCGGGCGCACATCGTGGTCGAACCCGATCGCGCCGCCGCCGTCGAGCTGGCCGTGGGCCGGGCCCGGCGCGGCGACGTGCTGGTCGTCGCGGGCAAGGGGCACGAGCAGGGACAGTACGTGGCCGGTGAGGTCTTCGCGTTCGACGACCGCGAGGTCGTCCGCGAGGCGCTGCGCCGCGCCGTTGTGAGAGGGGACGGGACGCAGGCGTGATCCCACTTGCGCTGGCGGAGATCGCGGAGATCACCGGCGGCACCGTGACCGGCGGCCGCCCCGGGACCGCGGTGCGCGGCCCGGTGGTCATCGACTCGCGCGCGGTCGGGCCCGGCGCGCTGTTCGCCGCCTTCCGCGGCGAGCGCGTGGACGGGCACGACTACGCCGCGCGGGCGCTGGCCTCCGGGGCCGCCGCGGTGCTGGCCGAACGACCGCTGCCCGACGGACCGGACGGCCCCACCGGGCCCGTCGTGGTCGTGGACGACGTCCAGGAGGCCCTCGGCCGGCTGGCGCGGGGCGTGCTCGCCCGGCTGCCGCGGGCCACCGTGGTCGGCGTCACCGGCTCGGCCGGCAAGACCTCCACCAAGGACCTCATCGCCCGGGTGCTGGACGGCGCGGGCGCCACCGTCGCGACCGCCGGGTCGTTCAACAACGAGATCGGGCTGCCGCTGACGGTGCTGCGCGCCGACGAGGGCACCCGCAACCTGGTGCTGGAGATGGGGGCGCGCGGCGTCGGCCACATCGCCTACCTGACCCGCATCGCCCGGCCGGACATCGGCGTGGTGCTGAACGTCGGCACCGCCCACCTCGGCGAGTTCGGCAGCCGCGAGGCGGTCGCGCAGGCCAAGGGCGAGCTGGTGGAGGCCGTCCCGCGCGGCGGCACCGCCGTCCTCAACGCCGACGACCCGCTGGTGCGCACCATGGCCGCGCGCACCTCCGGCCACGTCGTCACCTTCGGCCGCGCCCCCGACGCCACGGTGCGCGCGGTGGACGAGCGGCTGGACGAGGCGGGCCGCGCCCGCTTCACGCTGGCCACCCCGGAGGGCACCGCGTCGGTGGCGCTGCGCCTGCACGGCGCGCACGCGGTCGCCAACGCGCTGGCCGCCGCCGCCGTCGGCCGCGCCGCCGGGCTCGCGCCCGCACAGGTGGCCGAGGCGCTGTCGGCGGCCGTCCCGGCCAGCCGGTGGCGGATGGAGGTCACCGAGCGCCCCGACGGGCTCACGGTCGTCAACGACGCCTACAACGCCAACCCCGAGTCGGTGCGCGCGGCGGTGGACGTGCTGGCGCACATGGCGCGGGGCCGCCGCGCCTACGCCGTGCTGGGCGAGATGGCCGAACTGGGCGCCGGTGCTGTGGCGGAACATGCCAAGATCGGGCAGCATGTCGCGCGCAGCGGGATCGCGGGCCTGATCACGGTCGGCGAGGCCGCCGCCGCGATGGCCGACGGGGCCGCGCAGGTGGCGTCATGGACGGGAGAGTGCGTACAGGTGGAGGACGTCGGTGCGGCGATGACCGCGCTCGAGGAGCGGCTACGGCCGCGGGACGTCGTACTGGTGAAGGGCTCCCGCGTCGCCGGCCTGGAACGGATCGCCGAGGGACTGCTGGCATGACCAACATCATCATCGCGGCCGGGATCGCCCTGATCATCGGTATGGTCGGCACCCCGGTGTGGATCCGGATCGTCAACCGGCTGGGCTACGGCCAGATGATCCGCGAGGAGGGCCCCTCCGGCCACCAGGGCAAGCGCGGCACCCCCACCATGGGCGGCGCCGTGTTCATCGTCGGCTCGCTGCTGGGCTACGCCGCCGCGCACGTGTTCGACGGCAGCGCCCCGACGGTGTCGGGCCTGCTGGTGCTGTTCCTGATGACCGGGCTCGGCCTGGTCGGCTTCGTGGACGACTACATCAAGGTGTTCAAGCAGCGCAGCCTCGGCCTGCGCAGCGGCGCCAAGATGATCGGCATCATCCTGGTCGGCGTGATCTTCGCGGTGGCCTCGCTGAACTTCCCCAACGGCTACGACATCACCCCCGCCTCCCCGCACCTGTCGTTCCTGCGCGACTTCGGCCCCTCGATCGGCGCGCCGATCTTCGTGATCTGGGCGCTGCTGCTGATCGCGGCGATGTCCAACGGCGTGAACCTCACCGACGGCCTGGACGGCCTGGCCGCCGGCCCCGCCGGCATGGTGCTGGCCGCCTACGTCATCATCGGCAACTGGCAGCTGCGCAACAGCTGCTACGACTTCGCGCTGGCCCCCAACTGCTACAGCGTGCGCGACCCCCTGGACCTCGCGGTGGTCGCCGCCGCCGTGCTGGGCGGGGTGTTCGGCTTCCTGTGGTGGAACGCCCCGCCCGCCAAGATCTTCATGGGCGACACCGGCTCGCTGGCCCTGGGCGGCGTGCTGGTCGGCCTCGCCATCCTCACCCGCACCCAGTTCCTGCTGGCCATCCTGTGCGGCCTGATCGTCATGATCACCCTGTCGGTGATCATCCAGGTCGGCGGGTTCAAGGCGACCGGCAAGCGGGTGTTCAAGATGGCCCCGCTGCAGCACCACTTCGAGCTGTCCGGCTGGGCCGAGACCACCATCGTCGTGCGGTTCTGGCTGATGTCGGCGCTGTTCACCGCGATCGGCCTCGGCCTGTTCTACCTGGAATGGATGCCCAAGAAGTGACGAGCGACCAGTGGGCGGACCGGCACGTCGCGGTGGCGGGGATCGGCCTGTCGGGCCGGGCCGCCGCGCGCGTGCTGGCCGGCCGGGGGGCCCGGGTCACCGTCGTGGAGAGCCGCGACGGCGAGGGCGAGCGCGCGCACGCCGCCGAGCTTGCGGCGCTGGGCGTCACCGTGCGGCTGGGCGACGGCGAGACCCTGCCCGACGGGGCCGACCTGGTGGTGGCCTCGCCGGGCTGGCGGCCCGACGCGCCGCTGCCCGCCGCCGCGGCCAAGGCGGGCATCGAGTTCTTCAGCGAGGTCGAGCTGGCCTGGCGGCTGCGCCGTCCCGGCCCGTCCGGCGAGCCCGCGCCGTGGCTGGCGCTGACCGGCACCAACGGCAAGACCACCGCCGTGCGGATGTTGACGCAGATCCTGAAGGCCGCCGGGCACAACGCCCTGGCGGTCGGCAACGTCGGCACCCCCATCGTGGAGGCGGTGCTCGACGAGAGCATCGACGTGCTGGCGGTGGAGCTGTCGAGCTACCAGCTGCACTGGTCGAGCAGCGTGGCGCCGCTCGCGTCGGCGGTGCTGAACATCGCCCCCGACCACCTGGACTGGCACGGCTCGTTCGAGAACTACGCGGCGGACAAGGGCAAGATCTTTGCCCCGGGGAGCGTGCAGATCGTCAACGCCGACGACGCGCCCGCCGCCGCGCTGGGCGGCCCGGACGCGTTCGGCTTCACCCTGGACTGCCCGGCCCCCGGGCAGCTCGGCGTCGTGGAGGAGTTGCTGGTCGACCGCGCGTTCGTGGACGACCCGCGCACCACCGCCGCCGAGCTGGCCGAACTGTCCGACGTGCGGCCGTTCGCGCCCCACAACGTCGCCAACGCCCTGGCCGCCGCCGCCCTGGCCCGCGCCTTCGGCGTGCCGCCGGAGGCCGTCCGCGCGGGCCTGCGGGCCTTCGTGCCCGACCCGCACCGCATCGCGCACGTGGCGACCGTCGCGGGCGTGGACTACGTCGACGACTCCAAGGCCACCAACCCGCACGCCGCCGCCTCGTCGCTGGCGTCGTGCCGGTCGGCGGTGTGGATCGCCGGCGGGCTGCTCAAGGGCGCCGACGTGGACGACCTGGTGCGCTCGGCCGCCGACCGGCTGCGCGGCGCGGTGCTGCTGGGCGCCGACCGGGCCCGGATCGCCGAGGCGCTCGCGCGACACGCCCCGGATGTCCCGGTCGTCGACGTCCCCGACACCGACACTGGGGCGATGGACCGCGTCGTGACGGAAGCAGCAGCCCTGGCCCAGCCCGGCGACACCGTGCTCCTGGCGCCCGCCGGGGCCTCCTGGGACATGTTCACCAGCTACGGGGCCCGCGGCGACGCCTTCGCGGCGGCGGTGCGGGCGCTCCCCGGGAC
This sequence comes from Actinomadura hibisca NBRC 15177, assembly GCF_001552635.1. Classification (GTDB taxonomy): domain Bacteria; phylum Actinomycetota; class Actinomycetes; order Streptosporangiales; family Streptosporangiaceae; genus Spirillospora; species Spirillospora hibisca. The sequence goes on along the minus strand of NZ_BCRO01000147.1, from coordinate 6,487 downwards.
GCGGCCGGAGACACGGCCCGAGACGCGCGCCGAGACGCAGTCCGAGACGAGGTAGCGCCGCGATGAGCGCGCTCCCCGCCGAGGAGCAGGCCGCCGGCCGGGCCCGGCCGCGCGAGCAGGTGGCGGCCGCCGTCGGGCTGCTGGACCGCCCGCTGACCTCCTACTATCTGGTGCTGGGCTGCACGGTGATGTTGCTGGCGCTGGGCCTGACCATGGTGCTGTCGGCGTCGCTGGTCAAGCAGTTGCAGGAGACCGGCTCGGCCTACACGCTCTTGCAGAAGCAGGCGATGTGGATGGCGCTGGGGCTGCCGCTGACATGGCTGGCGTCGCGGCTGCCCGTCAAGGCGTTCCGCGCGCTGGCCTACCCGATCCTGCTGCTGTCGGTGGTGGCGCTGCTGCTGGTGCTGGTGCCCGGCCTCGGCCGCACCGCGGGCGGCGCGACCCGCTGGATCGCCTTCGGGCCGTTCCAGTTGCAGCCGTCCGAGCCCGCCAAGCTCGCCCTGGTGTTGTGGGGGGCGGACCTGCTGGCCCGCAAGGAGCGCCTCGGCCAGCTCACCGAGTGGCGGCCGCTGCTGGTGCCGCTGCTGCCCGGCGCGGGCCTGCTGGTGCTGCTGGTCATGCTGGGCAACGACCTGGGCACCACGCTGGTGCTGCTGACGATCTTCCTGGCGCTGCTCTGGGTGGTGGGCGCGCCCGGCCGGCTGTTCATCGGCATCGCCGGGCTGGTCGCGCTGCTGGTGTCGATCCTGATCGTGGTCGAGCCCTACCGGATGCAGCGCCTGACCGGCTTCCTGGACCCCGCCAGCAGCCAGCTCACCCACAACTACCAGGGCACCCAGGGCCTGTACGCCATCGCCTCCGGCGGCCTGTTCGGCACCGGGCTCGGCGAGGGCCGCGCCAAGTGGGACTTCCTGCCGCACGCCGAGACCGACTTCATCTTCGCGATCGTCGGGGAGGAGTTCGGACTGGTCGGTACGCTCGTGGTGCTCGGGCTGTTCGGCCTGCTGGCCTACGCGGGCCTGCGGATCGCGCGCCGGGTGAAGGACCCGTTCACCCGGCTGGCAGCCGCGGGCGCCACCGCGTGGCTGCTGGTCCAGGCGATCGTCAACATCGGGGCGGTGATCGGCGTGTTCCCCATCACGGGCATCCCGCTGCCGCTGGTCTCCTACGGGGGGTCGGCCCTGATCCCCACCCTGATCGCGCTCGGCATGCTGCTGGCCTTCGCCAAGCGGGAACCGGGGGCCCGGCAGGCGCTGGCCGCCCGCGGTCCCGGACCGGTGCTGCGGGCCCTAAGCTGGCTGGGCCTGGCACGGCGCTGAAATCCCCCCACACCGAACATGCTGAGGAGTTGTCAACGAGCATGAGGGTTGTCCTGGCCGGCGGCGGCACCGCCGGACACATCGAGCCCGCCCTGGCCCTGGCCGACGCGCTGCGCAGGGGGGACCCCAACACCGGCATCGTGTGCCTGGGCACCGAGCGCGGCCTGGAGACCCGGCTGGTCCCGCAGCGCGGCTACGAGCTGGCGCTGATCCCGCCGGTGCCGCTGCCGCGCACGCTGACCCCCCAGCTGCTCACGGTGCCCGGCCGGCTGCGCGGGGCGATCAACGCCGCCGCCAACGTGCTGGACCAGGCGCGGGCCGACGTGCTGGTCGGCTTCGGCGGCTACGTGGCCACGCCCGGCTACCTGGCGGCCCGCAAGCGCAAGGTGCCGATCATCGTGCACGAGGCCAACCCCAAGCCGGGGCTGGCCAACAAGCTCGGCGCGCGCTTCACCGACCACGTCGCGGTCTCGCACACCGACTCGCCGCTGCCGGGGGCCCGCTTCGTGGGCATCCCGCTGCGCCGCGAGATCGCCACGCTGGACCGGCTGGCGATGGGCGACAAGGCGCGCTCCTACTTCGGGCTGCTGCCCGACCTGCCGACCCTGCTGATCTTCGGCGGGTCGCAGGGCGCGCGCTCGCTCAACCAGGCCGCCGTCGCCGCCGCGCCGTACTTCCGGCAGGCGGGCATCCAGGTGCTGCACATCGTCGGCCCCAAGAACACCGAGGCCCCCGAGCCGGTCGCGGGCGGCCCGCAGTACGTCACCATCCCCTACTGCGACCGCATGGACCTCGCCTACGCGGCCGCCGACATGGCCATGTGCCGCGCGGGCGCGATGACGTGCGCGGAGCTGACGGCGGTGGCGCTGCCGGCGGTGTACGTGCCGCTGCCGATCGGCAACGGCGAGCAGCGGCTGAACGCCGAGCCGATCGTGGCGGCGGGCGGCGGCCTGCTGGTCGACAACGCCGAGCTGACGCCCGAGTGGATCGCCCACCAGCTGCTGCCGGTGCTGGCCGACCCGGGCCGGGTCGCGGCGATGTCGGAGGCGGCCGGGCGGATGGGCCGCCGGGACGCCGACGTGGCGCTGGCGCAGATGGTCTACGACGTGGTGCGCGCGGAAGGAGCAGGGACCGCCCGATGAGTCTGATCAGTCCTGGTGAGGTCGTGCCGGCGGGGGAGCTGGGCCGGGTCCACTTCATCGCGATCGGCGGGGCCGGCATGTCCGGCATCGCGCGCGTGATGCTCAAGCGCGGCATCACCGTCTCCGGCAGCGACGCCCGGGACTCCGATCTGCTGGGCCAGCTCGGGGAGCTGGGCGCGAAGGTGTTCGTCGGGCACGACGCGGCGCACCTGGGTGACGCCGACACCGTCGTGGTGTCCACCGCCATCCGCGACACCAACCCCGAGCTGGTCGCCGCCCGCGAGCGCGGCCTGCGCGTGCTGCACCGCTCGGCGGCGCTGGCCGCGCTGATGGCCGGGCGGCGTGCGGTGGCGGTGGCGGGCACGCACGGCAAGACCACCACCACCTCGATGCTCACCGTCGCGCTGCAGCACGCCGGGGCCGACCCGTCCTACTGCATCGGCGGCCAGCTGGTCACCACCGGCCTCGGCGCCGACGAGGGCACCGGCGAGGCGTTCGTCGCCGAGGCCGACGAGAGCGACGGCTCGTTCCTGATGTACACCCCGAGCGTCGCGGTGATCACCAATGTCGAGGCCGACCACCTGGACAACTACGGCGGCTTCGAGAAGGTGAAGGAGAACTTCGCCCTGTTCGTCGACCGGATCGAGCCGGGCGGCACGCTGGTCGCGGGCGCCGACGACCCGGTGGCGATGGAGCTGGCCGAGCGCGCCCGCGCGCGCGGCCTGACCGTCCGCACCTACGGCGAGGCCGAGGGCGCCGACCTGCGGGTGAGCGGTTTCACCCCGCGCGGGCTGGGCTCCCGGTTCGAGATCGAGGGCGTCGGTCCGGTGGAGCTGCGCGTCCCCGGCCGCCACAACGCGCTCAACGCCGCGGCCGTCGTCGCGGTCGCGCAGGCGCTCGGCGCCGACAACGCGCTGGTCCGCGAGGGCCTGACCGCGTTCGGCGGCGCGATGCGGCGGCTGGAGCGCAAGGGCGAGGCCGCCGGGATCGAGGTGTTCGACTCCTACGCCCACCACCCCACCGAGGTCACCGCCGACCTGTCGGCCACCCGCGACTACCTGGGGGAGAAGGGCGCCGAGACGGGGCGGCCCGGCCGCATCGTCGCGGTGTTCCAGCCCCACCTGTACAGCCGCACCCGCTTCTTCGCCGCCGAGTTCGGCGCGGCCCTCGGGCTCGCCGACGTGGCGGTGGTGCTCGACGTGTACGGCGCGCGCGAGGACCCCGAGCCCGGCGTCACCGGCGAGCTGATCGCCGACGAGGTCCCGGCCGGGACCGAGCGGGTCTACGCGCCCGACTGGGACGCGGTCCCGGAGGTCGTGGCGGGGCTGGCCCGTCCCGGCGACGTGGTCATCACGCTGGGCGCGGGCGACGTCACCCGGCTCGGCCCGCTGATCCTGGAGCGGCTGGCCGGCTGAACCGTGCGATCGTGCCGCACCTCCGGCCATCGTGTGATCTTTCAACGAATGACGGCCTCCCTGGCGTGGGCTACCGCTCCGGCGGACGGCCTGCGGTCATGCTGGGGGGATGACGACCGCCAGACCGTCACCGGGCCGTGCCCCCGCCGCCGCCGCAGGTTCCCAGGACGCCTACGGCGGCGGACCCGACGGGGAGGACCCCGCCGAACCGCGCGGGCGGCCCGGCCGGTGGAAGGTGGCGTTCGTCACCCTGCTGGTGATCAGCCTGGTCGCGCTGGTGGGCTGGGTCCTGCTGGGCTCCAAGTTGCTGGTGGTGCGCAACGTCGAGGTGATCGGCACCTCGCTGGCGCCGCGCGACCGGGTGGTGGCCGCCGCCGACGTGCGGCTGGGGCTGCCGATGGTGCGGCTGGCCACCGGCGACATGCGCGACCGCGTCCAGCGGTTGCGCGAGGTGCGGTCGGCGAAGGTGGAGCGGTTGTGGCCCGCCACGGTGCGGATCACGGTGCGCGAGCGTGTCCCGGTCGCGGTGGTCGAGCGGGCCGGGCGCTTCTACCAGCTCGACCGGGACGGCGTCACGGTCGCCGACAGCGCGGCCCGGCCGCCCCGGCTCCCGGCGCTGGTCGCCGCCGCGCCCGGACCGGCCGATCCGGCTGCCCTGGCGGGCCTCGGCGTGGCCTCGGGACTGCCCGGCGAGCTGAAGAAACGGCTGGTGGAGGTGTCGGCGCCCGGCCCCGAGACGGTGTCGCTGCGGCTGGTCGACGGGCTGACGGTGGTGTGGGGCACGGGGGAGCGGACCGCCGAGAAGGCCCGGCTGCTGGAGGCGCTGCGCAAGACCCCGGGCGGGCGCGCGGCGCGCACGATCGACGTCAGCTCGCCCGAGGTCGTCACCACCCGGTGAAAGCGGTCCGGACGACCGGCCGCCGCGCGCCCCGGGGACGATACAAAGCGCCGCCGGACCGATACATTCAGTGAGTGGGGGCCGGTGCGTGTGTCGCGGGGTTTCCCGGCCGGCGATGGGGCACCCTTGACCGGTCGGGCCGCGCGGGACGGGGCCGGGCCGGGGCGGTCGCGATGTTCCCCACGGTTCTTCGCCAACCGGGAAAACCGGTGCTCACCGCGACACGCCGCGCCAGTTGGGGCGGGGTTAGTTGACCCTGGCGGTAAGCCCGCCCTACTGTCCGTACCAGTCCTCAGGTTGACATAACTGTAAGCCTCAAGTTGAGGGTGAGGGTTGAGGGGGCCTCCGGGCCGCCCCGATCCCACCGACGCAAGACACAAGGTCAGGAACACCGAGGCGGCACCGGCGACAGCCGGTCCGGCCGGTCGATAGAGCGAGCGGAAAGGCCCCTCGTCGTGGCAGCACCGCAGAATTACCTCGCGGTCATCAAGGTCGTCGGCATCGGCGGCGGCGGCGTCAACGCCGTGAACCGGATGATCGAGGAGGGACTCAAGGGCGTCGAGTTCATCGCTATCAACACTGACGCCCAGGCGCTGCTGATGAGTGACGCCGACGTGAAACTCGACGTGGGCCGCGAGCTCACGCGGGGTCTGGGCGCGGGGGCCAACCCCGACGTCGGCCGCAAGGCGGCCGAGGACCACCGGGAGGAGATCGAGGAGGTCCTCAAGGGGGCCGACATGGTCTTCGTGACCGCCGGCGAGGGCGGCGGCACCGGCACCGGCGGCGCGCCGGTGGTGGCCAACATCGCCCGGTCGCTGGGCGCCCTCACCATCGGCGTGGTCACCCGCCCCTTCAGCTTCGAGGGCAAGCGGCGCGCCATGCAGGCCGAGGCCGGAATAGAGACACTGCGCGACGAGGTCGACACCCTCATCGTGATCCCCAACGACCGGCTGCTGTCGATCTCCGACCGGCAGGTCAGCGTGCTGGACGCCTTCAAGGCCGCCGACCAGGTGCTGCTGTCGGGTGTCCAGGGCATCACCGACCTGATCACCACCCCGGGCCTGATCAACCTGGACTTCGCCGACGTCAAGTCGGTCATGTCCGGCGCGGGCTCGGCGCTGATGGGCATCGGCTCGGCGCGCGGCGACGACCGCAGCGTGGCCGCCGCCGAGATGGCGATCTCCAGCCCGCTGCTGGAGGCCAGCATCGACGGCGCGCACGGCGTGCTGCTGTCGATCTCCGGCGGGTCCGACCTGGGCCTGTTCGAGATCAACGAGGCGGCGCAGCTGGTGTCCAACGCCGCCGCGCCGGACGCCAACATCATCTTCGGCGCGGTGATCGACGACGCGCTGGGCGACGAGGTCCGGGTGACCGTGATCGCGGCGGGGTTCGACGAGCTCCGCCCTAACAAGCCGGCCGCGGAGCCCGAGGGCAAGAGGGTCCCGCCGCCGGCACGCCCGACCCCGCCTCCTGCCCAGCCCGCGCCCGCACCCGCGGCCAACCCGATCCCGAGCCGCGTCGGCCGGTCGGAGCCGGTGGCCCCGCCGGTCCAGCAGCCGGTGGCGCAGCAGCAGCCCGCGCCGCAGCCGGTCGCCCCGCCGGTGCCGCCGCCGGTCCAGCAGCCCGCGCCCCAGCAGGCCCCGGTGCAGCCGGCCGCCCCGCAGCAGCCGCACCACCAGTCGGTGGCGCAGGCCGCCGCGGCCCCGCAGCCGC
>NZ_BCRO01000146.1 GCF_001552635.1 Actinomadura hibisca NBRC 15177 | reverse complement strand
GCGGGCGGCGGCGGGCGCGGGCGTGGCCGCCGCCGTCGCGCTGGGCGCGGTCGTGGTGGTGGACCTGCCCGGGGACGCCCCCGAACGGCCCGTCGTCACCTCGTCGGTGGGGGGCGCCGTCGCCTACCCGAACCCGATCATGCAGGAGGCGAGCTTCGGCTGGTTGCCGCAGGGTTACCGCCTGACGGGACTGATCGGCGACACGCAGGACAGGACCAGCGTGACGTTCCACGCCGGCGGTTCCACCGCAGGTCTCGACCTGGCCGTGTTCGACCGGGGCCCGGAACCGATGATCCACAAGCTGCCGGGCGCGCGACCGGGCAACCGCACGCCCGCGCCACCGGTGAACGGCCGTCCCGCGTTCTGGACGATCAAGCCGGGCGGGGACGGCTCCGAGCAGGTGCCCGCCGCGCTCCGGTGGGAGTTCGCGCCCGGCCGGTGGGCGCTGCTGACCGTCAACGAGGACCGTCTCGCGACGGTGGACACGGTGTACCGGGTGGCGCGGGGCGTGCGCTTCGGGACGGCCAAGCCCGCGACCTTCCCGGTGACGGTGAAGGGCCTGCCCGCCGGGCTGCGCGTGTACCGCTCCATCCGCACGCTGGAGCAGGCGAGGACGCAGGGCGGGAGGCCCGCGCCGCTCGGTGACCCGACCGTCTCGTTCTCGCTGGGGACGGCGAAGGGGGACGGCGGGGACCAGGACGATCTGACCATCACGGTGACGCCGAAGGACCCGGCCGCCCTGCGGGCGCTGGGGACCAACACGAAGATCGACGGCCACCCGGCCTACGACTCCGCGCTCGGCGCGCCCACCGGCACGGGCAAGCGGCACTACGTCCGCCCCGGCGACACAGCGAAACGGCAGGCGGGGCAGCGGCTGCGGGTGTTCGGGGCGCACGGTCACGACGTCACGATCAACGCGAGCGGCGAGCCCCTGCGGCTGCTCCAGAAGTCGGGCGGCCTGACGGCCCTCTACAAGAGGATCACGTTCCTGGGCGAGAACCCGGCCGACTGGACGACCGACCCACTGATCCGCTGACCTGGTTCACCTGAACCCCGACCGACAAAGCCCCCGGCCTCTCCTCTTGAGAGCCCGGGGGCTCGTGGTCAGGGTTCGATCACGGCGGTGCGCGGGGTCAGCGACGTCGGGAAGTTCGCGCCGTCGAGCACCTGCACGCGGGACGGGTCCAGCCGCAGCACCGTGAAGCCCTCGCTCTCCGGCCCCGCCACCCCGAAAGCCCGCAGGTCGTAGCCCAGCGGCGGCGGGGTGCCCAGGAAGATGTCCCAGACCCGCTGCTTGACGCCCATGTCCTCCACCCAGCTCGCCGTCGCCTCGCCCAGCACCACGTTCTGGGACGGCGACCAGTACGAGAACGCCACGTGCGGGTTCTCCGCCAGGTGCCGCGCCTTCACGGGCGTGCGGCCCGTGAAGATCCAGCCGATCGGGCGGCCGTCCACGACCTCCCAGATCGGGTGCAGGACGCGCGAGCGGGGCCGTCCCCGCCCGTCCACCGTCGTCACCGTGCACCAGACGATCTCGTGGGTGAAGCGCAGGAAATCGTCCTGCAACGCGCTGAACTGCTCGGCCATCACGCCTCCCGGTCGCTTCGGTCCCTGCACGCAGAATTGCACGTGGCTCTGACGGCGGCCGTCGCTATGCTGCCGCGACCGGGGAACGATCCCCCGCAAGATAGGACGTAAATGAGCAACAACTTCCGCGTGGGAGCCGTCGGCGTCGCCGCCGGTGCCGTGCTCCTCTCGCTCGTCGCGCCCGCCCACGCCGCCACCGGCTGGCGCATCACCGCCACCCCGGACAAGAACTCCGGGCTGCGCGACATCGCGGTGACCGGGCCCAACGACGCCTGGGCCGTCGGCTACCAGTCGGTCAAGGACGACGCCGTGCCCGTCGTCCGGCGCTGGAACGGCAAGGTCTGGAACAGGGTCGCCCTCCCCGCCGCCGTCAAGGGCGCCTACCTCGAACACGTCAGCGCCTCCTCCAGCACCAACGTGTGGGTCGGCGGCAGCGACGGCCACCTCAAGCAGTTCTGGATGCGCTGGAACGGCAAGAACTGGAAGGTCGTCACCGGCACGCTCCCCAAGGGCAGCGACCCCCACAGCCCGGACGTGCTGGCCCTCGGCGCGGGGGACGTCTGGTCCTTCGCGCAGGCGGGCAAGTGGGAGACCTCCGTCCCCGACGTCCGGCACTTCAACGGCCGGTCCTGGAGCAAGGTCCGCGTGCCGGGCCCGATCGCCGGGGCGAGCGCCGTGTCGGGCAAGAGCATCTGGGCGACGAGCTGGGCCAAGGGCAAGCAGGGGCCGAAGCCGACCCTGCTGCGCTGGAACGGCAAGACCTGGGCGCAGCGCTCCCTGCCGCTGGGCGAGGGCAGCGGCATCGGCGGCGTGCTGGCGTTCAGCGACAAGAACGTCTGGGTCTCCGGCATGAACCCCGGCGCCCTGGGCGTGCTGCTGCACTGGAACGGCAAGTCCTGGAAGACCGTCGTCGCCCCCAAGACCAGCGGCGTGCTGCAGAACCTGGTCTACGACGGCAACGGCGGCCTGTGGATGCGGGCGGGCCAGAGGTTCCTGCACTACAAGTCCGGCAAGTGGTCCTCCGCCGCCGTTCCGGGCCGTCCCGGAGTCCGCACGGCGATCGCCGGGCTGGCCCGCGTTCCCAAGACCACCTCGGTCTGGGGCGTCGGCGCGCTGGACGACAAGGACTGGATCAACACCGCCAGCGTCGTCGTGAAGTACGGGAAGTGAACCGGGTCACACGGCCCCGAGGAACCCCGGGTCCGGTTCACCGAACCGGCCGCTGAACTCGCGGCCGAGGTCCAGCAGCTCCGTCAGGGGCACCCGGCGGCGGCTCGTCGCCGTCATGTCCTGCTGGGCCTCGGCCGACCACGGGAACGGCACCACCGAGATCCCCTCGTCGCCGCCCAGACCCGCGATCTCCTCCCGCCAGCCCGGCCAGCGCAGTTCCCCGTAGAAACCGTCCAGCGGGCCGGTGAGCAGCCAGGCCAGCCAGTCGCCGTGCCCGACGTCCAGGGCCTCCCAGCGCAGCGCGTCCGGCGCGAAGTACACCACCTCGCCCGGCTGCCCGGGACGGCCCGACGCCGCCGGGTCGATGCCGTTCAGCGCGAACACCCCGCCCAGCACGTCGTGCGCCACCACCAGGCCGCCCGACGCGTGCCAGCCCGGGTCGAACTCGGCCGGGAACCCGTTCACCCGCGCCAGCCCCGGCAGCTCCGGCGAGCCGCCCGCGTAGATGCGCAACCAGCCGCCGTCCAGCAGCAGCCCGCCGCAGTTCAGCACCAGCGAGCCCAGCCACGAGCGCGTCGTGACCTGGAGTTGGAGCAGGCACGCGCGGGCCGTCTCGGGGTCGGCGGGCAGGCACTCCAGCGGTGTCCGGCTCTCCGCCAGCCGCTCGGTGAGGGCCGGCCAGGCCGGGTCGGGGACGTTGGCGAGCTCGCTGAGTTCACGCATTCGCAGAGAATCTCACGCGAACGGGCGCGGCGCGCCCCGGCGGGTGTCGATCTTGTGGCCGGGTCTCTGTCGTTTTTATACGTTGACGTCCACTTTTAACGGTTGTGACCGAAACGGGATTCAGCTGTTTTGTGCCGGTGCCGCGCGTAGGTGATGCTGGGGGAGTGTCAAAGGAGACTCTCACCGGCGCGCCCGCCAGCAGGGCCGAGCTGCGCGCGTTCCTGCACGGCCTGCCGGGTGTCGACCAGGTCGGCGCGGACGAACGCGCCGCGCGCCTGGCCACCCGGTCCGTCAAGACCTCGTCCAAGGCCCAGGCGATCGACCTGGCGATCTCCATGGTGGACCTGACCACCCTGGAGGGCGCCGACACCCCCGGCAAGGTGCGGGCCCTGTGCGCCAAGGGCGCCCACCCCGACCCCGGCGACCCGGGCGTGCCCAGGGTCGCGGCGATCTGCGTCTACCCCGACATGGTCGGCGTCGCGGTCGAGGCCCTGAAGGGCACCGGCATCGGGGTGGCGAGCGTGGCCACCGCGTTCCCGTCCGGCCGCGCCCCGATGGAGGCCAAGCTCGCCGACACCCGCATGGCCGTGGCCGACGGCGCGACCGAGATCGACATGGTGATCGACCGGGGCGCGTTCCTCGCCGGCGACTACGCCAAGGTGCACGAGGAGATCGTGGCCACCAAACAGGCGTGCGGCGACGCGCACCTGAAGGTCATCTTCGAGACCGGCGAGCTGGTCACCTACGACAACGTGCGCCGCGCGTCCTGGCTCGCCATGCGCGCCGGGGCCGACTTCATCAAGACCTCCACCGGCAAGGTGTCCCCGGCCGCCACGCTGCCGGTCACCATGGTCATGCTGGAGGCGGTGCGCGACTACCGCGCCGCCACCGGCCGCCAGGTCGGCGTGAAGCCCGCCGGCGGCATCCGCACCACCAAGGACGCGATCAAGTACCTGGTGCTGGTGAACGAGACCGCCGGCCCCGACTGGCTGACCCCGCAGTGGTTCCGGCTGGGCGCCTCCAGCCTGCTGAACGACCTGCTGATGCAGCGCCGCAAGCTGGCCACCGGCGTCTACTCCGGTCCCGACTACTTCACCCTGGACTGACGATGACCTTCGAGTACGCCCCGGCCCCCGAGTCGCGGGACGTGGTGGACGTCCGCGCCTCCTACGGGCTGTTCGTCGACGGCGAGTTCACGAGCGGGCACGGCGAGCCGTTCAAGTCGATCGACCCCTCCAACGAGGAGACGCTCGCCGAGATCGCCACCGCCGACGAGGCCGACGTCGACCGCGCCGTCAAGGCCGCCCGCACCGCCTTCGACAAGGTGTGGGGCCCGATGCCGGGCCGCGACCGCGCCAAGTACCTGTACCGGATCGCCCGGCTGATCCAGGAGCGCTCGCGCGAGCTGGCGGTGCTGGAGTCGATCGACAACGGCAAGCCCATCCGCGAGTCGCGCGACGTGGACCTGCCGCTGGTGGCCGCCCACTTCTTCTACTACGCGGGCTGGGCCGACAAGCTCGGCCACGCGGGCCTCGGCGCGGACCCGCGGCCGCTCGGCGTCGCCGGGCAGGTCATCCCGTGGAACTTCCCGCTGCTGATGCTGGCCTGGAAGATCGCCCCGGCGCTGGCGTGCGGCAACACCGTCGTGCTCAAGCCCGCCGAGACCACCCCGCTGACCGCGCTGGCGTTCGCCGAGATCTGCCGCCAGGCCGACCTGCCGCCGGGCGTGGTCAACATCGTCACCGGCGCGGGCGAGACCGGCCGGGCGCTGGTGGAGCACCCCGGCGTCGACAAGATCGCCTTCACCGGCTCCACCGACGTCGGCAAGCAGATCGCGCGCTCGGCGGCGGGCACCGGCAAGCGGCTGACGCTGGAGCTGGGCGGCAAGGCCGCCAACATCGTCTTCGACGACGCGCCGCTGGAGCAGGCCGTCGAGGGCGTCGTCAACGGCATCTTCTTCAACCAGGGCCACGTGTGCTGCGCCGGGTCCCGCCTGTTGGTGCAGGAGTCGGTGGCCGAGGAGCTGCTCGACCGGCTCAAGGCCCGCATGGCGACGCTGCGCGTCGGTGACCCGCTGGACAAGAACACCGACATCGGTGCGATCAACTCGGCCGCGCAGCTGGAGAAGATCCGGATGTTGTCGGAGATCGGCGAGCAGGAGGGCGCGGGCCGCTGGTCCCCGCCGTGCGAGCTGCCGCAGCGCGGCTTCTGGTTCGCGCCGACGGTGTTCACCGACGTGGCGCAGTCGCACCGCATCGCCCGCGAGGAGATCTTCGGCCCCGTGTTGTCGGTGCTGACCTTCCGCACCCCCGCCGAGGCCGTCGAGAAGGCCAACAACACCCCCTACGGGCTGTCGGCCGGCGTCTGGACGGAGAAGGGCTCGCGCACCCTGTGGATGGCCGAGCGGCTGCGCGCGGGCGTGGTGTGGGCCAACACCTTCAACAAGTTCGATCCGGCGTCGCCGTTCGGCGGCTACAAGGAGTCCGGCTTCGGCCGCGAGGGCGGGCGGCACGGACTGGAGGCGTACCTGAATGTCTGAGCGCGCCGCGTCGGCTGGACCGAGGAGCGAGGAACGAGTGACGAGGGAAGCCGGCGCGCGAAAAGCGCGCGAGGCGGCGAACGGAGGTGAGCCAATGGGCAGGGAGCGTCTGGCGGTCCGCAAGACCTACAAGCTGTTCATCGGGGGAGCGTTCCCCCGATCCGAGTCCGGCAGGTCGTACGTGGTGAACGACGCCAAGGGCCGCTTCCTGGCCAACGCCTCCCAGGCGTCCCGCAAGGACGCGCGCGACGCCGTCGCCGCCGCCCGCAAGGCGTTCGGCGGCTGGTCGGCCCGCACCCCCTACAACCGGGGCCAGATCCTCTACCGCGTCGCCGAGGTGCTGGAGGGCCGACGCGAGCAGTTCGCGGCCGAGCTGCGCGCCGCCGGGCTGGCCAAGAACGCCGCGACCGCCGAGGTGGACGAGGCGATCGACCGCTGGGTCTGGTACGCGGGCTGGGCCGACAAGCTGGGCGCGGTCGCCGGGTCGGCCAACCCGGTCGCCGGGCCGTTCTTCAACTTCTCGACGCCCGAGCCCACCGGGGTCGTCGCCGTCATCGCGCCGGACTCGCCGCTGCTCGGCCTGGTGTCGGTCGTCGCGCCCGCGATCGTGTCGGGCAACACCGCCGTGGTGGTGGCCTCCGAACCGGCCCCGCTGACCGCGATCACCCTGGCCGAGGTGCTGGCGACCTCCGATCTTCCGGGCGGCGTCGTCAACGTCCTGACCGGCCGCCGCGCCGAGCTCGCGCCGTGGCTCGCCTCGCACATGGACGTCAACGCGCTGGACCTGGCGGGCGTCGCCGCCGACGCCGTGAAACCCCTTGCGGAGAAGGCCGCCGACAACCTCAAGCGGGTGCTGCCGCCGGGCGGATCGGACTGGTCCGCCGAGCCGGGAACACGGCGGATGACGGCGTTCCTGGAGACTAAAACGGTGTGGCATCCGGTGGGTGTCTGATCCCTCGAATGGCGAAGTGTGTGTAGAGCGACGGCAAGTGTGGAATAGATCTCTCCGTAGCTGATCATGCACGGGGGGTAGATCAGTGGCATCCACGACCACAGCGCGCGCTACCACCGGCCGAAGTGCGGCCAGTCGCGCAAAGAGCACGACCGCCAGGAAGTCCACCACCGCCAAGAAGGGGGCCACGGGGACCAAGCGGACCAGCGCCGCAGCCAAGAGCACGGCGGCGCGGCCGACGGTCAGCGCCCGCACGACCGGGACCGCCAAGCGGTCCACGGCCAAGTCGGGCACGACTGCCGCCAAGAAGAGCACCGCGGCCAAGTCGAGCAGCAGGGCGAGCACCGCCAGGGCGTCCACGGCGAAGAAGCCCGCGACGCGTTCCACGGCCAAGCGGAGCACGGCCGCGAGCGGGACGGCCAAGACCGTCAGCACCGCCGCGACCCAGGCCAAGGCCGCCGCCACGCAGATGAAGTCGGTGGCGACCAAGGCCAACAGCTCGGTCAAGGCGATGACCGCCATGTCCAAGGCGATGGCCGGTGCCACCAAGGCGATGGCCGACGCCGCCAAGGCGATGAACGCCGCCGCCAAGGTGATCAACACGGCGCAGACGACGGCCAAGAAGTCGGCGTCGACGGCGAAGAAGTCGACCGCGGCGAAGTCGGGCACGGCGAAGAAGTCGTCCACGGCGAAGTCGGCCACGGCCAAGAAGTCGGCCACGGGCAAGACGGGCACCACGCGCCGCACCTCGGCCTCCGGCACGTCCCGGAGCACGGTGAGCGCGCGGACCGCCAAGCCGAAGAGCACCACCAGGAAGGCATCGACGGCCAAGACCGGCACGTCGAAGTCGACCACGGGCCGGAAGACGGCGGCGTCGAAGTCGACCACGGCCAAGGCGTCCACCGCCAGGAAGCCGGCCACGCGCCGGACGGCGGCGGCGGGCACCGGCCGTTCGACGGTGTCGGCCCGCACCGGGACGTCGTCCCGGTCGACCGGCACGAAGGCGTCCACCCGGTCGAGCGCGGCCGAGAAGCCGGCCACGCGCAAGACCACGGCGGCCCGGTCCACCACCACCCGCAAGACCGGGTCGGCGGCGGCCAAGCCCAAGGCGAGCACGACCCGCCCGTCGGGCCGCACCGCCTCGCGGGCGATGGCGGGCGCCAAGCGCGCGTCCACCAGCGCCCGACCGGCCGCACTGGTGGAGGCCAAGACCGACGTAGGCTCGACGCAGCAGCCGATGCAGCACTCGTCGAGCGGCGACGGCGGCTTTCTGGCGGGCCTCGACCGGGCCTGACCAAGTGAAGCCGGCGGCGGAGCCCCTACCCGACACATCGGGGACGGGGCTCCTAGCCGCATCATCACCCAGTGGAGGGCCCATGGACGACAAGCAGATCCTCGCGCAGATCAACGACCTGGTGGACGAGGAGAAGAAGCTGCGCACCAAGCTCCAGCAGGGCGAGCTGAGCGCGGCCGAGGAGCACGAGCGGCTCCGCCGCCTCGACGTGGCCCTCGACCAGTGCTGGGACCTGCTGCGCCAGCGCCGCGCCCGCAAGGACTTCGGCGAGGACCCCGACGAGGCCGAGGTGCGCCCCGCCGGCGAGGTGGAGGGCTACCTCCAGTAACGGGCCCGCGCATCGCGAGGGGACTACGCCGACCGGGCCGGTTGAACGCCGGCGGGCCGGCCCCGGAAGCCCGGAGCCGGCCCGCGTGGCCGTGCGTCTCGTCCTACATGCGCTCGGGAACCGGCACGCCGAGCAGCTCCAAGCCCGTCTCCAGCGTGCGCAGCGTCACCGCGCACAGCGCCAGCCGCGACGCCTTCGTCTCCTCGTCCGGGGCCTTCAGCACCGGGCAGTTCTCGTAGAAGGTCGTGTAGGCGTCCGCCACCGAGTAGACGTAGGCGGCCAGCTTGTGCGGCTCGGCGGTGTCTCCGGCCTGCTTCAACACCGCGCCGAAGTCCAGCAGCCGCAGCGCCAGGGCCCGTTCCGCCGGATGCGTGATCCGGATCGGGCCGGTGGCCTGCTCCGGCGCGACGCCCGCCTTCTGGAAGATCGAGCGGATCCGCGCGGTCGCGTACTGGAGGTAGGGGCCGGTGTTGCCCCGGAACGCGATCATCCGGTCGAAGTCGAAGATGTACTCGCTGTCCAGCGCCACCGACAGGTCGGCGTACTTGACCGCGCCGATCCCGACCTTCGCCACGATGTCGGCCCGCACGGCCTCGTCCAGCGGCTGGTCGCGCTCGATCTTGTCGAACTCGGTCCCGGCCCGCTCGACGGCCTCGTCCAGCAGTTCGGCCAGCTTGACGGTGCCGCCGGCCCGGGTGCGCAGGATCTTGCCGTCGGTGCCCAGCACGTTGCCGATCTCGGCGTGCTCCAGCCGCATCCCGTCACTGACCCAGCCCGCCATCCGCGCCACCGCGAACGCCATCTGGAAGTGCAGCGCCTGCGGCGCGCCCACCACGTAGACCACCCGGTCGGCGTGCTCGGTGTCGGCCCGGTACCGGATCGTCGCCAGGTCGGTGGTGGAGTAGTTGTAGCCGCCGTCGCTCTTGCGCACGATCACCGGCAGCGGGTCGCCCTCGCGGCCCTTGAAGCCGGGCGGGAACACCACCAGCGCGCCCTCGCTGATCTCGGCGATGCCCTTGTCGGTCAGCTCCTGGGCGGTGGGGGCGAGCAGGTCGTTGTAGAACGACTCGCCCTTGATGTCGTCGTCGGTGAGGGTGACGCCGAGCTTGCGGTAGACGTTGTTGAAGTACCGCTTGGAGACGTCGACCAGGATCTGCCACAGCCGCATGGTCTCGGCGTCGCCCGCCTGGAGCATGACCACCCGCTGCCGGGACCGGGTGGCGAACTCCTCGTCGGAGTCGAACTTCTGCCGCGCGGCCTGGTAGAAGGCGGTCAGGTCCGACACCGAGGAGTCGTCGGTGGCGGCCTTCTCCACGCCGACGTCGAGCAGCTGCTCGATCAGCATCCCGAACGGGGTGCCCCAGTCGCCCACGTGGTTGTCGCGGACGACGTCGTCGCCCAGGAACTCCAGGATGCGCGCGATGGCGTCGCCGACGATCGTGGTCCGCAGGTGGCCGACGTGCATCTCCTTGGCCACGTTGGGCGAGGAGTACTCGACGATGACCTTCTCGGGCCGCTCCCGGCGCGGCACGCCCAGCCGCTCGTCGCCCAGCACGTCCTGGGCCTGCGCGGCGATCCAGTCGTCGCTGAAGGTGAAGTTGAGGAACCCGGGCCCGCTGACCTCGACGGCCGACACCAGGTCGGCCACGTCGAGCTCGCCGAGGATCTCCTCGGCGACCGCTCGGGGGTTCTGCTTCTCGCCTTGCTCGGCCTGCAGGCGCTTGGCCAGGGGCAGCGCCACGTTGGACTGCAGGTCGGCGAACTGCGACGGCCGGATGACCGGGTCGGCGTCCGCGTACGACGGTCCGAAGGCGGCGCTGAGCGCGGCCTGGACCCGGGCGGAGAGAACGAGTTGCGGATCGGGCATGTCTCCAGGTTATCGGCCTGAGGGTGTGGGACCGGTAATGGTTTCGCCGAAAGTCACCGGGTTCACGCCGGTACGGCCGCCGCCCGGCGGGGGCGGCGGCCGCACCGCCGGATCAGGGCCGCGAGGCCGGGCCGCGGGGCACGTCCAGATCGGTCGGGTCGGGGGCCGCGGTGGTGGCGGAGTCGGGGTCCCCGGCGGCCGGGGTGATCATCAGGACGGCGCCGTGCGCGCTGTGCAGCCACACCCGCGCCACCCGCCGGTCCGGGCCGGGACGCCAGTCGGCGGGCGGCTCGTAGGCGTCGCCCGAGCCGTCCGCGGCGAACTCGCCGATCATGTAGACGACCGTCATCCCCAGGTGGCGCAGCCCGGCCCGCGCCGCGCCCGCCGTCCGGCCCTCCAGGCGGCGCAACGCCGGGGGCGGCGGGGCCTGCTGGAAGGGGCCGTCGTGGTAGGTCTCGCCGGGCCGCGCCGCCCGGCCCAGCATGACCGCCAGGCCGCTGCGGCGGACGTCGCCGCTCAGTTCCACCGTGAGCGGGCACGCGCGGCCGTCGCTCGGGCATTCCGGCACCGTGACGTCGACGCTCCCGTCGAGGATCTCGTCCGCGGGCCCGGTGCCGAGGTCGCCCACGGCGAGCACCTTGCGTTCGGACGCGGGCGAGACCGGCACGATCGACAACTTCGCGCGCACGCCCAGCTTGGCGAACGCCTCGGTGAACCGGTCCGAATCGGCGTAGGCGTCCTTGACCCGGACCACGTAGACGTCGCCGGTGTGCTCGATGTCGACGGCCGCGTTGGCGTAGCCGCTCAGCCGCGTGGGGCCCGCGCCGTTCAGGCCGACGAACGCGGCGACGGCCAGCGCCATCGCCACGGCACCGGCCAGCAGCCGGGGACGGCGCACCCGGCGCGGCCGCGCGGCCTCGGTGAGGGGTTCTTCGGCGGTGACGGCGGCCAGCAGGTTGCGCGCGCCGACCGTGCCGGGGCCGGGCACCTCGGGGGCGCGGTCCAGGGACGCGACCAGATCATCGACGGAGGTCTTCACGTCAGCGCCTCCTGCGGGGCGGAGCGGGCGAGGCATGCGGCCGGGACGGGGTCGATCCCGGCCTCCTTGAGCGCGCGGGCGAACCGTTTGCGGGCCCGGTGCAGCCGGACGCCCACCGCGTTGCGGGAGCAGCCGAGCACCTGGGCGATCTCGGCGCCGGTCAGACCCTCCCACGCGACCAGCGCGAGCAGCTCCCGGTCGCGGTCGGACAGGCCGTCGAACACCCGCGCGACGGGGGAGTCGTCGGGCGGCGCGCCCGCGGCGAGGACGGTCAGCTCGGCGCGCAGCACGGCCGTCTTGACCGCGTGCCGCCGCTCGCCGCGCCGGTGGTTGGCCAGCACGCGCCGCGCCACCCCGTACAACCACAACCGCGCCTGGTCGCCGGACGGCAGCTCGGCGGCGCGCCGCCAGGCGATCGTGAACGTCTCGGCCACCACGTCGGCGGCGTCCTCGGGCGTGGCGCAACGCCGCAGCGCGTAGGCCAGCAGCGGGCGGTAGGTCCGCTCGTACACGGCGGCGAACTCGTCCTCATCCATGCGGAAGCCAGGGCATCGTGTCCTCCGGGGTCGGTGTCACCCAGCACATGTCCGGCATCCCCCGGAGATCTTTCACCCCTCGTGCGAGCGGCGGCGCTTCAGCCAGGAGTCCCAGCGCAGCGCCAGCGTCAGCAGCACGCCCGCCGTGATCGCGATGCCCAGCGAGACCAGGTCGTTGTGCAGGTTGTCGGGCCGCAGCGCGAAGAAGTTCCGCAACCACGGCACCGCCAGGACGATCAGGAACGCCGTGCCCATCGCCGCCACCAGCGACAACCGCCACCAGTTCCACGGCCGCGCGATCAGCAGCAGCACCCACAACGCCAGCAGGAACAACGACAGCGACGCCGCCGAGCTGTCCTCCTCGAACTCGGTCCCGGGATTCTCGCTGGCCAGCAGGTACCCCGCGAAGGTCGCCACGCCGCACGCGATCCCAGCCGGGATCGCGAAGCGCAGCACCCGCGGCACGAAGCCGGACCGCGCCCGCTCCAGGTTGGGCGCCAGCGCCAGGAAGAACGCCGGGATGCCGATGGTCAGGCTGCTGATCAGCGTCAGGTGCCGGGGCAGGAACGGGAACCGCACGTGCATGATCCCGACCAGCACCGACAGGATGATCGAGTAGACGGTCTTGGTAAGGAACAGGTTGGCGACCCGTTCGATGTTGCCCAGCACCCGGCGGCCCTCGCCCACCACGTAGGGCAGCGTGGCGAACCGGTTGTCCAGCAGCACGATCTGCGCGACCGCGCGCGTCGCGCCGCTGCCCGACCCCATCGAGATGCCGAGATCGGCGTCCTTGAGCGCCAGCACGTCGTTGACGCCGTCGCCGGTCATCGCGACCGTGTGGCCCTTGGACTGCAACGCCTTCACCATCGCGCGCTTCTGCTGCGGGCTCACCCGGCCGAAGACCGAGTTGCCCTCCAGCACCTCGGCCATGTCCGCGATGTCGTCGGGCAGCGTGCGCGCGTCCACCGGGTGCTCGGCGCCGGGCAGCCGCAGCTCGCGGGCGATCGCGCCGACCGAGGCCGGGTTGTCGCCGGAGATGACCTTGACCTCGACGTCCTGCTGCTCGAAGTAGCGCAGGGTCTCGTCGGCGTCGGGCCGCAGCCTTTGCCGCAGCACGACCAGGGCGGCGGGCTCGGCGGTGTCGGCGACGTCGAGGGAGTCGGGCGCGGCGAACGACCCGTCGGGCACGCGGGCCAGCGCCAGCACGCGCAGGCCGGTGGAGCCCAGCTCCTCGGCCTTCTCGCGCGCCGGATCGTCGGGGCTCAGCAGCACGTCGGCCGCGCCGAACACCCACGCGCCCTGCCCGGCGAACTCGGTGCCGCTCCACTTGCGCGCCGACGAGAACGGGACGGCGTCGGCGACCTTCCAGCCGGGGTCGGGGACCTCCAGGCCCTCCTTGACCGCCCGCATGGTCGCGTTCGGGTCGGGGTCGCCGTTGGCCAGCGCCGACAGTGCCCGCTCGGCGTCGTCGCGGCCGCCCAGCGGCACCACCTCGTCCAGGTCCATGCCGGGTTCGGTGAGGGTGCCGGTCTTGTCCACGCACAACACGTCCACGCGGGCCAGGCCCTCGATCGCGGGCAGCTCGTTGACCAGCGTCTTGCGCTGCCCGAGCCGCACCACGCCGACGGCGAAGGCGATGCTGGTCATCAGCACCAGCCCCTCGGGGATCATCGTGACGACCCCGGCCACCGCGCCCACCACCGCTTCGGGGATGTCGTGGACGGTCAGGAACTGGCTGACGAACAGCAGGATCGCGGTCGGCACGATCAGCCAGGTGATGTACTTGAGGAACTTGTTGATGCCCGCCATCAGCTCCGAGTGCGACAGCGAGAACTGGCTGGCCTCGGCGACGAGCTTGGCGGCGTAGGCGTCCTTGCCGACCTTCTCGGCGACGAACCCGCCGCTTCCGGCCACCACGAAGCTGCCCGACTGGACCTGGTCGCCGGGGGCCTTGTGGACGGGGTCGGCCTCGCCGGTGAGCAACGACTCGTCGACCTCCAGGCCTTGGGAGTCGGCGACGCGGCCGTCCACCACGATGCGGTCGCCGTTGCCGAGCAGGATCAGGTCGCCGAGCACCACCTCGTGCTGGGAGACCTCCCGCTCCGCGCCGTCGCGCCGCACCCGGACGGGCGTCTCGCCGATCACCGCCAGCCGGTCCAGGG
Organism: Actinomadura hibisca NBRC 15177; assembly: GCF_001552635.1. GTDB lineage: Bacteria > Actinomycetota > Actinomycetes > Streptosporangiales > Streptosporangiaceae > Spirillospora > Spirillospora hibisca. The sequence goes on along the minus strand of NZ_BCRO01000146.1, from coordinate 508 downwards.
TGCGCTTGGCGCGCAGCTCCTGGATGACGCCGATCGCCGAGTTGGCCACGATGATGCCGCCGAACAGGCCGTCCTGCCACTGCCCGAAGATCATCACCAGTACGAACAGCGAGCCGATCAGCGCGTTGAAGCGGGTGAACACGTTCGCCCGCACGATCTCGCCGACCGACCGGCTGGACCGGCGCGGCACGTCGTTGGTCTGCCCGGCCGCGACGCGCTCGCGCACCTGCGCGCCGGTCAGGCCCTGCCTCCCGGAGGGCGGCCCGGTGGGCGCCCCCGCTGCCTGTGGATCCGTCACGTTGCCCCCGAGGGAGCATTTTCCCCAAGATCGACGGGGGCAATCCCGGGTGGTGGCGGCGCTGGTCAGGGCGTGCTGGTCAGGGCGCGGCGGGCGGCTCGGTGTGGGCGTGCGCGGGGTCGCGCTCGGCGGGCGGCTCGGCGGGGGACTCGGCGGTCGGCTCGGCCGGGGGCGGGGCGACGGGCGGGACGTTGAGCGGCGGGGGAGGGG
>NZ_BCRO01000145.1 GCF_001552635.1 Actinomadura hibisca NBRC 15177 | reverse complement strand
GGGCCGCCCGCCGCCCGGGTCGCCGGGCCCGCCGGTCACCGCGGCGAGCCCCGACACCAGGCCGCCGCCGCCGCGCCGCATGGTCAGCGCGCCCGGATCGTCGGCCGGGCCGGACAGGGAGAACGAGACCGGGCCCCGGTTGGACGCCACCAGCACTTGGGTCATATCCGAAGGGTCTCAGTTGTGCTCCCTGCGCATCAAAGTGACCCTGGTTATTCGGCGGACCGAAGACCGGTGTACCGGCATGTGCCGATTCGAGCCGGATTAGCCCGCCGGTGCAGGGGTACCGGGGGCGGGTGAGCAGGGCAGAGACCACCAAGACCGTGCTGATCGCCGGAGCGGCCAACCTCATCCTCGCGGTCACCAAGCTGATCGCGGGCGCGCTGGCCGGGTCGAGCGCGATGCTCGCCGAGGGCGCGCACTCGGTCGCCGACACCCTCAACCAGGGCTTTCTCCTGGCGTCGTTGCGGCGCAGCGAGCGCCCGGCCGACCGGCGGCACCCGTTCGGGTACGGCAACGAGCGCTACTTCTGGTCGCTGCTCGCGGCGTTCGGGATCCTGGTCGCGGGCGCCGGGTACTCGATCTACGAGGGCGTCGAGACGATCCTCGGGCACGGCGGCCAGGGCGAGCAGGTGTGGCTCGCCTTCCTGGTGCTCGCGCTGGGCGTGGTGCTGGAGGGCGGCTCGTGGGTGCGGGCCTACACCCAGGCGCGCCGCGAGACCCGCGAGAACGGCCGCGACCTGGTCGACCATGTCAAGCGGTCGCCCGACGTGACGTTCAAGGCCGCGCTGTTCGAGGACACCGCGGCGGTCGTCGGCCTGCTGGTGGCCGCCGCCGGGCTGACGTTGCGCGAGGTCACCGGCTCGCCGTTCTGGGACGGCCTCGCCTCGGTCCTGATCGGCCTGCTGCTGGTGGTGGTCGCCTACGCGCTGGGCCGCGAGAGCAAGGACCTGCTCATCGGCAAGGCCGCCGACGTGGAGGTGCAGTCGCGCATCCGCGAGGAGATCTGCTCCTCGCCCGGGGTGGACGGCGTGGACGAGCTGTTCACCATGCACTTCGGCCCCGAGGCGATCCTGGTGGCCGCCAAGGTCCACTTCTCCGACGACATCAGCGCCGACGAGGCCGAGGACATCGCGGGCGAGATCGACCGGCGGCTGTGCGAGCGCGAACCGCTGGTGCGGCACGTCTTCCTCGACCCGACCCAGCGCGAGACGCCCAACGTGCCAGAGCAGCGCCTCGCGCGCGAGAACGGCGGACGCCGGCGGCGCACCCGCGAGGACGGGGCCCGGACGGCGGCGGGGGAGCCCCCGGCGTGATCAAGCACACTCCCGGGTAATGTCTCACTCGGCGAGACCCGCCTGTCCGTCAAACGGTCAGACGATGTAAAGTCTCCGCATACAACTTCATATCGCTCATCCAGAGGGGTGGAGGGACCGGCCCTACGAAGCCCCGGCAACCACTCGGTGACGCGCTCGCGACCCTGCGAGGCCGGCCGAGAGATGGTGCCAACTCCGGCCTGCGACCAAAGTGGCGCAGGGAAGATGGGGGAAGGGCCTCGCATCATGGCACTCACGCCTGCCGCCGATCTCGGACCTGCTACCGGCCTCAGCTGCCGCGAGTGCGGGCACACCCGCGAACTCGGGCCGCACTACGCGTGCGAAGAGTGTTTCGGTCCACTGGAGATCTCCTACGACTTCGGGAACATCACCCGCGCCGACATCGAGGCCGGGCCGCGCAACATCTGGCGCTACCGCGGGCTGCTGCCCGTTCCCGGCGACATCGCCGACACCCCCAACACCGAGCCCGGCCTGACCCGCCTGGTGCGCGCCGACCAGCTCGCCGAGTCGCTCGGCCTGGAGCGGTTGTGGGTCAAGGACGACAGCGGCAACCCGACGCACTCGTTCAAGGACCGCGTGGTCGCGGTCGCCCTCGCCGCCGCCCGCGAGCTGGGCTTCAAGGTGCTGGCCTGCCCCTCCACCGGCAACCTGGCCAACGCCGTCGCCGCGGCCGCCGCCCGTGCCGGCATCCGCAGCGCGGTGTTCGTGCCCGCCGACCTGGAGGCCCAGAAGATCATCACGACGGCCGTGTACGGCGGCACGTTCGTGACCGTGGACGGCAACTACGACGACGTCAACCGGCTCGCCTCCGAGATCGCCGGCGAGCAGGAGGACTGGGCGTTCGTCAACGTCAACGTGCGCCCCTACTACGCCGAGGGCTCCAAGACCCTGGGCTACGAGATCATCGAGCAGCTCGGCTGGCGGCTGCCCGACCAGATCGTGGTGCCGGTGGCGTCCGGTTCCCAGCTCACCAAGATCGACAAGGCGTTCCAGGAGTTCGTCAAGCTGGGCCTGGTCGAGGACAAGCCCTACAAGGTGTTCGGCGCGCAGGCCGCCGGGTGCGACCCGGTGGCGGCGGCGTTCAAGGCCGGGTACGACGTGTTCCGCCCGGTCAAGCCGAAGACCATCGCCAAGTCCCTCGCGATCGGCAACCCCGCCGACGGCACCTACGTGCTGGACGTCGTTCGCCGCACCGGCGGCGCGGTCGAGGACGTCACCGACGAGCAGGTCGTCGAGGGCATCCAGCTGCTGGCCCGCACCGAGGGCATCTTCGGCGAGACGGCGGGCGGCGTCACCGTCGGCTGCCTGAAGAAGCTGGTGGAGAGCGGGCAGCTCGACCCGTCGGCCGAGACCGTCATCATCAACTCCGGCGACGGGCTGAAGACGCTGGACGCCGTCGCGCCGGTCGCCAAGCCCAGCGCGAACATCAAGCCGTCGCTGGACGCCTTCCGCGCCGCGAACCTCGCCTGACCCCGCCTCCGTTCCACCCCGAAACACCCAAGGAGCCAGCATGAGCACCGTTTCCGTGCGGATTCCGACGATCCTGCGGACCTACACCGGCGGCGAGGCGGAGGTGAAGGCCGAGGGCGACACGCTGCGCGCGGTCGTCGCCGACCTGGAGGCCAACCACACCGGGATCGCCGCCCGCGTCCTGGACGACAACGGCAAGATCCGCCGCTTCGTGAACGTCTACGTGGGCGACGAGGACGTGCGCTTCGCCGACGGCCTGGACACCGCGACCCCGGCCGGCGCGCAGATCTCGATCATCCCGGCCGTCGCCGGCGGCTGATCCGGACGGCCCGCCGCGCCCTGACAGGGCCCCCTTTACCGACCCGGTCGTCGGTAAAGGGGGCTTTTGTACTAGTAGACGCGGGTAAAGGGCCTGCATGGGAACAGCGGAGGACATCGCGGGCGCGGTGGCGGCGCATCCCGGGGTGCGCGCCGTCGAGCCCGTCGGGTCGCGGGCGCGCGGCACCGCCACCGAGGTGTCGGACTGGGACTTCCACGTCACCGTCGAGGACTTCGGCGCGGTGGCCGCCGACCTGCCCGGACTGGTGCGGCCGCACGAGCCGCTGGCGGCGCGCTGGGACCCCCTGGCCGACCGGGCCAGCTACCTGCTGATCTTCACCGGGCCGGTCAAGGTGGACCTGATCTTCCCCGAGGTGCCGCGCGGCCCGCACCCGCCGTGGCGGGTCGGCCCCGACACCCTGGCCGCCATCGACGACCACTTCTGGGACTGGATGCTCCGGCTGGTCAGCAAGCGGCGGCGCGGCATGGCCGACCGGGTGCGCGGCGAGCTGCTGCTGATGAGCGGCCACCTGCTGGAACCGCTGGGCGTGCGGTCGTTGCCGAGCACGCTGGCCGAGACCGCCGACCGCTACACGCGCGCCCGCGACCGGCTGGAGACGCGTTACGGGATGCGGCTGTCGCGCCGGCTCGAACAGGAGATCCTGCCGCTGGTGCGCGCGGGCCACGATGACCGGTACCGGCCGTCCAGGCTCTCCTTCTAGGCAGTGTTTCAAAGCCCCGGCCCAGGGGACTCGCCTGGC
>NZ_BCRO01000144.1 GCF_001552635.1 Actinomadura hibisca NBRC 15177 | reverse complement strand
TTCGGCATCGCCCCGCCGCGACAGTTAGTCACTCGCGCGACAGCTGAGGTCTTTGAGACAGGCCCTAGCCGCCCGGTCGAGCCATCTACGGAACCGAGCCGATGAGCGCCTGGTTCTGGGCGTCCGCACGGCGCAGGCGCGCGGCCAGGCTGCGGGCCATCGCCCAGTGCAGCGCCTCCACCACCTGCGGATGGTCGTCGTCCAACGCCTTGACCGCCGCCGCCGGAAGCACCCGGCACACCGTGGGCTCCTCGGCCACCACCCGGTAGGCGCCCCGGTCGTCGGCAACGGTCAGGCCGGTGACGGCGGTGCCCGGCCCCATGGACGCCAGCCGCAGCGGCTCGGGCGCGTCGCCGTCGAGCCGTTGCAGGGCCAGGCTGCCCGACACCACGAAGTACAACGTCTCGTCCAGCGCGGCCCCCGGCTCGAACAGCGCCTGCCCCGGTTCCAGCGAGCGCTCGGCCAGCAGCGGCGTCAGCACGTCGAGCATGTCGGCGGGCAGGTCGCGCAGCAGGTCCTGCTCGCTCAGCGGCACCGCCGCGTCCAGGTCCAGCCGCCCGTCCGGCGCGGCCGCGCACGCTGCCGCGATCAGCGCGTCCTCGCACCACTCCAGCGCCTCGTCCAGCGTCCCGAACGCGGTCTCGGCCGCCGCCAGCGGCGTGCGGCCCGGCTCGGTGGACACCACGGTGGTGACGCCCAGGCCGCGCAGCTCGGCGGCGAAGGAGTCCAGCAGCTCGACCGCCACCGGCTCGGTGCGCGGCACCCGGTGCAGGTCCAGCACCAGCCAGCGCACCCCCGCCAGGTCGTCCGACACCGCGCGCACCGCCACGTCGGCCGCCGCGAACCCCAGGTCGCCCTGCAACTCGCAGACCGCGATGGCGCGCGCCTCGCGCCGCAGGATCTCGCGCTCGGCGTGCCGCCGGGTGCGCTGCGACCCCAGCGCGTCGCCGCGCAGGAACCGGTGCAGCACCGGCGTGGTGCGGTTCACCGGCCGCATCAGGTGCAGCCCGAACCGCGACGACAACTCCTGGCACGCCGCGATGGCGCGCACGCTGGTGCCGCGCCGGTCCAGCGGCGGGCTGTAGACGCCGATGCCGAGCTGCGACGGCAGCGCCGCCATCAGCCCGCCCGACACCCCGCTCTTGGCGGGCAGCCCGGCGCGCAGCAGCCACTCCCCGGCGAAGTCGTAGGTGCCAGACGTCGCCATCACCGCCAGCACGTGCTCGCAGGTGTCGGCGCCCACCACGCGCTCGCCGGTGACGGGGTTGACGCCCCCGGCCGCCAGCGTCACCGCCATCACCGCCAGGTCCCGGGCCGTCACCACGACCGAGCACTGCCGGAAGTAGACGCCGACCGCCTCGTCCACGTCGCCCTCCAGCGCCCCGGCGTTGCGCAGCAGGTAACCCAGTGCCCGGTTGTGGTCACCGGTGCGCTCCTCGGAGGCGAGCACGCCGTGGTCCAGGCGCAGTTCGCGACCGGCGAACGCCGACAGCCCGTCGATGATGCGCTGGAAGCGCTGCCCGTAGTCGTCGCCGGTCACCAGCGACGCGGTGACGATCGCGCCCGCGTTCACCATCGGGTTGAGCGGGCGGCCGGTGTCCGGCTCCAGCCGGATCGCGTCGAAGCCCTCGCCGGTGGGCTCGACGCCGACCCGCTCCAGCACCGCGTTCAGGCCGCGGTCGTGCAGGGCCAGCGCGTACACGAACGGCTTGGACACCGACTGGACGGTGAACGGCGTCGCGGCGTCGCCCGCGCTGTAGACGTGGCCGTCCTGGGTGGCCAGGGCCAGGCCGAACAGCGCGGGGTCGGCCTTGCCGAGCGCCGGGATGTAGGTGGCCACCTCGCCGTCGGTCACGGTCTGGACGCGCGCGTGCAGCTCGTCCAGCAGCTCCTGGACCGGGCTCGCCACGGCCCCCTCTGCGGTCACGCTCCACCCCCGGCGCCGCCCCCGCCCCGCCCCCGGACGGGCGGATCGTGCTCACCGCCCCCGTACCCGGCCGCCGATTCGATCAATCGCGGGCCATCTTCCGTGCAAATCCCTCAAAAGCGTCCTGACCTGGCATGTCGGGCAACTAGCGTGACCTGGGGCGGAGCGTCGCTCGCTTGCACTCGCCGGGGTAGAGTGCTAAACACATCATTGGCACTCGGCTGTGGAGAGTGACAGCTCCCCACGGTCCCTGGGTCGGGACGACGAGGTCTCGCGTCCGGCGGCGGAATGGCAGCCGCGGGCCGGGGCCGTCCGTCGCGGGCGTCGGCTCGATCCGTCATGGCCACCTGTTCCGGGAGGACTGGAGCCCCTATGGCTGCAAAGATGATCGCGTTTGACGAGGAGGCCCGGCGCGGCCTCGAGCGGGGCATGAACCAGCTCGCCGACGCCGTCAAGGTCACCCTCGGCCCCAAGGGCCGCAACGTCGTGCTGGAGAAGAAGTGGGGCGCCCCCACGATCACCAACGACGGTGTGTCCATCGCCAAGGAGATCGAGCTTGAGGACCCGTGGGAGAAGATCGGGGCCGAGCTCGTCAAGGAAGTAGCCAAGAAGACCGACGACGTCGCGGGTGACGGCACCACCACCGCCACCGTCCTGGCCCAGGCGCTGGTGCGCGAGGGTCTGCGCAACGTCGCCGCCGGCGCCAACCCGATGTCCCTCAAGAAGGGCATCGAGGCCGCGGTCGAGCGCGTCTCGGAGGAGCTGTCCAAGCTCGCCAAGGACGTCGAGACCAAGGAGCAGATCGCCTCCACCGCCTCCATCTCCGCGGGCGACGCCCAGATCGGCGAGATGATCGCCGAGGCGATGGACAAGGTCGGCAAGGAAGGCGTCATCACCGTCGAGGAGAGCAACACCTTCGGTCTTGAGCTTGAGCTCACCGAGGGCATGCGCTTCGACAAGGGCTACATCTCGCCCTACTTCGTCACCGACCCCGAGCGGATGGAAGCGGTCCTGGAGGACCCCTACATCCTGATCGTCCAGGGCAAGGCGTCGGCCAACAAGGACCTGCTGCCCGTCCTTGAGGGCGTCATGCAGTCCGGCAAGCCGCTGCTGATCATCGCCGAGGACGTCGAGGGCGAGGCCCTGGCCACCCTGGTCGTCAACAAGATCCGTGGCATCTTCAAGTCCGTCGCCGTCAAGGCCCCGGGCTTCGGTGACCGCCGCAAGGCCATGCTGGGCGACATCGCCACGCTGACCGGCGGCCAGGTCATCAGCGAGGACGTCGGCCTCAAGCTGGAGGGCACCACCCTCGACATGCTGGGCCGCGCCCGCAAGATCGTCGTCTCCAAGGACGAGACCACGGTCGTCGACGGCGCCGGTGACGCCAACGAGATCGCCGGCCGGGTCAACCAGATCCGCACCGAGATCGACAACACCGACTCCGACTACGACCGCGAGAAGCTCCAGGAGCGCCTCGCCAAGCTGGCCGGCGGCGTGGCCGTCATCAAGGCCGGCGCGGCGACCGAGGTCGAGCTGAAGGAGCGCAAGCACCGCATCGAGGACGCCGTTCGCAACGCGAAGGCGGCCGTCGAGGAGGGCATCGTCCCCGGCGGTGGCGTGGCGCTGCTGCAGGCCGGCACCAAGGCCTTCGACAAGCTGGAGCTGCAGGGCGACGAGGCCACCGGTGCCAACATCGTCAAGCGCGCTCTGGAGGAGCCGCTCAAGCAGATCGCCGTCAACGCCGGCCTTGAGGGCGGCGTCGTGGTGGAGAAGGTCCGCAACCTGACCCCGGGTGAGGGCCTCAACGCCGCCACCGGCGAGTACGTCAACATGTTCGAGTCGGGCATCCTCGACCCGGCCAAGGTGACCCGTTCGGCGCTGCAGAACGCCTCGTCGATCGCGGCCCTGTTCCTGACCACCGAGGCCGTCATCGCCGAGAAGCCGGAGAAGAACCCGGCCCCGGCCATGCCGGACGGTGCGGGCGGCATGGACTTCTAGTCCGCGCACGCGCACGGCAAGGGGCGGTTCCGGAAGGGGCCGCCCCTTTTGCGCTATATACGTAGCGGATAATCCACATATTTCGGGAGCCGCTCGTGTCCTCGCTCTACGCCGCCCCGCTGCTGCGCGTGCACCGGGGGGCGGTGACCGACGAGGGCGGTACGCCCCTCGCGGTGTTCCGCGACCGGGGCGCGACGGGCTGGCGGGGCACCCTGGACGCGGTCGCCCCCGGAAGCGCGGCGGGCTTCGCCCGAACCGTGGACACCTTCGACCCGTGGAACCGCCTGCTGTTCACCGTCAGCCGCGATTCCAGCCACGTGCGCAGGCCCGTGACCCGCATCGTGCGCCCGGACGGCGCGGCGCTGGGCACCGTCGGCAGCGGCACGCGCCGGGGCCGCCCGCACTACCCCGTCCATGACGCCTACGGCACGCACGTCGGTGACCTGCGCGTCGTCGGCCCGCGCACGGCCGCCAAGGGGCTGCGCGCCATCGCCGGGGTCCTGACGGGCGGGACCCTCGACATCACCGACCGGCTCGGCACCGTCTACGGCCGCATCGACCACGAGCGGCAGTGGGCGCCGACCGAGGACCGGCCGCACACCGTCCGCTTCGACCCCGCGACCCCCGAGCCGCTGCGCAGCCTGGGCCTCGCCGCCGCCGTCTGCCTCTACGTCGTGCGGGGACACGGGAGCTGACGCTCGGCGTGGCGGCGGCGGCATGATGCACTACGGCGGTGGAAGGATCTGCCCGAACCGCCCCGACGAACAGGAAGACGAAGACGACGTGAGCGCGCTATCCCGTACCTCGTTCCTCCGCGTCGAGCAGCCCCGCCGGGGCCCGTTCGCCCGCACCCAGTACAAGGTCCTCGACGAGTCCGGCACGCTGCTGGCGCTGGCGGCCGAACCCCGTGACCGCACCCGCATCGAGCACCTGAAGAAGGTGTTCCCGGGCAAGTCCGAGCTGGACGCGCGCGTGGTCGACCTGACCGACCCCGAGGGCGAGCCGCTGCTGGTGATCGCCAAGCAGCAGGGCCGGCTGCTGACCACCCTGCACGACGCCGACGGCGAGCCGATCGGCACCATCAACACCGAGCGCGTGGCGCGCCGCTACCTGCTGCGCGACGCGGCCGGGGCCAAGCTGGGCGAGATCGCGGGCGACGTGCCGCGCCGCAACTTCGTGGTCACCGACCGGGAGGGCGCGACGGTGGCCCGCGTCGGCAAGAAGTTCGCGGGCCTCGCCACGCACCTGCTGACCACCGCGGACAAGTACACCGTCGAGATCGACGACCCGGTGCCCGAGCCGCTGCGGACCTTCGCGATGGTGACGGCCATCGTGATGGACATGACGCTGCACGAGTCCAAGGACCTCACCTGACCGTCAGGTGATCAGGCCGGACTCCCGCAGCGCCGCCAGCACCAGCGCGGTCGCGGCCGACACGCGCCCGGCGTCGGCCGAGGAGAGCCAGGCGACCTCGGCGATCTCGGCGGCGGCGCGCGGGGTGCCCGCGTGGCCTGCGGTGTAGCAGGCCATGCGCACCGTCGCGCCGTCGGAGCGCCCGTCGGCCGGGGCCGCCCAGGTGCCGAGGTGGACGGGGTCGCCGGTCAGCGCGACACCGAGTTCCTCGCCGACCTCGCGGGCGAGCGTCGCGGCGTCGTCCTCCCCGGGCTCGCGCTTGCCGCCGGGCAGGTAGAAGGCGTCCCTGCCGTGCGACCGGACGGCCAGCACCCTGCCGTCCCGGACGCAGATCCAGGCGACCTTGTCGATGACCTTTCCCACGCGCCCGACCCTACCCACCGGACATCGCGCACCTTCCGGACCCCTTGCCCCCGCCCCCTTTCACCGGCCGTCAGCGCGAGGTACGTTCCGTTGCGTGCAGGCCGTTCCGGGACGCCGACCCAGCGGCTGGCGGATCTCGCCGGCCCTCCCGACGATCGCGAACGCCGTGCTGGCCCTGCTGTGGTCGTTCTCCGCGCTGGGCGGCTGGGGCACCGCCGCGTTCTGCGGCGATCCGGGGCAGCGCGACCTGGACTGCGCCGACCACTACGACCTCGCCGTCCTGCTCTCGGTGCCGCTGGCGGCGGCCGCCGCCGCGCTGGCGACGGCCGCGTGGCTGACGCCCGCCGTCCGCCGGTCGCCCGACCGCCTGGACGCGCTGCTGACGACCGCCGCGCTGCTGTGGGTGGCGGCGGAGGCGGTGCTGTTCGTCGGCGGCTACCTGGCACAACCCTGACCGGACGACGGCCCGGTCCGCGATGCCCGCGCCACAGAACGAATCCGCAGCTCGGCCGACCTGTGGAACGGCTTGAACGGCAAGGCTTGGGCACCGTTTGAAAATCCGGCCGGAGGCGTTGAAGCGCCTTTGCGGACACCGGCCAGCACGAAGCGAACCCGTAACGGCAGCTGACGGAATGCCGGAAGGGTGATCCTGAATACCCGGCCGCGATCATCCGCAGGGATGACGTACGCGGGCCCGATGCGCCCGCCGCACCCCGCTTGCGACAGTGCGGGAGTGTTGCAGATCAGGGAACTGACCAAGAGCTACCGGCGCAGGACGGCCGTCGACCGCCTCACCTTCGACGTGCCCGAGGGCAGGGTGACCGGCTTCCTCGGCCCGAACGGCGCGGGGAAGTCGACGACGATGCGGATGATCCTCGGCCTGGTCCGGCCCGACGGCGGGCGGGCGCTCGTCCACGGTCGCCCGTACGCCGAACTGGACGCCCCGCTGACCCGCGTCGGCGCACTCCTGGAGAGCGCCGCGCCACACCCGGGCCGCACCGCCTACCACCACCTGTTGTGGGTGGCGCAGAGCAACCGGATCGGGCGCGGCCGGATCCGGGAGGTCCTGGCGGACGTCGGGCTGGCGGATGTGGCCGGGCAGCGCGCCGGCGGCTTCTCGCTCGGCATGACACAGCGCCTCGGGCTCGCCACGGCCCTGCTGGGCGACCCGCCGCTGCTGGTACTGGACGAGCCCGCCAACGGCCTGGACCCCGAAGGCGCGCGCGACCTGCGCGAGCTGCTGCGGCGGCTGGCGGGGGAGGGCCGCACGGTGCTGGTGTCCAGCCATCTGATGGCCGAGATGGCGCAGACCGCCGACCACCTGGTCGTCATCGACCGGGGCCGGCTGCTGGCCGACCTGAGCACCGCCGAGTTCGTCGCGCGGCACGCCCGCGCCCGGGTGCGGGTGCGGGCGCGCGAGCCCGAGCGGCTGCTCCAGGCGTTGATCGCGGAAGGGATCGCGGTGACGGGCATGGCCGACGGTTCGCTGGTGGTCGAGGGCGTCGGCACGCACAGGGTCGGAGCGATCGCGCTGGCCCGCGGAGTGACGCTGGACGAGCTGAGCACGCTGGACGCCTCGCTGGAGGAGGCGTTCCTGCGCCTGGTGGGAGGACCGCGATGAGCCCCGCCCTGCTCCGCGCCGAACTGACCAAGATCCGCACCCTGCGCGGCCCGCTGACGGCGCTGGCCCTGATCCCGCTGGTCGCCGTCGGCATCGGGGTGCTGAACGGCTGGTCGGTGCGGGACTCGATCGAGACCCGCAACCCACGGCTCCGTCCCGACTTCACCGCCGAGCAGGCGGGCTTCGACGGCGTCCAGTACGCGCAGCTCGCCGCGATCGTGTTCGGCGTGCTGGTGGTGACCGCCGAGTACGGCGCCGGAACGATCGGGGTGTCACTGCTGACCGCGCCCCGCCTCTACCTGGCCAAGCTCGGTGCGGCCGTGCTGGCGGTGCTGCCCGCCGCCGCCGTGGCGACCGTCCTGGGCACGGCCGCGACGCAGCTCGCCCTGGGCCCGCACGGCGCTTCGCTCCTGTCGCCGGGCGTGCCCCGCGCGATGGCGGGCGCGGTGGTCTACCTCGCGCTGATGGTGCTGCTGTCCGCCGGAGCGGCGACGCTGGCGCGCAACGCCCTGGTCCCGCTGGCGGTGCTGCTGCCCCTCGTGCTGATGGGCTCGCAGATCCTGTCGGTCATCGGCGCGACCGCCGAGGCCGCCCGCTACCTCCCCGACCGCGCGGGCGCCCGCCTGCTGACCGTCCGCCCCGGACCGGACGACCTGAGCCCCGCCGCCGGCCTCGCCGTCCTGCTGGTCTGGGCGGCCGCGATCCTGTTGGCCGGTTGGGCGGCCTTCCGCCACCGTGACGTCTGACGAACTACCCTGCTGGAACCGCCCCATCACCGACATGTGGGAGACATGCCGAACGACCCGGTCCGCGTACTGATCGCCGACGACCAGGCGCTGCTGCGCGGCAGCTTCCGCCTGCTGGTCGACTCCGCGCCCGGCCTCACGGCGGTGGGCGAGGCCGCCGACGGCGGCGAGGCGGTGGAGCTGGCCCGGCGGTCGCGGCCGGACGTGGTGCTCATGGACGTGCGGATGCCGGTGACCGACGGCGTGGAGGCGACCCGCCGGATCTGCGGCGACCCCGCCTGCGCGGGCACGCGCGTCCTGGTGCTCACCATGTTCGACCTGGACGCCTACGTGTTCGCGGCGCTGCGGGCCGGGGCGAGCGGCTTCCTGCTGAAGGACATCCGGCCACCGGACCTGCTGGCGGCGGTGCGGATCGTGGCGGCGGGCGAGGCGATGCTCGCGCCGTCCGTCTCCCGGCGGCTCATCGAGTCGTTCGCGCAGCGCCCCGGCGCCACGGCCCTGACCGGCGTCACCGACCGGGAGCGCGAGGTGCTGGCGCTGGTCGCGGCGGGCCTGTCCAACGCCGAGATCGCCGACCGCCTGCGGCTGGGCCTGCCCACGGTGAAGACGCACGTGAGCCGCCTGCTGGCCAAGCTGCACGCCCGGGACCGGGCCCAGCTCGTGATCGTCGCCTACGAGACGGGTCTGGTCACCGCCGGCGCGGCCACGCCCCCCGACCCGTGAACCGCCCGCGCCCGCCGGACGCGCCGATCGCCGTCGTCCTCGCCGCGCTGCCGCACGTGTTCGGCGTGCAACCGGCGGCACCGGCGGCCTTGGTGGTGTCGGCGGTGGCCGCCCTGGCGCTGGCGGTCCGGCGGATGGCCCCGCTCCCCACGCTCGCCATGGTGATCACGGCCGCGGGCGCGGGCCTGGCCTTCGGCCCCGGCCTGCTGCCCGCAGCCGCCTACGCCCTCTACACGGTCGCGGCGGAACGCCCCGCCCCGCGCCGCCCCGCCATCAGGCGAGCGGGAGCCGTCACGGCGGCGGGCGCGATCGTCCTCCTGCTCGGCGGCCCGGCCGGCAGCGGCCCGCCGCCGATCGTCTCGTGGGCCCTCCTGGGCGCGGCGCTGCTGGGCGTCGCGTGGACGACGGGCCGCGCCGTGGCCGAACGCCGCGCGGCGACCCTCCGCGACCTGGACCGGGCCAGGCTCGACGAGCGGCTGCGCATCGCGCGGGAGATGCACGACGTGGTGACCCACGGCATGGGCCTCATCGCCGTCCAGGCGGGCACGGCGAACCACGTGGCCGCCGACCGCCCTGAGGAGGCGGCCCGCGCGCTGGCCGTCATCGAGGAGGTGAGCCGCCGGTCGCTGACGGAACTGCGCACGATGCTCGGGGTGCTGCGCGACGGCACCGGCGAGGCGGGCCTGACCCCGTCCCCGCGCCTGACGGACCTGCCCGCCCTGGTCGCGTCGGCCCGAGCCGCCGGGGTGGAAGCGGAACTGACGGTCCGCGACGCGGCGGACGTACCGGAGGGCGTGGAGCTGGCGGCGTACCGCATCGTCCAGGAGGCACTGTCCAACGTGGCGCGCCACGCCGCCCCCACACGCTGCACGATCCTGGTGGAAGGCACCGCGAACAGCCTCTCCCTGGACGTCTCCGACGAGGGCCCGGCCAAGACGTCCACCCGAGGCAACGGCTACGGGCTGATCGGAATGCGGGAACGTGCCCTGACCCACAACGGCACGTTCACCGCCGGACCGCGCCCGGACGGAGGCTTCACGGTGCACGCGACACTCGCTTTCCAGTCGGCGCACTAAATCCGTTGAGCCGGTGCAGACCGAGCGGGACACTCCCACCATGGCTGCCCAGCGCTTCGTGTTCATCGATCCGGACGGCACGGGTAGCGGGTGGCTGTGCGTGATCGTCGAGGCCGGGACCGGCGTCCGCTACCAGCAGCAGTACGGCGGCACCGCCTGCCGGGAGGGGGAGACGGAAGGCTTCCTGGTCCCGCTGTTCGGCGACGACGCGCTCACCGACCTGCGGCATCTGTTCGAGAAGCGGTTCCGGGGGCCGGCACCTGGGACCACCGGTGGACGGACGCTGAGCGCGGCAGGCTGCGCGAGATCGTGGCGGGCATCCGCTACTGGACATGCGACGGCCTCAACGAGCGGCCGCACGCCTTGCGGCTGGACGAGGACCGCATCGGCGAGGCCGACGAGGCGTGGGTGCCCGTGCTCACCCCGGACGGCCCCGGAATGCTGGTGTGGCACAACTCGGACTGAGAACAGCGGTGCTGGCCCGCTCCCGCCGACGGGAGAATGAGGACATGCAGCACCGCGACGACAGGACGTGCGTTTCCTGCGACGGAACCGTCGCCCCCGACGGGCACTGCTGGGACTGCGGCAAAGCACAACCAGCCTTCCGGTCCCATCTGGAACTCGCCATCGAGCAGGGCGCGGCCGGCGTCAGCGACCGGGGCAAACGGCGGGGCGTCAACGCCGACGCGATGGCACTGACCACGAGCGGCCCCTGGACGATCGGCGTCGTCTGCGACGGCGTCTCCATGTCCCCGCGCGCCGAACGCGCCGCCCAGCTCGCCGCCGAGACCGGAACGACGATCCTGACCACGCGCCTGCAAGCCGGTGCCCTACCGGAAACCGCCCACGTCGACGCCGCCATGGGCGCGGCCCGCGCGGTCGCGGCCCTGGCCACCTCGGTGAACGCGGCCCCCGCCTGCACATATGTCGCGGGCATCGCAGGCCCGGACGGCATCTGGTCCTGCTCGGTCGGCGACAGCCGCGCCTACTGGCTCCCCGACGAGGGCCCGGGAATGCCCCTGACCGAGGACGACGTTGGTCGGCACGAGGCCCTGGCCGGATGGCTCGGCGCCGACGCGGGCGAACCGACACAACGTGACCGCCCTGCTCATCCGGGTTCCGGGAAGTTTTTCGTAGAACCGGGAACAACCCCGGCCGCCAGGTGGTTACACCTACTGATGGCCCGGCCATCGACACGGACCGAACGACCGTCTCACGAGGTTGCCGCAGGTCAAGCTCCTTGAGGAGCGGATGCGGCCGAGAAGCCCGGACGACACGCCACAACAAGTTTCCGCGACTGGTTTGACGTGGACCCCGCGCGGGCATACTGTTCACTTCGCCCCACGGGGAGCGGGACGCCGAAAGGCGGCCGACCCGAAGGGGAACCACCAACGAACCAACCGCCACGGTCTGACCGTGCGCGTGGTGCTGCGGTGGGTCGGAAAAGCG
>NZ_BCRO01000143.1 GCF_001552635.1 Actinomadura hibisca NBRC 15177 | reverse complement strand
GCCAGGCGAGCCCCTGGGCCGGGACTTCAAAAACTCAGGACGTGGCCTGGACGACGGGCTGGCCCTCGCTGGCCTGCACCAGCACGAAGCCCTGGCCCTGGAAGGCGAGCTGCATGGCCTCGCCGCTGCCCCGGCCGATCAGGGCCCCGGCCTTGAAGGTGCGGTTCACGCCGACCTGGAGGCTGGTGCTCCAGGCCACCGCCGACTGGCCGTCGGCGAAGGTCGGGGCGCGGCCCGCGTCCAGCATCACCGGGGTGCCGTGCGAGGTCAGCGCGACCCAGCCGGTGCCCTGGAGGGTGGTGTTGAACAGGCCGCCCGCGGCGATGCCCGCGCCCTGCACCCGCTGGATGTCGGACTGGAGGTGGGAGTCGTAGGCCAGGATGTTGGCCCCGTTGACGGTGATGCCCTCGTTCTCCAGGTAGAACAGGTGGATGTCGTCGGCGTCGTTGGCCACGAAGAGCAGGCCCTGCCCGGTGACGCGCATCAGCGGCACGCCCTCGCCGGTGAGGGCCTTCTTCAGGAACTTGCCCACGCCGCCGGAGCCCTGGTAGTCGAAGTCCATCTGCCCCTGGAAGGCGACCATGGAGCCCTGCCGGGCCAGGACGTCGCCGTTCAGGTGGATGCGGAGCATCTTGGAGTTCTGCGGGGTGAAGTGGCCGGGGACCGGCTGGCCCTGGTCCAGGTTGCCGAAGAAGGCGCTGCGCATGGAGGAGGGGCCTCTCTCTGCTGGTCGCTGTGCTGGTGGTGACGGTCGTGCGGGGGATCGCCAGCATAGTGTCGAGGTCGGACGACATTTGGACCATTTCGGGCATGCGCCGCTGTGCTCCCGGGGCTCAGCCCCGGCCGTGCGGGGCCTCCCAGTCCACCAGCGGGCCCTTGGGGACGATGCCGGACGGGTTGAGGGCGGGGTGGGTGCCGTAGTAGTGCCGCTTGATCTGGTCGACGTCGGTGGTCCCGCCGAACGCGGGCACCGAGTACAGGTCGCGCGCGTAGGCCCATAGGGCGGGGTAGTCGACCAGGCGGCGCAGGTTGCACTTGAAGTGGCCGTGGTAGACCGCGTCGAAGCGGGCCAGGGTGGGGAACAGGCGCACGTCGGCCTCGGTCAGCCGGTCGCCGAACAGGTAGCGGCTGGTGGTGAGCCGCTCCTCCAGTTGGTCCAGGGTGGCGAACAGCGCGTCCACGGCCTCCTCGTAGGCGTCCTGGGAGGTGGCGAAACCGGCCTTGTAGACGCCGTTGTTGACGGTCGTGTAGACCAGCTCGTTCAGCGCGTCGATGCCGTCGCGCAGGTCGGCGGGGTAGAGGTCGGGCGCGCCGGGGGCGTGGAAGGCGGTGAACTCCGTCTCCATCGCGATGGTGATCGCCGGGAAGTCGTTGGTGACCAGCCGCCGGGTCGTCCCGTCCCACACGCACGGCACGGTGTAGCGGCCCTCGAAGCCGGCGTCGGCGGCCAGGTACAGCTCCGACAGGAACGTGGCGCCGGTCACCGGGTCGGGCTCGGGGAAGCGCCAGCCGCGCTCGTCGCGGTACGGGTCCACCACGCCGACGCTGATCACCTCCTCCAGGCCCAGCAGCCGCCGCACGATCAGCGTGCGGTGCGCCCAGGGGCAGGCGAGCGACACCAGCAGCCGGTAGCGGCCGGGCTCGGCCCGGTACCCGCTGCTCCCGTCGGCGGTGATGGTGTCGGTGAACCGGTTGGACTGGCGGACGAAGCGGCCGCCGTCGAGTTCCTGCGCGGTCATGCGGACCCACCGTTCTGCTCGGGGGCTGGAGGACGGTCCCGCGGATAAGATAACCGCCTGCCGCCGCTGCGGAGCGGCCGTGCCGGGCCGCCGGACGCGCCCGGCGTCCAAGCGATATCGGGGTCCCCATGCTGGAGCACTTCAACGCCCTGGTCGACGGCCTGCCGCCGGCGTTGATCTTCCTTCTGATCGCCTTCCTGGTGTTCGCCGAGGCGGCGCTGTTCTTCGGGTTCGTCTTCCCGGGCGAGACGGCGATCGTGGTCGGCGGCGTGCTGGCCAGCCAGCACAAGTTGTCGCTGGCGGTGCTGCTGGCCACGGCGGTGGTCGCGGCGGTGGTCGGCGACTCGGTCGGCTACGAGATCGGCCGCCGCTACGGGACGCGCATCCTGGAGACCCGGCCGATGCGCAAGCACCACCTGAAGGTCGGCAAGGCGCAGGACCTGATCCGGCGGCGGGGGCCGTTCGCGGTGTTCATCGGGCGCTTCACCGCGCTGCTGCGGGCGCTGATGCCCGCGCTGGTGGGCTGCTCGCGGGTGCCGTATCCGCAGTTCCTGCTGTTCAACGTGATCGGCGGCGTGGTGTGGGTGTTCACCTTCACGCTGGGCGGCTACTTCGCGGGGACGGCGTTCGAGCACGTCGCCAAGCAGGCGAGCCGGGGGCTGGCGGTCGCGCTCGCGGTGGTGGCGGTCGTGGGGCTGGTGGTGTGGAGCGTGCGCAAGCACCGGCGGGAGGCGCGCGAGGAGGCGCTGTCGGAGGAGCGGGCCGACGGCGTCGAGGGCGGGGACGTGCTGGGGTCCGCGGGCTCGTAGCGTCCCCGACTCGTCGGCCCCCGGCGGGCCTAGACCAGCGGGTTCGGGCGCGCGGTGGGGCGGTGCCGTTCCGACACCCGCCCGGTGACCGGCGGCAGGTCCAGGAATGTCCGGATGCCCGGCTCGGCCGCGCACACCACCGGCACCGCGTTCAGGGCGTGCGCGGCGGCGGCCGCGACGCCGCTGCTCACCCAGTCCTCGTCGGTGGTCAGCGTGATCGACGGGCGGCCGTGCACCCGCACCGCGTAGCCGGGCCGCCCCCACTCCGGCAGCCGCCGCGCGTCGGCCTTGTGGATCACCTCGGCGGTCAGCACCGGGCGGCCGCCGGTCATGCCGCTGAAACGCCAGCGGGCCGCCGCGACCGTGCCCGCCGGGACGGTCCCGGCGGCCAGCACGAGGTCGGTCGGGGCCAGCCGGTGGTCCACGTCGACGTCGATCTCTTCCAGCTCCAGCCCCAGCCCGGCCGCCACCAGGTGCAGGCTCTCGCCGAACAACGACCGCATCGCGGCGCGGGCGGGCCGCAGGGCGTGCAGGTAGGCCTCCTCGGTGCGGCCGAACCCCACCACCTGGTGCACCATCCCCCAGGACGGGTGGGTGGAGAAGTCCGAGCAGTCGCGCGCGTAGACGTGGGTGATCTGCCGCGACAGCCGGGAGAGCATCAGCGGCATCACGTCGGACATGAAGCCGGGGTTGATGCCGCTGCCGTGGATGGAGGAGCCGCCGCGCTTGCAGGCGTCCTCCAGTTCGCCGACCAGGCCGGGGCCGTGCGCGTACGGGTAGACGAAGCCGTTGGTGGCCACCACGTTCTTGCCCGACGCCAGCAGCGCGGTCACCGTCTCCAGCCCGGCGAACGGGTCGCCCGCGGTGCCGGGCGCGTAGACGACGCAGTCGGCGTCCAGGTCCAGGACCTCGCCGAGGTCGTCGGTGGCGATGACGCCGACCGCGCCCCGCCCGGCCAGCACCCCGGCGTCCACGCCCGCCTTGTCCGCCGCGTGCACGCGCACCCCGGCCAGCTCCAGGTCGGGCCGGTCCAGCACGCCGCGGATGACGCTGCGGCCCAGCGCGCCCGTCGCCCACTGCACCACGCGGATCGGGCGCTCGCCCATGGGCCGCCTCCGTGTTCGGTGAGTCCGTGCTCGGTGAGTGAAGGAGACTAACCGGCCGGAGGCGGCCGATCACCGCGAAACACGCGATTTCCATGGAAGATTCAGGAACGGAGGGGGGCGAATCCGAGCGGCGTTCGGTCGACGTGGTACCACTGGGTAACCCCTGGATGATTACCTGGGGACGCAGTCGGTTGGCATACCGGCCGGTATGCCACAGGCACGGTGGAGGAGACAGGGATGTCGGAACTGCGCTATGACGGCCGGGTCGCGGTGGTCACCGGGGCCGGGCACGGCCTGGGCCGCCAGCACGCGCTGGAGCTGGCCGCCCGCGGCGCCAAGGTCGTGGTGAACGACCTGGGCGGCGACCGGACCGGCGCCGGCGCCTCGGCGGGCCCGGCCCAGCAGGTCGTCGAGGAGATCGTCAAGAACGGCGGCGAGGCCGTCGCCAACCCCGACAACGTGGCCACCCCCGAGGGCGCGCGGGCGATCGTCCAGACGGCGCTGGACACCTTCGGCAAGCTCGACATCGTGATCAACAACGCCGGCATCCTGCGCGACAAGTCGTTCAAGAACATGTCGGTGGAGGAGTTCGACTCGGTCATCGCGGTGCACCTGCGCGGGTCGTTCCTGGTCTCCAGCGCCGCCTGGGCGCACCTGCGCGAGCAGGGCTACGGCCGCATCGTCAACACCTCGTCGCCGGCCGGGCTGTTCGGCAACTTCGGCCAGGCCAACTACGCCACCGCCAAGATGGGCCTGGTCGGGTTCACCAAGACCCTCGCGCACGAGGGCGCCAAGTACAACATCAAGGCCAACGCCATCGCGCCGGTCGCCTGGACCCGCATGACCGAGGACCTGCTGCCGGCCGACTTCGCCGACAAGCTGGGCGTGGACCAGGTCACCCCGCTGGTGGCCTACCTCGCGCACGAGGAGAACCCCGACTCGGGCGAGGTCTACACCGTCGGCGGCGGCCGCATCGCCAAGATCTTCGTGGCGGAGGGCCCCGGCTACGGGCAGAAGGAGACCCTCACCGTGGAGTCGGTGCGCGACAACTGGGCCGCCGTCAACTCCGCCGACCCGCTGACGGTCTTCAAGAACGTGGGCGAGCAGATGGGTCCGCTGATCCAGCAGCTCACCTCCTGAGTTGGGCGACCTCGCGCTCGACCGGCGGGACGGGGTGCTCACCATCACCCTGTCCCGTCCGGAGCGCCTCAACGCCGTCACCGGCGCCCTGACCGAGGAGATGCTCGACGTCCTCAACGAGCTGATGCGCGACGCCGCCACCCGCGTCGTCGTGCTCACCGGCGAGGGCCGCGGCTTCTGCTCGGGGATGGACCTTGCGGGCGGCGACCCCGGGGGCGGCGACGAGGGCCGCGCGCAGCGCATCTACCGCGGCATCGCGCGCGGCGGCGAGGTGACCGCGCGGCTGCGGGAGATCCCGCAGCCGGTCATCGCGGCGCTGCACGGCCCGGTGGCCGGGATGGGCGTGTCCTGGGCGCTGGCGTGCGACCTGCGGGTGGCCGACCCGACCACCCGGTTCGTGGTGCCGTTCGTGGACCTCGGCCTGTCGGCGGGCGACTGCGGCCTGTCGTGGCTGCTGCCGCGCCTGGTCGGCCCGGCGAAGGCCGCCGAGATCTTCTACCGGGCGCAACGGCTGGACCTGGCCGCCGCCCGCGACCTCGGCCTGGTCACCGAGGTGGCCGAGGAGGGTCGGGACCTGGAGGGCGCGCTCGCGCTGGCCGGGGAACTGCTCGCCAAGTCCCCCTACGGGCTGCGCCGCACCAAGGAGCTGCTCAACCTGTCGCTGGACGCGCCGGGACTGCGCCAGCAGCTCGCCGCCGAGACCGGTGTCCAGTCCCTGGCGTTCTTCACCCAGGACCTGGCCGAGGGCATGGCGGCGACCCTGGAGAAGCGGCCCCCGGACTTCCGGAACCGCTGAACTGACGCCTGCGGCCCGTGGCTCCCCGCCACGGGCCGCAGGCGTTCACGCACGTCAGGAGGACAGCGCCCCCGCCAGCGCTTCCACGTACCGCAGCGCCGCCAGCCGGGCCAGCGCCGGGTGCGCGCCCAGCGGCCGGGCGTGCCCGGCGCCGACCATCGCGGCCACCGCCGCGATCCGGCCCGCGTCGGCCTCCGAGCCGATCAGGTGCGGGGCGATCGCCACCGAGTGCGCGCCCGACGAGCGCAGCTGCTCGGCGGCGGCCTTGATCGCGCCGTCGTCGTCCAGCGCCGCGGTGAACACCGGCGTGGCCAGCCGCGCGGCCAGCAGCACGCTGGTGACCTCGGCCTGCCGCACCGCCCCGTGGTCGCCCGGGGTGACCACGACCACGCCGCCGGCGGCGGTGACCATCGTCATCATGCGGATGCGGTCGGCGCGCGCCAGCCCGGCGTCGGCCAGCCGGTCGTGCAGCGCCTCGGCGATGAACGGGTGCGGGCCGAGCGGCTCGGCGGCCAGCGCCGGCGCGGGCGCGCCCAGCACCGCCTGCCGCACCGCGGCCTGCACCACCGGGTCGGGGCCGGTGACCAGCGGGACCACCACGGCCGCCGGCTCGTCCTGCCGCTGCTGCCGCAGCCCGGCCAGCACCGCGCCGAGCGCGGCCTCCGGACCCTCCAGATGCCCGACCAGCGCCGGCTGCCCGGTGTGCTCGATCTCCACCAGCCGGGCGAGCTCGGCCGCCACCTGCGCGGCGGGGTGCCGCGCGGAGCCGGGGACGGCGAGGACCAGGGCGGGGGACCCGGGGGGCAGCAGGAACGACTCGTCGCCGCGATGCCGCCCGCCGCGGGGGGTGCGGTGGCGCCTCGACGGAAGTGCCTCGGATGCCTGGCTTTCGGAACTCACGGCGGGAATGGTAACGCTGATCGCCGCCTTTCCGGAGATCTCCCTGCTCCCGGGAGCCAAATGTGACCCGGGAGCGGGGGTGGACAACCGTTACTTTTGTGGCGCAATGGTGGGAAGTTGTGGTGCGATGGCGGTCAGCCTCTATGATCGCGGCGAACCGCCGTCCGGGGGGACGACCTGTCACGGGGTGCCATGAATCCTCGCACGCGCTCGATCCGTTCCAAGATCGTGCTGCTTTCCCTGGTGCCGCTGTCGTCCCTGGTCGCGCTCTGGGCCTTCGCCGCGGCCCTCACCCTCGGCGACGTGCTGGAGCAGCGCCGCGCCGAGCAGTCCATCGACCGCATGAGCCGCGCCATCCAGGAGGTCGTCTTCGCGCTCGGCGCCGAGCGGCAGGCGTCGGTCACCTTCCTCGCCGCCCGCAACGACCGTCCCCGCGAGGAGCTGAGCGACGCGCGCGCCCGCGCGGACCAGGCGCTGGCGCTGTTCCGGCGGCAGGCCGAGGCCGAGCGCGAGGCCGCGGGCGACCGGGGGGCGGCGCGCATCACCCTGCTGTCGGAGGCGGTGCGCAAGCTCGGCGAGGTGCCGAACCTGCGCGGCCGCGTCGACGGCCGCGCCCTGGACCCGGTCGGCGCGCTCACCGCCTACAACGCGCCGGTGGACGCCATCTACGACTTCGCGGGCAAGCAGACCGACGTCGACGACGGCGCCCTGTTCCAGTGGGGCACCGGCGTGGTGCACGGCGCCCGCGCGATGGACCTGATCATGCGCGAGAGCGCGCTGGTGTCGGGCGCGGCCGCCCGGACCGGGCGGCTCACCGCCGCCGAGCACCGGCTGTTCGTGGAGTTGGTCGCCCAGCAGCGGCTGCGCTGGTCCGACGAGCGCGCCCTGATCCCCCCGGACGTGTACGAGCGCGTCCTGCGGCCGCACTTCACCTCCTTCGGCTTCACCACCTTCCAGCGGCTGGAGAACGGGATCGCCGCCGACGCGCGCACTGCCGTGGACGCGCAGGGCTGGGGCCTGTCCATCAAGTCGACGCTGGAGGGCCTGAACGAGGGCCACCTGCGCGGCACCAGGCTGATGGCCCAGCGCCAGGAGGAGGTCAGCGACGGGCTGCTGCTGCGCGTGGTGCTGGCGGGCGGCGTCGGCCTGGTCGCGGTGCTGGCGTCGATCGTGTTGTCGGTGCGGTTCGGCCGCGGCCTGGTCCGCGAGCTGACCGCGCTGCGCCGCTCGGCCGCCGACCTGGCCGGGCAGCGGCTGCCGGGCGTGGTGGCGCGGCTGGTGCGCGGCGAGAAGGTGGACGTGGCCGCCGAGTCGCCCCCGCCGGTGAGCGGCCGCACCACCGAGGTCGCCGCCGTCGCCGAGGCGTTCGGCGCCGTGCAGCGCACCGCCGTCGGCGCGGCGGTCGGGCAGGCCGAGCTGCGCGAGGGCGTGCGCCGCATCTTCCTCAACATCGCCCGCCGCAATCAGTCGCTGCTGCACCGCCAGCTCGCCATGCTGGACACGCTGGAGAGCCGCGCCGAGGCCGACGACCTCGCCGAGCTGTTCAAGCTGGACCACCTCACCACCCGGATGCGGCGGCACGCCGAGAGCCTGATCATCCTGTCCGGCGCCACGCCCGGCCGGGGCTGGCGGCGGCCCGTCGCGGTCGCCGACGTGTTGCGCGGCGCGGTCGGCGAGATCGAGGACTACACGCGGGTCTCGGTGCTGAGCGACTCGCCCGACGGCCTGGTCGGCGCGGCCGTCACCGACGTCATCCACCTGCTGGCCGAGCTGCTGGACAACGCCGCCGCGTTCTCGCCGCCCGCCACCGAGATCCGGATGATGGCCGAGCGGGTGGGCAGCGGCTTCGTGATCGAGGTCGAGGACCGGGGCCTCGGCGTGCGGCCCGACATGCTGGACCAGATCAACCGGCGGCTGGCCGACCCGCCGGAGTTCGACCTGGTGGACGCCGACCAGCTCGGCCTGTTCGTGGTGGCGCGGCTGGCGGCCCGGCACGGCGCGAAGGTGTCGCTGCGGCCCTCGCCGTACGGCGGCACGTCGGCGATCGTGCTGCTGCCGCACGAGCTGGTCGTCCCGGCCGAGCGGCTGGACGACGAGCCGGACGAACTGGGTCTCGATGAGAGCGGCGAGTTCGCCGTGCCCGAGCCTCAGCCCGAACCGGGATCGGGCCACGGCCACGGACCGGTGTTCGAGTCCCTGCCCGACCGCGTCGTACAGCTCCACGGCCCGCCTCCCGCCGCCGCACCCGCCCCCGCCGCCGAGCCCTCCGACGTGCCCTCGGACGCGCCCGCCGCCGAGCCGTTCGCGCCCTCCGCGGTGCCCGCCGCCAAGCCTTTCGCCGCGCCCTCCGCGGTGCCCTACGGCATGCCCGCCGCCGAGCCCTTCGTCGCGCCCTCTGCGGAGCCGTTCGCCGAGCCGCCCGCCCCGCCGCGCCCGCCCGCCAACCCCTGGTTCGACGACGACCCCGCCCCCGCCCCCGACCAGCCCGTCCAGGCGCCCGCCTTCCACGCCCGGACCCCCGCTCCCGAACCGGCGGCCGCCGAACCGGCGACCGCCGCCGACACCCATGCCGGCCTGCCCCGGCGCCGCCGCCAGGAGAGCCTGGCCCCGCAGCTGCGCACCACCGAACGGCCGCCGCCCCCGGCGACCGGGGACAGCGCGCACGGGGTGGTCGTGCGGTCGCCCGAGCAGGCCCGGACGATGATGAGCTCCATCCAGCAGGGATGGCGGCGCGGCCGCGCGGAACCGGGCGGCGACGGCGCCGGCGACACAGGCGAGGGGAACGACTCATGACCGACACCGCGACGGGCGAGCTGAGCTGGCTGCTCAACGACTTCGGCGAACGGGTCCCGGCCGTGCGGCAGTCGGTGATCCTGTCGCGCGACGGGCTGGCCATCGCCGCCTCGCACGCGCTGGCCCGCGAGGACGCCGAGCACCTGTCGGCGCTGGCGGCCGGGGTGCAGAGCCTGGCGCGCGGCGCGGGCCGGCACTTCGACGGCGGCGGCGTGCGGCAGACCATCATCGAGCTGGACCGGCTGCTGGTGTTCGTCACCGCCGCCGGCGACGGCACCTGCCTGGCGGTGCTGACCGCCGCCGACGCCGACGCCGGGCTGATCGCCTACGAGATGGCCGTGCTGGTCAAGCGGGTGGGCCGCCACCTCCAGACCCGGCCGCGCTCGGCGGGGGACTGAGCGGCGGTGAACCCCTGGCAGGACCCCGCGCACGACCCGCACGACCCCGCGCAGGACCGCTGGCTGGACCGCGAGGCCGGCCCGGTGGTGCGCCCCTACACGCTGACGCGCGGCCGCACCCGGCCGCGCGGCGAGACGTTCGACCTGATCGCGGTGGTCGCCGCGACCGGCGCCGCCCCGGCCGGGCGCTACCGCTACAGCCCCGAGCACCGGCGGGTGCTGGAGCGCTGCGCGCGGCCGGTGCCGGTCGCCGACCTGGCCTCCGACGTCGCGCTGCCGCTCGGGGTGGTGCGGGTGCTGCTCGGCGACCTGCGCGACGACGGCCTGGTCGCGGTGGTCGCGACCATCGAGCGCAGCGGGTCGCGGCCCAACGTGGGCGTGCTGAGGGAGGTGCTGGATGGCCTACGCGCCCTCTGACCCGCCGCTGGTCACCACCAAGATCCTGGTGGCGGGCGGTTTCGGCGTCGGCAAGACGACCATGGTCGGCGCGATCAGCGAGATCCGGCCGCTGCGCACCGAGGAGCCGCTCACCGAGCGCGGCGCGCGGGTGGACGACGTGACCGGCGTGGAGCGCAAGTCGACCACCACCGTGGCGATGGACTTCGGCCGCATCACGCTGACCGAGCGGCTGGTGCTCTACCTGTTCGGCACCCCGGGCCAGGAGCGGTTCTGGTTCATGTGGGACGAGCTGGCGCACGGAGCGCTGGGCGCGGTGGTGCTCGCCGACACCCGGCGGCTGCCCGACTGCTTCCCCTCCATCGACTACTTCGAGCGGCGCGGCACGCCGTTCGTGGTGGCGGTGAACTGCTTCGACGGCGTGGAGACCCACCGCGCCGACGACATCGCGATCGCGCTGGACCTCGATCCGGGCGTGCCGGTGGTGTTGTGCGACGTGCGCGACCGCGACTCGTGCAAGCAGGTGCTGGTGGCGCTGGTGGAACACGTGTTGCGGCTGCCGGAAGAGGAACCGGAGAGTCCCGGCGCGCCGTCGGTGGCGCCAGTTAACGGTTGATGCCGGACGATCCTGGTCATCGTCGGACGTAGTAGGCTCCGGCAGACCTCCGCACACCCCGTTCAGGGAGGTTTTCCGTCGTATGTCCCCGCGCCTGTCGTCCATCCGGGCGAGGATCACCCTGCTGGTCCTCGTGCCGCTGTTGTCGCTGGCCGGGCTCTGGGCGTTCGTCACCGTCACCAGCTACGGCGACGCGGCCCAGCTCCTGAACAGCCGGGAGTTCCAGCAGAAGTCGGTGCTGCCCACCCAGCGGCTCATCGGGGAGCTGCAGAAGGAACGCCGGCTGTCGGTGTGGCGGCTGGGCGCCGACCCGTCGGCCGACCGGGGCGTGCTGAACGCCCAGCGGCAGAGCACCGACGAGGCCCGCGCCGCCGTCGAGCGGGGCAGCCGCGACGCGGGCCTGCGCGGCGCGGTGCTGCCGCACGTCCGCGCCCGCATCGAGGCGCTGGTGGCGCGGCTGAACGCGCTGGAGTCGGTGCGCCGCACCGTGGACGACCACACCGCCGAGCGCCAGCGCGCGCTCGCCGAGTACTCCGGGATGATCGACGCGGGCTTCGCCATCTACAGCTCGGTCACCCCCGGCGACGGCGCGATCGCGAGCGACGCCCGCACCCTCACCGCGATGGGCCGCGCCCGCGAGTTCCTCAGCCGCCAGGACGCGCTGCTCAGCGGCGCGCTGGCGGCGGGCCGCATGACGGCCGCCGAGCGCGGCCAGTTCGCCCAGCTCTCGGGCGCGCAGCGGTTCCTGTTCGCCGACACCTCGCCCAACCTCCCGGCGGGCGCGCAGAACCGCTACCGGACGCTGGTCGACAGCGCCGAGTTCGAGCGGCTGCGCCGGCTGGAGGACCAGGTCGTCCGGGGGACCGACACCGTCCGCAACGTCCGGCAGCCGGGCCGGAACGGCACGCACGCCGTCACCACCCGCGTGCCGGTGACGCCGGTGGACGCCGCCATCTGGCGCGCCACCGCCGACACCGCCAACCACCGCCTGTACGAGTTCGAGAACGCGCTGCTGGCCGAGGTCACCGACCGCGCCGAGAACATCGCGATCGGGGTGTTCACCCGGCTGGCGATCGCGGGCGGCCTCGGCCTGCTGGCGGTGGTCGCCTCGGCGCTGATCGCCACGGGCGTCTCGCGGCGGCTGCTGCGCGAGTGCCGCACGCTGGCCGCGCGCGTCACCGACTTCGCCCGGCATCGCCTGCCGGTGCTGGCCGACCAGGTGCGCGCGGGCGAGCCGGTGGACGCGGCCGCCGAGCCCGTCGACGTCTACCGCATCAACGAGATCCGGGAGATCTCCGAGTCGTTCACCGCCACCCGCGACGCGGTGCTGGTGGCGGCGGCGGGCGAGATCGCGGCGCGGCGCGGCGTCAGCGAGGTCTTCGTCAACCTGGCCCGCCGCAACCAGGCGCTGCTGCACCGCCAGCTCAGCCTGCTGGACACCATGGAGCGCCGCACCGAGGACCCCGCCGAGCTGGCCGACCTGTTCCGCCTGGACCACCTCGCCACCCGCATGCGCCGCCACGCCGAGGGCCTGGTCATCCTGGCGGGCAAGAGCACCGGGCGCGGCTGGCGGCGGCCGGTGCCGCTGGTGGACGTGGTGCGCGGCGCCGTCGCCGAGGTCGAGGACTACCCGCGCGTGCGCGTGCAGCCGCTGCCGCGCATCGCGCTGGTGGGCACGGCCGTCGCCGACGTGATGCACCTGCTGGCCGAGATGGTGGAGAACGCGACGACGTTCTCCCCGCCGCAGTCGCCGGTGCAGGTCAGCGGGCACGCGGTCGGCAACGGTTTCGCGATCGAGATCGAGGACCGGGGTCTCGGCATGACCGAGGAGGCCGTGCGGGTCGCCAACGCGCGGCTCGCCGACCCGCCGGAGTTCGACCCGTCCGACAGCGCCCGGCTCGGCCTGTTCGTGGTCGCGCGGCTGGCGCGGCGGCACGACATCAAGGTGACGCTGCGGCAGTCCCCGTACGGCGGCACGACCGCGATCGCGCTGCTGCCCGGCGACCTCATCACCGAACACCCCGACGGCGACCTGGCGCTGCGCCGCAGCACCGGCCCGATGCCGGCGCTGGCGCAGAGCGGCAACGCGGCGGCGCAGCCGGGCGTCGTGCGGCTGGTGGCCGAACCGGCGGCGACGCAGGCGGCCGTGCCCGCCGCGACGCCCGGCAACGAGGCACCCGCGACAGACCCGGAACCGTTCGGCGCCAAGCCGACCGGCCCAGAGCCGTCGGTCCCGCAACCGACGCTGACCGTCGACGGCCTGCCGCGCCGCCGCCGCCAGGAGAACCTGGCGCCGCAGCTGCGCGACCAGGCGGGACGCGAGAGCCAGGGACGGCACGCCGCCGTCCCCGAGACCCCGGCACCGGAGCCGCAGGCGGCCCCGGTGCCCGCCCCCGCCCCGGCCGAGCCCGGCGGGGAACGGTCGCCCGAGTCGCTGCGCACGATGATGTCCGCCATGCAACAGGGCTGGCAGCGCGGCCGGCACCAAGCACAACAGGCCCAGGACCTACCGGACCAGGAGCCGCACCGAGCCGAGGAGGACGACACCCCATGACACACGCCCAGCAGATCGGAACGGCCCCGGCGGGCGCGCCCGGCGGCGAGCTGAACTGGCTGCTCGACAGCCTGGTCCAGCGGGTCGCCCAGGTGCAGAACGCGGTGGTGCTGTCCAGCGACGGCCTGCGGATCGCCGCCTCCAGCGGGCTCGCCCGCGAGGAGTCCGACCACCTGTCGGCCGTGGCCGCCAGCTTCCAGAGCCTGGCGCGCGGCGCGGGCGAGTCGTTCGGCGGCGGCGCCGTCCGGCAGACCATCGTGGAGATGGAGTCGGCGTTCCTGTTCGTGACCGCCGCCGGGCGCGGCGCGTGCCTGGCGGTGCTCGCCGACGCCGACGCCGACCTCGGCATCATCGCCTACGAGATGGCGATGCTGGTGACCCGCGTCGGCCAGCACCTGTCGGCCAACCCGCGCACCGCCGCCGGCGAGCCGGGCGGCGTCTGAGGTGACCCCGACCGGTGGGTCCGGGCCGCCGGGAGCGGCCTGGTACGACGACGCGGCCGGCCCGGTGGTGCGCCCCTACGCGCTCACCGGCGGCCGGACGCACTACGACGGGGTCGAGTTCGACCTGGTCGCGCTGATCGTCACCCGGGAGCCGGCCGAGGACGAGCCGGCCCCCGGTCCGGGCTCCGGTCCGATCGCGCCACGATGGGCGCCGGAACCGGAACATGAGATGATCTTGGAGCTTTGCCGCACTCCGCTGTCGGTTGTCGAGATAGCGTCGGAACTGGAACTCCCCCTAGGGGTCGTCCGGGTGCTGCTCGGCGACCTGCTCGACCGCTCGCGGATCGAGGTCCGGCGCCCGGCGCCTGTGGCCCAGTTCCCCAGCGAGCGCGTACTCAAGGAAGTGATCGATGGAATCCGTGCGCTCTGAGCCTCCCTCGGGCGACCCTCAGGCGGCCGCGGCCCCGGCCCCCGGCCCGCAGGGCGAGTCCGCGCTGACCGTCAAGATCCTGGTCGCCGGCGGTTTCGGCGTCGGCAAGACCACCCTGGTCAGCGCGGTCAGCGAGATCCGCCCGCTGCGGACCGAGGAGGCCCTGACCGAGAAGAGCATCGGGATCGATGACACCTCGGCGGTCTCGCAGAAGACGACCACCACGGTGGCGATGGACTTCGGCCGCATCACCCTGCCCAACGGCCTGGTGCTGTTCGTGTTCGGCACGCCGGGCCAGGACCGGTTCTGGTTCATGTGGGACGAACTGGCCAAGGGCGCGCTGGGCGCGGTGGTGCTGGTGGACACCCGGCGACTGGCGGACTGCTTCCCGTCGGTGGACTATTTCGAACGGCGGGGCGTGCCGTTCATCGTGGGCGTCAACAACTTCGAGGGCTCCGGCCGCCACACACCCGAACAGGTGCGCGACGCGCTGGACCTGCCGGCGGACATCCCGGTCATCAACTGCGACGTGCGGGACCGGGAGTCGGCGAAGCAGGTGCTGATCACGCTGGTGGAGCACATCATGCGGTCGATGAGCGGGCGGCAGGGGAGTCTTACTTACTAGGGAGTGTTTCCTGACGTCCCGGCCCAGCGGGCTCGCCTGGCGGCTCGCCCTCCTGACCGTGCCTTGGCGAGTGCCACATCGCTTCGCGATCTGGCCCGGTGGGGCTCGCCTTCGGCTTTGCCCCGCCGGGCCAGTTAGGCACTCGCGTGGTGGTTGGGGTCGGGTGCCGGGTGCGGGGCGCGGGGCTGAGATAGGTGGGCAGGTGTGGGAAACCCGCGCGGGCTGGGGTTAGTGGGCCTGTGCGCAACCCCGCGCGGAGCTGGGGTTGTTGGTTGGGTGCGGGGCGCGGGGTTGGGGTTGTTGGTTGGCTGTAGACCCCCACAGATACCGTCGGTGCAGCGACCTCGGCGAAAGCGGCTGTGTTTGCTTGGGGGGACGTCCCCCCAAACCCCCACACCGGGCCGTCGCGCGTCCGGCGCTCGCAGGACTCGCGCCGGACGCGCGACAACCCGGGCAGGGGC
>NZ_BCRO01000142.1 GCF_001552635.1 Actinomadura hibisca NBRC 15177 | reverse complement strand
GCCGTCGCCGGTGCCGGGGGCAGGACGGCGGTCGCGGCGGCCAGCGGGACGGCGAGCACGGCGGCGGCGCGACGGCGCGCCCCGCCCGGCCGTCCCCCCGGACCGGTGGTCCGCGGTCGTTCTGGTCGCAAGCTTCCGGTACCCCTCAGTCCGGCCGCCCCGCGGCCCCTCGCACAGCTCATGACTCCCCGAAAGGGTAGGCGACGTACCCGGAGAACAGGTACCCCCGGGTCGAGACTTCGACGCCGGGGAGCAATCATCAGCAAGGGGGCACCGGTGACGTCCCGGTCGGTTCGGCCGGCAAAAACCTGGTCAGGCTGCGCGGACTAGTCCGTTCGAGTGATCCTTAGACCAAGATCGATGACCGAAAAGTACGACGCGTGCCGCCTTCCGGCGGCCCGGACGAGTCAATTGGTCCGTGCAGGGCACAGAAGGCCGCAGGGCGACGGGCACCGGACGTCATGATGGGCAGGCACCCACCTGGACCGGCGTTTGTCCAGGCTTAAGGACCCGCTGGCTGAATTGCGCCACGTGCCACGCATCGACCTGCAAGGATTGTGGACGGAGGTTGGCCGTGGCCATTGACTTCAACCCATCGAGCGGCGCGACGCTGGGCATCGAATGGGAACTCCAGCTCATCGACGCCGAGACCCGGCACCTGCGGCAGGACGCCCGCGAGGTGCTGGCCGCGCTGCCCTCGCTCAGCGAGGGCGGTGAGATCCCGAAGATCCGTCACGAGCTCATGGAGTCCACGGTCGAGATCGTCACCGGCATCAACCACACCGTCGGCGAGGCCCAGCGCGACCTGGCGGCGACGCTGGACGCCCTGCGCGCCGCCGCCGACGCGCGCGGCCTCGCGCTGGCCTGCACCGGCACCCACCCGATCAGCGACTGGCGCGACGCGGTGACCGCGCCGATCCAGCGCTACGCCGACCTCATCGAGCAGATGCAGTGGCTGGCCCGCCGCATCCAGACCTTCGGCGTGCACGTGCACGTCGGGGTGTCGGACGCCGCCAAGGCGATCCCGATCGTCAACGCCCTGTCGGCCTACCTGCCGCACTTCCTGGCGCTGACGGCCTCCAGCCCGTACTGGAGCAGCGGCGACACCGGCCTCGCCTCGTGCCGCTCGGTGGTGTTCGGCCAGCTCCCCACCGCCGGCCCGCCGCACTCGCTGGGCGACTGGGCCGAGTTCGAGGACTACATGGACACCCTGCTGCGCGCCGGCACCATCCGCAGCATCAAGGAGGTGTGGTGGGACATCCGGCCGCACCCCGACTTCGGCACCGTCGAGATCAGGATGTTCGACGGCATCCCCACCCTCCGCGAGGTGGGCATGGCCGCCGCGCTCTGCCAGAGCCTGGTCACGCTGTTCGACCAGCAGCTCGACCGCGGCTACACGCTGCCGCGCCCGGCCGCCTGGGTGGTGCGCGACAACAAGTGGCGCGCCACCCGCTACGGCCTCGACGCCATCGTCATCACCGACGACACCGGGAATACCGCGCCGCTCCGCGACGATCTCTATGAACTGATCCGCGAACTGGAGCCCGTGGCCGACCGGCTCGGCTGCGCCGACGAGCTGAAGGTGGCCGACGAGGTCCTCGAACACGGGGCGCCGTACGAACGCCAGCGCGCGATCCGCGCCCAGGGCGGCACCCTGGAGGACGTCGTCGACGCGGCGGTCACCGAGCTCGCGGAGGACAAGTTCGTCACCTTCGGGGAGGTCGCACATGCCGGCAACTGAGGAGCCCGCCGACCCGGCGGGCGAGGGTCCGCCGGCCCGCGGCCGGCCGGCGGCGCAGGGCGACGCAGCAAGCACCGACCAGACCATCGGGCGGATCGGTTCCGCCATCGCGCAGGGGGCGCACATGACACAGTCCGGACCCGGGGTGATGCCCGGCCTCGAACCACCAGGCGCCTCGCGGGAGGCGGCGCGGCCGGGTTCCTCCCACGGGGCGGCCCGCGAGCCCGCGGCGCTCCAGCCGCAGCTCGACGCGTTCCTGGCCCGGCACGAGGCCGGGCTGATCGAGTTCCGCCGGGACCTGCACGCCCATCCCGAGCTGGGCTACAACGAGTACCGCACCACCGACCGCATCGTCGCCGCGCTCACCGCCGCGGGCCTCAAGCCGCGGGTGTTGCCGCGCGGCACCGGCCTGTTCTGCGACATCGGCCCCGAGGACGGCTACACCGTCGCGCTGCGGGCCGACATCGACGCGCTGCCGCTGCAGGACGAGAAGGCCGACGCGCCCTACCGGTCCACCGTGCCGGGCGTGGCGCACGCCTGCGGCCACGACGTGCACACCGCGATGGTGCTGGGCGCGGGCCTGTTCCTGGCCCAGCAGGCCGAGGCGGGGCTGCTGCCGGGCCGGGTGCGGTTGTTGTTCCAGCCCGCCGAGGAGACGCCGGGCGGCGCGCTGGACGTGATCGCGGGCGGCGGCATCGTCGGCGTGGACCGCGCGTTCGCGCTGCACTGCGACCCGCGCATCGAGGTGGGCGAGCTGGGGCTGCGCACCGGCGCGATCACCGCGGCCTGCGACAAGGTGTACGTGAAGGTGACCGGGCCCGGCGGCCACACCGCCCGCCCGCACCTGACCGCCGACCTGGTCTACGCGCTGGCCAAGATCGTCACCGAGCTGCCCGCCGCGCTGTCGCGCCGGGTCGACCCGCGCTCCAGCCTGTCGCTGGTGTGGGGCCGGGTGTCGGCGGGGTCGGTGGCCAACGCGATCCCCGACGACGGCATCGCCGAGGGCACGGTGCGCTGCCTGGACGACGAGGCGTGGCACCGCGCGCCCGACATGATGCGGGCGCTGCTCCAGTCGGTGGCGGCGGCCTACGACGTGTCGGCGTCGCTGGAGTACGTGCGCGGCGTCCCGCCCACGGTGAACGAGGCGACCAGCGTCCAGATGTTCCGCGACGCGGCGGCGCAGGTGCTGGGCGAGGACGGGGCCGTGCCCACCCCGCAGAGCCTCGGCGGCGAGGACTTCGGCTGGTACCTGGAGTCGGTCCCGGGCGCGCTGGCCCGCCTCGGCGTCCGCAAGCCGGGCTCGACGGTCGAGTACGACCTGCACCGGGGCGACTTCGACGTGGACGAGGACTGCGTCGCCGTCGGCGTCCGCGTCCTGACCGCGACCGCGCTGACCGCCCTGTGGGACGGCAACCGGCCCGGCGCCGACGAGCCGGTGGAGGGCACCGCGCTCGCCTGACCCCGCCCGTCCCGCCGGCCCCGCCCCTCCCAGGAGGGCGGGGCCGGCGGCGTTCCCGGTTCATGATCAGTGGTCTGACCTGTGGCGACATGCCTACGCCTTGGTAACGGACACGTTGCGAAACAGTGCACGCTGGGGGTTTTAGGCTTTTCACGAGGTAACTTCCGAACGTTTCCAGTGGCCGGAGGGGGCCGCTATGTCTTGGGTGGGGAACCGGAAGGAGCGCCACGTGCGCCGTGGACTGAAGATTTCGCTCGTCACGCTGACGGGTGCCGCGCTGACGCTCAGCGCCTCCGCGTGTGGCGGTAAGAAGACCTCCGGCGGGTCGGACGACGAGGGCGGCAAGAAGACCCTCAAGGTCGGCCTCGCCTTCGACATCGGCGGCCGCGGCGACCAGTCGTTCAACGACTCGGCGGCGGCGGGGCTGGACAAGGTCAAGAAGGACCTGAACATCCAGACCGAGGAGATCTCCGCCAAGCCCGACGAGCCGGACGCCGACAAGGAGGCCCGCCTCAAGCTGCTGGCGGGCAAGGGCTACAACCCGATCATCGGGGTGGGCTTCGCCTACACCAACGCGGTCAACAAGGTCGCCAAGGACTACCCCAACACCAAGTTCCTGGTCGTGGACGCCGACCAGTGCAAGGTGGAGGGCGCCAACGTCGAGGGCGCCTGCTTCTCCGAGGAGCAGGGCTCGTTCCTGGTGGGCGCGGCCGCCGCGCTGAAGTCCAAGACCAACACCATCGGCTTCATCGGCGGCGTGAACGTGCCGCTGATCCACAAGTTCCAGGCCGGGTACGAGGCGGGCGCCAAGAAGGCCAAGCCGGGCATCAAGGTGCTGCCGGCCAAGTACCTGACCCAGCCGCCGAACTTCGACGGCTTCAAGAACCCGGCGCTGGGCAACGAGGCCGCCAAGGGCCAGCTCGACGCGGGCGCGGACGTCATCTACCACGCCGCCGGCGGCGCGGGCATCGGCGTCATCAAGACCGTCGGCGCGGCCAAGAAGTGGGCCATCGGCGTGGACTCCGACCAGTACAACCTGCCGGCGGTCGCCGAGGCCAAGGAGCAGATCCTGACCTCGATGGTGAAGCGCGTGGACCTGTCGGTCTACGACTTCGTGAAGTCGGTGTCGGACAACACCTTCAAGGGCGGCACCAAGAAGTACGACCTGTCCAACGACGGCGTCGCCTACTCGGTGTCCGGCGGCAAGATCGACGACATCAAGGCCAAGCTGGACGAGCTGAAGGCCGACATCGTCTCCGGCAAGATCACCGTTCCGGTCAAGCCCTGACCGCGTTCCCCCGCTGACGCCGGGGCGCCGCCGGGAGATCCCGGCGGCGCCCCGGCGCTCAGGCTCGATCCAGGAGGGCACCCGTGCCTGACCAGGTGCCGGCCGTACGGCTGACATCCATCACCAAACGTTTCCCCGGCGTGGTGGCCAACCGCGACATCAACCTCACCATCGAGCGCGGCGAGGTGCACGCGCTGTGCGGGGAGAACGGCGCCGGCAAGTCCACGCTGATGAAGATCCTGTACGGGATGCAGCGGCCGGACGAGGGCACCATCGAGATCGACGGCGAGCAGGTGTCCTTCAAGGGCCCGGCCGACGCGATCGCGCGCGGCATCGGCATGGTGCACCAGCACTTCAAGCTGGCCGACAACCTCACCGTGCTGGAGAACGTCATCCTGGGCGCCGAGCCCAGGAAGCGCGGGCGCATCGACTTCGCCGCGGCCCGCCGCCGGATCGAGGAGATGTCGGCCCAGTACGGGCTGCGCGTCGACCCCGACGTGCTGGTGGAGACGCTCGGCGTCGGCGACCGGCAGCGGGTGGAGATCCTCAAGGTGCTCTACCGC
Organism: Actinomadura hibisca NBRC 15177; assembly: GCF_001552635.1. Taxonomy (GTDB): domain Bacteria; phylum Actinomycetota; class Actinomycetes; order Streptosporangiales; family Streptosporangiaceae; genus Spirillospora; species Spirillospora hibisca. The sequence continues at coordinate 10,339 of NZ_BCRO01000142.1, read as the reverse complement.
GGCGCCCGGGTGCTGATCCTGGACGAGCCGACCGCCGTGCTGGTCCCGCAGGAAGTGGACGAGCTGTTCGGCAACCTGCGCGAGCTGCGCGCCGAGGGCCTGACGGTGCTGTTCATCTCGCACAAGCTGGACGAGGTGTTGTCGGTCGCCGACGCCATCTCGGTGATCCGGCGCGGCACCTCGGTGGCGACCTGCCTGCGGCCCGCCGACGTCACCTCCCAGCAGCTCGCCGAGCTGATGGTGGGCTCGGAGCTGCCCACCCCCGAGCTGCGCGAGTCCACGGTCACCGAGGACGTGCAGCTCGCGGTGGACGGGCTGACGGTGCTGACGCCCGAGGGCCGCGCGGTGGTGGACGGCGTGTCGCTGCGCATCCGGCGGGGCGAGATCGTCGGCCTGGCCGGGGTCGAGGGCAACGGGCAGAGCGAGCTGATCGAGGCCGTCATGGGCATCCGGTCGGCGGACTCGGGCACGATCGTCTACGGCGGCGACGACATCACCCAGTGGGCCACGCGCCGCCGCCGGGAGTCCGGGATCGCCTACATCCCCGAGGACCGGCACCGGCACGGCCTGATCCTGGAGGGCTCGCTCTGGGAGAACCGGATGCTGGGCCACCAGACGCGGCGGCCGAACGTGCGCGGCCCCTGGATCGACAAGCGCGGCGCGCGCCGCGACACCACCCGGATCGTCCGCGAGTACGACGTGCGCACCCCGGGCATCGACGTGCCCGCCGCCGCGCTGTCGGGCGGCAACCAGCAGAAACTGATCGTCGGCCGCGAGATGTCGGGCGACCCGAAGCTGCTGATCGCCGCGCACCCGACCCGCGGCATCGACGTCGGCGCACAGGCGGCGATCTGGGAGTACCTGCGGCAGGCCCGCGCGGCGGGCCTGGCCGTCCTGCTCATCAGCGCGGACCTTGAGGAACTCATCGGCATGTCCGACACCCTGCACGTGATCCTGCGCGGCCGGCTGGTCGCCCAGGTCGACCCGGGGTCGGTCACCCCCGAGGAGCTGGGCTCCGCGATGACCGGCGCCACCGGCTCGCCGGAGGGCGACGATGAGTGAGCCGCCCGAGAAGCCGGACCTGAAGAAGGACGCCCTTCCGGCGGAGGCCGAGACCAAGCCCAAGGCCAGGCCCGCCCCCGCGGACCCGGCCGAGATCCCGGCCTGGCGCGCGGCGATCCAGGGCCTGGGCCCGCGCGGCCTGGCGCTGAAGGTCGGCGCCCCGGTGCTGGCGCTGCTGATCTCGCTGCTCATCACGATGGGCCTGCTGCGGGTCACCGGCGCCGACCCGGTCAGCTCGATCCAGTCGATGATCGACTACGGCACCACCGACAACTCGATCGTCGACATCGTCAACCGCGCGACCCGCTACTACCTGTCGGCGGTGGCGGTCGCGATCGGCTTCCGGATGGCGCTGCTCAACATCGGCGTGGACGGCCAGTACCGGCTAGCGGCGATGTTGTCGGCCGCCCTCGGCGGCGCGCTGACGCTGCCCGCGCCGTTCGGCCAGCTGCTGACGATCGTGGCGGCGATGCTGATCGGCGGCCTGTGGGCCGCGATCGCGGGCGTCCTCAAGGTGACCCGCGGGGTCAGCGAGGTGCTGTCCACGATCATGCTGAACGCCATCGCGACCGGCCTGATCGCCTACCTGCTGAACGACAAGCGGCTGGCGGAGGTGCGGCCGGGCAGCAACAACGTGGCCACCGCGCCGATCCCCGACAGCGGTCGCGTCGGCCCGCTGAACGGCTTCCTGTCGTCGATCGGCATCGACCTGCCCGGCCAGATGTACGGGCTGCTGCCGCTGGCGATCGTCGTCGGGATCGTGTTCTGGGTGGTCATCAACCGCACCCGGTTCGGCTTCGACCTCAAGGTGTCGGGCCTGTCGCCGACGGCCGCGCAGGCCAGCGGCGTCAGCGCCAGGAAGATGATCGTCGTCACGATGGTGGCGTCCGGCGCGGTGGCGGGCCTGATCGGCATGCCCGAGCTGCTGGGCGCCTCCTACGAGTACTCGCTGAACTTCCCGGCGGGCCTCGGCTTCACCGGCATCACGGTGGCGCTGCTGGGCCGCAACCACCCCGTCGGCATCGCGCTGGCCGCGCTGCTGTTCGCCTTCCTGGACCAGACCTCCGACGTGCTCCAGGAGGTCGACGTGCCCAAGGAGATCGTCGGGGTGATGCAGGGCGTGGTCGTGCTGACCGTCGTCATCGTCTACGAGCTGGTGCGGCGCTGGGAGATCCGGCTGCAGCAGCGCGCGGTGGCCAGCGAGCTGGCCACCGGGCACGACCTGGCCAAGGAGACCTCGTGAGTACCGCCGACGTCGCGAGCAGGGTCAAGGCCGTGAACGGCAGGCTGCGCCTGCGCTGGCCGCACTACCTGCTGATCGCCGCCGGGCTGCTGGTGCTGCTGTCGGGGGTGCGGGTGCTGACCGGCGCCGACGACGTCACCTCCAGCGGCCTGGTCAGCGCCGCGCTGCGGCTGGCCGTGCCGATCTTCCTGGCCGGGCTGGGCGGGTTGTGGTCCGAGCGCGCCGGTGTGATCAACATCGGCCTCGAGGGCATGATGATCCTCGGCACCTGGACCGGGGCCTGGGCGGGCTACCAGTGGGGCCCGTGGGCCGGGGTGGTCGCGGGCGTCCTGGGCGGCGCGCTGGGCGGGCTGCTGCACGCGGTCGCCACGGTGTCGTTCGGCGTGGACCACATCGTGTCCGGTGTCGCGATCAACATCCTGGGGCTGGGGCTGACCCAGTTCCTGGCCGGACTGATCTTCAACACCGGCGAGGCCAAGGCGCTGGGCGGCGGGCCGCGCCAGTCGCCGCCGATCGACCCGATCGCGACGCTGACGCTGCCCGTGTTGTCGGGCGGCAAGATCGGCGGCTGGCAGAGCCCCGACGCGCTCGGCTGGCTGGAGAAGCGGCACTGGTTCGTGCTGTCGGACGTCGCGGGCATCGCGCGCGGCCTGACCAGCGGCATGTCGCTGCTGACGCTGGTGGCGCTGCTGCTGGTCCCGCTCAGCTTCTGGGTGTTGTGGCGCACCGCGTTCGGGCTGCGCGTCCGCTCCTGCGGCGAGGACCCGTACGCGGCCGAGTCGCTGGGCGTGAAGGTCGGCCGGATGAAGTACGCCGCCGTGATCATCTCGGGCGCGTTCTCCGGCCTGGCCGGGGCGTTCCTGGTGACGGTGGCCGCGCCGCTGTACCAGGACGGCCAGACCGGCGGCCGCGGCTTCATCGGCCTGGCCGCGATGATCTTCGGTAACTGGCGGCCGGGCGGGCTGGCGGCGGGCTCGCTGCTGTTCGGCTACACCGACGCGATGAACGTGCGCGGCGGCGGCGAGGCGGTGCACGCGCTGCTGCTGTTCGTCACCGTGCTGCTGGTCGGCGTGGCGGTGTGGCAGTCGCGGCGCGGCGCGAAGCTGCGCCCGCTGGTCACCACCGACCTGGAGCGGCGCGCGGTGCGCAACGCGTTCGTCGGCGCGGCGCTGTCGGTGGTCGCGGCGGCGGCGCTGCTGACCTGGTTCCTGATGGCCGACTCGGTGGACGGCGAGCTGGTGTCGTTCACCCCGCACCTCACCACGCTGCTGGTGCTGGCGCTGGCCAGCCAGCGGTTGCGGATGCCGGCCGCCAACGGCGTGCGGTACCGGCGCGGCGAGTCCCGCTGATCACCGATCATGGCCCTATGAGCGACATCGACTGGCCCGCGCTGCGCGACGCGGCGCGGGCCGCCATGACCCGCGCGTACGCGCCCTACTCCGACTTCCCGGTGGGCGCGGCCGCGCTGGTGGACGACGGCCGCGTCGTCACCGGCTGCAACGTGGAGAACGCCTCCTACGGGCTCGGCCTGTGCGCCGAGTGCAGCGTGGTGACGGCGCTGCACGGCCCCGACAAGAAGCCCGGCCCGCGCCCCCGGCTGGTGGCCGTGGCGGTCGTGGACCGGCACGGCGCGCCGCTGATGCCGTGCGGCCGCTGCCGCCAGCTCCTGTGGGAGCACGGCGGCCCGGACATGCTGCTGGAGACCGTCAGCGGCGTCCGGCCCATGTCGGAGGTGCTGCCCGACGCGTTCGGCCCCGACGACCTGATTTCCCGAGCCTGAGAGGACCACGCGACGTGGACGCCATCGACGTCATCCGCGCCAAGCGGGACGGCGGCACCCTGACGCCCGAGCAGATCGACTGGGCGGTCGCCGCCTACACCCGGGGCGACATCGCCGAGGAGCAGATGTCGTCGCTCGCCATGGCGATCCTGCTCAACGGCATGGACCGTTCCGAGGTGGCCCGCTGGACCCAGGCCATGATCGCCTCGGGCGAGCGCATGGACTGGTCGGCGCTGGACCGCCCCACCACCGACAAGCACTCCACCGGCGGCGTCGGCGACAAGATCACCCTGCCGCTGGCCCCGCTGGTGGCCGCGTGCGGCGCGGCCGTCCCGCAGCTTTCGGGACGCGGCCTCGGCCACACCGGCGGCACCCTGGACAAGCTGGAGGCCATCCCCGGCTGGCGGGCCTCGCTGAGCAACGCCGAGATGCTGGACGTGCTGGCCGCCACCGGCGCGGTGATCTGCGCCGCCGGGACCGGGCTCGCCCCGGCCGACCGCAAGTTGTACGCGCTGCGCGACGTGACCGGCACCGTGGAGTCGATCCCGCTGATCGCCTCCTCGATCATGTCCAAGAAGATCGCCGAGGGCACCGGGGCGCTGGTGCTGGACGTCAAGGTCGGCTCGGGCGCGTTCATGAAGACCGTCGAGAACGCCCGCGAGCTGGCCGAGACGATGGTCGCGATCGGCACCGACCACGGCCTGCGCACCGTCGCGCTGCTGACCGCGATGGACCGGCCGCTGGGCAAGGCCGTCGGCAACGCCGTCGAGGTCGCCGAGTCGGTGGAGGTCCTGGCGGGCGGCGGCCCGGCCGACGTCGTCGAGCTGACGGTGGCGCTGGCGCGCGAGATGCTGGCGGCGGCGGGCCTGGACGGCGGCAAGGACCCGGCCGACGCGCTGCGCGACGGCTCGGCGATGGACGTGTGGCGCCGCATGATCTCCGCGCAGGGCGGCGACCCGGATGCCCCGCTGCCGGTGGCCCGCGAGGTGCACGAGATCGCCGCCCCGGCCACCGGCGTGCTGACGAAGCTGGACGCCTACGGCGTCGGCGTCGCGGCGTGGCGGCTCGGCGCGGGCCGGGCCCGCAAGGAGGACCCGGTGTCGTTCGGCGCGGGCGTGATCTGCCACGCCAAGCCGGGCGACAAGGTGACGGCGGGGCAGCCGCTGCTGACCCTGTACGCCGACGACACGTCGCGCTTCGAGCGGGCGCTTGAGTCCCTCGATGGTGCTTACGAAGTGGGCGACGGCGAGCCGGACCTGCTGCCGCTGGTGATCGACCGGATCTCCTGACTCTCCGGCATTTCCCCGTCGGGGCCGGAACAGGATCGGACTTTGCGGAGTCCCATCTACCGGCCCCGGCGAAGGAGATCGAGAAGTGTCCGTGCAGCAACAACTGGCAGCGCTGACCGCGACGACGTCCCGCAAGGCCAAGGCGGGGGTGACAGCCCTGGCCGGGACGCTGCCGCCCGCCGACCTCCCGGCCTTCTACGAGGAGGCGGCGCGCCAGTTCGCCGCCGCCGGGAAGCTCGACCTCGCGGTCTCGTTCTTCACGCAGGCGCGCAAGCACGACCAGGCGTATGTGGACGCGGCCGAGATGGACAGGCTGCACGCCGTGTTCCTGGAGTTCGTGCCGCTGCACGTCGTCGCGCCCACGGTGCTGCGCAACCACGTCAAGGCGATGGCGCTGAACCTGGCCCCGCGCGACGCCCACGAGCGGCACAGGGACCTCCTCGATGCGGCGTTCACGGCCGGTTTCGTCCCGTACCCGAGGCTGTTCCCGGACGTGCGCCGCCTGGCGGTCGCGGCCGGGGTGGGCAAGCGCGGGGGCGAAGAGGCCCTGGCCGAGCACCTGCTGCGTACGGGCGTCCTGCCGGTGGCCCCGATCGAGGTGTGGGAGGCCGCGGCCACGCCCCTCGCCGAGATCGCGCGCCGCGCCGACGACCTGCTGGACCTGCTGATCGACGCGGGCCCGGCGGACGACCGGGCGCGGCAGGTCTGGCTGGGGACGCTGGCGGGCGCGGGTGCGGGCTCCAAGCTGACGGCCGACTGGTTCCTGACGACCGGCCGTCGCTGCCCCGCCGTCGCCCTGACGGCCCTGGCCGAGCAGGCGGGCGGCATCCTGCCGGGCACGCCCGCGCCCCGGGACCCGGGCACCGACCCGCTGGTGCCTCCGGCGGCCCCGCCGGTGCTGAAGCCGGAGGGCTTCCACACGACCTGGCGGCACAACCCCGGCAACCTGGGCGAGTACACCGCCCGCATCGCTGACGAACGCCCGCGCATCGCCGCCGACCTGACCGCGTATGCGCGCAGCCTGGGCTACTACGGGAACGTGGACTACCTGGCCGAGCTGCGGACAGTCTGCGCCGACCCGGCCTTCCGCGACCTGCTGCGCGAGCTGGCCGACCAGTGGACGGCCGACGCCGAGACACTATCCCTGCCCCTGCTGGAGCATGCCCTATCTCGTCTAGCCCCGCTGGCCGAGTCGCACTACTACGAGATCGAGCCGGATCTGCGACGTCCGGCCGTCACCGACGTGGCCGAGGCGCTGGCGGCGACGCTGCGCGGCGGCATCGCGGCCGAGCTGCGCGCGGTGGTCTATAACCAGCGGCGGAGTGCCCATGGGCTGCGGCAGGCCCAGCACGGCGACCACCTGACCCTCGCGTCCGGGGCGTGGGCCGTGGTGGTGCAGGCCGACGGGACGATGCTGCCGCCTCAGCCCGTCCCGTACGTGCCTGGCGAGCACGCGCTCTGGTACGACGGCTCGGACTACTTCCTGACGCTGCTCAGGGAGAGCGGCTGGCTGACGTTCCGGCTGGAAGACGGGCTGCTGACGCTGGACCCGGCCGTCGCGGCCCGCCGCCCGGAGGCACCGTCTACAGGGGAGCTGACCTTCCCAGGCGCGCCCGCCCCCAGCCGGATCTCCTACGCCCGCGGCCTGACCACGATCACCGCGCCGGATGGGACGGTGACGGCGCGCGTGCCGTTCACGCCGCTCGTCAAGCAGGAGCAGGAGAGCTGCCCGCCCGGCTGGTGGCCCCACCTCCAGTCCGTGGACGAGCAGGGCTCGCACGCCCTGCGGCGGACGACCCGCGCCCAGGCGGAGGCGCTGATCAACGCGGCCCTGCGTGGCACGCGCGCCCTGAACAACGCGATAACCGAGCACTTTCCAGCCATCGGCCAGGAACTCCGCACAGGCATAGCAGCAGTCGCCCAGTCGGCCACAGACACCCTGGCCTGGGCCGTACGCCTGGCAGACGCTCTGAACGCACCACAACCAGCCTGGCTGCCGGAGGCGATGCGGACGCGCCCCGACCTGCCCGCCGGACGCAGCATCAAGTGGGTCGCGGGCCTGCGCGGGGTGGCGGAGATCCTCCAGGAGGCCATGTCCGCCCCAGCTCCGACGCGCCCGGAGCCGATCTACCGCGTGGAACTGCCCCCGAACACGGGCGGCCTGTGGTTCAGCCTGGGCAAGCTGGGCGTGGCCGCGTTGAAGGCGGCCCGCCCGTGGACGATGGAGATCACCCGCCGGAACCTGGTGGACCAGTTGTCCGCCTGGGCCAACACCCCGCTGGGCGACGGCAGCGGCCGGTGGCGCGTGCTGCACTTCACGTCCCTGTCGGGCGACCGTAAGGACGCGGTAGGGGAGGTGTGGCGGACCCCGACGAGCGCCCTGCTGGTCCTCAACTACCAGGGCCACCCCCACAAAGAGGGGGTCGTGCTCGAATACGCCCCCGACGGCGACTTCGGGCCGCCCGAGCTGCCCGGCTGGAAGCTGCGCCAGTTCCCGGTGGTCCAGGGCTGGGGCGGCGCGGACCGGATCGCGGCGTTCCGGAGGCTGCTGGCCGAGCGCGGCCCCGTCCCCGCCGACCCCGCCTGGGTATGGCGGCTGGCGGACCTGACCGGGTTGCCGCTGGTGGACGCGGCGGAGGTCTGCTACGAGTACCTGTACTTCGTGGGCACCCCGGCCTCCGTCGTCGAGAAGCAACCCGCCGAGATCGCCGCGTTCTTCACCGACCCGTCCGGCGAGCGCCTGAAGGCGAAGATCTCCTACCCGATGCAGGACGCCGTCCGCGAGCGGCTGATGCCGGACGACCCCGCGGACCTGTGGGACCGGGGCCCGGAGATCGCCCGCGCGGCGGCCCGGCACGCCGAGATCGGCGACATTTGACAAGGAGAAGCCCGCCTGACCTCCGGTAAGTTCTAAAGATGAACGAACGTCCGACTCTCGACGACATCCGGCGCGCGCCCAAGGTGCTGCTGCACGACCACCTCGACGGCGGCCTGCGTCCCGCGACCATTGTGGACCTGGCCCGCGAGAGCGGCTACCAGGACCTGCCCACCACCGACCCCGGCAACCTGGGCGCGTGGTTCGCGGAGATGTCGAACTCGGGCTCGCTGGAACGCTACCTGGAGACGTTCTCGCACACCGTGGGCGTGATGCAGAGCGTCGAGGCGCTGACCCGCGTCGCCTACGAGTGCGCGGAGGACCTGGCCAAGGACGGCGTGGTGTATGCGGAGGTGCGCTACGCGCCCGAACTGCACACCAGCACGGGCCTGACGCTGGAGCAGGTGGTGGAGGCCGTCCTGGAGGGCTTCGCGAAGGGCGGCCGCGAGCACGGCATCAAGGTCGGGACGCTGGTCACCGCGATGCGCCACCAGGCGCGCTCGATGGAGATCGCGGAACTGGCCGTCCGCTACCGGGACGCGGGCGTGGTGGGCTTCGACATCGCCGGGGCCGAGGCGGGCTACCCGCCCACCCGCCACCTGGACGCCTTCGAGTACCTCCAGCGGGAGAACGCCCACTTCACGATCCACGCGGGCGAGGCGTTCGGCCTGCCGTCGATCTGGCAGGCGATCCAGTGGTGCGGGGCCGACCGCCTGGGCCACGGCGTGCGGATCATCGACGACATCACGACGGCCCCCGACGGCAAGCCGACGCTGGGCCGCCTGGCGGCCTACGTGCGCGACAAGCGGATCCCGCTGGAGATGTGCCCGACGTCGAACATCCAGACGGGCGCGGCCAAGTCGATCGCCGAACACCCGATCGGCCTGCTGCGCGACCTGGGCTTCCGCGTGACGGTGAACACCGACAACCGGCTGATGAGCGGCACGTCGCCGTCGCTGGAGTTCCACAAGCTGGTGGAGGCGTTCGACTACGGCTGGGACGAGCTCCAGTGGTTCACGGTGAACGCGATGAAGTCGGCCTTCGTGGGCTTCCCGGAACGCCTGGAACTGATCAACGGCGTCATCAAGCCGGGCTTCGCCCAGCTCAAGTGGCGCGGCGAGCGCCCGGTGGGATGATCGGACCCATGACCCCGCAGTTGCAGATCCGCTCGACCTTCGCCCGCGTGCTGGCCTGGGCGTGGCTGGCGTTCGCCGCGTTGAACCTGCTGGACCTGGCCTTCGGCCTGACCGGAAAGGCGAGCCACGACCGAACGGCGGCGACACTGGCGGTGTTGCTGCTGCTGGGCTGCGGCATCGCGTACGTGGTGGGCCTGCGCCCGGCGATCCTGGCGGACGAGGAGGGCGTGGTGGTACGGAACCCGCTGCGCGACCTGAGGGCGCCGTGGCGGACGGTGAAGTCCGTCGAGGGCAAGGACGCGGTGGTGGTGAGGTGGACGGCCGCCGACGGGACCGAGCACAAGACGAGGGCATGGTCGCTGCAGACGTCGCCGAGAGCGCAGGCGAGGGCGGAGGCGCGGGCGGCGAAGGACAACCCGAAGGTGCCGGAGGCGTCGCTGAAGGGGCGGACGGCGACGAAGTACGCGGCGCAGCAGCTGAACGAGGTGGCGGAGCGGAGCAGGCCGAGGGGGCGCTCGGGGGACCCGGGGAAGGCGGCGGCGCAAGCGGCGCAGGCTGTTGAGGGGGAGCGGGCGCAAGGTGCGGGGACGGCGAGCTTGACGTGGAACAAGGCGGCGGTGGCGGCACTGGGGGTGCCGGTGGTGGCGCTGGTGGTGGTGTTGGGGGTTGGGCTGGTGGGGTGAGGCGGGTTGGGTTCTGTGTCTGACCTTGGGTTCTGCAGGGAAACCGGCGCTCCGTGTTGAGATCCGCGCTCCGCGCCACAACCGCGCTCCGCGCACTACCTCAGCCCGCGCTCCGCGCGTGCCCAACGACGCCAGCCCCGTGCCCTGTACCCGACCAACAACCCCAACTCCGTGCCCCGCACCTGAGCAACAACCGCAACCCCGCGCTCCGCACCTGACCAGCGACCTCAGCCCCGCGCCCGAACCATCACAGCGACCCCGGCCACCGGGG
>NZ_BCRO01000141.1 GCF_001552635.1 Actinomadura hibisca NBRC 15177 | reverse complement strand
CCCCGGTGGCCGGGGTTGGTGGTCGTGTTCGGGTGCGGGGTTGGGGTTGTTGGGCAGGTAGAGGGTGCGAGGGGCTGCCGGTCAGAGTGTTGGTGTGCCGTGTTCTCGGCAGCAGGTCACGAAGTCCTGGACGATCGGGTCCTCGTCGGAGGTCGGGAGCCATGCGACGGCTATCTTGCTGGCGCTGACGCCGGTGACGCGACGGTAGACGATGCCGGGGCGTGCGTAGAAGCGTGCCGCTGATTCCGGGGCCAGGGCGATGCCGTAGCCGTTCGCTATCGCGTTCAGCCAGTCGTCCGGGTGCTCGGTCACCGCGCCGATGCGGGGTGGGTGGTCCGCGCGCTCATCGGTGGCCAGCCAGTAGTCGCGCCATTGGTTCGTTGTCTCTGGTGCGGCCACGAACGGCTCATCCCACAGTTCGGTGAAGGCGATTTCCTCGCGGTTCGCCAAGGGGTGGCTCGTGGGGAGCGCTACGCATCTGGGCTCGCTGAAGAGGGGCTCTATGCGCAGCTCGTTGTGGTTTGGGAACGGTAGGCGTAGTAGGGCCGCGTCCACGTCTCCCTCGGCCAGGCCGGCGGTCGGGTCGCTCCATGCCGCTTGGCGTGTTTCTATCCGCCAGTCCGGCCGCCGCTTGGTGAACGCCGCGATGATCTGCGGGGTGGCCTCGTTGGCTCCGCTGGCCATGAAGCCCACGCGCAGGACGTGTGCGGCTCGTCCTGCCGTTGTTTTGGTCTGCCGCGCTGTTCGGTCCCAGGTGGCCAGGAGGGCGGGGATCGCTGCGGCGAGGGTCTTGCCTGGTTCGGTGAGCGTCATGCCTGCTCGGGACCGCTCGAACAGTTGCACGCCCAGCAGCCGTTCCAGTTGCTTGATCTGCTTCGTCAGCGCGGGTTGGGACACGTACAGCCGTTCGGCGGCGCGCGTCAGGTTTCCCTCTTGGGCGACGGCGGCGAAGTAGCGCAGCAACCGGGTGTCCACATCCATGCCTCCAGGTTATGGAAGCAGGTATTGGACGGTCTTTCGCCGGGGCGAGAAGAGTTGGTCGCGTTAGCCGATCCAGTAGGGGGCCTCCCGATGTTCATCGCTTACGTTGTCGTCACCGTGGTCACGGTTGTGGTTTGCGCCGTGGTCGCTGTCGCTGACTTCGCGAGGGCCGAGTTCGTGCTCGCCAACTCGGCCGAGGTCGGGGTTCCCCGGTCCTGGCTGCCTTTGCTGGGGGCTCTCAAGGCTGCTGGGGCTGTCGGGTTGCTGCTCGGGTTGCTGGGGGTGCGGCTGCTTGGGATTGCTGCGGCGGTCGGGCTTGTTCTGTTTTTTGCGGGGGCGCTTGGTTTTCATGTGCGCCGCCGTGTCTTCTACAACATCGCCTTTCCTGGTGGGTACTTCGCGTTGGCGATCGCTTCCCTGGTTCTTGCGTGCTGCTCCGAGTAGTTCCAGAACCGGGGGCTGACCTGCCGCAGAGGGGCTTGGGTCTCTGCGGCAGGTCGGGAAGTGGTTAGGTCGGGAGGCTTACGTGGTCCGTTTCGTAGCCGAAGTAGCGGGGGCCTGCCAGTTCTATGCCGCCCGGTGTCAGCCAGCGTGGGTCGCACGGCACGCCCAGCACTGTTACGCGTAGCCCGTATCGCATGTTCTCCGTTGTCACGGGCTCGCCTGTGTCTGTGTCCAGGACGCAGATCAGGTCTGGTGTTGTTGCGATGATTTCGCCGTCGCGGCGGGCTAGGAGGTGCTCGTTCTGGAAGCTCAGTTCCAGTGTCCGGTTGGTGTCGGTGCCGATGCCTTCCAGGCGTGCATCGCCTCTTGCGAAGCCGCCGGATGTGCGGCGTTGCACGTCTACCACCTTGCCTGTCAGGAGGCGTACGCCGTTCAGCATGTCGGCTGCCGCCTCTACGGGGTCGGTGTGGGCGGTGCGTGCTTCGCGTACTGCTCGGCCCAGGTTTTCGGCCAGGGTCAGGGTCGCCGGGACCAGGCTCTCGGCTAGTTGGTCGCCTCGCATTACCGTGTCGGCGCACGATACTGAGCAGCCCATTTCTACGCAGGCCGTGCGTGCCAGGCGTTCGGTCCACAGGTTCGACACTGTTTGGAGGACGAGGGTGTTGCCCTTGTCGTCCGCGACGGCCATGGGCGCCACTGTTACGCCGATCAGGGCGGGGAGCACCATCTGTGCTTCCGGGAAGGCGCGGCCCATTGCGTCGCCGTCCACTAGGGGGAGGCCCGTTTGGGCTGCGGCGATGAACGGCACCATGGAGTTCAGGCCGCCTACCTCGATCGGCATCAGGTGTGTGGCGCGGCGGTTCAGTGTTTTCTCTAGGGCGCGTAGGGCTGTTACCTCTTCGGTGCCTGCTGGCAGTTTTTCCAGGGAGACGGTGGGGGCGCCCATTCCTGAGATTGCTACCACTGTCGCGTCGGCGGGTACTTCGTTGATGTCCACGATGGTGACCGGGCCGTGTTCGCGCATTGCTTGTTGCGCCAGTAGTTTGCCGACGTAGGGGTCGCCTCCGCCGCCGGTGCCGAGGATGCCCGCGCCGCGTGCCATGTCCTCTAGTTGTTCGGGCTTGATCTCACGCACGGGATTCCTCCAGGCGAGTCAGGTCCAGGTCGCCGACGGCCTTCACGCGGATGCGCGTTGCGCCGCCCGGTAGGTACGCGAGCGGCACCTCCTCCACGTCCACGATGGTGACGCTGTTGGGGCGTGCTCCTGCTTTTTCGGCGTGGGCTATGGCTTCCGCTTTTGCTTCGGCCAGGACGGTGTCGCGGTGGCCTTCGGGGATCTGGAAGACGCGGTCCACCTCGCCGCCGACTTGCGCGATTGCTGCGCCGATCGCGTTCGCCACCGCGTAGTGGTCCGGGCGGCGCACGTCGGGGAAGCCTGGCAAGGTGTCGCCTACTAGGACGCTGCCGCCGCCTACGGCTACTACGGGGATCGGGCCGGGGGAGGTTCGCATCCGGTCTACGGTCTCGGCTATGCGTTCGGCTATGTGGGCCAAGGCGGCTTCGACTTTGGTGCGTTCCAGGTGTGCGATGTGGGACGGGTCGCCTATCTCGGCCCTTCCGGCTGCCACGGCCAGGTCTGTTGCGGTCAGGGTGTCGCCGCCGAAGACCAGGGCTTTTTCGGTTAGTTGGTAGCCGACGCTGCGTGGGCCGACCGTTGGGGTGATGAGGTCTACTAGGGAGCCGCCGCCTATGCCCAGGGACAGGACGTCGGGGATGCGGAAGTTCGTGCGTACTCCTGCTAGCTCTGCTTCGCCCGACGCTTCGCGCGGGAAGCCTCCGACCAGCATCCCGACGTCGGCTGTGGTGCCGCCGATGTCCACTACGGCGCAGTCGGTCAGTCCCGACAGGTAGGCCGCGCCGCGCATGGAGTTCGTCGGGCCGGACGCGAAGGTCGCCACCGGGTGGCGGCGGGCGTGTTCGACGTCCATCAGCGTGCCGTCGTTCTGCGACAGGAACAGCGGCGCGGTGATGCCCGCTTCGGTCAGTGACCTGGTGAACGCCTCGACGATCTGGACGGCCAGGTCGCGCAGGGCGGCGTTGACGATCGTCGCGTTCTCGCGCGGCAGCAACCCGACCCGGCCGATGTCGTGCGAGAGGGACAGGTGGATCTCCGGGCCCAGTTCGGCGGCCAGGATCTCGGCCGCGCGCAGCTCGTCGTCGGCGCTGACCGGGGAGAAGATCGAGGAGATGGCGACGGAGCGGACGCCGCGTGCGGCGATGTCGGCGGCGGTTCGGCGTAGCTCCTCGGGGTCGAGCGGAGATATGGGGCGGCCGTCGTACTCGTGGCCGCCGTGGCATTGGTAGACGGCCGGTTCACCGTCGGCAGGGCTCAGCGCGGCGCGCAGCCGGGCGGGCCAGTCCACCATCGGCGGCAGCGACGCGGCGGCGGGCAGGCCGAGCCGGACGGCGGCCGTCGGGGCCAGCCGCGCGCCCTCCACCAGCGCGTTCACGAAGTGCGTCGTGCCGATCATCACGGCGGTGACCGCGCCCGGCGGCACGCCGGAGCCGGTGAGGACGGCGGAGATCGCGGCGACCACGCCGCCGGTCACCTCCGGGGTGGTCGGCGACTTGACGGTCGCCAGCACCCGGTCGCCGTCCAGCAGGACCGCGTCGGTGTTGGTGCCGCCGACGTCGATGCCGATGCGCATGGAACTCCCTCTCAGGCGGTCTGCGCCGCCGCCTCCAGGGCGGCGGCGGGCTGCTCGGGCTGCTCGACGGGCAGTTCGCGCGTGCCGTGCACCAGGCCCAGCTTCGCGGCCACCACATAGCCGATCCCGGCGATCAGCAGCGAGTTCAGGGCGGGGATGCCCCACCAGTGCAGGTGCTCGGAGAACCAGCCGATCGTCGCGGCCGCCGCCCAGAGCACCAGCGTCGCGGGCACCCAGCCCGGCTCGGTCTCCGGCAGTCGGCCGAGCGCGCGGGAGGCGTCCAGCGCGGGCCGCCAGCGCTTGGCGACGAAGTACTCGGCGACCATGATCCCGGCGATCGGCGGGGTCAGCACGCCGAGCACGGTGAGGAAGTCGGTGAAGCGCTCCAGGATCCCGGCGGCGGCGAGCGCGCTGCCCAGCACGCCGATGCCGACGGTGGTGGCGACCCGGTGCAGCCGCACCCCGGTCAGCGACTCCACCGCGTTGATCAGGCCGAGCGCGGCCGAGTACAGGTTCCAGTTGTTGATCTTGACGGTGGCGGAGACCAGGATGATCACGCCGGCGACGCCCGAGGACGCGGTGATGATGGCGATCACGTCGGAGGTCTTGACCGCGTAGGCCAGCAGCACTCCGGCCAGGCCCAGCACGTACTCGCCGAGCGAGATGCCGACCAGCGTCTGCTTCACCACGTCGCCGGTCGTGCGGTTGAAGCGCGTCATGTCGGGGGTGGTGACCGCGCCGACGATGTAGGACCCGGCCACGATCGTCGCGCCCGTCGCCACGGTGATCGCCTCGCCGAACGGCGGGGACGCCACCAGGTCGCCCAGGCTGTGCTTGGACAGCTGCACGCTCATCGCCCAGCCCGCCAGGCCCAGGAACGCCGGGACCGTCACGAACGCCGTCCAGCCCATCGCCTTGAAGCCCTTGAGCACCAGCAACGTCACGCCGAGCCCGGTGACCAGCGACCACACCCACAGCGGCGGCCCGCCCGCCAGCGAGTGCAGCCCGCTGGCGAACACCGCCGTCTGCACCCCGAACCAGCCGAACAGGCTGACCGCGATGACCAGGCCGATCAGGGTGGAGCCGTACCGGCCGAATCCGGTCCAGCGGGCCAGCACCGAGGTGGACAGGCCCTCGCGCATCCCGGCGATGCCGATGAAGATGCACACGACTTCGAGGATCACCGAGCCGAGCGTGAACGCCCAGAACGCGCCCCAGAACGACAACCCCGCGCCCAGCGTCGCGCCGAGCAGGAACTGGGTGAGGTCGGACAGCTGCCCGAAGCGCTGCACCGCCACGTTGAACCACGAGTAGCGGGCCGAGCGCGGGACCCGCTCCAGCGGGAAGTCCTCGTCGGTCGTCTCTGCCATGGGCCGGCCTTTCGGAAAGGGGACTGCGGGGGATTCAGGGGTCACAGCAGGTGCGGGGGACCGGCGGCGCGGGCGTGCAGCCGCAGCGCCACGCCGGGCAGGTAGGGCAGCGGGGTGCGCGAGACGGGCGACACCTGGACGCGGCGCGGGTCGGCCCCGGCCCGGACGGCGCTGGCGCGGGCCTCCTCGCGTACTTTCTCCAGGAGGGCGTCCAGGTCGGTGCGGGCGTCCACCCGCACCATGCGTTCGGCCTGGCCGCCGACCGGGCTGGTCGCCGCGCCGATCGCCCCGGCCACCTCGCCGTGCTCGGGCCGCAACACCTCGGCGACGCCCGGCAGCGCGGCGGGCACCGCGCCCGCGCCGCCGCCGACCACCACCAGCGGCAGCCGCCCGGCGGCGGGCTGCATCCGGTCCACGGCCTCGACGAGCTCGGCTTCCAGGCGCGGGCCCGAGCGCGGTACCCGGATCAGGTCGGGCATCCAGAAGCCCACCGGGACGCCGCCGATGCGCGCGCCGAGCGCCTGCTGCGGGTGGCCGCCGGTCAGCGCGCCCACTCGGATGCGGTGCTCGCCCACGTCGGCGACCACCGCGCCGTCGCGGCCGGTCAGCGTCGCCGCGCCGCGCAGCGTGCTGGCCAGGCTGCTGCCCAGGCCGAGGCCGGGGTGGCGGCGCAGGTGGTCCAGGCCCATCACGCTGCCGTCGCCGCGCGTGACCAGCACCGTCGTGGCCTCGCCGAACGTGGCGCGCAGCCCGTCGGCGAGGGTCCCGGCGACGCGGTGCAGCGCGCCGTTCAGGACGGCGGTGTTCTCGCGCTCCAGCAGCCCGAGCGGGCCCAGTTCGCCCGAGAGCGACAGGTGCACCTCGCCCATCTCGCGCCGGACGATCTCGGCGGCGCGGCGTTCCTGCGCGTCGTCCACCGGCGCGAACACGCCGGTGATCGCGACGCTGTCGGCGCGTCCGGCGAGCCCGGCGGCGAAGCGGGCGACGGCGTCCTCGTCCAGCGGCGTCCACTCGTCGGCGTCGAACCCGCCGCCGCCCTCGACGATCGTGGCGTCCGCGCACACGGCCTCGCGCAGGTCGGCGGGCCAGCCGAACAGCGGCCGGACGGCCCGCGCCGCCTCCCCGCCGATGCGCAGCACCCCGACCCGCGCCAGGTCGCGGCGCTCCACCACCGCCCGCGCCGGGCCGCGCAGCCCCACGCCGACGCGCGTCACCGGGCCGCCGGGCGCGGGCAGCGCCGCCAGCGCCGCGCCGACCCCGGCCACCGGGTCGTCGGGCACCGAGGCGACCTTGGCGGTGGCGCGGACCGCGCCGTCCTCGGCCAGCAGCGCCGCGTCGGTGCGGGTCGGGCCCACGTCGATACCGATGATCATGAGTCGGCCGCCAGCCCGAACGCGGCCGGGCCGCCCAGCGCGAGGCCCGCCGGGGTGCGCCACACCGGCGCGCTCCCGGCCGCCAGCACGCTGACGCGCAGGCCGTAGCGGACGCCGTCCACCTGCACGGCGGCGGCGGTCCGGGTGTCCAGCACCGCGATCACGTTGGGCACCAGGGCGCGGGCGCGGCCGTCCTCGTAGGCGGCGAGGTACTCGCTCTGCGCCTCGATGCGCAGCAGCCGCCCGGCGTCGGCGGCCAGGCCCTCCACGACCAGCGCCGTGGTGCCGTCGCCGGGCCGCTCCACCGCCGCGATCTTGCCGGTGATCAGCCGGTCCAGGTCCGCGCCCGGCGCGGCCGGGACGCCCGCCGCCAGCGCCGCGCCGATCGCCAGCGCCCGCGACACCGAGCCCGCGACGGCCGCTTCCCGCACCTGCCCGGCCCGCAGCGGGTACTCGCTGGTGGCGGCCAGGCCGCCGAACGAGTCCAGCACGCCGCGCGCCAGCCGCTCCAGCCAGCCGCCGTCCACCCGGTGCAGCACGACGGTGCGGCCGCGCTCGTCCACCAGCACGCACGGCGCGGGCGACAGCCCGGCGATCTCCATGGCGGCCTGGTCCATGCGCGGGTAGGCGCGGCCCATCGCGTCGGCGTCCAGCAGCGGCAGGCCGAGCCACGCCGCCCAGGTCAGCGCCGTCAGGCCGCCCGAGCCGCCGATCTCGCCCGACATCAGCGCCGCCACCGGCACGCCGTGCAGCTCCTCGACGGTGGCGCGCAACGTCCGCGCCTGGAGCGGGCCGCCGATCCGCTCGGTCGACACCGTGGGCGAGCCGATGATCCCGCACGACATCACCAGCGCGTCGGCGGGCAGGTCCTCGGGCTGGACGACCCGGACCGGGCCGTGGTCGGCGACGGCCTGCGCGGCGGTCACGAGCGCGGGCCCGACGTCACCGCCGCCGCCCGAGCCGAGCACGGCGCACCCGCGCGCGAAAGCGGGGAGCAGGGTGTCGTCCAGGAACATGTGCTCACAGTAGGAGCGCGCGGTCGCCGGGCCGCTATGCGCACGGCACGTGTTTGTGCAGGTCACTGTGCTTGCGGCACAGGAGGTGGCGGGTAGCCTGCAACCGTGACGACCCTGCCGGGCGACCTGACGGCCCTTCCCACGCTCCCCGGCGGCCTGACCGCGCTGGCCGGGCCGCTGGACGGCCGCGCCGCGACCGGCGTCCGGCTGGTGGAGGATCTGACCACGCTCAGCGCCGTCCCGGAAGGGGCCGTGGCCGTCCTCACCGCGCCCGCCGCCCGCCGCGCCACCGGCTACCGGCTGGACGTGGCGCTGCGGGACGCGGCCGCCGCCGGAGCCGCCGCCCTGGTCCTGACGGCCCCCGCCGAGCCGCCGCCGATCCCCGAGACCGCCCGGGCGATCGCCGAACGCGGCGGCACCGCCCTGCTGCACGCCGCGCCCGGCCCGGAGCTGGCCGCGTTCGTCACCGCCCTCGCGCGGGCGATCGACGGCGACGCCGCCGACGCCCTGGCCCGCCAGACCGCCGCGATCGACGCCGTCCTCGACGCCGCCGGAGACCCCGCCGAGATCCTGGCCGCCGCGTCCGCCGCGCTCGGCGTTCCGCTACGCCTGGACGCGCCCGGCCCCGGCGAGACCGGCGCGACCGCGCGCGGCCCCGACGGCGAGGTCCGGGTCGCCGCCGCCGACCCCGGCGGGCACCTCGGCCGCGCCGCCGCCCGCGTCGCGCGCCTGGCCGCCGAGACCATCGCCCGCGCCGGAGCCGAGGACGTCCCGGTCCGCTCCCGCACCCTGCTGCTGTCGGAGCTGCTGGTCGCGCCCGAAGGGCAGGCGCTGCGGCTGCTGAGCGCCGCCCGCGCCCTCGGCCTGCCGGTGGACGGCTGGCACATCGCGCTGCGCGTCGAGCCCGCCGCGCTCACCGGCCCCGACCGCTACGAGCTGCTCGACGCGGTGGACCGCGCCGCGCTCCGCACCCTGCGCACCGGCGGCGGCGCGCCCTGGCACTCCGCCCGCGCCGACGACGCCCTGCTGCTGATCCGCAGCCAGAGCGCCGACCTCGGCCGCGACGGGCTGCGCGCCGCCGTCGCCACCACCGAACGGCTGCTGGCCGACCTGCGCGCCCGCTTCCCCGACGCCGACCTGCGCGGCGGCGTCGGCGGCGTCCACCAGGGCCCGCTGGGACTGCGCACCTCCGCGCGCGAGGCCCGCACCGCCGTCACCCGGGGCGAGCGCGGCGGCGGGCGGCCGGTGACCGTGCACGACCTGGCCGGGCTCGACCGGATGCTGGGGGAGTGGTACGCCTCCGACACCGCCCGCGCCTCGGCCGCCGAACTGCTCGCCCCGATCGTCGTACTCGGGCCCGAACGCGCCCGGCCGCTGCTGCGGACCTTGCAGTCCTATCTGGACCACCAGGGGTCGCCCGCGCGCGCCGCCGAGGACCTGCACCTGCACCGCAACGCCGTCACCGACCGCGTGCGGCGCGCGTCGGCGCTGCTCGGAGTCGATCTCGCCGACCCCGAACAGCGCCTAGCGGTGCAACTCGCCTGCCGAGCTGTGTTGCCTTAACGGACGCTCAGTCGCGGTGGAAGATCTCGCGGTTCAGGCGTTCCTGGGTCTCTTCGAGGAGCGCCTTCGCGGCCGTCAGGTCGGCCTCCGACAGCTCACGCCCGGAAACGCTCTTGCGCACGTCCGACACGAACGAGCTGAGCAGCCGCTCCAGCTTCAGCCGGGCCACGTCCTCCCGCGAGCCGGTCGCGCTCTTCCAGGCGTCCTCCCAGTTCTTGCGCCACTCGTCCTTCCAGTACTGGGTCTGCTCGCGCCAGTGCTCCTTCTGCCGCTGCCACTCGTCCTTCTGCCGGTCGGTGGTCTCGCGCCACACGTCGCCGGTGACGGCGGTGCCCGAGCGGCTCTGGTCGCGGACGGTGCGGGCGGCCTGGGTCAGCTCCTCGCGCAACGTCCGCACGGTCTGCCGCACGTCCTGCTGCACCTCGCGGGCGAACTCCTGCGCCGAGGCGGAGATCTCCTCTTCCAGCTCGGCCAGCTCGTCCATGCGCCGGATCAGCTCCGCGCGGCCCTGGTCGGTGAGGGAGTAGACCTTCTTGCCCTGCACGACCTCGTGGGTGACCAGGCCCTCGGACTCCAGCCGGGCCAGCCGGGGGTAGATGGTGCCGGGGGAGGGCGAGTAGACGCCGAGGAACCGGTCCTGGAGCAGCCGGATCACCTCGTAGCCGTGCCGCGGGCTCTCCTCCAGCAGCTTGAGCAGGTACAACCGCAGGCGGCCGTGGCCGAAGACGGGGCTCAACTCACTTCTCCGTTCCGGGGGTGGTGATCTCGACGGGGTCGGCGGGACGGCCCAGCAGCGTGACGCCGCCCGCGACGGTGTTGACCGTGACGCGGCCCCCGCCGTCGCCGAGCACGCCGGTGACCCCGCGCGAGACCGGCCGGTCCTGGCGGTCCAGCCCGGCGAAGGAGGTCTCGATCTGCCCGGCGGCCGAGTTCAGCGCGACCTTGGCCCCCGCGCCTTCGGGGATGCGCAGCGTGACCTCGCCCGCGACGGTGGTGACGTCGATGCTCGCGCCCTTCACCAGGTCGATGTCGGCGGCCACGCGCCCGCTGCCGCTGCGCGCGGTCAGCCGGTCCACCGCGCCCCCGGCGAGCGCGAGGTCGCCCGACACCGAGGTGAACGAGACCCGCCCGTCCAGGCCCTGCGCCTCGATCGCGCCGGCCACGGTGTTGACGTCGATGGAGCCGGTCACCCCGTCCAGCGTGACGTCACCGGCGGCGGTCTTGACCGAGGTGCGGGCCGCCAGGCCCGTCACCACCGCGTCGGCCGACACCAGGTTCAGGGTGACCGGGCAGTCGCGCGGCACCGTCACGGTGATCGCCGCGCGGACCTTCTGGGTGCGCAACCAGCTCAGCACGCCCTCCCACAGTTTCTCGTGGGACACCTGGAGCATCCCGGCCTCGTGCGAGACCACCAGCGGAGCGCCCTCCAGGTCGTGGATCTGCACCGAGGGGCGCTCGTCGGTGGCCAGCACCGAGACGCTCCCGGCGATCAGCGTGGCCCTGAGCGCGACCACGCCGTCGAAGTCGAGGGTGGTCGGTTCGTCGATCGTCCAACGCGACATCGGGTCTCGTGCCTTTCGTCCGGGCGCCAGTGTCAGCGGGGCGGATGGCGGGGGAAGCCGGTGGACAACACGATATGTCGCGTTACGGCAAAGTCAAGATGTATCGCGTTGCCGTCTGACCCGCTACTCCTCGTCCTCGTCGTCCAGCCGGGCCAGCCACGTCGCCAGCCGCTCCACGGGCGTCTCGAACTCGGGGTTCAGGTCCACGAACTCGCGCAGCCGCTCGGCCAGCCACGCCAGGCTGACCTCCTCGGCCCCGCGCCGGTCCGCCAGCTCCTCGATGCCCCGATCGGTGAAGTACATGCCTCTCCCTCCAACGCCGAGGGCCCCGGCGCGCGGAAAGCGCGCCGGAGCCCTCGGAACCGCCGTGACTACTTCTTGGCCTTCTCACCGAACAGGCGGACCAGCAGGGCCTCCTGCTCGGCCATGTGCAGCTTGTTCGACCCCACCGCGGGCGAGGACGCCGCCGGGCGCGAGACGCGCTTCAGCTTCAGGCCCTCGATGTGGTGCGGCAGCTTCAGCGCCATGAACGGCCAGGCGCCCTGGTTGGCGGGCTCGTCCTGCACCCACACCACTTCCTCGTGGCCCGGGTACTTGGCGAGCTCGGCCTTGATCTCGTCCACCGGCGGCGGGTACAGCCGCTCGACCCGCACCACGGCGGTGTCGTTGGCCCCCGTCGCGTCGCGGGCCGCCGCGACGTCGTAGTAGATCTTGCCGGTGGTGAGCAGCACCCGCTTGACGCCGGCCGGCTCCACCGCGGCGCTGCTCTCCGGGATGACCGGCAGGAACCGGCCCTCGGTGATCTGCTCGACGCTCGCGGCCGCCGCCTTGTGCCGCAGCAGCGACTTGGGCGTGAACACGATCAGCGGCTTCTGCCGGTCGGCCAGGACCTGCCAGCGCAGCAGGTGGAAGTAGTTGGCCGTGGTGGTCGGGTAGACCACCGTCATGTTGTCCTGCGCGCACATCTGGAGGAAACGCTCGATGCGCGCCGAGGAGTGGTCGGGCCCCTGGCCCTCGTAGCCGTGCGGCAGCAGCAGCACCACGCCGGAGCGCTGGCCCCACTTCTGCTCGCCCGAGGAGATGTACTCGTCGATGACCGACTGGGCGCCGTTGACGAAGTCGCCGAACTGCGCCTCCCACATCACCAGCGCGTCCGGGCGGGTCATCGAGTAGCCGTACTCGAAGCCCAGCGCCGCGTACTCGCTGAGCAGCGAGTCGTGGACGTAGAACTTCGACACGCCCTGCCCGAACTGCTTGAGCGGGGTGTACTCCTCGCCGGACCTGCGGTCGACCAGCACCGCGTGGCGCTGGCCGAAGGTGCCGCGCCGCGAGTCCTGGCCGACCAGGCGCACCGGGTGGCCGTCCTTCAGCAGCGACCCGAACGCCAGCGCCTCGCCGGTCGCCCAGTCCATCGCGTCGTCCTCGACCGACTGCACGCGGCGCTGGAGGATCGGCTGCAGCCGCGGGTGCAGCGAGAAGCCGTCGGGCAGGCTGATCTGCGCGTCGATGATCTGCTTGACGGTCTCGCGGGAGATCGCGGTGCCGACCGACGCGTGGTCGATCGGGATGCGCTCCTCCACGTCCGGCTTGACCACCGAGCCGGGCTCGGCCGGCTTCTTCAGCGCCTCGCGGGTCTCGGTGAAGGCCCGCTCCAGCTGCTCCTGGTAGTCGCGCAGCGCCGCCTCGGCCTCCTCGACCGTGATGTCGCCCCGGCCGATCAGCGCCTCGGTGTAGAGCTTGCGCACCGAGCGCTTGGCGTCGATCAGGTCGTACATCAGCGGCTGGGTGAACGAGGGGTTGTCGGTCTCGTTGTGGCCCCGGCGCCGGTAGCAGACCATGTCGATGACGACGTCCTTCTTGAACGTCTGGCGGTACTCGAAGGCGAGCCGCGCCACGCGGGCGCACGCCTCCGGGTCGTCGCCGTTGACGTGGAAGATCGGCGCCTGGATCATCCGCGCCACGTCGGTGGAGTAGACGCTGGAGCGCGAGTACTCGGGCGCGGTGGTGAAGCCCACCTGGTTGTTGATGATCACGTGCACGGTGCCGCCGGTGCGGTAGCCGCGCAGCTGCGACAGGTTCAGGGTCTCGGCGACCACGCCCTGCCCGGCGAACGCCGCGTCGCCGTGGATCAGCACCGGCAGCACGCTGAACCCGGCCTCGCCGACGTCCAGGACGTCCTGCTTGGCGCGGGCCACGCCCTCCAGCACCGGGTCCACCGTCTCCAGGTGCGAGGGGTTGGCGACCAGCTCGGTGTGGATCTTGGAGCCGTCGTCGGCGACGAAGTCGCCCGAGGCGCCCAGGTGGTACTTCACATCGCCCGAGCCCTGGGCGCTGCGCGGGTCGAGGTTGCCCTCGAACTCGCCGAAGATCTGCCCGTAGGACTTGCCGACGATGTTGGCGAGCACGTTCAGCCGGCCGCGGTGGGCCATGCCGATGACGACCTCGTCCAGGTGCTCCTTGGCCGCCGCGGAGATCACCGAGTCGAGCAGCGGGATGACCGACTCGCCGCCCTCCAGCGAGAACCGCTTCTGCCCGACGAACTTGGTCTGCAGGAAGGTCTCGAACGCCTCGGCGCTGTTGAGGCGGCGCAGCACGTGCAGCTGCTCCTCGCGCGAGGGCTTGTCGTGGGCGACCTCGATGCGCTCCTGCATCCAGGCCCGCTCCTCGGGGTCCTGGATGTGCATGTACTCGATGCCGACGGTGCGGCAGTAGGCCATGCGCAGCACGCCGAGGATGTCGCGCAGCTTCATCGTCGGCTTGCCGCCGAACCCGCCGGTCGCGAACTCGCGCTCCAGGTCCCACAACGTCAGCCCGTGCTGGAGGATGTCCAGGTCGGGGTGGCGGCGCTGCTTGTACTCCAGCGGGTCGGTGTCGGCCATCAGGTGGCCGCGCACGCGGTAGGCGTGGATCAGCTCGTGGACGCGGGCGACCTTGGCGACGTCGTCCTCGTGCGAGGCGGAGATGTCCTTGACCCAGCGCACCGGCTCGTAGGGGATGCGCAGCGCTTCGAAGATCTCGTCGTAGAAGCCGTCCTCGCCCAGCAGCAGCTGGTGGATGCGGCGCAGGAAGTCGCCCGACTGGGCGCCCTGGATGATGCGGTGGTCGTAGGTGGAGGTCACCGTCATGACCTTGCTGATGCCCATCCGCGACAACGTGTCGGCCGACGCGCCGGCGAACTCGGCCGGGTACTCCATCGCGCCCACGCCGATGATCGTGCCCTGGCCCGGCATCAGCCGCGGCACCGAGTGCACGGTGCCGATGGTGCCGGGGTTGGTCAGCGAGATCGTGGTGCCCTGGTAGTCCTCGATCGTCAGCTTGTTGTTGCGCGCCTTGCGGACGATCTCCTCGTAGGCGGCCCAGAACTGGCGGAAGTCCAGCGTCTCGGCGGCCTTGATCGAGGGCACCACCAGCTGCCGCTGGCCGTCGTCCTTGCGCAGGTCGATGGCCAGGCCGAAGTTGACGTGCTCGGGCTTGACCAGCACCGGCTTGCCGTCCACCTCGGTGTAGGCGGCGTTCATCTCCGGCATCGCCGCCAGCGCCTTCACGATGGCGAAACCGATGAGGTGGGTGAAGGAGACCTTGCCGCCGCGCCCGCGCTTCAGGTGGTTGTTGATCACAATGCGGTTGTCGATCAGCAGCTTGGCCGGGATCGCGCGCACGCTGGTGGCGGTCGGCACCGACAGGCTGAGATCCATGTTGGCGGCCGTCCGGGCGGCCACGCCGCGCAGCCGGACCTCCTCCGCGCCGGCCGGCACGGGGGTGGCGGCCGGCTTCTTGGCGGCGGGCTCGGCCGGCTTCTTGGCAGCCGGCTTGGCGGCCGACTGAGCGGCGGCCTTCGGCTGCGCCTGCCCGTCGGCCTTGCCGTCAGGGGCAACCGGCGGCTTGGCCGTCGGCGGAGCCGCCGCGGTGCCGTTGGCGGCCTGGCCCGCAGGCTTGGCCGCGCCGTCGGTCGCCTGGGGGGCCTCCGGGGAGGCGGTGGTCGCGGCGGGCCGGGAGCCCGGCTGGTAGTCCGCGAAGAAGTTCCACCAGGCTTCGTCAACCGAGTTCGGGTCTTCGAGGTACTTCTGGTACAGCTCGTCGACCAGCCACTCGTTGGCACCGAAGTCGGTCATCTTGGGGTCGGCACTAGATTGCGACGACTCTGTCGACACGGCGGAGATCGCCCTCTTCCGCAGCTCGCAGGTGAGTTCTGAGACGAGTCAAGGCTACTCGCCTTCGGGCGTCACTTTTGCAGCCACGAGGTGAGACGCGCCCCGGAGGGCACGATCCGGACGATCTCGCCCAACCGGCGCGGCGGTTCTCGGCGGGATCGGCCGGACCGCGACAGGCTCCCGTCCGGTCCCAGTCCGGTCTCAGGGCCCCTCTCAAAGACCTCAGCCGTCGCGCGAGTGACTAACTGTCGCGGCGGGGCGAAGCCGGAGGCGAG
>NZ_BCRO01000140.1 GCF_001552635.1 Actinomadura hibisca NBRC 15177 | reverse complement strand
TATGCGCACTAGTTTCAGTGTAAAAGAATGGCGTTTTTCTGTTCTTAGATGAGCAAAAAACCAATCAGGGTGATAATAGCGGCGAACGTTACGGGAAACGTGTACATCCAGTAGCGGACGAAGATCTGGGCGATTCCGATGGATGCTGAGCCGATCAGTGATGGTCCGTACCGGACTTTCACCCGGCCGCTTCCTCGTCTGCGTCCGCCGAACACATAGCGGGGCAGGATGACAGCCGCGGCAATGAATGCGATCACGGTAACAACCCCTGCTAGCACGTGGTGACCTCCTTCGGGAGTTAGGGGAGCGAGGAAGGAAGGGAAGGGAATGCGCTCATGGGGCAGGCTCATCCTTCCTTCGGCCTTCCTTGCAAGACATATGGACCTGGCAGGCGCAGAATCGGCAAGAGCCGCCCGGGAGGTCGTCCCGGTACACCAAATGACCGCACGTGCACCGGTGAGCCGAGTACGGGTCGTGCGGCTCATATTCGGGCACGTGCGGCCGATTCACTTGGTGTGGTCCTGTTCGCTTCCTTGGCTCTGCTGAGCCTCGCTGTAGAAGCGGGTCAGATCTTCGTGCGTGTAGGTTTCGGCGCGCCCTCGAAATTCAGGCTCGGGATACCAGGTGCCGCGCTTGCGGGCTCGGGTCCGGTCCTGCTTGGCCTTAGAGATCGTGACGGAGATGATTCCTGCGTCAATGGCCTCTTCGAGGGTGTAACGGACTTTGGGAGGCTCGGGAGCCGGATTGCGCTCAGCGTTCGCCGCGCGCAATTCGTATGAGTCGTGACTGAAGCCTGTGGTGTCCCACGGGAAGGAGGGCGGGCCGTCCTGCGGGGAGGGCTTGTCTCCTGTCTTCGTGTCTCCGGACGAGCCTCCGGCTTCGTGGGATGCGTCGGTGGTGCCATTAGAGACAGCCACCGGAGACAGGTCGAGTCCGGCCGCGCTGCACAGCTCGGCTACGTGCTCGGGCTCGAATATGGGGAGCTGGACAGAGCGCGCCAGGCCCGCGTTTCCCACGTGCAGCCAACGGCCGGGCACATCGCTTGACTGACCGCGGGGACGGGTACCCACCAGCGAATCCCACATGGAGGGATCGAAGCGCGCGAGAAGTTTGTTACCGAACTGCCTGCGAAGCTCGGAGCCGTCTTGCGCGTTCCCTCCGCCGGTAGCCTGCGCGCTCATCACCTGGTAGGCGTTGATCATGCGGATTTTGAAGGAGCGTCCCATGACACCGAGCAAATACATGTCTTGCCACACCGGCGGGATCTTCGGATCGCTCTTTTCGCGGATCGCTTCCCATGCCTGGCGGGAGAACTTTCCGAAAGCGTTCTGTTCGTCGTTAAACAGGATGAGAGGCTCCCATCCTTCTTTCGGGCCGCGCTCGCCCTTTCGCCGAGCGTCTAGCTCGCGCTTATACCAGCCGACGACGTCCCACATCTTATAGATGCCGTCTAGGGAGTCGATATCGCCGATGTCGTTGTAAACCTTCATTCCGGGCACCTGTTCCATGCCCTCGTAATCGCCCTTGGGGTCGATGTAAGCCTGACGGGCGGTTCCGTTGCTGCGAACGGCGAACTGAGCCGCCAAGATGCGCATGAGCGTTGACTTACCGGCTCCGGTTCCGGCGCTGATCCCGAGGTGAACCACGGCACCGTCGAAATTCAGGTACATGCGCTCTTGCTCAGTGCCGAGCCCTAGGAAGGGCTGCCACAATCCGCGCGCTTCACCGAAGCCATGGAGCATGAACTCTGCGACGTCTTCGAAGGCGACGAAGGTCGGCGGGGACGGCTTGTGCGTGAAGGTGAGCAGGTAGGGAGCCCCCTTTGACAGGGAGTGACGACGCTCGCCACCGAGCCGGGCGTGGACGATCCGGGACACCTCGGGGATCACGGTTGGGTGATGGTCGTCCGGAAGCGGGATCACCACTTCGGCATCGGGCTCGGCGTGCTCAGCCGGAACGATCATGTCCCGGTAGATCACCTGAGGACGCTCGTTCAGGATCGGCGCGAGCGCCTTCGACAGCGGCCGGACGATGGTCTTGGTGTGGCGCCGGACGAACCACCAGCGCAGGACCGCTTGCCCGACGTAGACCGATGTCCCGGCCAGCAGCGCGACCGACACGGGCCGGGCTTCGACCCACAGCCAGCACAGCAGGACCGCGACCGGGTACGGCAGTCCGCGGAGGATCACGGGGCGACCATCGAACGGGCTCAGGCTGGGCCGCTGTTCGACGCTGAGGGAGCTACGGAACAGGGTCGCCCCATCGGCAGCCCTGCTGGTCTTGGCTCCGACGACCTGATTCGCCAGGCTGACCTGCGCGTTCATGTGCCGCCGGATGCGCCAGGTACCGAAGGCCAGCGCGAATGCGAGGAAGACGAGCCAGAGCAGCCACGCGAGCCCGACGTCTTCAAACGCGCTGTACATGGCGCGTAGACCTCGCAGGAAGGCCCGGACGACGTCTGTGAGGGCATCCATGCCTATCGTTCCTCCTGTCCGTTCTGAGGGCCGTTCAGGGGCGCGTGAGGGTCGGACGCGCTACCAGGGCTGTCAATAGGGCGCAAGGCGGTTTGACCTGCGCGCCCGTTATTGGACGAGGGAGCGTCGGTCATCATCGGTCCTCCCTCCACATCAGGCGGGGGGCGGGAACCGCTGCGATAGCCTGCCCGAGTCGGGGAGCTGCCAGCAGCACACCCGCGAGCATGTAGACGAGACCGGCCATGATGCGGCCGGGCTCGTTGGCGAACTGGGGCAGCGCTACCCCCATGCAGACCGCCAGGGCGAAGGCGAGGCTAAGCATCCGAGCGGTCATCGGTCGCCCTCCCGAGAGTCGGGGGTCATGCCAGGGGTCATCATCCGGGACTTGATCGACGGTAGACCCGGGCCGTGATCGGCGTCACCGCCTCGCAGGGGCGCGTGTCCCGGGATCTGCCCTGGGCTCACGCTCGCGATCCCCCATGCCTCCGCAGGAATCGCGGGGACAACCTGGTATCCCGGGGGGCCCATCGGCGCGCCCGGGGAAGGGGTCCCCGGGACCACGTACATCACCGCGGGCTCCCGCTGCGAGGTTGGGCCGCTGGTGTCCGTGCGCGTGACGAGGCGGGGGGAGAACGCGAGCGCGCCCACGGTGACACCGGCGCCGAACGCTCCGAAGACGGTCATGCCAAGTGACAGAATGTCCATTGCTGATCTCTCTTTCTGAGGGTCGATCGGCAGGCGGGCCGCGCTTCGGGTGCAATCGAGGGCGCGGTCCGCCCTGCGCGTCCGGTCACCCGGACTCCTTCACCAGGGACAGGCGCCCCTGGTCCTGCTCACGGGCCGCTTTGCGGGCCCGCTTGATCACGGTCTTCACGTACTCGGCACCGATCTGGACACCGCAGGCGGTGAGCCACGCCCGGACCTCCGCAGGGCCCGCCTCCATTCCGAGCACATCCAGAGCTGCCCGCACGCGGGCCGCATCGGAGGCCAGAGCCGCCAGACGGGCCCCGTCCTCGCGCTCACGCGCCGACAGCTCACGGGGCGGAGTACGGCTGTCTGAGAGCCCCTCCGAAGGGGAGGGGTCGGGCTCAGGGTCTTCGTCCCGGGTCCCTGCGGGGATCACCTCGTCAACCGGAGGGGCCATGGGAACTCTTGACGTCTGGACGCCTTGGCGTCCGGACGTCTTCTGCTCCGCTTCGTCCGACACGGAGGGAGTGTCAGCCGGAACATGATCCGGGATCATATTCCCGCTGGTGACAATGGGGGGTTCGTAGGCAATGGGGGTCGAGTCCGTCCGTAGAGGGATCGCGATCCCGGCCAGATCCGCTGACGTCCTGACGTCGGGACGTCTGATCTCCGAATGAGTCGAAGTCCGGTCACGGTGGATCATGTGCGCGAGTCCGGCCCCGAGCCCGAGGACGAGCACGGGCAGACAGGAGACGAAGATCGTGACCCACCACGGTGCGTGCGGGTGCACGGTCTTCGCTACCTGCGCGATGGTCTGGCCGGTTTCCTGCGCGATCCTCACGACCTTGGCTGAATGCTGGACTTCCAACAGGTGATACGCCACCTGCCCGAGCATCCCCAGGACGAGAGCGCCGATGGCGGACGCCCGGGCGAACGCCCGAGTGCTGTCCTTGACGGGCGCCGACGTCAGCCACGCGGACATGGCGAGAGCGGCGTACGCCTCGACTCCGATCGGCAGCGTGATCGCGCTGTTGATCGTCACGTCCGCGATGCCCGGAAGAGGCTTCACGGGCCCGAAGCCGGTCAGCTCACCGAGCCCTACCCACCCGGACCACGTGGCGACTCCGGCCGGGAGCGCCAGCAGGACGAGCGGCCACCGACGCGGCCAGCGCGCCGGAGTCTTCTCGCTCACGCTCTCCCGTTGTGCCACCTGGCTAGACGTACGCCGATCACCAGCGCTCCGGCCGGGAACAGGATCGACGCGATCAGGCTGAGCCACAGCGGGGCCCCCTCCGTCGCGAGCCGGGCCCCGGCCAGAGCCGGAGTCAGCGCGAACAGCACGAAGACCGTCATCACGAGGCGATACATCATCGGCGGCACTTCCTTCCCGACGTCCAGACGTCCGGACGTCAATAAGAACGGACGGGTTCTGACCTGTGGGAACGCGGTTATCGGATTCGGCCGACGGAGCCGACGCGGGTTCGTTACCTGCGATGACGTTATTAGACGGAGCCTGACCCGTCATCTGTGGTCACCTCCCCTTCGCCGCTCTGTGTGATCAGGGCTGCGACCTCGTCCAGGTGGCGAAGACCGATCCGGATCAGAGCGTCCGCGAGATCAGTCTTAGACACCTTCTGTCGAGTGATCGAGATCGTGTCAATCAGCGCTTCGTCAAGCGCGGCTGCCGTCTCCGGAGTGACTAGAAGACGAGCGGTAGGGCGGCGGCCGGACATAGGGGTTCCTCCACGGTGCGGGCCGCTCCGTGCATCGGTTGTCAACATGCCTCTTACGTTGACACGGGTTTCCCCCCGTTGGCAACCGTTGACATCGGTCGGCTTTCAGTGAAACGGTAGGCAACGGTGGTCATGTGCTCCACACGATCACCGCCGTTGCCAACGGTAGTGAGCGCTGACGTGCGTGTCATGTGCGTCAGTGCTGGCAACGGAGCCAAA
The DNA here is from genome assembly GCF_001552635.1 of Actinomadura hibisca NBRC 15177. Classification (GTDB taxonomy): domain Bacteria; phylum Actinomycetota; class Actinomycetes; order Streptosporangiales; family Streptosporangiaceae; genus Spirillospora; species Spirillospora hibisca. Next base: position 12,631 of record NZ_BCRO01000140.1, on the reverse strand, counting down.
CAGAAAGGCCCCGCCGGGGGGTCCGTCGCAAGAACACCCGGCAGGGCCATACCTCGAAAGGAGGTCTTCCCATCATGGCGAAGACCACGACCGTGATCCACCCCAAGCGGAATGGGACCTGGCCGAACGGCGAGCCCAAGTCGGTGCGGGACGCGGCCGACAAGGCGGCCGGGGGCTCGTCCGGGGGCTCGAAGTGAGCGCCAAGTACACGAGGAAGGACAAGGCGAAGACGGCGGTGAAGGCGTTGGTCGTCGGGATGCTGGCGGCGGCGGTCTACGTGCTGCCCCCGGCTCTGATGTGGCCGTGCCTGCTGGTGTGGGTCTACTTCTGCGGCGTGCTGGACGGCCGGGCTCTGCGCCGTGGCGGTCGGCTGCTGTTCTGGCTGAGGACGGTCCGCGAGGACGTTCCCGCCACGCTGCGCACCATGTTCCAGCGTCCGGCCGGGGGGTCGTCGTGAACGATGACATCGTCTCCGAGGTCTTCGGGATGATCGTCGCCACGATCGCGTTCGTCGTCGAACTCACGCTGATCATCGTTGGCGAGGTCCTGGCGGCTCTCGTCTTCTTGGTCGAGGTGATCGTCGGTGACGACTGAGACGAGGGTGATCCTCTCCCCGCCGGACGCGGACCTTGCCGCCGCGTACCTGGGCTCAGCTCCGATACGTCCGGGGAGGTCAGCCGTGACCGTATCCAAGAGGGCGCCGCTTCCTCCGCTGGCCGGGGCCGACGTCTGGACGTCGGTGATGACGCGAGCCGGGTACCGGTGCCAGTGCGAGAGGTCGCACCCCAAGCACCGGAAGATCGGGCGCTGCGTCAACGATCACAGCGACACGTGCCGTCTGGTGGCCGGGCCAAAGGACCCGGGGCCGGACCCTGCGCGCTCGATCGAGCGCCACGCGCCGGAGGACCTTGTGGCGTGGTGCCCGTCCTGCTGGCAGCTCACGGTCGACGGCGCGCGGAGGGCTCGCCGGAAGGCAGCCAACAACGCGCCGCCCGCGATTGACCCGCTGTTCTGAGGTGGATCACGTGACGCTCACCGCCTACGAGATCCAGGTGATCCGGACCGCGCTCCGCTCCCGGGCAGGCGCGCTGCTCATGCTCGCGGAGCGGAGCCCGGCCACCACTGCGCCAACTTGGGCCGACCGTGCCCGGGAGTACAGCGCGCTCGCTGACCGCATCGCGGCTCTCCTTCCGGCCGGGCTGATCCCGGACGGTTGGACGGTCGACGTGACCCCGAACCAGACCACCACCTGACCTAGCGGCCCCTCCGCTGTCTGGCGGAGGGGCCGCCCCTTTTGAAAGGGACGGCATGAAAATCTGCGACAACGCGAGCGTCGGAGTGCTCGTGATGAACAAGGGCTGCGCCCTGATGATCGAACGCGGTACCGCCCCGGCCGGGCTCGCGCCCGTGGCCGGTCACGTCTTCGATGACCACGCGGACTACGCGGACGCGGCCCGGGCGGAGGCGGCCGAAGAGCTGGGCCTGACCCTGACCGTGACGGACCTGAAACTGGCTCGGGTCGCGTGGCGCAACAACCGATGCCGCCGCGCCCCGGGCCCCCGCGGGATCGGCCACCACTGGAAGGTCTTCGTCGCCCACGTGGCGGACACCCTCGTCCAGCCGAGCCCGCGCGAGGTGCGGTCGGTGCGCTGGATGACGCCCCGCGAGCTGACCGACGCGGCATGGCGGACCCTGTACTACGCGCAGGGCCACGTCACCGAACAGGACTGGCAGGCCAACCCGGGCATCGAACCGGTCTGGGTCTACTTCCTGCAAAGCCTGGGGTTGGTCGGCGTCCGCCAAGCGGAGGTGATCCCAGATGACGGGCTCGCCCTGATCGACGCGTGCGCGGCCCGACCGCTCCCCGCCTAGATCACCTACGGCCCCGGCTGCATCTGCGGCCGGGGCCGCTCGCGCCTCCGCACGTCACATCCAGCCCAACAGGAAGCGGAATGACAGCCTTGACGACACGCAACGCGATCGGCAGTCGGAGCGCAGTCATCAGGCATACGCTTCGGCCTTACACAACAAACAAACGAGGGCCCCGGAGTGATGATCGGCTGCCAACCGATCCCGGGACCCTCGCGTTCACCAGATGCTTCGAGGGAGAGTCTACGTGACTCCTGCTCTGTGTTCGCTGCGTCCCGCGCCGGTTCCTATGGAGTCGGGCCGATGACGGCGGAGAACGTCCACCCCCTCCGCAGGGACCGAGAGCTTGTTCCGGGGTCCCCGGGGTGGGCGTATCAGGTGACCCCCCCCCAGGTCTTCAAGGTAGAAGAGACCCGACCGGCCAAGGGGAAGGGGAAGGACGAGGACGGCGCGCGCGGGACCGCTCTTGAGTTCCGGCCGGTCCTGACCTGGTGTCCCGAGGTGTCCAAGGGTTTGATTACCCTGCGCCCGAACGGCGAGGTCGATACCTGGTATTACCGCGTCTCGGTGCAGGGTCAGCGCGCGACGATCTCCCATCGCGAGCTGATGGCGGGCGATGCCTGGCGCGAGCGGTTCCGCGCTCCCGGGTTGGGGTTCCGTACCTGGCGCGAGGTGCTGACTAACATCGTGCTTGACCAGGCAGAGCGGCTGCCGCTCACGCTGGCGGTCACCCGGACCGGATGGCATCACGTCACCGACCAACCCGCGGTGTACGTGTCGGCGGATGGCAGGGCCCGGCCGACCGGGGATGCGGTCGAGCTGATCGGGGCCACTGCTGAACTGGAGACGGCGGCGGCTCCTGTGCAGCTCCCCGAAGGCCATAGCGCGGCCGACGTGCTCGCCCGGGTCGCGACGTCCGGGGGATGGGCCCCGCTGTTCGGTATCGCGGCCGGGGCCCGCTCGTTCGGGCAGACGATCCGGCCCGTGTCGGCTGCTCTGGTGGTGTGGGGAGACCCGAACACCGGCAAGACCTGTACCGCCGTTGCGGGCCGTCTGCTGGCGCTGGCGCCGTGCTGGCCTCCGCTGCCCACAGCCAAAATGAGCGAAGACACCGTGACCGACATCGAAGCGAAGGTCGACTTCGAGGCGGACATGCCGACCCTGCTGGACGACCTCGCGCTGACGCTGGACGCACCGATGCTCGTCCAGCGGGACGCCGTGGCCAAGCTTGAGCGGATCATCCGCGCGATCGGCAACGGCGGTCAGATGCGGGGGCGCCGCAAGCGCGACGGGATCACCGCGCAGACTCAGCGCCACATCCGGACCATCCCCGTGATCACCGCGCAGTCCCTCCCTCCCCAGATGCAGGCGAGCCTGTTCCGGCGGGCCGTGGTGCTGCGCCTTGTCCGCGGTGACGCGCACTGGCGCTGGTGGGAGAAGGTCCACAAGTCCGGCGAGCTAGCCGAGGTCATCGGCCCGGGACTACGCGCTATCGGGGACCGGATCATCTCCCGCTTGGCCGAAGCCGACGACCCGGGCGCGGTCTTGGCCGAAGCCGATACCGCCGGTCAGACCGCGCTCAGCACGCACGTTGACCGAGAAGTGCCCGGGTGGGCCGACTCCGAGACCGGCATGGTGGGAGTCGTCAGCATGGCCGGGGCGATGCTCGGTGGCCTGGCACTGGCAGCCGACGCGGCCGGAGTCGAGCGCGGCCCGCTGCTGGACGCCGTGGCGGCTCCGCTCGCCCGATCCCTCGCAGTACAGGCGGACACCATGGAAGACCGCAGGCAGGCCACCGACGATCTCAAGACCGCAATCGGGGACATCATCCGGCAGGGTCTTGTGAGCCGCCGCGCGTTCCTGACTGGGCCGGACGGCACGCTTGGCACAGCTCACCTTCCGGGCGGGCTCACCGCGCAAGCGGCCGGGCTCCGGGAGGTGGGCCAAGACCCGCACATCGGCATGGTCCGGTTCGAAGGCGCCGGGGTCGCGATGCACTACGTTCCCGCGTACGGCGGGATCGCGGTCCGGCCGTCCGCGCTGTTCGACCTGGCGCGAGCCAGCGGGGACAGCCGCGCGGCCGGGTACACCGCCAAGTCGATCGGGTCGGCACTCAAGCGGGCCGGGGCCCTCGTCCCCGGGTCGGCTCGGCCGGTCAAGCGCGTAACCATCGGCGGATCTCAGCCGTGGTGCCTGGTGATCCCTGAGTCTGTGATCTGGCCGGACCTTGACGGGGACGCCGATCCCGGACCGGACGAGGAAGTCCCGCACGGCCAGGACGACGGCGGCCCGAGCGGAGGTGAGCCCGAGCCCGAGATTTCCCCGGCCGTGCGCGAGCCGGAGCCGTCCAATAAGCAAACGCCCACGTCACCAGTAGTGCAGGCAACTCCGCCGGCCGAATTCGTGAACCGCGTTCCCGCAGGTGAAACCGCTTCCGCTGTTACTGCGCAGGGTCGGCCCGTACTGGCTGCCGGAGTCACTGAGCAGGGCATCACGTGGATCGGCTCGGACTGGGCGACGCAGGATGACGGCGGGTACGACTCCCTTCCGGAGCTGCTGGCCGCGATCGTCCAGCAGATGCCCAAGGGCGGGACGGTCGCGATCGACGCGAGCGCGGCGGCTCGGCTCGGGTACCCGGGGAAGCCCGTCAACGCCAGGCCCGGGGGCAAGCCTGCGGCCAAGTCCTCCGGCACACCGAAGGCCCGGAAGGAATGCCGCGCGGTCATCGAAGCGGCCGGGGCCGGATGGCAGCCGAGCGCGGCCGGGATCGGCGCGTGGACCGCGTGGCACGGGCCGTCGCGCCCGTCCGTGGTGATCGTGGTCCCGGAATGGATCGACCCGCGGGCTATGCGGGTGTCTGGGGCGCCCTACCTGCGCAGCGATCATGACGCGCTGACTGCGGCCTACCTGCTGGCGCGGTACCGTGAGATCACCGGAGTCCCGTTCGTCATGACCGCCGGAACCTCCGGGACGAACATGATCCGGGCGGCTCTCGGACCGGACCGGATGAGGACCGGACGCAGGGCCCGCAGGTCCGCCCTGCTCAAGTGGGACGGAGAGGGCACGCCCGCCGCCAGCATCCAAGAGCGCGCGTGCGTGTGGGACCGGCCGCTTGCCCAGCTCACCGAAGACGAGCGGTCCCGGCCGAACGTCGTCGGCTTCGACGTGGTGTGCCAGTTCCTTTCAGCCATGGTCATGGCCGTACTCCCGTGGGACACCCTCACTAACACCGGCTTCGTTGGCTTCGATGCGTCGATCCCGGGCTACTGGCAGGTGTCCGGGCCCTGGCAGCCCTACGAGCTGCTGCCGGACTTGACCGGCCGGGCCGGAGCCCCCGGGCCGCACCTGCTCAGCACTCCGACCGTGGCGCACCTGCTAGAGCACGGGATGCCCGAGGAGATGATTACCGACGCCTGGCTGCCCCGGCTCCGCAGGGACAAAGAGGGTCGCGACCTTCCCCGGGGGGGGCGCCTACTGCACGGGAGCCCGGGCGTTGCGGAGCTGATTCGCGACGGGCTGATGTCGATCGACCCTGCCACGCCCGATGCGGACGAGGCAGCGGTACGGGAGGTGGTCAAGGCGACCTTCCGCGAGACCGTGGGGATGCTGCAAAGGGGCACGAAGTTCGTGCACCGGCCCGATTGGGCAGACGCGATCATCGGCACGGCCCGGACCACGCTCCTGAGGAAGGTCGCCAAAGTCGGCAAGGAAACCGGGATGTGGCCGGTACGCATTAACCATGACTGCGTGTACTACGCCGTAGACACGACCGATCCGGCTGCCATTCTCCCAGACGGCTGGAAACTGCCCGGGCCCGGCCAGATTCCCAAGCTGGGGCAGTGGACCGTGAAGCCCGAGAACGTCATGAGCATGGATTGCTTCCTGGCGACCGACGTTCACGGCGACCCTCGGAAGGTGTAACCGATGCAGATCAGGGGAAGGGCAAAGCAGGATCTCGGAGAGGCCATTTTTCAGGCCCTTAGTGGCCGGGCCTATTCAAGTGTCGAAAAGGCCAGCACGCAGGAAGCTGCGAAGGCGATGGTTGACCGCTGGGGATCGACCAAAGCCGTAGCCGAACGGCTCGGTGTGTCGGTGCGCACGGTAGAGCGGTATGTTTCCGGCGCCATTCAGAACCCGTCCAAGCGGAACCGTGACCAGTTCGCCGCCGCTCACCGCGAAGCGAAAATCACGCCCGGCCGAAAGCAGAAGGCAGCCGAGTCCGGCACCGCCTCCGGCCCGGACAGGACGCAGACCGGAACTGGTGGCCTGGCTATCTTCGGCTCCGTCCGCGTCTCAGAGGACGAGCGCGACAGATGGATTACGCCCGGCTCCCACATGACCCCTGCCGAAGCCGATGGCATCATTGACGCCATGGTCCAGAACGGACCGGAGGCAGCAGCAGCAGCACTGAACACGGTCATTCAGCGCTACGTCCCCGGAATGCACATCAACTACATCGAAGAAATCGACTACTAAGAGGAACCGGCCACTATGCCGGAAGCGGTCCCGCATCTTCTTTCTTCGGAGAGTGCGGGACCGCTGCCTTTCTAGACCTCCCCCGGAAAGGAAGAACGATGCCCGCTCCGGAAACCGAAGGCGCAGCCTACCCGCACAGACAGCCCAGTTTGATAGGCGCATTGGCGGACACGCGGTTTACCTTGCTTGCGACTCCACTTATTGTTCGATGGATATACCTAGGTTGCGCGACCATCATCGCCATGACGACCGTATTCTTTTTCATCCTCGCCCTATGGGTAACCACCCTGCGGAATGGATGGGTATACGGATTCATGGGAATGGCAGCCGCTCCTATTATCGGTTTTGTCTGGCTGCTGATTACTCGCGTGGCGTGCGAATTTGTCCTTACCCGTTTTCGCAGGTGAACGCTGCTACCGTGGGGAGTGAACCCCAGGACGACCCAAAGGACGCGACAGTGAGCGATGCGAGCGCTACCGAAGGGACCCGCAACCGAGGGCACGGCTTCGTTGACGGCATCGTGGACGAGCTGATCAACGCCCGAGCCGATGCGCGGACGTCAACCGAAGACCTGACGCACCGGATCAACGGAGTGCGTGACCGCCTGTCGGAGCGGATCGGGCAAGTCGAGCAACGCGTGAGCGACGTAGATCAGGAGGTCCGCCAGACTCGCACGGAGCTGGGGGAGCTGCGCGACGAACATCGGGCGTTCGCGTCCGAAGTCGTGAGGCTGCTCACCGACATCCAGCGCAGGCTTCCGCCTGCCTGATGATCCCTACCAAGCTGAGGAAGCGCAGATGTTGAACGGCGCGATGCTGGCGCTGATCCAGGCGAGCCCCAAGGACCCGAACACGGAGGGACTCGCGGACTGGCTTCGGCAGATCTTCGGACCCCTGTTCCTCGTGATCGTGGGCATTGTCGCGATCTTCTTCCTGTTCACTCGCGAGATCACCCGATTCGTTCAGTTCATCGTCCTCGCCGTGGCCGTGGCGGTGATCTTCTATACGCCCGGGCTCATCATCGTGGTGGCGAAGGCCATCACTACGGCTCTGGGCGTGGACAGTAGCGACTCTCCATGACCGTCTAATAGCGTCGGCGCAGGTCAGCGCCCTAGCGACAGTCTCCGGCGGTTCCGTGGGACGCCTGTAACCGCAGGTCAGGCGTCCCGGAACGCTATTAGACACTAAGAGCCCTACAGCGTGCCCTCATGTCTCCTATCCCCTCAGGAGGACCACGTGGCCATGCCCAACCCCGACCCGATCCCTCCGAAGACGCGCCGACCTCCCCGGCCTCCGTCCTCGGGCCCCGGCTTGACCGCGCGCAACCTGCGAACCGCTGCGATTGCCCTTGGCGTGTCCCTCGCAGCCGGAGGGGTCACCCTGGTGATGTGCTCCGGCGGGGATGAAAAGCCCGAACGCCCGGCCGCCGCGCTACCGCCCCCCGCTGCCACAGAGCAGCCCGCGCCGACGCCTTCCACCGTCACCAGCTCCGCCCCTGCCCCTGGTCCGGCCGCCTCGTCTGCTCTCACCTCACCAACCGCCCTGCCAAGTCCTCGCGTGCGCTGGCGAGGCACCATGAGGGTTGACGGCCCCCGGGCCGAAGAGGACCTAGACCAGGCTCCACCCCGGGTCTCCGAGCGTTCCGGCGAAGCCGATATCCGGGGGGATTGGCTCAAAACGCAGCTCAAAGCCATGTCGGACGCTCGCGTAGCTGTGCTGCCCCCTGAGGGCCGCCCGGGAGCTGCGCAGTGCCGAGACGCTGCCCTAGCGTCCGGGACTGCCGTCACTCAGCCACTCAGGGAGGGAGATGTGGTGTGCGTCGCCACTAAGCCGGGCCGGGTCGTCCGGCTGATCACCATGCACGCGGCGCAGACCTCGGGCCCGCCGACCCTGACGTTCTCGGTAGTCGTGTGGGATGTGTCCGAAGGCACCTAAGTTAAGTGCCCGTCCCCTGATCTCAGATCTCACGACTAGCTCACGACTTAACCCCGCCCGCAAGCGGTAAGAGCCTAGGCTAAACGACATGACGACCACGCCGAAGGAAGACTCGCGCCCGATCTACTGCTCCAAAGGCTACGAGTGCCAGGCCGACGACATACCAGGCCAGACTGTCCCAATGGAGTCCGCGTATGAGTCACGCCGCTGGATGGCCGAACACCAGGAGTTTCTCACTAAAAACGGGCCATTCCTTAAATGACTGGGCAACGATCAAATTAACTGGACAAAGTCATTTTGGGGTGTGCCATTCACCACTCCATGTCCGGACAGACAGGATCAGCCGGATTGCCTCGCCGTCCAGGATCGTCCAGCCCTCGAAGTCGGGCCGGACGATCCATGCGGGCCACCAGGTTGCCCGGCAGCCATCGCACCCCAGCACGGGCACGGTGCGGCGTTCATCGTCGGCGTCGGCGATCTCCACTTGCTGGACCGTCACCGGCCGAGAGCCGGAGCAGTCCGGGCACAGTCCCTCAGCCAAGGCCGCGCTCATGTGGGTCGGGTACCGGTCCTGGCTCATCGCTTCTCTCCTTGATGGTGCGGCGGCCTTGCGCGCGTCGCTGCCCTCTACCTGCTATACCGAAGGCCCCTACATTTCCGCAGGGGCCTTCGGTTCAGAGCTGATCAGTCCTTGATGACCTTGCTGCACGCCCCGCACTGCGCCGTACGGCCCTTAGGGCCCTGGCTGATCCAATCCCACAGGTTCTTGTTTCCGCAGGGGCACTTGAGCTGCCCACGGTCCTTGTCGTAAACCCCGCCGCCTACGTAACCCATTGGTGTTCCCTTCGTTGTCCGACTTCTGACCGCCGGTCCGTGGTGCGGCCGGGCCTCAGAGGTCCGGCCGCACGGACGCACCGGCGGTGATCAGGAGCTGACCGACTTTTTGCAGTTGCCGCAGGTCGCGGTAGTTTTCCCACCTGACATCGAAAGGGACTGCCAGTTGGTGCTGTTGCCGCAGTCGCAGGTCAACGCCTTTCCGCCGACCCACGTTCCAGGGCCGTTGAAGTCGCTGTTCCCGCTGCTGTTCTTCTTCGCCATCACGATGACCTCTCTGTGATCTCCGGGGATTGATCCGCCGGTCCGTGGTGCGGCCGGGCCTCAGGAGTCCGGCCGCACGGACGCACCGGCGGTCAGACGATGATCAGAGCGGTGATCAGCAGCCAGAGCAGGTGCCAGCTTTGGTCGAGGGTGTAGGCGGCGGTCGGGTCGTTGTCGAGCCATCCGCCCTTCCCGATGGCTCGCGCCAGACGCAGCAGGTAGACGCGCCGGTCTGCCCAGTAGTGGCTGGCACCGTTCACCAGCAGGGCCACCACAAAGCGGGCCGGGTCATAAGCGATGTCCACGCGCCAGGCAACCGCCAGCAGCGCAGCGGCGAGGACAGCCGTCAGGGAAAGCACGTGGCGCAGGTCCGCGAGCTGCCCGGAGCGGTCCCGCGTCCCGGCCTCGTCTCGGGCCGGGCGCCCTTTGGTAATGGCCTGGCAGTCCGTTTGAATCCAGTGATCGGCCACGTGGTGAGCGATCCACAGAACGGAGAGGGTGACGGCGAAGGTGATCGCGGCCATGATGGGGGATGTCCTTCCTGGGGTTCAACAGGTGGGATAGACCCTGGGGCCGGACCGGACCGGCAAGTTCAGCGTCCGGCCTCAGGGGGTCTACTCGGCTTCGTCTCGCGCAGCTCGCGCGTTCAGCTCGCGTGTGCGGGCCTCCGCTCGCTGCTGGGCGTACTCGGGATCGTCGGCGCGGTGGAGTCCGCGAGCGTCTCGCCAGTAGCCACGCCGGGCGTACTCGTCCCGGACGCTGGCCGCGATGTTGCGAACTGTTTTGCGGGGCATCGCGACGCCGTTCGCGATGTCGTTCCATGATTGGCCGCGCGTGTCCCGTGCGACCCAGATCAGTGCGCGGGTCACGCTGTCCAAACGGCGACCCATCCGCCCGCAGTCAGTCAGCAGGTCCCACAGATCATCGTCGGGGTTCACCTCGTCCAGCGCGACCCCCTGCCCCTGCCCGTAGGCCCGCAGGACATTTGCCAGGCGGTTCGCCAAGAGCAGGCCGTACACGTGCCCCTGCGGATCGTCAGTGCTGCTGGTGAAAGTGATCGTGACCGTGACGTGGTCCGGCCGGGTGTCCTCTGGTGAGACAACCTCATGGCTGCCCGTGACGGTGATCTCCATATGCCTTGTCTCCTACAGCTCGGCGAAGTGCGCGCTGGCAGCCTGAACGAACTCGTTCTCCGCTTCCAGCGCTACGCGCCGCCGCTCTGACAGGGCGTCGGTGTCGGGAGCGTTGCGCAGCTCGTAAGCAGCCTCAGCCGCCGCGTCCGCTGCCGCTGCGAGAGCCGGAGCCACGACCTTGAGTCGCACGAGCGGAGACGTGATCGCGGATCGGGTCATATGGCTTTCCTGCCGGGCCGTGGCGACGGCGCTCAGTTCAGCGGAGTTGAGCCGGAGGTCTTCCCGGACCCACATCGCCCGACGGTGATTCGCCACAGCCGAGGTGAAGTCGGCTACGGCTGCCAGGCGTTCGGCCCTGCGCTGCTCATCTCGGGCGTCCTCGCGGGCAGTCCTCGAAACTCGGGCCTGCATCATGCCCGTGAGCAGTCCGCCTGCCAGCGTCCCCGTCACGGCGATGATCGCTGCCCACATGACCGCCTCCCTTTCTTGGGTCTTTTTGACACACCTCATCCTGTGTCTTTTTGACCCAAGAGGCTAGTAGCTTCCCGGACACGCTCGCCTTACCATCCCCTGACCTGCGATCCTGGACGCCAAGACGTCATGACGCCTAGACGCCAAGTGTCTAATAGCGTTCACCCAGCTCAGCCACGCGGTAGCGTTCCGCCGGCCGACTCGCCAAACGCCTGTATCCGCAGGTCAACGGTTCGGGTCCGCTATTGACACATGAAGGGAGAGGTATGCCGAATCCCCCGTGGTGGGTCATCAACTACTTGAAGGGAGGCAGCAGGAAGACGACGACGAGCATTTTCCTTGCGTTCGCGCTGGCAGCCTCCGGGGAAGACGTCCTTGTCGTGGACGCTGACCACGGAACGCAAGGCGTGACCGACTGGGCCAGCAGGGTCTACGCCACACCCGACCCTGAGGGGGACTTCCTCAGCCTCCCCTTCGATGTTGTCCAGTGGTCTCCGCAGTCCGGCTTGCTCGTCCCCTTCGTCCAGCGGGCCGCGAAAGACACGGGCGCTCAGCGCGTCCTGATCGACGTCGGCGGAGAGGCGCCGGAAGTCCTCCGGCAGGTCCTCGTCAAGGCCCGGCTCCTCATCGCTCCCATCGGCCCGGAAGAGGGAGAGCTGAGCCGCGTCCCGGCTACGGCCTCCCTCGCTAAAGCGGCCCGGGTGCCCCTTCACGCGCTTCTGACGCGCGTTCCGGCACCGGGCAAGGGCATCGCCCGAGACGCGCGACGGTACCTCGCAGAAGACGAGCACCTGCCCGTCCTGCAAACCGAGATCCCTCAGGACCGGGAGACCTACGCGCACGTATGGGGCAAGATCCCTCCGAACCTCGGAGCGTACGCACCTCTCGCCGACGAACTCAGGATGTGGGAAGCCGCAGGATGACTGCCGCCAAGAACCCGAAGCCGAAAGCCAGCGCGGCCCGCAAAGGACGCGTCTTCCAGCGAGCCGCCGAACCGACCACACCGAGCGCAGGCGAGAACGAGGGCGCCCCGGCTGCCAGCGCACGGCCAGACGTCCAGAAGCCAGCAGCCAGCAGCGCGGGAAAGCGTACGGCGTTCACCTGGCGACTGACCAATGAACAGAGCCTGCTGCTAGACCGCCTACAGCTCCGCCTACGACAAGATCTGGACATCGGCCGGATCGACCGCGCGGATCTACTGGACGCGCTCGCACGCATCGCAGACGAGAGTCCGGGCGTGTACGGCGCCCTGCTGGCCAAGCTCCAAGAGGTGACCGAATGAGGCAACGGGAAACCTCTCTTCGCATCTAGACGTCTGGACGTCCAGACGTCAGGCTATGAAGGACAGCACCCAAGAACGAAGGACGACCACGCCATGGCGAAGATCAGGAAAGAGCAGGTCCGGAAGGTCAAGGAAGCCCGAGCCGCCTACTACGCAGCCGTCGAAAGCGGCGACAGGAAAGACGCGGCCCGAGCCGACGCCGTTTACCAGCGCGCAGCCGAATCCGCCACCTCGGAAGAATTCAATCAAGCCACGTCCTAAAACGACAAGCCAGCAAAAGAAAACGGCTTCACCATTGCGGTGAAGCCATTTTCTTTTGCGTAATGTGATCATCTTTCCATTCTTTTACACTGAAACTAGTGCGCAGG
>NZ_BCRO01000139.1 GCF_001552635.1 Actinomadura hibisca NBRC 15177 | reverse complement strand
GTCAGCTCAGTCAGCCAGGAAGTCGGCGATGGCGGTGCCCAGTTCGCGGCGCGCCACCGCGCTCATGTGGTTGCCCGGGATCTCCGTGAAGCGGGCGTGGGGCAGGGCGGTCGCCAGTTCCTTGCCCGAGCCGTTGTCGTGGTCGTCGGCGCCGGTCACCACCAGGGTGGGCGTGGTGAGGGTGGCCAGCGCGTCGGCGTCGGTGTTCACGAAGGTGTCCAGGACGCGCAGCAGCGCCACAGGGTCGCCGCCGGTGGTCTTCAGGAACGCCTCGGCGCGCCATTGGGGGGTGCCGCGCTCGAAGGTGCCGAGGTTGGTCAGCACGTTGCGGAAGTGGTCGCCGCGTCCGTCGGCGTCGGTGATCCCGGCCAGGCCCATCCCGGCGAGGACGGCGCGGCGCGGGGTGGCGCCGCGCGTCAGCATCCGGACCGTGGTGCGCGCGCCGAGCGAGTAGCCGCCCAGGTCGTAGTCGGTGAGGCCGAGGTGGTCCAGCAGGGCGAGGCCGTCGTCGGCCAGGACGTCGGGCGGGTAGGCGGCCGGGTCGTGGGGCGCGGCGCTGTCGCCGTGGCCGCGCAGGTCCGGCATGAGCACGCGGTGGCCGCGGGCGGCGAGTACGGCGGCGTGCCCATAGCGGACCCAGTTGACGGCAGCGGTCGAGAAGTAGCCGTGGATCAGCACCAGCGGGCGGCCCTCGCCCAGCTCGCGGTAGGCCAGGTCGGCGCCGTCGCGGCCGGGGAAGCGGCGGGCGGGCAGGTCGCTCATGCGGTGGTCTCCTTCTGGGCGTGCACCAGGGCGTCCCCGGCCGGTGATCGGTAGTAGAGCACGGACCGGCCCGCGCGGCGGCGGTGGACCAGGCGCGCGTCGAGCAGGACCTTCAGGTGGCGGCCGACCGAGCCGAGGCCCTGGCCGGTGAGCGCGACGAGCTGGGTGGTGCTCTTGGGCGCGTCCAGCAGGACGAGGACGGCGGCGCGGCCGGGGCCCAGCAGGCGGGCCAGGGCCTCGGGGGTGGCGGCGGGCGGTTCGGCGAGCACGCCCGCGCACGGGTAGACGATCGCGTTGCGGTCGTCGTGCCAGGAGACCCAGCCTCGGCGCGGGGTGACGGGGACCAGCAGGAGGCGGTTCCCGGAGATTTCGCGGGGCGGGTAGGCGCGGGTGTTGACCTGGAGGCGGCCGTCGCCGAGCCAGCGTTTGCCGCGCGGCAGGTCGGCCACGGCCGCGGCCCAGCCGTGCCGGCCGAGCCGGTCGGTGCGGGCGACGATGTCGGCCTCCAGCACGCGGCGGCGGCGCGGCCAGGTCGGTTCCACCAGCTCCGCCCAGAACCAGGTGTAGAGGGTGGCGGCGCGTTCGGGCAGGTCGGGGCGGTCGAGTAGCGGCGGCAGGGGGCCTTTGGCGGACACGGCCAGGTCGGCGCGGGCGGTGTCGGGGGACGCGGCGCGCACCTGTTCCACCTCGGCGGCGAAGTCACGGGGCTCGCCGGTGGGAGTTGGGGTGAGGAAGTCGGCGTTCCAGTCGCCGGTCAGGCCGACGCGGGCGAGCAGCGCGTCGACGGGGTCGGCGGCCGTCCGGGCGCGGAAGGCGGGCATGCCGGCGTCGAGCCAGGCGCGTTCGGCGGGGTGGGCGGCCTGGTCGGTGAGGAACGCCTGGAGGCAGGCGATCGTCTCGGCCAGCGGCGACACCACGAAGCGGCCGCCCGCCAGGGTGTCGGCGTCCATCCGCCACCAGCCCATGTCGTTTCGCCTCCCCGCGAAACATTAACGGACCGGCCGGAAAGCTGTTCAGACTCCCCGCCATGCGCACCTACCGAGAGTTGTTCCGCACGCCCGAGTTCACACCTCTGTTCGCGGCCTGCCTGGCGCAGGTCGCGGCGATGACGGTCAGCGGCCTGGCGCTGGGCACGCTGGTGTTCGCCGCGACGCGGTCGCCGTTGCTGGCGGCGCTCAGCATGTTCGGGGGGTCGTTCGGGCAGGTCGTGGGGGCGGTGACGCTGCTGTCGGCGGCCGACCGGCTCCCGCCGCGCGCGGCGATGGCGGGGCTGGCGCTGGTGACGGCGGCGGGCACGGCCGTGCTGGCGGTTCCCGGGCTGCCGGTGGCGTGGATGTTCGTGGTGCTGCTCGGCATGGGGCTGGTCGGGTCGGTGGGCGGCGGCGTCCGGTACGGGCTGCTCAGCGAGATCCTGCCCGAGGACGGGTACCTGCTGGGCCGGTCGGTGCTGAACATGGCAGCGGGCGGGATGCAGATCGCCGGGTTCGGAATCGGCGGCGTGCTGGTCGCGGTGTTGTCGCCGCGCGGGACGTTGCTGGCGGCGGTGGCGATCGGGCTGCTGGGCGCGGTGGCGGCGTGGTTCGGGTTGTCGGGGCGTCCGGCGCGTGCGCAGGGCCGTCCGTCGGTGGCCGAGACGTGGCGGGGCAACGCGCGGTTGTGGTCGTCGCGGTCGCGCCGGGCCGTCTACCTGGTGTTGTGGGTGCCGAACGGACTGATCGTGGGCTGCGAGGCGTTGTTCGTGCCCTACTCCCCTGGGCGCGCGGGTCTGCTGCTGGCGCTCGCCGCCGTGGGGATGCTGGTGGGGGACGTGGTGACTGGACGGTTCGTCCCGCCCGCGTGGCGTGGGCGGTTGAACGTCCCCATGCTCCTGCTGCTGGCAGCGCCCTATCTGGTGTTCGCGCTGCGGCCTGGTGTGCCGGTGGCGGCGGTGCTGGTGCTGCTGGCGTCGGTCGGGTACGGCGCGAGCCTGCTCGCCCAGGAGAGGCTGATGGCGCTCACTCCCGGCGACATGCACGGGCAGGCGCTCGGCCTGCACAGCGCCGGGATGCTGGCGATGCAGGGCGTCGGCGCGGCGGTCGCCGGGGCGGTGGCACAGCGGACCTCTCCGGCGACGGCGATGGCGGTGATGGCGGCGGTGTCGATCGTGGTGACGCTGGCGCTGGCTCCGCGGCTGGCACCTGAACGGGCCGCCCTTTCTGAGCGCTAGCGGGCCGCGAGAGGGTCGGCGGCTCGCGCGCGGTGCCGTCGCACGGCGTCGCGGTTGGCGCAGCGGTGGGAGCAGTAGCGCCGCCGTCCGGTGCGGGAGGTGTCGGCGAAGATGGTGCGGCACTCGGCGACCGCGCACCGCCGGAGCCGGTGCATGCCGCGTCCGGCGAGGTGGAAGGCGGTGCCGACGGAGATCAGGGCGGACAACACCGCGCCGAACGGCTGCCCGTCGTCGCGGTAGTGGAGGTGCCAGCCGCCGGTGTGGTCGGTGAGGCGGGGGTGTGCGGCGGACGCGGCCAGCATGCGGTTGACGAGCTCGGCGCGTTCTTGCTCGTCGTCGGCGTCGACGACCTTCTCCCAGGCGTCCAGCACGGCTTGGACGCGGTCGAGGTCCTGCGGCGTGACGGGGCCCTCGGGTTCCAGCCCGGCCGCACGGCACCGTCGGGCAAGTTCGTCTGCCGACGTCGGACGCAGGTTGGCCAGGTCGGCGGCCAGATCGACGACCTCGGCGCCGTAAGGGTTGAGCTGCACAAGCTCATTACAGCAGGCTGTCGACATGAACACCGACGTGCGGCCGGCGACCGAGGACGACATCGCCGAACTGGTGCGCCTGCGGGCACTGCTGTTCGCGACGATGGGCGAGGACTTCCTGGCTCCGCCGCCAGGGAACGACGGCTGGCGGGACGCGCTGGCCACCGTCCTGAAGGAGAAGCTGACGGCGGCGGACACGCGGATCCTGGTGGTGGAGTCCGGCGACGGCCTGGCGGCCTGCGGCTACGGGACGATCGAGCAGTGGTTCCCGGGCCCGCACTCGCACAACGGCCGCGTGGGCCACGTGATCGGCGTGGTGACGGACCCGGCCCACCGCCGCCGGGGCCACAGCCGAGCGATCATGGCGGACCTGCTTGCCTGGTTCCGCGACCGGGAGGTGGCCCGGGTGGACCTGACCGCCTCGCCGGACGGGGAGCCGCTGTACCGCGCGCTGGGCTTCACCGACCACCCGGACCCGGGGCTGTACTGGCGCCCGTGAGGCTTTACCGAACGGTCGACCAACGGCGGCGCGGGCCGATGTAGCGTTTCCCCGATTCCAAGCAAGACGTACCGATCCGTCCCGCAATGGAACGGATCTGGGGAGGGGTGTGCCATGAGCCTGATCGACCTGCTGAAGACCGCGACCGACCTGCCCGCCGCATGGTCGTCACGCGAGCTGGCCCGGGTGGGGACGGCCTGCGTGAAGGTGCTGCGGATGGACGAACTGCCGCTGGCGGAGGAGGCGCACCCCACGACGGAGGCGCTGATCGTGCTCGACGGAAGGCTGGAGCTGGTGGTGGAGGGCACGGAGGTGCCGGTGGGACCGGGTGAGATGTACGTGCTGCCGGCGGGCACGAAGCACGCCGTGTCCGCCGGCAGCGGCGGCACTCTGATGATCGTGGAAGTCCCGGAGGAGTAGGTCTCAGTCGAACAGCTCGGCGACCGACTCGACCGAGACCGCACGGGCGAGCCAGACTTCGAGCTGCTCCAGGTCAGTGCACGAGGCGATCCGCTCCCGCTCCTCGGGCGAGGCTTCCAGCCCGCGGGACGACAGCACCAGAAACAGCGCCTTGGCCTCTCCCTTGGCTTCCCCCCGGCCGAAGTGCTCGCGTGCGAAGGGGCTGTAGACGGGCCACTCTGTGGAGTTCATCGCGTCCTCCAGGTTGCGGTGGACCGAGCGTGACCACCACGTCGGGTTGGAAGTCCTTCGAGGGACGGTCGTTGAAGTCGTTGGCCTCCAGGTTCACCCGTGCGTTGTCGGGGAGCGGCACGCCTTCAGGTCGCGCAGGATCTCGACGGCCAGTTCGGGGTTCTCCTTGAACAGCCGGACGAGGAAGTCGTGGCGGGGGCTTGGCATGTGCGGGACGCTATCGAACAGACGCTCTCTGTGACTGCTTATCACGAAAGAAGAGCCGAAAACTCTGCGCCGTGGATGGATTCATGGCTGCGGATTGTCACGTGAATGACGATTTGGGGGACAAGGCGCCAAGACCCCAATGCCCACCGCAAGACGCCGTGAATTCGCCCGGGAACGTGGCCGACAGTGGACGGGACGGTCCCGCGAAGCCCCCGCGGGCAGGCGAAATGCTCACACAAGAGCCTCTTGATCCGGAGGCCGGGAGCTGTAAATATAAGCCGAATCTCCGCTAATCCCCTTTAGTGGCGATTTCGGCACCCGCCGTGACCCCGCCCCGCCCCCTCCCGTCCCTACTCGCGGATCGGCGTCCATGCAGACCACCACCCATCTCAACGAGGGCATCGCCCGGCGCTACTACGAACTGGTCGACGCCGACCGCGTCGACGATCTCCTCGCCCTGTTCCACGACGACATCGAGTACCAGCGGCAGGGCACCGAGACCATCCGCGGCATCAAGGCCATGCGCCGCTTCTACGAGGGCGAGCGCATCATCGCCGGAGGCGAGCACCGGCTCGACCAGGTGCTGGCCGGGGACGCCTGGGTCGCCGTCCGGGGCCGGTTCGAGGGCGTACTGCGCAGCGGCGAGCAGGTGGCGTTGCGGTTCACCGACTGGCTCCACTTCCGGGACGGCCTGATCGTGCACCGCGAGAGCCTCTTCCCCGGCCGCCAGGTCTGACGTTCCGGGAACGGGCAATCTTCGGCCGGTTTTCGGCGTCTTGAGCACCTCATGCGTCAAAGTGGTGGGTCGTCCACGCTGAGCCGTAGGAGGGGTCGTTGGAGCGCCGGGAGGAGAACGCGGGGGCGGCGGAGCGCTTCGCCGCAGCGCTGCGGGAGTTGTACGAGGCCGCCGGATCTCCGCCCGTCAAGGCGTTGACGCGGCAGGGTGCGGCGCAGAGCCCGCCGCTGAAGATCACGGCCACCTCGTTCAGCGACTGGCTGGCGGGCAAGAGCGTTCCTTCGCAGCCGCGCGTGGTGGAGTTCCTGGCCGCGTTCCTGAACGGACGCGTCATCGATCCCGACTGCCAGCGGCTGTCGAGCACGCAGTGGGAGGCGTTGCGCGCGGCGGCGACTCGGGAACGGCAGGTCCGGCGCGGCGGACGGCCTCGCAGGGCGGCGGAGACGGACGTGGCCGCAGAGGCGCAGCGCCAGGCAGGAAACGACTACTCCGGTTCGTCGCAGATAGTCGTGCAGGTGGGGACCGTGCGCGGTGGCCTGAACGTCAGCGCTCCCCCACCTCCGGTGGAAGACGACGAACGGTTTCCGCCGGAGCTGCTCGGGTTGCTGCGGACGCTCACCCAGGCCACCGAGGATCTCCCCTACCGCCAGCGCGGGCCCGGCCGCACGCGGTTGTCGAGCGTCTACGTGCGGCAGAGCGTCGCCACCCCCTCCTCCGCGCCCGCCTGGGACGAACCCTTCGAACGGTTCGACTCCCGCCGCGAACCGCTCCGGGTCTCCGGCGCGGCCCAGCCGTTCGAGGAGGTGCTCGGCCAGCACGACCATCTGGTCATCGAGGGCGCCGGGGGCCTCGGCAAGACCACCATGGGCTACCACCTGGTCGCCGGGCTGGCCAAAGCCCTGTTGGACGGCGCGCGGGAAGGCTTCGTCCCCCTTCTCCTTCCCGCGCGCGTCCTGGCGGCCCGGCTGAGCCGCACGTGGAAGGACGCTCTCCAGGAAGCCGTCACCGAGGAGTACGGCGCGCTGGGGGACGGCCCGGTGGTCGCCGACTGGTTCACCGGGCCGGTCTGCGGACGCCGATGGTTGGTCGTGGTGGACGCGCTGGACGAGATCCCCGATCCCCACGACCGCGAGGTGCTGCTGAAGGCCCTGGGCGCGCGGATGTTCGATCCCCAAGGCCCGGCCCGGTTCGTGGTCACCACGCGGCCGTTGTCGCCGGGCGAGACGGCCGTCCTGCAAAGTCCGTGGACCGGGTTCTACGAATTGCAGCCGTTCGACGAGCAGAGCTTGGAGACGTTCGCGCTCAACTGGTTCAGCCGCGAAGGCGAAACGGCCGCGCAAGGGTTCCTGGAGCAGGTGCGCACGGCCGGACTCCAAGAGGTGGTCCAGGTCCCGCTGCTGGCCACGGTCGCCGCGCACGTCCACCAGACGCGTCGCGACCGCACGCTGCCGTCCAGCCGGTATGAGCTGTACGAGGAGTACATCGCCCAGTTCGCGCAGGCTCGCACGCCCGCGCATCTAGAGGAACTGAACGCTCACCGCGTGGAGCTGCTCGAACATCTGGGCACCGCCTACACCACCACCGAGACGCCGCTTCTGGACGTCGCGCAGGAATTCCTGACGGGACGCGTCGAACCGCCTGACGACAGCGCGTTGACCGAGTGGCTCAGCCAGACCGGTCTACTACGGCGGCAGGGAACACGGCTGCGGTTCCTGCACCAGACGTTCGCCGAGCATCTCGCCGCCACCGCGCAGGCCCGGACGCTTCCGGCCACTTTCCCGGGCGACCACGTGTCGCCCTGGGACGACATCGTCCGCGACCTGCTCCTGGAGGACGAGGCCGCACAACGGGTCGTCGTGCACTATCTGCACCTGCACGAAGGTGACAGCGGGCTGCTGGACTGGTTACAGAAGGGCAGCCGAAGCCAGCGCAACGAGGCCGCGCGGCTGATCGAGCAGGGCGTTCCCTGCAAGGAGGGACATCTCCGGGCGTATCTCGATCTGGCCGAGAGCAAGGTCCTCATCAATTCCGGCTGGCTGCTGTCCCCCTCCCCGTTGGCGGGGCTGACCCGGCACTCCTTGGTGCGCGACTGGCTGCGCGACCTGCTCGACCGGCACGAGTCCGACGCGCGGACGACGATCGCGATCGTCGAGCTGCTGCGCGGCCACATCGTCATGGCCGGGGAAGACGACGTCGCCGGACGCCTGTATCCGTTGCTGGAGGGCTCCCCCTCCCCCTACATCCGCCGGCTGGCGGCGCGGGAGCTGGCCAGGTTCGGCGGGGAGCATCGTGGGCGCGGCATCGAGGCGCTCCGGCTCATCGCCGACGATCCGGCCATCGAGACGGACGAACGGACCGTCGCGGTGTTCGAGCTGGCCAGACTCGACGGCGGTTACCGCGAGCACGCGGCGGAGACCTTCCAGCAGATCGCCGAGGACGGGACCGCCAGCCAGTGGAACCGCCGGCAGGCCGCCGAGCAACTCGCCAGGCTCGGCGGCGCCCATCGCGACCAGGCCGTCCAGATCCTCCTGCGCATGGCGGCCGACCCCGCGCTCGAACCCGACGTCCAGGCGCACACGCTCGCGGCAGCCGCGCAACTCGCCCCCGAGCACCGCGACCGCGCCGCCGAACACCTGCTGCGGGTCGCCACCGACCCCACCGTCACGAGCTGGACGCGCACGAGCGCAGCCGACACCCTGGCCGAGTTCGGCGGACGGTGGCGGGCGCAGGCCGCCGACGCCCTGCTCGCCGTCGCCACCGATCCGGCCATCGACACGGTCTACCGGCCGGAGGCGGCGGCCTTCCTGGCCAATCTCGGCGTCGAGTACCGCGTGCAGGCCGCCGACGCCCTGCACGATCTCGCCACCGGCCTCAGCAACACGGTCTACATCCGCAACCGGGCCGTGCAGAACCTGGCGAAGCTGGGCGACCGGCACCGCGAGAGCAGTGCGGCGGTCCTGCTCCAGATCGCGACCGATCCCATCATCTCCCTGATGAGCCGCCTCGCGGCCGCAGAGCAGGTCGCCAAGCACGGTGGCGCGCACAAGGAACGTGTCCTGGCCCTCGCCGACGCCCTGCTCGGCGATCCCGCCGCCTCCGCCGGTGATCGTCTCTGGGCCGCGCTGGTCCTGGTGGCGCTGGAGCCGGAGGGCCGCACACCGGCCGTCGAGCTCCTGCATCGCCTGGCGCTCGCCCCCGTGATGCACGGCGAGCAACTGCGGACGGTCGCCATGACCCTGCTCGAATTCGGCCCCTGGCATGTCCGCCGGGCCGTCGGCCTGTTGCAAGCGATCAGCGCTGATCCGCATCCCCGATCCACCACCCGGTACGGCGCGGCCTTGGAACTGGGCGAGCTGGGCGGGGAGCAGCACGCCGAAGCCGTCACCGCTCTTATGGAGTACATCGCGGATCCTGCCGCCGACGCCCAGGAACGTGGCTGGGCCGCCCGGACACTGGTCTACCGCGACAACCGGCGGCGTGCGGACGGCGCACGCGCGCTCCGGCTCGCCGTCGACAACCCGGCCGCCGATACGCGGTCGCGGCGCGAGTTGGCGAACGCCCTGGTCGGCTTCGGCGTCGAACACCAGAGACACGCCGGCACCGTCCTGCTCCACATCGCGACCCATCACTTCCACGCTTGGGAGGAGCGTCGGCTCGCCGCCACGGATCTGTCCCAGCACGGCGGTGAGCACCGGGAACCGGCCGTCGCCGCGTTGCTGGACCTCGCGACCGCTCTGGACGCTCCCTCCGGCCGGCGCCTTGACGCGGCGACAGAACTGATCGGGCTCGGTGGCGATCACGGTCGCCGCGCCGCCCAAGCCTTGGAGAGGCTCGCCGCCGATCCCGCTGCCGAACCTGAAGACCAGGCCCGCGCCCTCGCCCGTCTGGCGAAACTCGACGCCGCGCAACGCGACGACGCGGCCGAGGCGCTGGCCCGGGTCGCCGCCGATCCGGCCGTGTGCTCGGCAGGTCGTATCTCCGCTGCGGAAGAACTGCCCCAGCTAGGGAGGGAACATCATCCGGAAGCGGTTCGTGCGCTGCTGGACATCGCCGCAGAGCCCGCCGTCGAGACGACCGAACGAATCCGGGCCGCGGAGCGGGTGGCCAGGTTCGGTGCCGACGTCCGCGCCACAGCCGTCCAGGTGCTTTCGGCCATCGTCCATGACCCTGCCGTTCCCGGGGACGATCGGTGCAAGGCGGCGCAGTTGCTGGTCCGGTTGGACGCACGGGCGCTGCCCGAGGTGATCGGTGCCCTCGACCGGCTCGCCTCCGGTCCCGGCGGCGATCCGATCGTCCGCCGCGAGGCCGCCTGGACCATGGTGGCCTGGGGCGAAGGGGCGCGCACCGTCACGGCGCGGGCTCTCGGGAGACTGGCCGGGGACGCCTCGATCGAAAGCTGGGAGCGTGTCCGGGCGACCGACCTCATGATGTCGCTGAGCCCCCAGACCCGCACGGAAGCCGCCCGGTTGCTGAAACGGCTCTGCGCCGATCCCGGCACCGGACGCCTCGCGCGGGCGCTGGCGGCCATGCTGCTCTCCGG
Organism: Actinomadura hibisca NBRC 15177; assembly: GCF_001552635.1. GTDB lineage: Bacteria > Actinomycetota > Actinomycetes > Streptosporangiales > Streptosporangiaceae > Spirillospora > Spirillospora hibisca. Next base: position 6,763 of record NZ_BCRO01000139.1, on the reverse strand, counting down.
CTTCGAGGAGTCGCACCACTACACGGCGATCGAGCAGCTGTCCGAGATCGCGAAAGACTCCGCGTGGGACGGATGGGAGCGGCAGCGCGCGGCCATGTTGCTGGCGCGGCTGCACTGGCACCACTTCGATCGCGCGGCGGGCCTGCTGGCTGGGATGGCGGGCGACGCGGCCCTGCGCGGGTGGGATCGTCGGCTGGCCGCCGAGTGGCTGGCCCGGTTCGGCACGGCGCACCGGCGGCACGCGGTCGAGCTGCTGGCGGCGCTGACCGAGGACGTCACCGCCGACCCTTGGGAACGTTGCGAAGCCGCGTTTTCCCTGGCCAGACTGTCGCCTTCCCATCACCCGGATGCGGTCGCCCTGCTGCATGAGATCGCCATGGCCGATGCGCTCGACACCGCTCAACGTGAGGTCGCGGCATGGCTGCTGGGCAGGATCGGCTATGAAGAGCCCGCCAAGGCGGCCGAAGCACTGACGCGGATCGCCGCCGATCCGCAGGCACGCCCTCAGGAACGCCGCCATGCCGCCTATGGCTTGACCACTCTCGGAGCCGCGCACCGAGAAACGGGGATGCGACTGCTCGCCCAACTGGCCGAGGACACTACGGCCACACCCCTGGATCGGGCATTGGCAGTCTGCACGCAGGCTCTCGCCGACAACCGGCACCGACCCGATGCCGTCCAGGCACTGGCGCGACTGGCCACCGACGCGTCCATGGACACCGTCCAGCGCCGCCGCGCCGCCGAACTGCTGTCCCTTCAGGACGGCGGTCACCGGGCGGAAGCGTTGCAAGTTCTGGCGGAGCTGACAGCACGGACCGACGTCGCCCCCTTCGAACGGGCGCTGGCGCTGGCCGCGCAGGCACGATTCGTCCCCCCGCTCCGGCGTTCCGCACGCACCACGCTGGACGGCCTCACCGACCTCACCCCCGAGCAACACCGCAACGTGCTGACCCACCTGGCCCACCTCGGCGAGCACCCCAGGCAGAAGGCGGTCCTAGCGCTCCGCCGCCTGATCGTCGACGGCGAGTCCCCCTCGGACCGGCTCGCGGCGGCCACCAACCTCGGCGCGCTCCTCGACACCGACGTACCGGTCACCGGCACAGACCTCTGGGAAGAGCTGTGAGAACGGCGAATTGACCGGGTCTTGACGGCGGACAGGGCGCTGGGACGGCCCCGGCGGGGAACGTCAACCCGGAGTAGCCACGCACTACACCGGAGAGCGGTCACCCATGAGCGACGACCAGGGGCACGCCCCCGAGCCGAGCGACTACGAGATGCGGCTCTGGAGCCGGGAGGAGCGGGTCCTGCGCTTCCCCGCCGACCGGTCGGTCGGGGAGCTCCAGATCCACGCGGTCGGGGACGACGAGCCCGTGTCGGTGACCGAGGCCCAGGGTGAGGTCACGGTTCCCGCCGGGCACATGGTGTCGCTGGAGTGCGCCGACGAGGAGGCCGCCGGGGATCTGGCGTTCCTGGACGACTTGCCGGACGACGCGTTCGCCGGGTTCGCGGCCATGGGCGTCAACGGGGCGGGCCTGCGCCGGTTGGGCCGGCAGAAGGACCTCTTCCAGGTCATCCTGGAGGAGCCGCAGGCCGGGGACGAGGACCTCGCCGTGCTCGGGCAGCTCCCGGACCTGGAGATCCTGGCGCTGGACGACGAGGGCAGCACGGGGGCCTGGCTCGCCGAGCTGGCGGCCACGTCGCTGATGTTGCTGGAGCTGCACCGCACCGAGACCGGGGCCGCCGCGCTGCACGGCATCGGGAAGATCGGCACCCTCTACAACCTGAAGATCGTCACCGGCCTGCTGGAGACCGGCCGCCTGCACGAGCTGGGGTCGCTGCCGGACCTGGAGGCGATGACCCTGTGGGCCGACACGCCGATCGCGGCCGAGCAGCTCTCGTTCGCGGCGACGATGCCGGAGCTGAAGGTCCTGGACCTGAAGCGGCAGGACGGCGCGGACGCGCTGAGCGGCGCGGACCGGCTGGCGCTGTTGAAGACGCTGCCGGACGTGGACGTCAACGGGCTCTGGTACCCGGCCGAGAAGCTGAACGGGATGACGGCCGCCGACCTGGAGGACCGGGAGGCGAGCGGCGTGCGGGTCATCGACGACGAGGGGGCGTTCAACCGGGTGCTGGTGGAGAGCCGGTTCGTGCTGGCCTACTTCACCGCGGCGTGGTGCGGCCCGTGCAAGCAGTTCGGCCCCCTGATCGACCGGTTCGCCGACGACTACGCCGACCGCCTGTCGGTCGCCAAGATCGACATCGACGTGGCCCCGGAACTGGCCGACCGCTTCCAGATCCAGGGCGTGCCGACGGTGTTCCTGCTGGAGCAGGGCGAGATCGTGGGCTCGCAGACGGGCGCCATGCCCCGCAGGGACCTGGTGGAGTTCGTGGAACCCCTGCTGGGAACAGGGCACGCCGGGGAGTAGCGGGTTCTAGCGGTTCCGCAGCAACGGGCGCAGGTGCTCGTAGGCCCAGGCGGCGAGGGTGGTCGGGGTCGTGCTGAGCAGGTCACGAGGGGGCTGGGGAGTGCGCCCGCGCCCTCCAGCGATCATGCCGACGATGCCCTCGATGGCGTCATCGGGCAGCCCGGCCTCACGCATCCCGGCGCGGACCTCGTCGTCGCTGACGGTCTGGAGCCTGATGGGACGGTCCAGGACATCCGTGAGGATCTCCGCAACCCGGGCGAAGGTGAGATTCTCGGGGCCGTAGACACCTTGCACGTGCTGCCCGGCCCAGTCGTCGTTCAACAGGCGGGCGGCCACGACTTCGGCGATGTCGCGGGGATCGACCCAGGCCATGACCTGGTGGGGGTCGGCGGAGGTGGCGAGCACACCGTCGGCGAGCGAGTCGACTTCGGATAGCAGGTTGGTGAAGAAGTAGCCGCAGCGCAGGTGGGTGACGTCGACCCCGGTGGAGTTCAGCCCTTCTTCGATCTGGCCGAGCGCGTCGATATGCCCGACACCGTGCCGCAGCTCGGCCCCGACGCTGCTGAGGAACACGACGCGCTCGACGTCACCGCGCTGCGCGGCGTCGAACAGGGGCGCGGCCGTGCGCAGCGAGGTCTCGATGGGGTCGGCGGAGGTGTGCGGGGTGGGGTCGGCCCAGAAGACGGTCCGCGCACCCTTAAGACCCGCGCGGACGTACTCGGGATCGGTGAGATCACCGGTCACCGCGTCCACGAGAGGCTGCGTCCCCTCCTCAAGACGGGCGGGGTCGCGGAGCAGCAGGCGCGGCCGGACACCGGCTTGCAAAAGCAGTCGGACTACGCGACTGCCGACGTGGCCGGTCGGGGTCGTGACGACGATGGTCATGAGGTGCCCTCCTCGTTTCCTCGTTCCCTTGCACTGGAACGGTAGAAACGCATCAGGTCAGATCATGACCTGATGGACTCAGGGCAGGTCACACTTCTGCGACTTGATCTGCTTGGCGAGCCCTTGCCAGGCGAGGGAAGTCAGAGCCAACGTAGGCCCCTGCGGATCTTTCGAGTCCCTGACCGCGACAGTGGGAGCCAGGCACGCCACCTCGACACACTGACCGCCTGCCTTGTCGCTGTGGCTGCTGCGCCGCCACCGGAGAGTCTGCGGGTTGCGACTGGTCAAAGTTCCTCCTGGACCTCTCGAAGCAGGTCGAGCGAAGCACCGACGGGCAATGCGGCGCTCCTGATGAAGTCGAACCGCCGCTTGCACCTGCGCGTCACTTCCGGATTGCTCAGCAGCATCCCTATCTTGCCAAGCCCCAAAGTTCCGACATCACAGGGCTCAAAGTAGGCGAATTCCTCTCCGCCGTCGAGACAGAGCACCGTCAAGGCGCTGCCGAGGCCACCATAAGCTCCTGCGTCGCGAGGGATGATCTGCAAATTGATGTTGGGAAGCTGCGCCGTCTCCGCAAGCCGCGATAGCTGGTTCGACGTGATCTCGCGGCTTCCGATCACGCGCCGGATGGCGTACTCGTCGAAGACCACATCCATGCGGGGCGGGAACTTACGCGCGAGTATCTCCTGCCGCCCCAACCTCCTGGCGACAAGCGCCTGGATCTCATCTTCCCTGCGCCCCCGCGCCATCATGGCGTACGCGTATTCGGGCGTCTGGAAGAGGCCGGTGATGACCGAATTCTCGAAGGTGTAGTGCATCGACGCCTTTGCTTCCACGACCATGAACTCGTCGAAACCGGCGACAGGAGGAGCGGCATCGTCCGCATCGCCGATGTCTCCCCAGAGGCGCAGGAAGAGCCCGTTGGTCTTGAAGAAGGTGTCGAGGTCCTCGGCGAACTTGCGGGAGGGGATGTTCTTCCGCCGCTCCACCTGGCCGATGTACTGGGGCGTGTAACCGAGCAGCCCAGCCAACTCGATCTTGGACAGCCCGGCATGGGCGCGCCAGGCGGTGAGCTCCCTGGCGAACGTCTTGATCGCGTGCGTCTCGTACGGCTCTCGCCGCGCTGGCATCAAGTGCCTCCCGGGAGACGAAACCCATGGCCGGGTTTGGTGGATCGAGAGCCGGGTTTCCCGCTCTCCAACTCACCCGTCACAGGTTACGAAGGGTTCGTAGCCAAGAGTAATTCACCGGGTCATTCTGGCCAGGCCATTCCTCCGAAGCTCCCCAACCGAGGCCAGCGATGAACACCCCTATACGTGGGCACGATCAGCAGCTTGCCCGCCTTCGTACCGAATTCACGGGTCACCGGATCTGGCGTGCGATCCGGTGGGACGGCCGACTCGGCGATTGGGTCGCCTCTCTCCACGATCCCGAGGCCGGCGTGGACCCCACCGTCATCCGCAGCAGCCCCGAAGCCCTGCGGGAAGCGCTCGTCCACGAGCGCGAGCGCGCCGCCATGAAGAAGATCCGAGGACTCCGGTGACGGCCTGGGAAGGGCGCCGAAAGCCGTCACCGGAACGGGCCGCGTCCCAATCCCCTGGGACGCGGCCCGGCAGGGGGAGGAGGATGCGGGCGATGAGCGTCCCCCCGGGCGCACCGCCCGCGTCTTCCCTCCCTCACGGCTTCCGCGCACGACGAAAGCTCAAGCGACTCCAGCGCGAGCTGAACCGGGCCGGGTGGGCGACCGAACTCCGCGACGAAGGCACCTTCCCCATGCTGCGCGTGCGCTCCCCGGCCGTGGAGTGCATTGGGGACAGCATTCGGGTCACGCGCGGGCCGCACGGCTGGCACTACTGGTCCAGCACCGGCGAACTCCTGGCCTCGTGCCGCCGCCCTGACCTGGCAGCCGAGCGGGCCGCCGCCCTCCTCACCCCCTGGATCGCAACGGCCCTCACCCCTCGCGGTGACGAGCCAGTGTGACGCCCGTCCCTGTTCCCGGCCTCAGTATCCCCGCCTGCGGCCGGGAACAGCCACTTCACCAACTCTTCCTATTGGGTACGCCTGCACAAGGGAGCATTCTGCTTGTGGATCAGGTGTATGTATCTCCCTCGAAGCACGGCGGCCGTCAAGGCACCCTGGAGAGGAGAGGCATGGCCGTTCCCGATCTGCCCGCTCTTCTCGGTTACCTGCGTGCGGCCGGGTGGGCGTTGGAGGACGACGACGGGCGCACCACCCAATGGCGTCCGGTCCGCCCGGACGGCGCACCGGACGTCCACGTCGTGCTCCCGGCCGGACCGGATGTGCTCGACTACGCCGATCGCGCCCATGAAGCACTGCGAACGATCGCCTACGTCGAACGCCGTCTCCCAGCCGAGATCGTCAAGGACATCCAGGTCGGAGGTGCCGACAATCTGGCGGTGCGCCTGACTCCGGACGTTCCGCCGGGAGAGGCCCCCCTGGTCCTGGCCCATTCCGCGATAAGCGCGCTTCGCAACTACGTGACCGCGTCAGCGGCGGCGGCCCTGGGAGCCGACGACCTGGTCCTGAAACCGAGAAGACCCCAGCGCGCCGAGGCCTACGCCGAGCAGACCCGGATCTCCACGCAACGCGGAAGCTTCGTCCTGTCCCTCGCCCTGCCTCTTGACGATGGCTTCGTTGAAGCGCAGACCGAAGACGATGGTGGGCAACTGCCCTTCATCCAGGTCGTCGCCGAGCCGTTCGGCAGGAAGGTCACGGCCCGGATGCTGACCGTCGCGCATAGGGCGCGGGACCTCGCTCAGCAGGTCAGCGACGGCACCCAACCGCTGAGCTCCTTCGGCAAGCCCGGCCCGCACGTTCCGAACGCCACCGAACTAGCGGCCTTGGGCGCTCTCGGCGGACCGGACCACGATCTCTACCAAATGCGCTTTGCATTGTCCCCGCTGGCCGGAGCCACACAACGACCAGAGCAGTTGGTCATCACACCCGGCCAGCAGCGCATCCTGGGGGAGGCTGCGGATTTCCTGCGCACCAAGCAGTCTCGGATCGGGGTGACCGTCACCGGGCTGGTGGTCCGGCTCTTCCGCGAATCCAAGCTGGGGCCCGGCGAGGTCGTCATCCAAGGCGTAGGTGACGACACGGGAATCGACCGCCGATACCGGGTGGAACTGACCGAGTCGGATTACGCCGACGCGTTGCGCGCCCATCGGTTCGGACTTCAGGTAACCGCGTCCGGAGATCTCGACGTGCGAGGAACACGACGCGCGCTACGCAGGTTGACGTCCTTCTCGGTGCTCCCAGGGCTTGAAGACGACTGAACACCCCGTGCAAGGTCCTATGCCAAGTGGATGAAGCCCCGCGCCCAGCGGGGAATACGGGGGCGGAGCCCCCGCTAGGGGCTGCGGGGGACGGAGTCCCAGCGGCATTTCATAAGTAGGGCAGGCGCTCCGCGCCTTCCGCTTTGCAGTTGGGGG
>NZ_BCRO01000138.1 GCF_001552635.1 Actinomadura hibisca NBRC 15177 | reverse complement strand
TCTGGGGGGACGTCCCCCCAGGAAACACAGCCGCTTTCGCCGCAGATCTGCACCGACTCAGTCTGTGGGGGTCTACACCAGACCACCCAGTCCAGCCCCGCGCGGGTTTCCCGCACCCGACCAGCAACTCCAGCCCGCAGGGGGTTGATACAGGAGCCCAGCGACTCTAGCCCGTGCAGGTTTTCCGCACCCGAGCACCCACCCCAGCCCCGCGCCCCGCACCCGACCAACAACCCCAGCTCGCGCAGAGTTGCTATAGGAGCCCAGCACCCCTAGCCCGCGCCGATTTTCGGCCCCCCGACCACCTACCTCAACCCCGCGCCCGCCACCCGATGGCCAACCCCGCCCCGCACGGGGTGTACAGGCACCCCCAACCCACCCCGCGCAGGTTTCCCACACAGGCCCTTAACCCCGCCGGAGGGGAAGCCGCAGCACGAATCGAGCGCCAGGCTCGCCGTCGCCGCGGTCGGTGATGGTGAGCGAACCGCGGTGTTGGGTGGAGATCTCGCGGGCGATGGCGAGGCCCAGCCCAGTGCCGCCCGCATCCCGGTGCCGCCCGTCGGACAGGCGCGCGAACCGCTCGAAGATGCGCTCCCGGTCCTCTGGTAGGACGCCCGTGCCGTCGTCCACCACCTCCACGGTCGCGTCGCCGTCCTCCTGCGCGACCCGCACCAGCACGTTCGACTCGGCGTGCCGGTCGGCGTTGTCGATGAGGTTGGTGAGGGCTCGGGCCAGCGCCGTCCGCCCGCCCTCCACGCGCACTGGCCCGTCGGCCTCGACCCGCACCCTGCTGCGGCGCGGTCGCCGCAGCACCTCCTGGTCGGCCAGCTCGTGCAGGTCGACGGTCTCGGTGTGCTCGTACTGGGCGGCGTCCAGCCGGGCCAGCGCCAGCAGGTCGTCCACGACCGCCTGCAAGCGATCGATGTTCTTCAGCATCGCGGCCAGCGTCTCGCGCACCCCCGCGTCGTCAGGGTCGGACAGGGCGAGCTCCAGCTCGGTCCGCAACCCGGTCAGCGGACTGCGAAGCTCGTGCGAGACGTCCAGGACGAAGGCCCGCTGCTTGGCGATGGCCTCCTCCAGCCGGTCCAGGGTGGCGTTGACACTGCGGGCCAGGTCGTGGACCTCGTTGTGCTCGTCCGGGACGGGCACCCGCCGCTCCAGATCGGTGGCGGTGATCTCGTCCATGTCCCGCCGGATCGCTTCCACCGGCCGCAGCCCCCGGCCCACCGACCACCAGGTCCAGTAGCCGACCAGCAGGGTGAGCGCGGGGATGCCCGCCGCGAACAGGATCGCGAGGTCGGGCCGGGGCACCAGGCCCACCGCCGGAGCGAGGGTGTAGATCGTGCTCGGCCCGACCTCCCGCTCGACCCGGAAGGCGACCACCTGGAAACACGGGCCGCCGGGCGCGTCGATGTGGCAGCTGCGCCCGTCCAACCGGTCGTCGTCCGGTCCGGGCCTGCCGAAGGCGACCGGCGGACGCCTCCACATCCGCGGGGTGTAGGCGATCACGCGCCCGTCAGCCCCGATGATCTGCGCCTGGACGTCCTCGCTGGTGACCAGCACGGGAGTGAGCTGCCCGAGCCGGATCGACGTGACGATGTGGCGTCCCTCGCGCGCCAGCCGCTTGGTCAGCTCGTTGCTCGCCGACCGCTGCACGAAGGTCATGATGAGCAGGTACACCGCGGTGGTGAGCAGCAGGGTGAGGATCACCGACTGAACGGTGATGCGCACGCGGATGCGGGGCTCCGGCGCCCTCAACCGGCGCCGGAGCCCGGCCGTCCCCTCACGCCCCGGCAGGGTGCCCCCGCCCGTCAGCGCACGACGCGGGTGCGCATGACCCGGCTGTCATCGCTCGCACGGGGATGCCGGTTCGCCGACGGCACCGCGTAGAGCTTGACGCGCAGCACCTTCCCCTCCTGGACTGACGTGCCGACCTTGGCGGAGATGACGACCAGGCGGGTGCCGCCGGCCTTGATCCGCTTGAAGACGCAGACGCCCTTCTGGTCCTGGCTCGTGCTGCTGCAACGTCCGTGTCCGGGGCGGCGCGCGATAACGGATGCGGAGAGGTGCGCGGGAAGCTTGGCCCCGACGACGACCTGCCGCGCGGCCTTGGGCCCCCGGTTGACGACGCGGATCGCGTAGACGAGACGTTTGCCCTGGCGGACGGTGGCGGGCCCGGCGACGAACAGCCGGACGTCCGCGACGGGCTTGCCGCCTCTTGCTCCGCTTCCGCCGGCGGCGCTTGTGCTGGCGCTGGCAGCGGGGGCCGCCCTGGCAGGTAGGGCCGTTCCGGCAGGTAGGACGGCCGCACTGCCAAGAGCCACGACCAGACTGAGCAACGAGACGCGCGGACGACGCACAGGCGACCACCTTGCCGGTTCCACACCGGCCCAGCGCCGGTGCCAACGAGGAGACAGAGGCATTGCGTGGCATTGCTTCCCGTGGCCGGGTAAATCCGACCTGCCCGGCCCGGCAAGAGATCGTCATTGCGGACGGTGGAAGCCGCAGGAGACCCGAGCAGACGGATGGTCCGAGTGGACGAGCTGGGCGGCGTGGCTGGGGAGGAAACGAGGAGCTGTCGGCATGGTGAGCACGGGATGAAAGGACTTCGGCTCGCTGGTTTGACGTAGGCGTGCGGAGGGCATACCTTCTCTCCTTGTCCCCAGAGGGATGCAGGACGCCCTGAGCGGCGGCCGGCCCCGGGGAACCTCTCCTTGATCACACTTGCTGCGGCTGTGCTGTGCGCTGCCGTGCCCGCGTGTCA
>NZ_BCRO01000137.1 GCF_001552635.1 Actinomadura hibisca NBRC 15177 | reverse complement strand
TTGGTAGGGCTTCGCCCTGCTGTGCTGGTTTTCAAGAGGCAAGGGGCTCTGCCCCCTGCACCCCCGTCCCCGGTGGCCGGGGTTGGCGTGGTGGTGCGGCGCGCGGGGTTGGGGTTGTTGGGCTCGCGCACAAACCCGCGTGGGGTTGGGGTTGGGCGGTCTGGTGTAGACCCCCCATAGATACCGTCGGTGCCTCGTGCTCGGCGAAAGCGGCTGTGTTTCTTTGGGGGGACGTCCCCCCAAACCCCCGCATCCGGGCGTCGCCCGCCCGAAGGGTGGGGTCTACGACTTCTGTGGCTTCCGGCGTTAGATCGGCTCGGCGGCTATGTGGGCCCAGGACTGGGTGAACCACAGTTCGCCGCCGATGATGCGCGGCTTCGCGCCCGTTTTCGGGCCGCCGTCCACCTCGTCTATCAGCTCGTCCCGGATCTGGTCGGCGGCCCGGTGGTCGCGGGCGCCCGCCAGCCACGGCTCGATCGGGCGTTCCACCGTGAACACGTCCAGGCGCCGGATGCTCGCCCCGGCCGAGGTGATCAGGTCGGTCAGGGCCGCGATCGACGGGGTGCCGGGGTGGTCCGGGTCGCGCAGGCGTTCCAGGCGGTCGCGGTCGGGGCCCGACAGGTTCGAGCGCACCAGGTCGGCGATGATCAGGCGGCCGCCGGGGCGGCAGACGCGCAGCAACTCGCGCAGCACCCGGTCCGGGTCGCCCATGTGGTAGAGCGAGAAGCGGGTTGTGACCAGGGAGAACGCGTTGTCGCGGTAGGGGAGGCGTGTTGCCTTGGCGCGCACTGTCGGGGTGTCCGGGCAGCCTCGGCGGGGCATCGGGCGGAACGGGCCCTGGGGTTGTGCCAGGTCCACGTCCGTGGTGATCCGGACGGGGCCCGTGCCGAAGGTGACGGTGGAGGTTCGGCCGGCGTCGTGTTTCTGGGTGGGGGGCAGCGCGTCCACGGCCGCCACGTGGCGTACCTGGGGGGTGAGCGCGGCGGGCATGGGCCCTGTGCCCCGTGCCACGTCCAGGCAGACGTCCTCGGGCACGGGTTCGACGAAGTCCAGCAGCCGCCTCAGGTGGGGGGCGATGGTGCCGTTCTCGCGCATCGTCGTCGCCGGTTGCGGCACGTCTGCTCTCCCTCGGCTCGTCGGCCTCGCCAAGCGGGGTAACACCGCTCACGCTGCCGGGAAGCGCGCCTGGTCAGGATCTAGAGCGGGGTGGGGAGGCCGGTTTCGTCAGTTATGACTCGCGGGGAGGGGAGAAAGTTCGGCCGGAGCCTCGTTATTTGAGGCTCTGGCCCCACAGTGCCAGCACCACCAGCACGAAGACGATGATGACCGCCATCCGGGTGGGCGCCGCCACCCGCATCCGTGACGCGGCCCATCGGACGCAGAACGCCGCCAGCAACGCCACGACGACGAGCAGGATGATCCCTTCCATGGCCGCCTTCGTTCGGGGGGAGGAGCCGTCCTCTCAGCCTAACCGCCTTACCCGCGCCGGGGATCGCCCGCTAACCTCACGCACGTGGCAGATGCGAAGGAAGACAACAAGCGCGACCGGCTGGACGACGTCATGCTCAACGTGGCCCGCTCCCGGGTCGCCCTCGGCGTGGTGGCGTTCGCCGTTCCCGGCCTGACCGTGAAGGCCATGCGCATGGGCAGCGGGGCCGATGCGGGACGCGACTACGTCACCCGCATGTTCGCGGCCCGCGAGATCGCCCTCGGCGCCGGGTACCTGCTCAGCAAGGGCGAGGCCCGCAAAACGTGGGCCCGGCTCGGCTTCGGCGTGGACGCCCTCGACACCGTCACCGGGCTGAAGACCCGGGGGCGGCTGCCGCTGTGGGTGACGGCCGGCGCGGTCGGTGTCGCGGGCGGTGCGGCGGGGCTGGGCGCGGCCAAGGTCGCCAAAGATCTTTTCCGCAGGTAGCGAAGGTTCCGAGCTGGGTAGACCTCCCTCCGTAGTCATCGGGGGGAGACTGCGGGATGGCCGCTCATACCAGTGAACAAGCCGCTCCGGACATGCCGCAGGGCAGGAATCTGGCGGTCATTCTCGGCGCGCTGATGCTCGCCATGTTGCTGGCCGCGCTGGACCAGACGATCGTGTCCACCGCGTTGCCGACGATCGTCAGCGATCTCGGCGGGCTCAACCACCTGTCCTGGGTGGTGACCGCCTACCTGCTGGCCTCGACGGCGTCCACGCCGCTGTGGGGCAAGCTCGGCGACCAGTACGGGCGCAAGCGGCTGTTCCAGCTGTCGATCGTCATCTTCCTGGTCGGGTCGGCGCTGTGCGGGCTGTCGGGCGACATGCTCCAGCTCATCGTGTTCCGGGCCATCCAGGGGCTCGGCGGCGGCGGGCTGATGGTGCTGGTCGTCGCGATCGTGGGCGACGTCGTGCCGCCCCGGCAGCGCGGGCGCTATCAGGGGCTGTTCGGCGCGGTGTTCGGGGTGTCGAGCGTGTGCGGGCCGCTGCTCGGCGGCTGGTTCGTCGACAACCTGTCCTGGCACTGGGTCTTCTACATCAACCTGCCGGTGGGGCTGCTGGCGCTGGTCGCGGTCGCGCTGGTGCTGCACACGCCGTCCGAGCGGCACAAACACAAGATCGACTACGCGGGCATCCTGCTGATCGTCGGCTGGTCGGTCGCGCTGGTCCTGATGACGACCTGGGGCGGCAACCAGTACGCGTGGGGGTCGCCGCAGATCATCGGGCTGGGCGCGCTGGCGCTGGTGCTGATCGCGGCGTGGATCTACGTCGAGAAGCGCGCCGCCGAGCCGGTCATGCCGCTGCACCTGTTCAAGGACTCGGTGTTCTCGCTGAGCTCGGCCATCGGGTTCGTCATCGGGTTCGCGATGTTCGGCGCGATGACGTTCCTGCCGCTGTACATGCAGGTCGTGCACGGCGTCACGCCGACGATGTCGGGCGTGCACCTGCTGCCGATGATGGTCGGCATGCTGGTGGCGTCGATCGGGTCGGGCCAGCTCATCAGCCACACCGGCAAGTACAAGCTCTATCCGGTGGTGGGCACGCCGATCACCGCGCTGGCGCTGTTCCTGCTGTCGCAGATGGACGAGAACACCAGCACGCTCTCGATGAGCCTGCGCTTCGCCCTGCTGGGCTTCGGGCTGGGGCTGGTCATGCAGGTCCTGGTGATCGCGGTGCAGAACCAGGTGCCCTACAAGGACCTGGGCGCGGCGACGTCGGGCGTGACGTTCTTCCGGCAGATCGGCGGCTCGTTCGGCGTCGCGGTCTTCGGGTCGGTGTTCGCCAACCGGCTGAGCGCCAACATGGAGGAACTGCTCCGCAAGGGCGAGCTTCCGGCGGGCTTCAACCCCGAGGCCGTGCAGGGCAACCCCAATCTCATCGACCGGTTCCCGCCGCAGGTGCGCGGCGACTTCCTGCACGCCTATTCGAGCGCCATCGACACGGTGTTCCTGTGGGCGGTCCCGGTGGCGCTGGTCGCGTGCGTCCTGACCTGGTTCATGAAGGAGACGCCGCTGCGCTCCACGGCCGGGGAGACCGACTACGGCGAGGGCCTCGGCGGCGGCCAGTCCTACCGTTCGTCGCGGCACGAGGTCGAGCGCGCGCTGAGCCGGCTCATGCGCAAGGACCCCGGCGCGATGGAGATGTACGCGCGGCTCGGGCGGCTCGCCGGGATGGACCTGCCCGCGGGCAGCATGTGGGCGCTGTGCCGGATCGCCCAGGACCGCAGCGTGCCGGGTGACGAGCTGGCCGAACGCGCCGGGGTTTCGGTCGAGGAGGGCCGTCCCTACGTGGAACGGCTGGTGCAGGACGGTCTCGTGGAGCGTCAGAACGGGAACCTGGTCAGCACCGAGGCCGGTGACCGGGCCGCCGAGCGCCTTTTCCAGGCCCGCGCGGAGGGCCTGGCCGAACATCTGGAAGGCTGGTCGCCCGAGGAGAACCCGGAGCTGGCCGAGCTGCTGACCAGGCTCGCCCACGACACGCTGGGCGACGACGCCGCAGGCCGGGAGGTGCACCGCACGCGGGGTTGACCGAGACCAGCGTCACATGCGGCGTTGCGCCTACGCCGGGGTAACCTCATACTGACCGAATCTCACTCGGTTTCGGGACGGAACCCCCTAACCCTGCTTTTGGAGGCGTAGTGGCCGAGGCGTACATCGTCGGCGCGGTCCGTACCCCTGTCGGCACCCGGAAGGGCGCCCTGAAGGACGTGCACCCCGCCGACCTCGGGGCGCACGTGCTCAAGGAGCTCGTCAACCGCACCGGGGTGGACCCGGCGGCGGTCGAAGACGTGATCATGGGCTGTGTCATGCAGGTCGGCCCGCAGGCGCTGGACATCGCGCGCACCGCGTGGTTGTCGGCCGGGCTGCCCGAGGGCGTGCCGGGCGTGACCATCGACCGCCAGTGCGGCTCCTCGCAGCAGGCGATCCACTTCGCCGCGCAGGGCGTGTTGTCGGGCACCCAGGACCTGGTCGTCGCCGCGGGCGTCGAGCAGATGGCCAAGGTGCCGATGGGCGCCAGCATCGTGCAGGGCCTCGACTTCCCCTACGGCGAGGGCTGGGCCGAGCGCTACGGCATGCAGGAGATCTCCCAGTTCCGCGGCGCCGAGCTGATGGCCGAGAAGTGGGGCTACTCGCGCGAGGACCTGGAGAGGTTCGCGCTGGAGAGCCACCGCCGCGCGGGCGTCGCCATCGAGAAGGGCTACTTCGACCGGGAGATCGCGCCGATCGCCGGGCTGGCCAAGGACGAGGGCGCCCGCCCCGACACCACGCTGGAGAAGATGGCGGGCCTGAAGCTGCTGCGCGAGGGCGGCGCGATCACCGCGGCCGTCGCCTCGCAGATCTCCATCGGCGCCTCGTCGCTGCTGATCGCCTCGGAGAAGGCGGTCAAGGAGCACAACCTGACCCCGCGCGCCCGCATCCACACGCTGGCCATCTGCGGCTCGGACCCGGTCTACATGCTGACCGGCCCGATCCCGGCCACCGAGAAGGCGCTGGCCAAGAGCGGCCTGAAGATCGACGACATCGACGTCTTCGAGGTCAACGAGGCGTTCGCGCCGGTCCCGATGGCGTGGGCGGCCGACACCGGCGCCTCGCTGGAGAAGACCAACCCCAACGGCGGCGCGATCGCGCTGGGCCACCCGCTGGGCGCCACCGGCGGCATCCTGATGACCAAGCTCCTGCACGAGCTGGAGCGCACCGGCGGCCGCTACGGCCTCCAGACGATGTGCGAGGGCGGCGGCCAGGCCAACGCCACCATCATCGAGCGCGTCTGATCGCAGGCGCCATCGGCGGGCGGGACCACTCACGGTCCCGCCCGCCGTCGTTTCCGAGGAGGGGTCCCGTGGACGAGACGATCCTGTACGAGGTGGCCGACCGGGTCGCGCGGATCACGCTGAACCGGCCGCAGGCGCGCAACTCGCTCAACGACCAGATGATCGACGAGCTGCTGGCGGCGCTCGCGCGGGCGGGCGAGGACGACGGCGTGCGCGTCATCGTGCTGACCGGGGCCGGGGATCGGGCGTTCTGCGCGGGCGCCGACCTCGGCGGGCTCGGCGCCAAGCAGGAGGCGGGCGGCTCGGTGGCCGATGCCGACGCCATCCGGGAGAGCGGGCCGTTCCGGCTGTTCACCGCCTTCCCGAAGATCGGCAAGCCGGTCATCGCGCGGCTCGGCGGGCACGCGGTGGCGGGCGGGCTGGGCCTGGCGGCGGCCTGCGACCTGGTGGTCGCCGCCGACGACGTCAAGCTCGCCACCCCCGAGGTCAACGTGGGGCTCTGGCCGATGATGATCATGGCGATCATCAACCGGAACGTGGCCCCCAAGCACGCCTTCCGGCTCTACTACACCGGCGAGCGGATCACCGCCGCCGAGGGCCGCGAGATCGGCCTGGTCACCGAGGTCGTGCCGCGCGCCGAGCTGGACGCGCGGGTGGACGCGCTGGCCCGCACGATCGCCGCCAAGAGCCCGATCGGGCTGCGCAAGGGGCGGGAGGCGTTCTTCGCGATCGAGGGGCGGCCGCTGGAGGACCAGGTCGAGCACCTGCTGGGCGAGCTGGTCGGCCTGGCCGCCACCGAGGACGCGAGGGAGGGCATCACGGCCTTCCTGGAGCGCCGGGAGCCTGACTTCCAGGGCCGCTGATCTCGGGGGAGAGGGCATCACGGCACCTGTTTTCTGGGACGCCGGGAGCCCGGCTTCCAGGGACGTTGATCCGGGGGCATCGCGGCGCCTGTTTTCTGGAACGGCGGAAGCCCGGCTTCCAGGGACGTTGATCCGGGGGCATCGCGGCGCCTGTTTTCTGGAACGGCGGAAGCCCGGCTTCCAGGGACGTTGATCCGGGGGCATCGCGGCGCCTGTTTTCTGGGGTGCCGTGAGCCTGACTTCCAGGGCCGCTGACCTGGTGTGGGTCGTCGCCTTCCGGGCGGCGGCCCCGTCAGGTGATGGTCAGGCTCAGGGTGCGTTGGATGCGGGCCGCCGTCGCCTTCAGGCGGTGCACCGACGCCTCGATCTTGGGCAGCTTGGTGGAGCGGCAGGAGATGGCCAGCGCGCCCACCACGGTGCCGGTCGCGTCGGTGACCGGGACGGCGGCGCAGCCGGTGCCGATCGCGTACTCCTCGTGGTCCAGCGACAGGCCGGCCGGGGTGCTCAGCATGGTCAGCAGGCGGCGCGGCTCGGTGATGGTGTGCGGGGTGAGGTCGACCAGGGGGTGCCGGGACAGGTAGTCGCGGCGGTGGTCCTCGTCGAGCTGGGCCAGCATGCACTTGCCGATCGCGGTGGCGTGCGCGGCGTCGTCGAAGCCGACCCACAGGTCGACGCGGGGCGTGCGCGGGCCGTCGGCGATG
The DNA here is from genome assembly GCF_001552635.1 of Actinomadura hibisca NBRC 15177. Lineage (GTDB taxonomy): Bacteria > Actinomycetota > Actinomycetes > Streptosporangiales > Streptosporangiaceae > Spirillospora > Spirillospora hibisca. The sequence goes on along the minus strand of NZ_BCRO01000137.1, from coordinate 13,939 downwards.
TCGATGATGCGGATCTCGTCGTCGACGTGCATGCCGAAGTAGGAGGCGACGCCCAGCTCGTCGCGCAGCGAGCTGAGGGTGGGCCGGATGCGCGCCAGCAGTTGCTGGGTCCGGCTCTGGCCGTGCAGGGTCTGGGAGGCGCTCGCCGAGCACCCACACGCCGTCGGACAGGCGCGTGGCGTAGCCCTCGTGGGCCAGCGTGCGCAGCAGGTGGTAGGTGGTCGCCAGGGGCAGCCGCGCCTCGCGGGCGAGCTGCTTGGCCGGCGCCCCGTTGGGATGCGACGCCACCACCTCCATGAGGTGCAGCGCACGCTGCACGGAGGCGATGAGAGTTGGTCTCCGTGTCTCATCCATCACGCACAGCGAACCCCTCTGACCTCATGGGGTCAAGGACTTTGGCGACTTTCGAATCATTGGATCATTTCTCGGCCGCGCGTGCGGGGGGTTCGGCGAAGTCCAACGGCGAAGTTCCTCGGCGGGGCCCGCCGGATCGGGCCTCCCCAGGGATGCGACCGGGGAGTAACTTCGCGGGTGACACGGAGGCCACCCCAGAGGAGGCCGGCATGAGCCAGCCGAACCCGCACTCCAGTCCCCCCGCCCAAGTCCCCGACGACTCCGGCGCCGCCGTCGACGAGCGCACCGCCCGCAAGGTCGCCGAGGAGGCCCGCGAGACCGAATGGCGGCTGCCGAGCTTCGGCAAGCAGCTCTTCCTGGGCGACTTCCGCCTGGACCTCGTGCACCCCCATCCCCGGCCCGACGAGGAGGCCCGCCGCAAGGGCGAGGCGTTCCTGGCCCGGCTGCGGGAGTTCTGCGCCACCCGCATCGACCCGGCCGTGATCGAGCGCCAGGCCCGCATCCCCGACGAGGTGGTCAAGGGGCTGCGCGAGCTGGGCGCGCTCGGCATGAAGATCCCCGAGCGGTACGGCGGGCTCGGGCTCAGCCAGCTCTACTACGGCCGCGCGCTGATGGTCGTCGGGTCGGTGAGCCCGGCGCTCGGCGCGCTGCTGTCGGCGCACCAGTCGATCGGCGTGCCGCAGCCGGTCAAGGTGTTCGGCACGCAGGAGCAGAAGGACCGCTGGTTGCCGCGCTGCGCCCGGCAGGTCACCGCGTTCCTGCTCACCGAGCCGGACGTGGGCTCCGACCCGGCGCGGCTGCGCTCCACCGCCGTGCCCGACGGCGACCACTACGTCCTCAACGGCGTGAAGTTGTGGACCACCAACGGCGTGGTCGCCGACCTCGTCGTGGTCATGGCCCGCGTGCCCAAGGGAGAGGGGCGGCGGGGCGGCATCTCGGCGTTCGTGGTGGACATGGCGAGCGAGGGCGTGACGGTCGAGAACCGCAACGCCTTCATGGGCCTGCGCGGCATCGAGAACGGCGTCACCCGCTTCCACGACGTCCGGGTGCCGAAGGAGAACCTGATCGCGGCCGAGGGCGCGGGCCTGCGCGTCGCGCTGACCACCCTCAACACCGGCCGCCTGTCGCTGCCCGCCATCTGCGCCGCCTCCGCCAAGTGGGCCACGAAGATCGCCCGCGAGTGGTCGGCCGAGCGGGTGCAGTGGGGCCGGCCGGTCGGCGAGCACCAGGCCGTCGCCAAGAAGATCGCCTTCATCGCCGCGACCTCCTACGCGCTGGAGGCCATGCTCGACCTGTCGGGCCAGCTCGCCGACGACGAGCGCAACGACATCCGCATCGAGGCGGCGCTCGCCAAGCTCTGGTCGTCGGAGATGGCCTGCCGCGTCGCCGATGAACTGGTTCAGGTGCGCGGCGGCCGCGGTTACGAGACCGCCGAGTCGCTGGCGGCGCGCGGCGAGCGCGGCGTGCCCGCCGAGCAGATCCTGCGCGATCTGAGGATCAACCGCATCTTCGAGGGCAGCAGCGAGATCATGCACCTGCTCATCGCGCGCGAGGCGGTGGACGCGCACCTGTCGGTGGCGGGCGACATCATCGACCCCGAGGCCACCCCGCGCGACAAGGCCCGCGCCGCCGCCCGCGCGGGCGGCTTCTACGCGCGCTGGCTCCCGACCCTGGTCACCGGCCCCGGCCAGCGTCCCGGCTCCTTCACCGAGTTCGGCCCGCTCGCCGGGCACCTGCGCTACGTCGAGCGCGCCTCCCGCAAGCTGGCCCGCTCCACCTTCTACGCGGCGGGCCGCTGGCAGGGCGGCCTGGAGTACCGGCAGGGCTTCCTCGGCCGCATGGTGGACATCGGCGCGGAGCTGTACGCGATGAGCGCCGTCTGCGTGCGCGCGCACGCGGACTCCCGCGACGACGGCAGGGAACCGCTGGCCGGTGGGAACGCGACGCCGCCCGGAACGTCGGCGCTGCGCCTGGCCGACGCGTTCTGCCGCCAGGCGCGGGTACGCGTGGAGGAGCTGTTCGACGCCCTGTGGCGCAACACCGACGCCGCCGACACCCGGCTGGCCAAGCACGTGCTGGCGGGCGAGTTCGCCTGGCTGGAGGAGGGCGTGCTCGACCCGTCCATCCCGGGGCCGTGGATCTCCGCCGCCGAACCCGGGCCCAGCACCGGCGACGACGTGCACCGCACCATCGGCTGACCGGGAGGAATCGAACACGCTCTGTCACTATTTGAAAACTCCCCGCCTGTGATCTGTGCCGGTGCGCCGCTATGTTCGAGACCCCGGTGGTGTCCGGGGACGCCGGTTTTCGCGCGGGGCCGACGCCTCCGCCCTGGGAGGTGGCGACCGACATGCTCAGCGTGATCGTCGATGACTCGCGCGACCCGGCGTGGAACCTGGCGCTGGACGAGGCGCTGCTGCGCGCCGCCGACCCGCTGTTCCGGCCGCCCGGCGCCCTGGTCCCGGCCGGAGCGCCGGCCGCGCGGCCGGGCCGTCCGGAGCCGGCGCCGGTGTTGCGGATCTGGCAGAACGCCCCGAGCGTCGTGGTCGGCCGGTTCCAGAACGTGGCCCGCGCCGTCGACCTGGCGGCCTGCGCCCGCGACGGCGTGCGGCTGGTGCGGCGCGCCAGCGGCGGGAGCGCGGCCTACCTCGACTCCGGCGGGCTGGTGTTCAGCCTGGTGCGCCGCGTGGCCGACGGACCCGCTCGCCCCGGGACCGACCTCGACGCACTGGTGTTCGAGGCGCTGGCGGGCTTCGGCGTCCCGGCCGTCCTGCTCGGCGGCGGCATCGTCCAGGCCGCCCGGATGCGCACCCGCACGGCCGCGTTCACCCATGTCGCGGTGCGGGTGACGCAGGTCGGGCCGTTCGGCCGCCGCTACCTGGCGGGCGAGGAGGGCCGGACGCTGGCCGCGCTGGGCCTGGACGCGTCGCTGGACGCGGTGCGCGCGGCGGTGCTCAGCGCCGTCGTGGACGTGTACGGCATCGCGGCCGCCCGCCGCCCCGACGGCCGCGAGCGCGCGCTCCAGGAGTACCTGTACGGCGTCCGCTACGGCGACGTGACCTGGAACCTGACCGGCCGGGGCGGCGCGCGGCGCACGTTGGAGCGGGCGCACCGCCGCGACGGCGGCATCCTCAACAGGGGCTGAAACGGATCTGCACCCCGCCTGGCCGCCGCCGGTAAATGTGCTGGACATCACCTCGTGCCGGGGAATCGTCGGCGCGGTGGCGGTGTGGAGAACACCGCGCATCCGGCTCTGGTCGCTCGCGTGAGGGTTACACTGATCTGAACTTTTGCGCCGGAGATCGGTCGGAGCCGACGCGCAGGCCATCGATCCGGCGGACGCCGAGCTGAACGCCAGCGGGCGACACACGCACCAGCGAGCGGGAAGTATGCATTCACCAGGTCAGAAGAAAACCGTGTCCGGCACTCTGCTCAAGCTCCTCGGCAGCGGGCCCGAGCCCCAGCGGCCGTCGGTCCCGACGGCCGGGGACGGCGAGCTCGTCCAGCCGGCCGCCGGCGAGGGCGCCCTGGAGAACCACCTGGGCGGCGACGAGGCCCGCAACTACCGCAAGTACGAGTACGACATGGTCGCCCCGCACGTCGGGCGGTCGCTGCTGGAGATCGGTTCGGGCCTCGGGCACTTCTCCGAGCAGTTCGCCGGCCGGCTGGACTACCTGGCCGTGAGCGACAACGACCCGTACTGCGTGGGCGAGCTGCGCAAGCGCTACGCCGACAACGACGACGTCGAGGTCATCGACCTGGAGCTGCCGGCGGAGGTCGACATCCGGCAGAAGGTCGACACCGTCGTCATGATGAACGTGCTGGAGCACATCAAGGACGACGTGCAGGCCCTGCGCGACCTCGCCGCCGTGACCCTGCCCGGCGGCCGCATCGTCATCTGGGTGCCCGGCTACATGCAGCTGTACGGGGAGTTCGACCGCAAGGTCGGCCACGTCACCCGCTACACCCCGGCCACCCTCGGCGCGTCGGTGCGCGCGGCGGGCCTGGAGCCCGAGCTGCTCAAGCCGATCAACTTCCTGGGCGGCATCGCCTGGTGGGCCGCGGTCCGCCGGGGCGGCGCGGGCTACCCCGACCCGCGGCTGGTCAAGATCTACGACCGCACGGTCATCCCGGTGACCCGGACGATCGAGCGCCTGGTGCGCCCGCCGTTTGGCCAGACCGTCCTGTGCGTGGCGCGCGTCCCCAAGGGCTGACGCGCCGGGCACCGGCACCCGCGCGCATCGCGGCCCCCGTCCTGTTCCAGGGCGGGGGCCGCGCCGTCGTTTCCGACGATCGATGCTCTGCGTGACGGAGCCGTATCCAAACGTCACCGGGCGGAGTAGCATCACGAGGTGTCCGGGCGGCGGTCCGTCCGCGCTTGCGCACACCGCTCCCGCCGCGGGGCGCGTTCCGCGCAAGCTGGGTATGCCGTCGCGTACCCAGATCGTCCTATGGGTGCCGGGGCGGCGCCGGTTTTAGGTACTCCTATCGGGAGTACTCCCGATGTTCGAGGCCTGCGCGCTCCCCGAGACTGGGCAATGGCCGGACGGGACACGGGCCGCCTCTCCGAGCGGAGAAGTACCGCGTACCTCCGCGGGCCGTGCGCCTGGAAGGCCAGCCACTGAAGTTCCCGTGTGGTCCGACGAGCCGGTGACGAGGGCCCGGGAGGGGAGGCTCTCGTCACCGGCTCCACACCCGGCCGCGCGCGGACTCCGCGTCCCGCACCGGCAGGGCCGGTCCGCCGGCCGGTCAGGCTCCGGCGGGGCGTCCTCCTGGCGCGACGCCCCGCCGGGCTGCGGACGGCGGGCGACAAGCGGCGGGCGGTGGACGCCACGCGGTAGACGTCGGGCGGCGGGGCTTCAGGAGACAAGTGACGCGCGGCGGACGCCAGGCGTCACGCGTCAGGCGGCGAGCGTCATGCGACGGGCGACGGGCGACGGGCGGCGGACGTCAGGCGTCAGGCGGCGAGCGACAGGCGTCATGCGACAGGCGTCATGCGACAGGCGTCAGGCGTCAGGCGTCATGCGACGGGCGTCATGCGACGGGCGTCGCGTGGCGGGCGTCAGTGCGCGGCGGTTTCGAACAGGCCCAGGCGGTGCGCCGTCGCGGCCGCCTCGCCTCGGCTGGCGACGCCGAGCTTGCCCAGGATGTTGGACACGTGCACGCTCGCCGTCTTGGCCGAGATGAACAGCGCGGCGGCGATGTCGCGGTTGCTCTGCCCCTCGGCGACCAGCCGCAGCACCTCCACCTCGCGCGGCGTCAGGCCGAGCGGCGCCTGCTGCGCGCCGCCGCCGATGCGGGCGCGGCGCATCAGCTCCTCGGCACGTTCCAGCAGCGGCGGCGCGCCCACCTCTCGGGCCAGCTCGCAGGCGCGGCGCAGCCGCTCGGCGGCGGCGTCGCGGTCGCCGTCGTGCAGGGCGCAGTAGGCCGCCCAGGTCAGCGTCTCGGCCTCGTTGACGGGCTGGCCCAGCGACCGCCACGCGTCCGCCGCCGCGTCCCAGGCCGCCCGGTCCAGACGGCCCCGCGCGCGGGCCAGCGCGGCGGCGTAGGTGAGCCGCCACGCCTCCTGCAACGGGCCCAGCACGCGCATCTTGGCGGCGCGCGCCTCCATGCGGGGCAGCGCGGGCTCGCCGCCGATCAGCGCCTCGCCGTTCAGCTCGGCGCAGGCCATCATGCCCAGCGCCAGCACGGGCCAGGCGTAGCGGCTGTCGTCGGGCAGTTCGGGGTTGTCGAGCACCGGCTCGACGGCCGCGACGGCGTCGGCGAGCCTGCCCTGCGCCAGCCGCAGCCGCGTCTCCAGCCGCAACACCGCGAACAGGTCCTGGGTCTTGCGCCAGGTGACGCGACGGGCCGGGGCGAGCCGCGCCTCGGCCCGCTCCAGGTCGCCCCTGGTGAGCGCGGCCTCCCCGGCCAGCACGAACAGCGAGGTGCGGATGGCGAGCGGCGGGTCGCGGTCCAGGGCGCTGCTCAGCACGGCCTCGGCCTCGGCCAGGCGGCCCAGCGACACCAGCGGCTCGGCCTGGTTGATGCACAGGAAGGTGCCCCGGGTGCGGCCCACGCCGAGCCTTTCGGCCTGCTCGACGCCGGAGCGGGCGGCCTCGACGGCCTGCTCGTGCCGCCCGCAACCCTCCAGGAAGTGCGACAGGGTGACGGCGGCCTGCATCTGGAGGTGCTGGCTGTCGGAGGCCAGGGCGGAGGCGTAGGCGTCGCTCAGCTGCCCCGCGAACCGCTCGGAGTGCTGGTCGTCGTAGGACAGGTGGTACTCGAAGTCCACGCAGGCCATGGCGAGCTTGGCGGAGGCGGTGCCGGTCGGGTCGTCCAGCCGGGCCGAGATCGCCAGCGCCTCGCGGGCGGCGGTCTCCGCCTCGGCCGAGCCGTGCAGCAGCCGCCCGAAGCGGGCCAGGGTGACCAGCGCGCGGGCGCGGTGGGTGGTGGGCGGCTCGGCGGGCAGCAGCCGCACCGCCTCGCGCAGGTCCTCGATGAAGCCGGGCTTGGCCAGGTCGTAGGCCATGCGGCCGCGGTGCTCCAGCAGGACGGCGCGCCGCACGTCCTGCTCGGGGGCGTCCCGCCCGGCGGCGAGGCGGTCCAGCTCGCGCAGCCCGGAGGTGGCGAACTTGATGCCCTGCTCGTACTCGCCGCACTGCTCGGCGGCGGTGACGGCCTTGGTGATGACGCGGACGTGGTCGGCGCCGATCAGCTCGGCGGCGTCGGGCACCCGCTCCCAGAGCTCCAGCACGCGCGACAACATGGCGAGGCTCTCGGCGTGCGCGGTGGCCTTGCGCAGGTCGGCCGACGCCTTCCACGCGCTGACCAGCGCCCAGGTGGCGTCGTGCGCGGCGTTCCAGTGGTGGCTCAGCTCGACCCACTGGCGGCCGGGCGGCACCAGGGAGGCGTCCTCCTCCAGCGCCTGGGCGTAGCGGGTGTGCAGGCGGGTGTGCTCGCCGGGCAGCAGGTCGTCGTGCAGCGCCTCGCGGATCAGCGCGTGCCGGAAGGCGTAGCCGTCGCCGTCGACCACCAGGACGTTGGCGGCGACGGCGGGCCGCAACACGCGGGTGAGCGCGGCGTCGTCCAGGCCCGTCACCGCCGACAGCAGCGCGTGCTCGATGCGGGTGCCGCCGCCGGAGGCGTCGCGCAGCGCGTCCTGGGTCTCCTCGGGCAGCCGCTGGACGCCCGCCAGCAGCAGGTCGCGCAACGTCTCGGGCAGCTCGCAGGCGAGGGTGCCGTCGCTGTCGAGCAGCGCCTCGACGAACAGCGGGTTGCCCTCGCTGCGCGCGTAGACGCGGTCGATCAGGCCGACCGGCGGGTGGTGGCCGAGGATGCCGGTGACCAGCTCGGCGACGTCGGCGCGGGCGAGGCGGCCGAGCTCCAGCCGCCGCACCCGGTCGACGCGGGCCAGCTCGGCGAGCAGCGGCCGCAGCGGGTGGGTGCGGTGCAGCTCGTCGGCGCGGTAGGAGACCACGATCAGCAGCGGCGCGGCCCCGACGTTGCGGGTGAGGAACGACAGCAGATCGCGGGTGGAGCGGTCGGCCCAGTGCGCGTCCTCGATGACCAGGACGACCGGGCCGGTGTCGGCGAGGCGTTCCAGCAGCGTCAGCACCAGCTCGAACAGCCGGGCGCGCTCCTCGCCGGTGGTGGTCGGGTTCTCCGGCTCGCCGAACTCCGGCAGCAGCCGGGCGAGCCCGGCGGCGTCGCCGCGCGGCAGCAGCGCCGCCACGCCGTCGATGCCGATGTCGCGGACCAGGCCGCGCAGCACGGTGGTGAACGGCGCGAACGGCAGGCCGTCCGAGCCCAGCTCCAGGCAGCCGCCGACCAGCAGGCGGGCGCCGTCGGTCGCGCGGACGGCGGTGGCGAACTCGCGGATCAGGCGGGTCTTGCCGAGCCCGGCCTCGCCGCCGACCAGCACGGTGCCGGGCGCGGCGGCCAGGGCGGCGGCCAGCTCGCCCAGTTCGGCCGTGCGCCCGACCAGGACGGGTCCCACCACGCGTGCGTTCACGCCTCAAGAATGCCACCCGGATCCGACAAAGCGACATGAATATTCAGTGGGTGAGACGCCAGCCCTCGCCGCGGTGCTCGTCCAGCGCGGCGACCGGCCCGGTGCCCAGGGGCGGGTGGACGGTGCCGCGCACGGCGTCGCCGACGGTGCCGTCGCGGAGCACGCCGCGCTCGCGGAAGTGCGGCAGCTCCATCATCTCGGCGCGGTCGAGCACGGGGGCGACGGGGGCTCCGGCGGCGGTGAGGAGCTTCACGGCCTCGTCGCGGGTGAGGCGGGCGACGGCGGCGGCGATCTGGCCGTCCAGCTCGCTGACCCGGTTCAGGCGTTCCAGGAACGGGACGGCGGCGTGCTCGGACAGGCCGAGGGCGTGGCAGGTGGCGGCCCAGAGGCGTTCCTCGGAGACCACGCCGAGGGTGATGCGGCCGCCGTCGCCGGTGGGGTAGATGCCGTAGGCGGGGAGCGGGCCGGTGTCCCCGGCGGGGCGGGTGGCGGCCGGGACGGTGCCCGTCCAGTGAGCCAAGACGTCGGCCATGCCGAGGTCGAGCCATTCGCCTTCGCCGGTCGTGCGGGCCTTCAGGCAGGCGGCGGTGATCGCGAACGCGGCCATGGTGGCGGCGGCCATGTCGGCGAGCGGCAGCTCGTCGGCGGTGGGCGGGGGCGCGTCGGGCGGGAGGGCGGCGGCGTACGCGCGGTAGTTGACGTCGTGGCCGGGGACGTCGGCGAGGGGGCCTGCGGAGCCGTAGCCCGACAGCGAGCAGTAGACGAGGGCGGGGTTGGCCTCGCGCAGGACGCGATGGCCGACGCCGAGCCGGTCGGCGACGCCGGGACGGAAACCTTCGACGAAGACCTCGGCGTCGCGGGCCAGCTCCAGGCAGCGGGCGAGGTCGGCGGGGTCCTTGAGATTCAGTTCGACGCTGCGTTTGTGCTGGTTGAGCGGGTCGAAGTGGCCGCGGAAGGCGCGCATCGGCTCGCCGCCGGGCGGCTCGACCTTGATGACGTCGGCGCCCTGCTGGGCGAGGAGCAGGGTGGCGTACGGGCCGGGCCGCCACATCGTGAGATCGAGGACGCGCAGTCCGTCCAGCAGCGCCATGAGTCCCTCTCCAGGTCCAAAGCGATCAACTTCCGCCCCACGGTGCCGCCTCGCGGGGTGAGGAGTCAAGCGAGCGCTTGGTCAAAATAGAAGGCCCGCCGTTGACGGGGTGTCCAGTTCGGGTGACGCTGGCGAGGACGGTGGGGCCGAGGCCCGGCCCTACCAGGACGCGCTGGACCAGGTGGAGATTGCCGTCCGGCGCGTCTGGGCCGTGGAGCAGAGCTTCCGTTGTCAAAGGAGTAGAGGTTTCCGCAGCTCAGAGTCTCGGAGTCACTGTGGACGACAACATTGAGGCATACGCTGACGCTCAGGCCGCCCGCGCGTCCAAGATCCCGGCTGAGGTGCTGGCAGACCTCGCCGAGCGACTTGGCATCGCCTACGAGGGTTGAGACACCCCAGCAGTCCTGCCGCGAGACGCTCCGCTGCCCTCAACGGGCCGCTGGGCGCGGAACGTCTTAGCGGAATACCAGAGACCAACAGGCGGAAGCCGCTAGACGGCACAACCCCCAGCCAAGTGGCCGAGGGGCCTTGTTGCTTTCATCGCCGGGGTGTTGTCTCTCTAGGACGGGCTACTTCTTGCTGTGGCGGTACTCAAACCACCGGCGACATGCATCCAGCATCGCCTGTAGCCACGCGGTGTCTGGGGACCGTTCGACCATGCGCGCCTGCATCCGCATCGAGGCCAAAGCGAATTCATGCAGAGCCGCAGGGGACGCGTTCCGCCAGGCGGCGCACTTCGACACCCAGCTCTCGGCTTGCTGCGGGCTATGCCCGGCTGCGATCAACTGGATGACGAAGAGGGCAGGGTCGATGAACCCGGCTCCTCTGGTCGGCCAGGCCCAGTCAACGACGCACGTCTGATCAGCACCTATCAGGATGTTGCTGGGATGGAGGTCGGTGTGCAGGAGAGCGTTGCCGCGTAGCAGCTCCGGGCGATCGGCATAGCCATCCCAGCGAGTTTCCACCCAGTCGTGGGTGCTGGCTGGAGGGACAAGCCCGCCGATGCGGTCGATCAGCAGCATCACGCGACCGAGATCTTGTGAGCCCGGCCCGATGTCGGGGTGACGGCTGCGGACGTAATCGAACCCCAGCGCCACCCAGTCCGTGTCGCCCGTCTGGAAGCGCAGCTTCGGTGCGATTCCTGCGAGTGCCTTGTTGATGGCCGCCTCGCGCATCAGGGAGTCCCGTCTACCGCCGGGCCGGTTCTGCATCGCCTTGATGAAGAAGGTGCCCCGGTCACTCTCGATGAAGACGGTGTGGTCCGACATGTGTCCGCCCGCAGGGGAGACATGGCGGATGTGACCGGAGTGAGAAGTGATCAGCTTCTCCAGACCGGACGGCAAACGGGACTCCATGACGTCCCTTCCTAGTTCCTGGGGTTGCAGCCGCTGCCCGGAGAACCCGGGCTGCACTCGGTGTCGGGGTCGCAGCCGTCGCTGTTGCGCGGTGCGGCCAGGATCTCGGCGCGGGCGGCGGACATCTCCTCGCCGTTCAGGATCTCACCCAGTGGTGCGGTGAGCACGTTGCCGACGCGCAGGAAGCCCGCCGCCATCGGGCACGGCGACACGTTGCCGAACGGGTCGATGGACGCCTTGCCGACGCCGCAGTTGCCGCACAGGTCCGCCGCCGACGACTCGTGGTCGCTGGCGGCCCGGCCGAGGGAGCGGGTTTGGTCCACCCTGATGTCCGCGACGCCCAGGTCCGCCAGCTCCTGCGCGGCGGCCTTGACGTCCTGGTCCTCGTGGTGCTGCACGATCCCCACACGGATGGGGACGCCGAGCTGGACGGCCCGGATGATGTTGTCGCGCGTGCGGGCGTGGCTTGCGCGTCCGGTCACGCGGTTGTGGGCGTCGGGATCGCTGGAGTAGTACGAGGTCGCCACGGTGACCTGGGGGAGCTGGAACAGCTCCCACCACGCCGACGAGACGTGGACGAGGTTGGAGAAGACCTCGACCTCCATCCCCAGCGAGAGGGCGTAGAAGATCACCTCGCGCCCGTGGGGGAACAGGGTGATCTCGCCACCGATCCCCTGAACCTTGCGGATGCCCGCGCCGTGGGCCTCACGTAGAACGCGCTTCCAGTCGTCCAGGGTCATGTCCCCGTGGTCACCACGGGGACCGGAGTCGTTGTAGCAGGGCTCGCACTTGAGCTGGCATCGCTTGGTCACGTCCAGGGACAGCCGCTCAACCATGGCTATTGACACTGGCTCCTCCTAGAGCCATCGGGCGCGGCTGGTTGCCGCGCTTGATCCCCCGGATGGCGGGCACGTCCGCTGCCGTTGCCAACGTGCCCGCCCGGTCCGAATCAGGAACTACGAGAACTTGATCAAGGGCATCTCCTTTCGTAGTGGGGAAGCTGTCTCCCTGACCGGGTCCGAGAGCCAAAGGGATGGCAACCCAGTCAGAGGTTGGGGCCTCCGGGCGAGCCAGCGACCAAGCCGTTACCCGCCCGGAGGGGCATGGGTCACATGAGGTGTGCTTTGTCCTCTCGTGGTTAAGATCATCCTCAGGATGTTGATCATGGCCACAGTGGAAGAGAATGTCCGGATCACTGGGAATGTCGCAGGGGTCGCGAAGTTCAAACCCAGAGGACGACGGCGGCCTGCTCCTCCGCCGGTCACCATCGTCCGGGTGCATCCCAAGGCCCTTGCCACGGCTCGACGCCTGGCGGGAGGGGGCGCTTCCCGGCTGGAGTTGCGGCCGGACGGGTCGGTGCTGGTGAAGAACGGCGGGAAGGCGGGCTGACGCGCCTCCGTGCGTGGGAGCCTCGGTGCTGGCGCTCAAAGAGCGGGCGCATCAGGAACCCGAGGAGCCAGCCAACGACCAGGCAGGCGACTGCAACCACAGTTATCTGGATGAACGCGCTCGTGATGACTCCACTCATCCCGCTCACCACGTACCCCTGTGGTCGCTCCTCGGGACGCGCTCCTCGCGGTACTTGAGGTACTTCGCGTCCTCCTCCACGAGCGGCTCCAGTTCCGCCTTCGTGACGGCCTCCACGCTCGGCTGGAGGCCGTAGTAGATCTCGGCCAGACTCAGCGGGCGCCGGGTGTGGCACACCCACTTACCGTCCGCCAGCCGTATGTACGGCATAGCCCACCGCCAGGTGTCTTCGACTCCACCAGGCAGGGGGTCTTCCGCGTCGATGAAGTCCGGCTTGCGGTCGGTCGTGTTGTCGGCCATGGACTGGACTCTCCTTCTGCGATCCCCCCGACGGTGAGTACGCCTCCGGACGTGCAGCGCGGACCCCGTGAGAGACACGGACACCACACGCCCGGAGGGGCGGAGTGATCGCCGATCAGAATCGGTCGATCTGCCTCCCAGACTGCAAGATGGATGCTTCACTGGCTATGGATGCGCATACATCGCATACAAGATCATCTTACGGAAGGTGTCGTATGCCAGTCAGAGAGCAACTTGATCCACGCTCGTCAATGAAGCACTTTCTGGCCGTCTACCTGCATTTTCTTCGCACCGAGCACGGATACACCTGTGCTTATGTCGGCGAGCGGGTGGGAGTCGCGCGACAGCTTGTCTCCAACTGGGAGTCGGGCTACCGCCGCCCCGCACAAGAACACGCCAAGGCCCTCGACGCGCTGTACGGCACGGGCGAGCTGATCCAGATCCTGCTGCACTACGCCTTGTCTGCTCACGAGCCCGATTGGTTCGGAGCGCACGTCGAGCTGGAGTCGAAGTCCAACGTCATCCACCTGTACGAGTGCCAGGTCATCCCCGGCCTGCTGCAGACCGAGGCTTACGCTCGCACGGTCTTCACCCTTGGCGGAGAGTCCGAGGACCCCGAGAGAGCTGTCCGTGCGCGCATGGCCAGGCAGGAAGCCTTGACCAGGCCGGACAGTCCACGTCTATGGGTCCTACTGGAACAAGACGTGATAGAACGTTTGGTCGGCGGGCCCGAGGTGATGCGTGAGCAGCTTGAACGGCTGCTGGAGCTGTCTGAGCGTCCCAAGATCACCATCAGGATCGTCCCTCGCTCCTTGGGCTACCACATAGGGCTTCGAGGGGCTTTCAAGGTGCTGCGGGTCGGCAAGGAATCCCTCACATACACGGAGGCCGCCGCGGGTGGGAGACTGACGACGGACCCCGTGGAGGTCGAACGGATGGCCGAGCGGTTTGAAGTGATCAGCGCAGACGCGCTCACCCGTGAGGCATCGCGAGACCTTCTGAGACGAATCATGGAGTCGCTTAAATGATCAACTGGCGTAAGTCGAGCTACAGCCACGGCACTGACAACTCGGACTGCGTGGAACTTGCATCCATCGGAGACATGATCGGTATCCGGGACAGCAAGGCCCCTGGGGGGCACCTGTCTGTTCCCAAGAGCGAACTGGCGATGCTCGTTGGCCTCATCAAGGTCGGCGATTTCAGCCTCTGAACCCGCGAGTGTCGTAGACCCCCTCCCAGGAGGGGGTCTTTTGCTGGTTGTCAGTGCCCTCTGGCGGGATTCCCGCCGGGTGGTTCGACCTTGATGACGTTGACGCCCTG
>NZ_BCRO01000136.1 GCF_001552635.1 Actinomadura hibisca NBRC 15177 | reverse complement strand
AGGTCGCTGCACCGACTCAGTCAGTGGGGGTCTACAGCCAACCGCCCACCTCAGCCCGCGCCCCGCACCCGACCAGCGTCCCCGGCCCCGCGCGGGGTTGGTCTACGTGCCCAACAACCCCAGCCCGCGCAGGTTTCCCGCAGCTGACCAGCTACCTCAGCCACGCGCAAGGCCCCTCAGACGCACATCCGCGCCAAGCACGGCCCCCACCAGACCGGTACATCTACCTAGCACCCCACCCCTCGCGGGATCAGTACACCTAGCCGACCGACCAGCACGCGAGCGCGTCAGCCCGCCTTCTGCTCCAAAGCCGCCAGCACCAATCCACGCAGCACCTCTGGCGACTGCACAGCCGAAGTCGGCGCTCCATCGGCGATCACCAGGGTCGGTACCCCACTGACCCCTCGATCCGCATCAGTCACCCACCCTCTGCGGAACCGACGACCCCCGCGGAGCAGACAAGACCTGCGGACCGGCAGTGACCTCGCGCGCCACCCTGTACCGAGGCGACTCCGTCATGCGCGGTTCGGCCTTCCCCTTCAGCCTCTCCAGAGCAGCCTTGATCGCGGCCATGCGTCCCTCGGTGTCGGACGTCTGCTCGAAGTGCCGGTAGTCCGCCTCCGTCGCCCACCGGACCAGGTTGTACACCCGGGTCCCGTCTTCGCCCACCAGGAAACGGGACGAGACGTAGCCCGGGTAGAAGCGCACCCATCGTTCCTGGATCTCGGCGAAGGCCGCCACCAGTTCCTGCTGGGTCTCGGGGCCGTCCACCGTGTAGTCGATGACCGAGTAGAAGTCCTCGGGGACGTCCATCGTGCCCTCCTCGTCTCCGGGAGGACGACCGCTCCGCCCTCCCGGAAACGATCTTCCAATCTCAAGCTCGGTTGAGGTCAACCCCGTCCCCGAAGGCCACCCAACGAAGCCCGCGCACCCCCGAAACGACGGTGAGGGCCGCGCGAGCTGCCAACTCGCACGACCCTCACCACCAAGCACCGGCACCAAGCACCAAGCACCAAGCACCGACACTAAGCACCGGCACCAAGCCGACCCCGGATCACCCCAAGCCCGACCTCACCGCTTCGGCACGATGTTGACGATCTTGGGAGCGCGGACGATCACCTTGGCGATCTCCGCGCCCCCCAGCGCCTCCCGCACCTTCGCCGACGCCAGCGCCTGCCGCTCCAGTTCCTCCGCCGCGATCCCCGGCGGCACCTCCAGCCGCTCGCGCACCTTGCCCGCCACCTGCACCACGCAGGTCACCGACTCCTCCACCAGCAGCGCCGGGTCCGCCTCCGGCCAGCCCGCCTTCGCCACCGGGGCCTTGCGGTCCAGCAGCTCCCAGACCTCCTCGGCGGTGTAGGGCGCGAACAGCGACACCATCACCGCGATCGCCTCGGCCGCCTCGCGCACGGCCGGGTCGCCCGCGCCGCCCGCGTCGATCGTCTTGCGGGTCGCCGTCACCAGCTCCATGATCCGCGCGATCGCCACGTTGAAGCGGCTGGTTTCCACCATCGTGGTGGCCTCGTCGACGGCGCGGTGGGTCGCCCGGCGCAGCGCCCGGTCGCCGGTCGCCGGGTCGGCGCCGACCGGCGCGGTCACCTCGGTCGCGATGCGGTGCACCCGGCTCAGGAACTTGGCCATGCCGTGCGGCGACACGTCGGCCCAGTCGATGTCGTCCTCCGGCGGCCCGGAGAACAACATCGCCAGCCGCACGACGTCCACGCCGAACTCGGAGATCTGCTCGCCCAGGTCCACCATGTTGCCCAGCGACTTCGACATCGCCTTGCCGTTCAGGATGACCTGGCCCTGGTTCACCAGCCGCGTGAACGGCTCGGTGAAGTCCACCATCCCCATGTCGTACAGCACCTTGGTGAAGAACCGGCTGTACAGCAGGTGCAGGATCGCGTGCTCGACGCCGCCGGTGTACTGGTCGACCGGCATCCACCTGCGGACGGCCTCGACGTCGAACGGCCCGTCCTCGTACCGCGGCGAGCAGTACCGGAAGTAGTACCAGGACGAGTCCACGAACGTGTCCATCGTGTCGGAGTCGCGCTTGGCCGCTCCCCCGCACTTGGGGCAGTCCACGTTCACCCAGTCCTCGGCCGCCGCCAGCG
The DNA here is from genome assembly GCF_001552635.1 of Actinomadura hibisca NBRC 15177. Lineage (GTDB taxonomy): Bacteria > Actinomycetota > Actinomycetes > Streptosporangiales > Streptosporangiaceae > Spirillospora > Spirillospora hibisca. The sequence goes on along the minus strand of NZ_BCRO01000136.1, from coordinate 8,958 downwards.
GCGAGGTGCCCTTGGGCGCCAGGTCCGCGCCGCGCAGGTCGTCCGGCAGCTTCACCGGCAGCTGGTCGTCGGGGACGGGGACCTCGCCGCACGCGGGGCAGTGCACGATCGGGATCGGGCAGCCCCAGAACCGCTGCCGGGACACCAGCCAGTCGCGCAGCCGGAAGTTCACCGCGGCCTTGCCGGTGCCGCGCTCGGCCAGGATCCCGATGATCCGCTCGATCGCGTCGGCCTTGCCCAGCCCGTCGATCGGACCGGAGTTGACGATCTCGCCGTCGCCCGCGGTCGCCACGCCGGTCTCGCCCGGGTCGGCCTCGCCGGTGTGCACCACCACGCGCACCGGCAGCCCGAACTTCAGCGCGAAGTCCAGGTCGCGCTGGTCGTGCGCGGGCACCGCCATGATCGCGCCGTGGCCGTACCCGGCCAGCACGTAGTCCGACGCCCACACCGGCATGCGCTCGCCGGTCACCGGGTTGACCGCGTACCGGCCCAGGAACACGCCGGTCTTCTCGCGCTCGGTGGACATGCGCTCGATCTCGCTCTCGCGCGAGACCTCCTCGCGGTAGGCCTCGAACGCGGCGCGCTGCTCGGGCGCGACGATCTCCTCGGCCAGCGCCGCGTCGGCGGCGACCACCATGAACGTGGCGCCGTACAGGGTGTCGGGCCGGGTGGTGTAGACGGTGACCGGCTCGGCCCGGCCCTCGATCTCGAAGTCCACGTCGGCGCCGGTGGAGCGGCCGATCCAGTTGCGCTGCATCAGCAGGATGCGCTCGGGCCAGGCGCCCTCCAGCTGCTCCATGTCCGCCAGCAGCCGGTCCGCGTACTCAGTGATCTTGAAGTACCACTGGGTCAGCACCCGCTTCTCCACCAGCGCGCCGCAACGCTCGCACCGCCCGGCCACGACCTGCTCGTTGGCCAGCACCGTCTGGTCGTTGGGGCACCAGTTGACCTGGCCGCCCTTGCGGTAGGCCAGCCCGCGCTCGTAGAAGCGCAGGAACAGCCACTGCGTCCACCGGTAGTACTCGGGGTCGGAGGTGTGCAGCCGCCGCGACCAGTCGAACGAGGGCGCGTAGCGCTGGAAGGAGCCGGCCTGCGTCTCGATGTTGGCGTAGGTCCACTCGGCCGGGTGCGAATCGCGCTTGATGGCGGCGTTCTCGGCGGGCAGGCCGAAGGAGTCCCAGCCGATGGGGTGCAGCACGTTGTAGCCGCGCTGGTTCCAGTAGCGGGCCGGGACGTCGCCGATCGCGTACGCCTCGGCGTGCCCCATGTGCAGGTCACCGGACGGGTAGGGGAACATGTCCAGCGCGTAGCGGCGCTCCCGCTCGGCGTCGCCCTCGTCGGCCTTGAACGGGTCGAGCTCCGCCCAGCGGGCCTGCCACTTGTCCTGAACCGCCCTCGGGTCGTACTGCTCGTCGCTGCTCACGGTCGCTACTCCGGTCCTTCTCTACGGGCTCTACGGGATTCGTCCGGTTGCTCTGCCCCAGGCCGGCGGGTTCTCGGCCAACAGGCTCCTGACACAAGAAAACCCCTCGCACAGGAGGGGTCGCCGCGCCGACGTCAGTGCGTCAACGCGGCGGGCCGAGGAGCAGCCTGGTTCGCATACCTCAAGACTAGCGCAGCCGCAACGCGCAAGGCCTCCGCATAAGCGGTCCGCCGCCGGGGACGGCCGCGGGCCGCGCCGGAGCGGTCCGGACGGGCGGCGGCGAGGACGACACCGCCCATCCGGAACGGGGGACCGGAGCAGGGGACCGGAGCAGGTCCCGCCCGGTCAGATCCGCCTGAGCGCCCGAGCGTCGAACTGGCCGCCGCAGGTGGTGCGGCTGTTGCGGTCGAAGGTGAACTCGAAGGCCACCGCCAGCGTGCCGTTGCGCGGGTAGCCGATGGGCCGCGGGTTGATCAGCGGGCCCTTGTGCCAGCGGTTGTCCTCGATGGCGTTCCGGTTGACGTAGCCCGGCCCGCCGGAGCGGTACCAGCGGCCCGCGAGGTTCTTGGCGGAGTAGGTGTAGATCGAGCTGTTGCGGTGGTTGCCGCTGGACCGCTCGATGGCGTAGCCCCACTCCACGACGTTGGCGAGCTGGCCGAGGCGGGTGGGATTGCCGTCGGTCTTGACGTAGATCTTGCCCCAGCGGCCCCGGTAGAAGCAGGCCATCTCGGCGCGGTAGCGGGCGGGGCCGGCCGCGCGGGCGGCGACGGCGTCGCCCTGGGCGGCCGCCTGGGTCGCCGGGGCCGCCGGAGCGGTCCGGACGGGCGCGGCCTGGGCGTGGGCGGGTGCGACGGCGAAAGCGCTCGCGGCGAACGCGGCGGCCAGCGCCGAACTACGGACGAACTTCGACATGAAGCCAACTCCTCCGAGCCGTGTGTCCTGGTGTCGGGACGCCCTCCGGAGACCGAAGATGATCTTCAGGGGCGGTGCCGATCCTGGGCCGGGGAGATGAACGCGCCGTGAATGCGGGCCCGCCGGACGGCGCACGGCATGCGGATGCCGGACGACGGCCAAGACCGCCCGACGGACGACGCACCAGCGCCACCCGACGGACGACCCGACGCCGCCCGGCAGACCTCAAAAGAACAGGAGGAGCAGGAGAAGGACGCCCGGCTCAGCGCCCGCTGGACTGCCGGGCCAGCGAGATCACACCCGTCACCTGGACCCGGGTGAGCCCCAGATCAGCCCCCACCGCGTTCAGCGTCTCCTCCTCCGACACGCTGAGCGGCCCGTCCGTCAGGGCGATCTCGGCGGCCGCGCGCAGGATGTTCTCGCGCGCCTCGGGGGCCAGCGCCCCGGCCGCGTGCGCCATCTCCGCGCGGATCTGGTCGAAGGGACGGCCCAGGTCGTGGTCCAGCACGCCCTGGTCGTAGGCGTGGTCGCCGGCCTGCCGGACGACGGTGACGGCGCGGTCGCGGGCGGCCGGGTGCGTCACGTCGCCCGAGCGCAGCGCCTGCGCGGACGCCAGGCGCAGCAGCAGCGCGGGCAGCGACGCGAGCTGCGCGGTGGTCGGGACCGTCAGGATGTCCACGTGCCAGCGGCCCTTGCAGGTGCCGCACTGCACGAACTCGCTCCCGGTCTTGTTCAGCGGGATGAGCGGGATGAAGAACAGGCTGAAGAAGTTGCGGCCCTGGCGCCGGCGGTACTCCCGGTCGCCGCCGCAGTCGGGGCAGTGGAACACCCCCTTGCTCAGGGTGAAGTACACGACCTGCAACCCGAAAATGATCAAGATCGGCCCTTTCGTGACGAGGCAGGCCATCGTAGTGGGCAACGGACGGCGCCCCGACGGGGTTCCGGCAGCGCCCCGACGGGATTCCGGCAGCGTTCCAGCGGGGGTTCCGGCAGCGTCCCGCACGGGTCGCGCCGGCGGTCCGGCACCCGGAACCGGCCACCCGGGAACCTTCCGCACGGGCAGGCCGTTTTGTAACGTTCCCACCTGGTGACTCCCCGGTCACTTCCTTAGAACAGCACGTCAAAAGGCACGCGGGGGGATGGCGCACAGCGCGGCCGATGTATCAGGATGACCCAAAACGTTCGTACACTCGTCGGTAATAACCGCCTGGTGACTAAGCCCTGCGCGAGGAGTGCCATGCTCAACCTTTCCGTGCTGCTCGAAGACGCCGCCCGCGAGACCCCCGACCGCGACGCGGTGGTCTTCGGCGACATCCGGCTCTCCTACTCGTTCATCGACCAGGTCGCCAACCAGGTCGCGAACCTGCTGCGCTCGCGCGGCGTCCAGCCCGGCGACAAGGTCGCGATCTCCTCGCCGAACCTGCCCTACTTCCCGATGGTGTACTTCGGGGCGCTCAAGGCGGGCGCGGTCGTGGTGCCGCTGAACGTGCTGCTCAAGCCGCGCGAGATCGCCTACCACCTGGGCGACTCCGACGCCAAGGCGCTGTTCTGTTTCGAGGGCACCCCCGAGCTGCCGCTGGGCGAGATGGGCCACGCGGGCTTCCAGCAGGCCGAGGGCTGCGAGCACTTCTTCCTGATGCCCGCCTCGCTGGCCACCACCGAGTCGCCGATCGAGGGCGCGGAGCTGTTCTGGGCGGCGCTGGGCGACCAGCCCAAGACCTTCGAGACCGTCACCACCGAGGCCACCGACACCGCCGTGGTGCTCTACACCAGCGGCACCACCGGCCAGCCGAAGGGCGCCGAGCTCACCCACGGCAACCTGCTCACCAACGCGATGGTGTCGGACACCCTGTTCGCCAAGACGCTGCACGACGTGTCGCTGGTGACGCTGCCGCTGTTCCACATCTTCGGCCAGACCTGCGTGATGAACGTCGGCTTCTTCCGCCGCGCCACGCTGGTGATGTTGCCGCGCTTCGAGCCCAAGCAGGCCGTCGCGCTGTTGGTCAAGGAGAAGGTGAACATCTTCGCCGGCGTGCCCACCATGTACTGGGCGCTGCTGACCGACGACACCTCCGCCGAGGACGTCGCGGCCATCAAGGAGAACCTGCGCGTGGCGGTCGCGGGCGGCGCGTCGCTGCCGCTGGAGGTCCTCAAGGGGATCAAGAACAAGTTCGACGCGGACGTGCTGGAGGGCTACGGCCTGTCGGAGACCTCCCCGGTCGCCTCGTTCAACCGCCCCGACCGGCCGACCAAGCCGGGCTCGATCGGCCTGCCCATCTGGGGCGTGGAGATGAAGCTGATCGACGACGACTGGAAGACCATCGAGGGCGAGGGCCCCGGCGAGATCGCGATCCGCGGCCACAACATCATGAAGGGCTACTACCAGCGGCCCGAGGCGACCGCCGACGCGATGCGGGACGGCTGGTTCCGCACCGGTGACGTGGCCCGCCGCGACGACGAGGGCTACTACTACATCATCGACCGCTCCAAGGACATGATCATCCGGGGCGGCTTCAACGTGTACCCGCGGGAGCTGGAGGAGGTCCTCATGACCCACCCGCAGGTCTCGCTGGCCGCGGTGGTGGGCGTGCCGCACGACTCGCACGGCGAGGAGGTCAAGGCGTACGTCATCCGCACGCCGGACGCCACGCTCACCGAGGACGAGCTGGTCGCCTGGGGCAAGGAGCAGTTCGCCAACTACAAGTACCCGCGCATCGTGGAGTTCCGCGACGAGCTGCCGATGACCGCCACCGGCAAGATCCTCAAGCGCGAGCTGCGGTAACGCCACACACGCCGCACCCGCCGCGCGTCCGGGCCGCCCGCTCCCCTCGGGGACGGGCGGCCCCCGCACGTCCTACGACGTGTACGCCAGCCGCTTGATCCCGTTGATGAAGCTCGACTCCAGCCGGTCCGGCTCCCCCGCCGAGCGGATCTCCGGGAAGCGCCGGAACAACTCCCGGAACATCACCGTGATCTCGCGCCGCGCCAGGTGCGCCCCCAGGCAGAAGTGCGGGCCGGGCCCGCCGAAGCCCACGTGCGCCTTCGCGTCGCGCGTGATGTCGAAGCGGTCCCCGTCCGGGAAGACCGTCTCGTCCCGGTTGGCCGACCAGTAGTACAGGACGAGCTTGTCGCCCTTCCTGATCTCGTGCCCGTTGAGGGTGGTGTCGCGGGTCGCGGTCCGCCGCATCCAGGTCACCGGCGAGACGTACCGGACGATCTCCTCCACGGCCCCCGCGATCCGCTCCTCGAAGTCGGCCAGCAACAACGCGCGCTGCTCGGGATGGGTGGTGAACAGGTGCAGGCCGTGTGCGATCGCGTTGCGCGTGGTCTCGTTGCCCGCCACCACCAGCAGGATGAAGAACGAGCCCAGCTCCTGGTCGGTGAGCGACTCGCCGTCGATGTTGGCGTTGACCAGGGCCGAGGTCAGGTCGTCGGTGGGCTCGGCGCGCCGCCGCCGGCCCAGGTCCTCCACCAGTTCCTTCAGCGTCTGCCCGGCCGCGAACAGCGCCAGCGCGACCTGCTCGGCGTCGCCGGCGGGCAGGAACTCCGCGTCGTTGCCCGCCAGGATGACGTTGGTCGCCTCCAGCACCGTGCGGTGGTGCTCGGGGCCGATGCCCATCAGGTCGCAGATGATCTGGAGAGGCAGGCGCGCGGCGACGTCCTGCACGAAGTCGCCGCTGCCCTCCCCCGACGCCAGACCCCCGACGATCTCGGCGGCGACCGCCTCCACCCGGTCCTCGAAGCGCTGGACCATGCGCGGGGAGAACGCCCGGGAGACGATGCGGCGGATCTTGGCGTGCCGCGGGTCGTCCATGTTGATCATCGAGCCGAAGAACTCGTGCAGGTCGCCGGGCAGGTCGGGGATGCTGATCGCGCCCTGCCCGGAGCAGAAGTCCTGCGGGCGGCGCGACGCCTCCACCACGTCGGCGTGCCGGGTGAGCGCGTAGTAGCCGGGCCCGCGCGGCACGATCAGCAGTTCGGGTTCCTCGAACCGGACGAGCCCCGGCGCCCAGCGCAACGCCTTGAACGCCTCGTGCCGGTGGCTCTCGGGACGCGTCCAGAAGTCCCAGTCGGTCAGGTTGATGTCGGCGACGTCGAGCAACTCTCACCGCTCCTTGACTAGAACGAGATTCGGTTCAATCTAGCGGTCCACGGCCAGCCACTCCAGGATCCGCCGGTTCACCTCGGCGGGCCGGTCCAGGTGCAGGAAGTGCCCGCCGCCCTCGACGACCTCGGCCCGCGATCCCGGCGGCAACTGCGCCAGCACCGCCGACGCGTCCCCGTCCGGCAGCACCGTCTCCCCGCCCAGGCAGCCGTCGTCGATGCCGTGCAGGTAGAGGACCGGCCGCTCCCCCGGCTTGGCGGCCGCCTCCTGCTCGGCGGCGTACCGGGCCACCAGCCGTCCGGGGTCGAGCATGGCCCGGTAGTAGCCGATCACCGCCGCCACGTTGGCGGGCCTGGCCAGGCACTCCATCACGCGGTCGACGTCGGCGGAGGCGTCGTGGCCGGGCGACCAGTCGCGCCACAACCCCGCCACGAAGTCGCGGTTCAGCGCCATCTCGGCCAGCGGCGTCTGGAACAGGAAGATGTAGAAGGATCGCTTGAGCTGCTCGTACGCGAAGAACGCGCTCATCATCGCCGCCACCGGCGGCACCGCCAGCGTCACCGCCCGCCGCCACCGCTCCGGCGCGTGCGCGGCGGCCCCGTAGGTCGCGAACGCGCCCCAGTCGTGCCCGATGACCACCGCGTCGGAGCCGCCGCCGAGCACCTCGTGCAGCGCGTTCGCGTCCGCCGCCAGCGCGCCGCTCTGGTACGCGCCGTCCTGCGGCACCTCCGTCGGCGCGTACCCGCGCATGAACGGCGCGACGGCCCGGTACCCGGCCGCCGCCAGCTCCGGCATCAGGTGCCGCCAGGTGTGCGCCGAGTCGGGGAAGCCGTGCAGGCACAGGGCCAGCGGCCCGTCCTGCGGCCCCGCCTCCAGGTAACCGAACTCCAGCCCGTTCGCCGTGACCGATCCCGCCGTGAACGTGTCGCCCATGTCCGTCTCCTCCGCTCGGCGGTGACGTTACCGCCCCCGGAACCGGCCGGTCCGCGTGAGCAGGTTCACCTAATCTACGGATACCGCTGTATAGCCACGTATTTACATCGGATTCCGTGCTCGCTTAGCATCGAGGCAACTGGATCGCTCGCACCGATGGGCGTGCGCGCCTGGACCGAGGGAAGACCGAGGAACCGTGATGACCGAGCCGGACGTCCCAGACCTGCAAGCAGCGGCCCGCGACCACCTGTGGCTGCACTTCGCCCGCCACTCGGCCTTCCGCGACGGCGCGGAGGTCCCGATGATCGTCCGCGGCGAGGGCGCCTACGTCTACGACGACCGCGGCCGCCGCTACCTGGACGGGTTGTCGGGGCTGTTCACCGTCCAGGCCGGGCACGGCCGCGAGGAGCTGGCCCAGGCCGCCGCCAAGCAGGCCGCCGAGCTGGCGTTCTTCCCGCTGTGGTCCTACGCCCACCCCAAGGCCGTGGAGCTGGCCGAACGCCTCGCCGACGCCGCGCCCGCCGGGCTGGAGCGCGTGTTCTTCACCTCCGGCGGCGGCGAGGCCGTCGAGAGCGCCTGGAAGCTCGCCAAGCACTACTTCAAGCTGGTCGGCAAGCCCACCAAGCACAAGGTGATCAGCCGCGCGGTCGCCTACCACGGCACCCCGCACGGCGCGCTGTCGCTGACCGGGCTGCCCGGCATCAAGGCCCCCTACGAGCCGCTGGTGCCCAGCGGGTTCCGGGTGCCCAACACCAACATCTACCGGGCCACCGCGCACGGCGACGACCCCGAGGCGTTCGGGCGCTGGGCCGCCGACCGCGTCGAGGAGGCGATCCTGTTCGAGGGCGCCGACACCGTCGCGGCGGTGTTCCTGGAGCCGGTGCAGAACGCCGGCGGCTGCTTCCCGCCGCCGCCCGGCTACTTCCAGCGCGTCCGCGAGATCTGCGACCGGCACGACGTGCTGCTGGTGTCGGACGAGGTGATCTGCGCGTTCGGGCGGCTCGGCACGATGTTCGGCGCGCAGCGCTACGACTACCGGCCCGACATCGTCACCTTCGCCAAGGGCGTCACCTCCGGCTACTCGCCGCTCGGCGGGATGCTGGTGGACGAGCGGCTGTTCGAGCCGTTCAGCAAGGGCACCGAGATGTTCGCGCACGGCTACACCTTCGGCGGGCACCCGGTGTCGGCGGCGGTCGCGCTCGCCAACCTCGACCTGCTGGAGCGCGAGGACCTGCTCGGGCACGTGCGGCGCAACGAGGACGCCTTCCGCGCCACGCTGGAGCGGCTGCTGGACCTGCCCATCGTCGGCGACGTGCGCGGCGACGGCTACTTCTACGGCATCGAACTGGTCAAGGACAAGGCCAGCCGCGAGACCTTCACCGCCGAGGAGTCCGAGCGGCTGCTGCGCGGCTTCCTGGACAAGGCGCTGTACGAGGGCGGCCTGTACTGCCGCGCCGACGACCGCGGCGACCCGGTGGTGCAGCTCGCGCCGCCGCTGATCTGCGACCAGTCGCACTTCGACGAGATCGAGCAGATCCTGCGCGCGGTGCTGACCGAGGCCACGGGGCGGCTGTAGGGCGGCCGG
>NZ_BCRO01000135.1 GCF_001552635.1 Actinomadura hibisca NBRC 15177 | reverse complement strand
AACGGGTCGAGCGGGCCGAACGGCCAGGCGCGAGCCGAACAGGCGCGCGCCCGTCAGACCGCGCGGATCAGGTCGGCCGCCTTCTCCCCCACCATGATCGCCGGGGCGTTGGTGTGCCCGCGGACGATCTCCGGCAGCACCGACGCGTCGGCCACCCGCAGCCCCTCCACCCCGCGCACCCGCAGCCGCTCGTCCACCACCGAGTCCGCGTCCACGCCCATCCGGCAGGTGCCGGTCGGGTGGTACAACGTCTCGGCGTTGCCCCGCGCGTACGCGGCCAGCGCCTGCTCGTCGGTCCCGCCCGGGTAGGGCGCCATCGGCTCGCCGGCGTACCCGGCCAGCGGCTCGGTGCCGAGCAGGTCCTCGGCCATGCCGATGCCGGTCAGCAGGCGGCGCAGGTCGCCCTCGCCGGTCAGGTAGCCCGGGTCGATCAGCGGCGCGGCCGCCGGGTCGGCCGAGGCCAGCCGGATGCGTCCCGACGACTCCGGGCGCAGCAGGATCACCCCGACCGTCAGCCCGTGCTCGGTGGGCGGGACCAGGCCGTGCGCGACGTACGGCACCGGCGCGAAGATCAGTTCCAGGTCGGGCGCGGGTTGCGCCGGGTCGCTCCTGGCGAACACCACCGCCTCGCCGACGTTGGAGGTGAACGGCCCGCGCCGCAGCAGCAGGTAGCGGGCGACGTTGGCGGTGGTGTCCGCGCTCGTCAGCGTGACCGGCCGGGGGCAGTGCCGCAGCACCGGCACCGCCAGGTGGTCGCGCAGGTGGCCGCCGACGGCGGGCCGGTCCGCCACCGGCTCGATCCCGACCTCGCGCAGGTGCCCGGCGTCGCCGACGCCCGACAACATCAGCAGTTGCGGGGAGCCGATCGCGCCGCCCGCGAGCACGACCTCGCGGGCCGCCCGGACGCGCCGCCCGTCGCGGTCCTCGATCCCGACCGCGCGGCCGTCCTCGATCAGCACCCGCGCCACGTGCACGCCGGTCGCGACCGTCAGGTTGCGGCGCTTGCGGGCCGGGCGCAGGTAGGCGTCGGCGGCGCTCCAGCGGCGGCCCCGCCGCTGGCTGACGGGCGTGAGCGCGCACCCCTCGTTGTCGGGGCCGTTCAGCTCGGGCAGCCGGGGGATCCCGGCGGCGTCGCAGGCGGCCAGGAACGCGCGGGTGGCCTCGTTGGGGTCGCGCTGCTCGGAGACCGTCAGCGGCCCGTCGGTGCCGTAGACCCCGCCCGCGTTGCTGCCGACGCGTCCCTCCAGCCGCCGGAAGTAGGGCAGCACCTCGTCGTAGGACCAGCCGGGCACGCCCCAGCCGTCGTAGTCGGCGCGGTGCCCGCGCACCCACATCATCGCGTTCAGCGAGGAGCTGCCGCCGAGGGTGCGACCGCGCGGCCAGTACAGCTCGCGGTTGTCCAGGCCGGGCTGCTTGACGGTGTGGAAGTCCCAGTCGTAGGCGGTCTTGAACAGCTTGGGGAACGCCGCCGGGACGTGGATCTCCCGCTTGTCGTCCGGCCCGCCCGCCTCGACCAGCGCGACCCGCACCGCGCCGTCCTCCGACAGGCGGGCGGCCAGGGCGCACCCCGCCGATCCCGCGCCGACGACGATGTAGTCGTATTCCATGGTGGCTCCCGTTGGGGTGGAGGGGCCGTGCGCGTCGGCCCGACCCTAGACCGGGGCCGGGGCGCCGACAACGGGGACGCGCGGCCGGGATCGGCGGAGGGTGACCGAACGGTTAGCTTTCGGTGACGGTCTGCCGGGGCGTCCTTTCCTGTTCGGCAGGGTCCGGGTGGCCCGGCCACCAGGTGCGCTCGCCCAGGTCCCGGACCAGCGCGGGCACCAGCAACGACCGCACCAGCAGCGTGTCCAGCAGCACCCCGACCGCCACCAGGAACGCGATCTGCACCAGGAACACCAGCGGGATCACCGCCAGCGCGCCGAAGGTGGCCGCCAGCACCACCCCGGCCGAGGTGATCACCCCGCCGGTCGCCACCAGCCCGCGCAGCACGCCCTCGCGGGTGCCGTGCGCGCGGGACTCCTCGCGGACGCGCGTCATCAGGAAGATGTTGTAGTCCACGCCCAGCGCGACCAGGAACACGAACCCGAACAGCGGCACCACCGGGTCGGAGCCGGGGAAGCCGAACGGGCCGTTGAACGCCAGCGCCGAGATGCCGAGCGTCGCCGCGTACGACAGCGCCACCGTCGCGACCAGCAGCACCGGGGCCAGGAGCGACCGCAGCAGCACGATGAGGATGACCAGGATCACCGCCAGCGCGATCGGGATGATGACCAGGCGGTCGCGCTCGGAGGTGCGCAGGGTGTCGTACTGGGTGGCGGTGAAGCCGCCGACCAGCGCGTCCGCCCCCGGCACGGCGTGGACGCGCTCGCGCAGCGCGGCGACGGTGTCGAGGGCCGCGTCGCTGTCGGGCGCGGCGGTGAGGGTGGCGTTGAGCTCGACGCGGCCGTCCACGACCTTGGGCGGGGCCGAGCGGCCGGACGGGCCCTCGGCGGTGGTGGGACGCACCTCGGGCGCGACGCCCTTGACGCCCCGCACGGCAGCGATCACGCGGTCGGCGGCGTCCGCGCGGGCGATGATGACGACGGGGCTGCCCGCGCCCGCCGGGAAGTGGCGGCCGAGCGCCTCCTGGCCCTCCACCGAGGGCTCCTTGTTGAGGAACACGTCGGTCTGGGCGATGCCGTCGGCCTTCAGCATGGGCAGGAACGCGGCGAACGCGGCCAGTACCAGCGCCGACAGCACCCACACGCGGCGCGGACCGCGCCGGATCAGGTTGCTCACCTTCTCCCACAGGCCCCGGCCCCGGTTCAGGTCGCGGGAGGGCCAGTAGGCGGCGCGGCCCAGCAGCGCCAGCGCGGCGGGCAGGAACGTCAGCGCCGACAGCAGCGCGCAGCCCACGCCGATCGCGGCGACCGGGCCGAGCCCCCGGTTGGAGTTGAGATCGCTGAACAGCAGGGTGAGCAGGCCCGCCGCGACCGTCCCGGCGGAGGCGACGATGGGCGCGAGCGACCGCCGCCACGCCCGCGTGACCGCCGTCCACGCCGGGTCACCGGTCGCCAGCTCCTCGCGGAAGCGAGCGGCCAGCAGCAGCGCGTAGTCGGTGGCGGCCCCGACGACCAGGATGAACAGGATGCCCTGCGTCTGGCCATTGAGGTCGATGACGCCGTTCTTGGCCAGGACGTACACCACCGCCGACGCCAGTCCGAGCGCCAGGACCGAGCCGAACACGACGACCAGGGGCAGCAGCAGGCTCCGGTAGACGGCCAGCAGGATGAGCAGGACCACGCCGAGCGCGACGCCGAGCAGGATGCCATCGATGCCGGTGAAGGCGTTGCCGAGGTCGGCCTGGAGGGCGGCGGGGCCGGTCACGTAGGCGGTGGTGCCGGGCACCTGCCGGGCGGTCTCGCGGAGCCGGTCGATGACGGGGCGGGGCTCGGGGAGGTCCTTGTCGATGGGGACGACGGCCTGGAACGCCTTGCCGTCGGGCGCGGGCAGCAGCGGTGACGCGCCCTGGCGCACGCCGGACGTGCCGGTGATCTGCTGGAGCGCCCGCTGCGCCGCCGCGCGCTGGGAGTCGTCCAGCTTCTGGCCGTTGCGGGACTCCCACAACACGACCGCCGGGACGGCGCCGGTGTTCTCGAAGCGTTTCTGGAGGTCGGCGGCGCGGGTGGACTCGGCGCCTGCTGGCAGGAAGGTGGCGTTGTCGTTGCTCTGAACGTCGCCGAGCTTGCCCGCGAACTGCCCGAGCGGCCCCACGCCGATCAGCCAGACCAGGACGAGCAAGGCGGGGACCGACCATCGCAGTGCGCGGGACATGGGGACCTCTCTGCCGGAGCCGGGGGTTCTCCCAGGACTTCGCCGCTCCTACCCCCGGCGGTTGCCGCCAAGCCGGGATCTCCCGGTGTGACGCGGGGCACATTCCCCCATGGCAACCGGGAAGGGCCGGTCGGCCGGGAGGAATCCCCCATGCCCGTCGCTCTCGCCGTGCGTGGTCACCGGCACCGCGCCGCAGGGCAAGCTGCCCCCGAACGCCGACGCCATCGCCGACACCCTCCAGGCGCTCTGAACGGCGACGGGCCGGCCGGAAGGATTCCGGTCGGCCCGCTCGTCTCGCCGTCTCGGCTCACGAACCCCAGTCGGGACGCAGCGGCATGTGCGCGTCGCCCTTGTCGTCCAGCTTCACGCCGAGCGTCTGGTGGAGCTGGATCCAGTTCTGCTCGAAGCCCAGGACGCAGCCCGCCATGTAGACCCGCCACACGCGGGCGGTGCCCTCGCCGACTTCGGCGACCGCCTCGTCCCAGTGCTCGTCCAGGTTGCGGCACCAGCCGGTCAGCGTCCGGGCGTAGTGCTCGCGCAGGTTCTCCTGGTGGCGGATCTCGAACCCGGCGTCGTTCATGTTCTGCTGGATGAAGCCGGGCCCCTCCAGCTCGCCGTCGGGGAACACGTACCGGTTGATGAACCCGTCCTCCTTCATGGCCGGGGCCAGGTTGTCGGGACGGGTGATGGTGTGGTTCAGCATCCGGCCGTAGGGCTTCAGCTTCCCGTACAGGAAGGAGAAGTACGACGGCAGGTTGGCCTTGCCGATGTGCTCGGTCAGGCCGATGGAGCTGACGGCGTCGAAGCCGGTCTCGGCCACGTCGCGGTAGTCCATGTGCCGCACCTCGGCCAGCTCCGACAGGCCGCGGTCGGCGATGGCCTTCTGCGCCCACTCGGCCTGCTGCTTGGACAGCGTCACGCCCAGCGCCTTGACGCCGTACTCCTGCGCGGCGTGCATGACCATGCCGCCCCAGCCGCAGCCCACGTCCAGCAGCCGCATGCCGGGCTTGAGCCCGAGCTTCCTCGCGACCAGGTCGTGCTTGTGGAACTGCGCCTCCTCCAGGGTGGCGTGCTCCTCGGGGTAGCAGGCGCAGGTGTAGGCCATGGACGGGCCGAGCACCCACTCGTAGAAGGTGTTGGACACGTCGTAGTGGTGCGAGATCGCCTTGGCGTCGCGCCGCTTGGAGTGCCGCAACCAGGTCGGGATCCGGCTGAACGGGGCCTCCTGCGGCGGCGGGTCCAGCCGGCGGCTCACCGCGCCGCGCAGCAGCGGCTCACCGAGCACGGCCGCGACGATCTTCGCCTTCTCGCGCGGGGTGATCTCCCCGAACACCTGCTGCATGGTGGACAGCGCGGTGTACATGTCGCCCGACACGTCGATCATGCCGCTCACGTAGGCGCGGGCCAGGCCCAGCGCCCCCGGCGAGTGCACCAGGTACGACACCGCGTACGGCGACCGCACCTCGAACCGGATGTCGGCGCCGGGCGAACCCGCGCGCGACCCGTCGTAGGCGACGAACTCCACTGGCGCCCCAGCCCCGGCCAACCGCTCGAAGACCCTGGCCAGCGTCATGTTGCTCCTCCTGTCTCTCCGCCCCGGGCAGGGGCCACGGCGTCACCACCGGGCCCCGTCGGGGCCCTCCCCCCGATGACGCGGACGCCTAGCGTCCGCGCACGCACTTGTCGTAGAGGTCCAGCAGCCGCTTGGCGGGGTCGTAGGCGTTCTTGAGCCGCCGGTAGGTATCCCCGTCGTAGTAGCGCCAGAACTCGTCCCGGCTATAAAAAGCAGTCGAATAGAGGGACTTGTGCCCGTCAAGAGCGGCGACCCGGCGTTCGATCAAGCGGTTGTGATATTCCGGGATCTGCCCTGGTGGGAGGCGCACCGTGCCCCAGAACCCGACGTTGACGTAGGTGCGGCCGGGCTCCAGCGGGTAGAGCGGCCAGCTCTCGCGGGCGCGCAGCGGGCACAACCAGACCGGCGTCATGCCGACCTTGTCGTGGAAGAACTCCAGGAACTCCGGCAGCCGCTCGACCGGCACCTCGATGTCCTGGATGACGTCCTCGCGGGGGCGCAGGCCGCGCCAGCGCTCGATCCGCGCGATGACCTGGAAGCGCCGGTCGTAGGCGACCATCTTGCGGTAGACGTCCGACCGCTTGGCCTTGTCCGGCCACAGGCGGCGGACGGTCGGGTTCTGCACGCCGAACGCGCCCGAGCACCAGAACCAGTCGGTGTCCCAGCGCCAGATGTAGTCGTGCACGGTCAGGAAGTCCACCGACCGCTGCTGGATCGAGCGGTAGTAGATCTGCTGGCCGGTGTAGTCGGAGGTGTAGGGCGCGGTGTCGGTGAAGGTGCCGAGGGTGAGGTACTGCTCGCCGGGGCCGAAGACGGTGCCGTCGAGGAAGTCGATCGGCTCGCCGTCGTGGGTGCGCGACTCCGAGAGTTCGGCGAGCGCGTTCGTGGCGGCCACCGCGTCGTCGAAGCGCAGGTGGCGGACCTTCACGTACGGCTTGACCGGCACCAGCTCGATCTTCAGGCGCAACGAGTAGCCGAGCGTGCCGTAGGAGTTGGGGAAGCCGAAGAACAGGTCGGAGTGCTCGTTGTCGCGGGTGGCGGTGACGACCTGGCCGTCACCGGTCAGCACCTCCATCTCCAGCACGCTCTCGTGCGGCAGCCCGAGGTGGAAGGAGGAGGACTCGATGCCGAGGCCGGTCACCGCCCCGCCCAGCGTGATCGTCTTGAGCTGCGGCACGACGGTCGGCATCAGCCCGTGCGGCAGCGTGGCCGCGACCAGGTCCTCGTAGGTGGTCATGCCCTGCACCTGCGCGGTGCGGGTCTCGGGGTCCACGCTCAGCACCCTGTCGAAGCCCGACACGTCCAGGCCCGGCGCCGCCGAGGGGTCCCGCCACCGGAACAGGTTGGAGGTCTTCTTCGCGAGCCGTACCGGCGTCCCCTCGGGGATCGCCGCGTACGATCGGCGCAACGCCTCGACCGCCCGCTGATGATCGTCGTTGACCAGTAGCTTCGTCATCTGCCCCTCCCGCACACAGTAAACCGATCATCCCATGTATCTTCCACACAATTGGCGCGAGAGTGTGATCACAGGGACGCGCGGGAATAAAGAGCAGGTAAGTTCCCTCTGGGGACGACCGCGGGCGCCGTCGGCCTACTTGACCAGACGCAGGATCCAGGGGTAGCGGAAGTCCTGCCCGGTGAGCGTGAGCAGCGCCGCGATCCCGGCCGCGATCCAGGAGACCGCGTAGAGCACGCCGCCGATCCCGAACGTCACGATCGTGATGAGCAGCAGCGTGAGCTGGAAGTTGAGCGCCTCGGCGGCCTGGCGGCGCACGAACTCCGAGCGCTTGCCGCTGGTGAGCATGAGCACGAGCGGGCCGACGAAGAGGGTCACGTAGCCGAGCCCGTGCGCGGCGGCGGCGAGGGCGCGGTCCTCGCCGGAGATCTCGCCGGTGGTGAGGGCCGTCCCCTTGACGGCGGGGGCCAGGTCCCGCTCCACGAGCGCGAGCTCGTCGCGCGTCTTGGCGGTCATGGCGAGGTGGACGCGCATGTCGAACTCCTGGTGCTCCAGGCGTCCTTCGGCGTAGGCGTTCTGGAGCCGTTCCACGGCCGCTTCGCGCTCCGCGTCGCCGACGCGGAGGTCCCCATGAGTGATGTTCATACCGCCATCCTCGGCGGCGGGCGGGCGTCCCGGCATCAGGGAAGACCCTGAGCCGTCCCCGAACCTGGGTCGGGGAGACCCGTCCCTGAGGCGGAGACGCCCGCCGACGCCGGTCAACGTTGGACGTACTTCTTGCCGGGGGTGAGGGAACCTCCGAACAACTCGGAGACGGTGACGAAGACATATCCCTGGGCGGCGAGCCGTCGCAGGATGGCGGGCACGGCGGCGACGGTGCTGGCGTGGATGTCGTGCATCAGCAGGATGCGTCCGGGACGGACCCCCTTGACGATGCGGCGCTCGACGGTGGCGCGGTCGCGCGCGTTCCAGTCGAGCGGGTCGACGCTCCACAGGATCTGCGCCATGCCCATCCGCTTGGCGGTGAGGGCGAGGTTCTTGTCGGTGGACCCGTAGGGCGGCCGCATGAGGGTGGGCGTGACGCCCGCCGCCTGCTCGATGGCCTCCTGGGTGCGTTCCAGTTCCTCCCGGACCTTGGCGGCCGACGAACGGCCGAGGTCGGCGTGGGTGTAGCTGTGGTTGCCGAGTTCGTGTCCGGCGGCGAGTTCGCGGCGGACCAGGTCGGGGCGCGCGGCCACGTTCCGTCCGACCAGGAAGAAGGTGGCGCGCGCCTGGTGGGCGGCCAGCACGTCCAGCAGCTCGGCCGTGGAGCTCATGGGCCCGTCGTCGAAGGTGAGGGCGACGCACTTGGCCTTGGCGCAGTCGGTACGCGTCACCGGCCGTGCCGCCGGGACGTCGGGCATCGCCTTCTCCGGTGCGGCGACCACGGCGGTCCCGACGAAACCGGCGCGCCGCCCGTCCTCGGCGACCGCCGGGGCGAAGGTGCTCAGCCATCCGCACAACGTCGCCGCGACGGCCGCGGCGGACCAGCGTCGGACAGACTGCATCGCCCCCATGAAAGCCCCCTGGCTCACGTTCCGCGTCCGCTCGGTCCGCCAGTGTAAGCGCCGGGCCCTCGGCCGGAGGGAGGACATGGCCGTCTCGGGAACCCGGCGGTGCTGTTGATCGTTATTGTCTTACTCGCCTCGTGTCTCCGGAGCGGTTCCGGAGCGGCACCAGACGACGGGACAGACCGATGAGGTTCCGGGACCGCTTCGGAATTCGCAAGCACCGCGGCGACTCGGTCACCAGGTTCGACCGCGAGGCCACCGACTCCGACATCGAGGCGCTGATCGCCTTCGCCCGCTCCCATCAGGGCGTGGAGTTCTTCGTCGAGCCCGAGACCTTCGCCACCGACACCACGGCCGTGGCCGTGGCCCACGACGGCGAGTGGACCCGCCGCCGGGTGGGCTCGCCGAAGGTGATCGGGAAGGTGGCCCGGGACCTGGGCCTGCCGATCTACGACGTGCAGATCGTGGGGTACCCGCCGCGGATGCGCGCCTGGAACGAGCGCAACAAGCACCGCCGGAGCCTCTAGCCGGGCGTCCGGATGCGGCCAGCCTGCTTCCGGCTCCCACCGTCCGGAACCGTCTAGTCCACGACGACGAAGTCCCCTTCGATGTTCTCGCGCATCCATTCTCCGGCGCGTTCCCTCTCCGCCTCGCGGGGCGCGGTGAGGATCATGCGGTTCCCGTCGGGATCGTCGACGGTCAGGTCGGAGGTGAACCAGGGGGTGTCGGCGGGCCCTTCGACGCGAGCCCCCTCCTGCCCGAAGGCGCGGAGCCCGGCCGCCAGTTCCGCCAGATCCTGCCCGCCCGCGGCGAAGCTCACGGTGGTGCTGCCACGTGCGGGTCCGCCCGGGACGATCAGGATGTCCTGGTACTTCATCCGCCGCAGGTGCACCAGCACCGGGGACCTGTCCGGCCCCATGACGGTGGCCAGGGAGACGAAGCCGGCGGCCTGGTAGAACGCCTCGGCGGCCGCGAGGTCGGCGACCTGGAAGGTGGCGAACATCGGCATGGGGTAGATGGTGCGGTCGATGAGGGGTGCGGTGTTCTCGCTCATGCGGCCGACGGTAGGGACTGACGTTACGGAAGAGTCAATCGACGACCGGCACGGACGGTGCGCAGATCCGCGCCGGAGTCCACCCGCTCGAAGAGCGTCGCCGCCCGTTCGGCAGTACCCGAGGCCCAGCGCCCCGTGCTGAGCAGCCCCAGGACAACGATGCCCAGGCCCATCCCGAACACCATCCACCACACACCGCGCCCGGCGTCGATGGACGCCGTCCCGCTGCGCCCCAGAGCCGACCCCACGATCGTCCCGGAGATCGCGACGCCCAGCGTGGTGCCGGTCTGCCGGCCGGCCGAGGCCAGCGAGGCGGCCACCCCGACCATCGAAGGGGGCATGCCGGAGACCGCCGTGTTGCTGATCGGAGGGTTGACGGTGCCCAGGAAGACGCCGAACAGCAGGTAGACCGCGAGCACGACGGGCAGCGGCGTGTCCGTCCCGAGCCAGAGCGACGCGCCGCCGCCCAGCGCCAGCGCCGTCCCGGCGACCACCAGCGGCAGCCTGGGGCCGCGCGAGCCGACCATCCGACCGGTGAACGGGGACAGCAGCAGGACGAGCGCGCCGACCGGAAGCAGGCACAACCCGGCCGCGAGCGCCGACATGCCGCGCGCGTTCTGCAGGTACTGGGTGGTCACGAACAGGAACGCGCCGAACCCGCACAGGGCGAACAGCGCCATCAGGATCGCCGCGCTGAACGGCACGCTGCGGAACAGGCGCAACTCCAGCAGCGGATCGACGCGGCGCGGTTCGTAACCCAGAATCCCGAGCACACCGAGCACGGCCACGGCAAGCGGGCCGAGGACAACCGCTGAGCCCCAGCCCGACCGCCCGGACTCGATGATCGCGAAGACGACACCGCCCAGCACCAGGATCATCAGGACCTGACCCACCGGATCGAACCGGCGCGCCCGAGCGGCACGGGACTCGGGCACCAGCAGCGCGGCGCACACGATGGCGACGACCACGATCGGCACGTTGGCCCAGAAGACGAAGTGCCAGCCGAAGCCGTCGACCAGGGCACCACCGAGGATCGGCCCCAGCGCCAGCGAGAGACCAGCCGTCGAGCCGAACACCCCGATGGCCCTGGCCCGCTCGACGGGATCGGGAAAGGTGGTGGCGACGATCGCCATCGCCACCGGGTTGAGCATCGTGCCGCCCACGGCCTGCAAGGCACGCGCCGCGATGAGCCAACCGGTGCTCGGCGCCATGCCGCACAGCAGCGAGCCGACCCCGAAGACGGCCAGACCGACCTGGAAGACGCGCCGTCGCCCCACCCGGTCGGCGGTGGAACCGGCCAGCACCAGGAAGCAGGCCAGGACCAGGGTGTAGGCGTCGACGGTCCACTGCAGACCGGACACCGAGGCGTGCAGATCGCGCCGGATCGCGGGCAGCGCGACGTTGACGATGGAGATGTCCATCACCACGACGACCATGCTGGCGCAGCAGATGGCGAGCACCAGGAACCGGTGGCGGGAACTGAGTTCGGGCATATCCGGAACGCTAGGATTTAGAGCGTGCTCGAAGTCAAGGGGAACCCCTCACCCGAGCCCGTCCCCGAGACGGGACTGAGCATCGCCGAGGCCGCCCGCCGCACCGGAGTGAGCACGCACACGCTGCGCTACTACGAACGCGCGGGCCTGGTCGTCACCCCCGTCGACCGCACACCCGGCGGCCGACGCCGCTACCACCGCCTCGACCTTGAGTGGATCAAGATCTGCACCAGACTGCGCGCGACCGGCATGCCGATCAGGGGCATCCGCCGCTACGCGGAACTGGTGGCGGCGGGCCGGGGCAACGAGGACGAACGCCTGCATTTGCTGGAATCACACCGCGACCGGGTACTCCAAGAGATCGCGGCACTCCAGAAGAACCTGGAACTCATCGACCACAAAATCGACGTCTACCAAGGCCGCCTGGCCGCCGGCGACGCCGACCGACTCTGGGCACCCAACAGCCGCGGGGCTGGGGTTGGTGGGCACTTGGAGCAGTCCCGCGCGGAGTAAGGGGTGCTGGTCGGGCGCGGGGCTCGGGGCTCGGGGCGCAGAGCTGGCGTTGGTGGTCTGGTGTGGGAAACCGCACGAGCTGGGGTTGGTGAGCTCCTGCGCCACCCTCGCGCGGGGCCGGGGCCGGGGCCGGGGCCGGGGGCCGGGAGCTGGTGGTTGGGCGCGGGAAACCCGCACGGGTTGGGGTCGTCGGGCATCTGTGGCAACCCCGCGCGGGGCCGGGGTTGCTGGTCAGGCGCGGAAAACCTGCACGGGCTGGGGCTGTTGGGCACCTGCACCAACCCCGCGCGGGCTAGGGCTGCTGGTCGGGTGGCGGGCGCGGGGCTGAGGTTGGGGTTGGGTGCGGAAAACCCGCGCGGGTTGAGGTTGTTGGGTATCTGTACCAACCGCGTGCGGGCTGGGGTTGCTGGCCGGGTGCGGGGTACGGGGTTGAGGTGGGTGCTCGGGTGCGGAAAACCCGCACGGGCTGGGGTTGCTGGATATCTGCACCAACCCCGCGCGGGGTGAGGGTTGGTGGTCGGGTGAAGGGCGCGGGGCTGAGGTGAGTGCTCGGGTGCGGAAAACCCGCACAGGCTGGGGTTGGTGGGCACCTGCACAAAACCCGCGTGTAGTGGAGGTTGTTGGTCGGGTGCGGTAAACCCGCGCGGGATTGGGCTTGGGTGAGCCCGTGTAGACCCCCACGGATTGAGTCGGTGCAGATCTGCGGCGAAAGCGGCTGTGTTTC
>NZ_BCRO01000134.1 GCF_001552635.1 Actinomadura hibisca NBRC 15177 | reverse complement strand
GTCAGTGGGGGTCTACAGCCGACCACCCACCTCCGCCCCGCACGGGGTTAGAGCACGTGCCCAACAACCCCAACCCCGCGCGGGTTTTCACCCCGCCCAACGACTCCAGCCCCCACGGGTTTGCTCACGTACCCGACAAGCCCAGCCCGTCATGTGCGGCATAGCGCACTCCGAGGTTAGGACCACGCCTGCCGGTGCCGCGCCCGGCTCGCTGCGCGAGCCGGGCGCGGCACCGGCAGGCGGTAGGTAGTGGCGAGCCGCCGCTCGGCAGTAGACGGTTTCAGGCAGGAGAGGGGGCCACCCCAAAACTCAGCCCCCACCCCTCAAGGCGTCAACGGCAACTCGAACCAGACCGCCTTCCCGTTGGAAGTCGGCCTCGCCCCCCACCGCGTAGCCAGCTGGTCCACCAGGTACAACCCCCGGCCGCCCTCGTCCGTCTCCCCCGCGCTCCGGATCCGCGGCAGCCGCATGTCCGTGTCGAACACCTCGACCCAGATCGCGTCCGCCCCCCGCCGCAACCGCAACCGGAACTCCTTCGTCGGCGGCTCCCGGCGCCCCAGCTGCTCGGCCAGGTCCACGTTCAGGTTCCAGTCGTCCTCGTCGAACGGGTTGTTGAACTGCGACGGCGGCGGTCCGCCGCCGTCCAGCACCAGTTCCCGGCGCGGCGCGGGCGTCGTCGTGGCGTGCAGCACCACGTTCGTCACCACCTCCGACACCAGCAGGCACGCCAGTTCCGCCTGCTCGTCCTGCATCCCCCAGGCCGCGAACGCGTCGGAGGCCATGCGGCGCGCCTCCGAGACCATGATCGGTTCGGCCGGGAAGGTGCGGTCGGCGACCGCCAGCTCGTCGCCCGCGGTGCGGATCACCACGATCGCCACGTCGTCGTTGATGTCGCCGGGCACCGCCTCGTAGGCGGCGTTGGCGATGGTCTCCACGTCGCGGCGCGCCACGGCCGCCACCGCCGCGCGGACGGCCTCGCGGGCCTCCTCGCGGGTGTGGTAGTCGCCGTCGTCGCGGGGGCGGCGGTCCACCAGGCCGTCGGTGTACAGCACCAGCGTCGAGCCGGGCTTCAGCTCGGCGGTCTCCTCGTTGAACAGGATCTCGCCGCCCAGCCCGGGGCCGCGGACGCCCAGCATGGCGCCCTCGCTCTCGAACTCCAGCTCGGTGACCTCGCCGTCCACCACCAGCAGGGGCGGGTCGTGCCCGGCGTTGGCGAACTCCAGCACCCGCGACCAGGCGTCGTAGACGAAGTAGGTGCACGACACCAGCGGGGGGCGCACCAGGTCGTCGCTGTTCCAGCCCGAGCGCATGCGCTCGGGACGGGTCATGGTGCGCACCCACTCGTCCAGCTTGCGCAGGATGTCGGCGGGCGGCTTGTCGTCCTGGGCGAACGCGCGCAGCGCCGCGCGAAGCTGGCCCATCACGGCGGCGGCGCGGGCGCCGCGGCCCTCCACGTCGCCGATGACGAGCCCGACGCGGCCCGCCGACAGCGGGATCACGTCGTACCAGTCGCCGCCCACCTGCGTCTGGATGCCGTGCCCGTGCGACTCGATGGGCCGCGCGGGCTCGTACCGCCAGGCGATCTGGAGGCCGTCGAGCCGGGGCGGCCGGTCGCCGGGCAGCAGGTGCTTCTGGAAGGCGAGCGCGGTCTCGCGCTCCTCCTCGAACAGCAGCGCGTTGTCGACGGCGAGCGCGACGCGGCTGGCGATCGCGCCGAGCAGGTCGCGGTCGAAGCCGTCGTAGTGCGGGTCGGGCCGCCGGGTCAGGCTGGACAGCGCCAGGCTCATCACGCCCAGCAGCTCGCCGCGCACCAGCAGCGGAGCCGAGATCACCGAGGTGACGCCCATCGCGTCGCCGAGGCGCTGGGACGGCTCGTTGGGCGCGGCGAAGCGGTGCTGGAGCATGTCCTCCACCAGCACCGCGTCGCGGCGGCTCATCGCCTTGGCGCTGAAGTGGCCGGGCGGGTAGGAGATCGGCTCGCCGACGTCGGCCCAGGTGCCCGGCGGCGGCGTCCAGCCGGACGCGTGCCGCGACACCCGCCGGTACAGCCGGTCGCCGCTGAACAGGTCAATGAAGCAGTGGTCGGCGAACTGCGGCACCAGCGTGTCGGCGACCCGGCGCAGCGTGGACTCCAGCTCCAGCGAGCCCGCCAGCCGCTCGCCGATGCGCTCCAGCAGGCCGTAGCGGTCCTGCTCGCGCTGGTTGGAGCGCAGCGCCTCGCGCGCGAAGATCACCACGCCGTCGACCGCGCCGGACGGGTGCCGCAGCGGCACCGCGTGCGCGCGCGTGTAGACGGTGGTGCCGTCGGCGCGCAGGTTGCAGAAGGTGCCCTCCCACACGCCGCCCTTGAGCACGTGCTTGGCCAGCTCGGTGGCCTGCTCGTGGTCCTCCTCGGCGATGCCGAGCGACAACACCGAGTGCCCGATGAGGTCGTCCCCGCCGAAGCCGAACAGGTCGCGCGCGAACGCGTTGCCGTAGATGACGTTGCTGAAGCGGTCGCAGACGATGACCGCCATCTCCATCTGGTTCAGCACGGTCTCGGGCGGCAGGTGCGCCTCGATCGGCGCGTCCCCCCAGTCGTTCATGTGCCCACCCTGACTACCGTTACGATCCTGGCCCGTCCACCGAGGGTAGGCGCCGCCGGCCGCTCGTCGTGTCCCGTGCCCGCCCCCGCGCCGTCGCCCGCCGCCCCGCGGGGTCCGGCCGCCGGCCGCGCCGGGCGGGCGAGGCTGTCGCAAGTATTGAACGACGAACCCGCCGTGGGGATACGCCGGAACGGCGCACCGGTACGGAGATCTTCGGTAATGACCGGTGGGGGCGGAGGGAAGGGCGGCACGTGCGCGGGGTCAGCGCCTGCTGACGAACACGTGCTCGGCGATGTCGCGCGGCAGCTCGGCCGCCGGGCCGTCGGCCTCGTGGTCACCCGTCACCCGTACCCCGTCGTCGGTCGCCCGAAGAGTCACCTCTCGTCCCGGTTGGATACCGATCTGCTTGAGCCGCAACATCAGGTCGCTGTCGCTCTGCACCTGCTCGCTGATGCGCCGGATGACGGCGGTGCAGCCGGCCGGCGTCGCGACGGCGGTCATCACCGACAGCGGCGCGGCCTCGGAGTCGTCGGCGTGCCCGCCGAGCTCGTCCAGGCCGGGGATCGGGTTGCCGTGCGGGCAGGTCGTGGGGTTGTCCAGCAGCGCCACCAGGCGCCGCTCGACCTCCTCGGACATGACGTGCTCCCAGCGGCATGCCTCGATGTGCACGTCCTCCCAGGGCAGGCCGATGACGTTCACCAGCAGGCACTCGGCGAGCCGGTGCTTGCGCATGACGCTGGTGGCGAGGCTGCGGCCGGAATCGGTCAGCTCCAGGTGCCGGTCCCCCTCGACCCGCAGCAGCCCGTCGCGCTCCATGCGCGCCACCGTCTGGCTCACCGTCGGGCCGCTCTGCGAGAGCCGCTCGGCGATGCGCGCGCGGAGGGGGACGATCCCCTCCTCTTCGAGCTCGAACACCGTTCGGAGGTACATCTCCGTCGTGTCGATCAGGCCGTGTGAGGTCACAGCTCCCTCCAGTCTTGTGGCCTCAAGTCTACTTGTTCCGGCCGTCTTCGGCCGGGTCGTGCACATATCCGGGCCGGGCCGGGTATGGATGAACGTTTGGGGAGCCTTACTTCTTCCCTCACGGGCCCGCCTGGACGGGCTGCGCGGTGCGCGTGTCATAGCGCAGCAGCGCCGGGACGGCCAGCGCCGCCACCACCACCAGGACCGCGCAGGCCAGCCCGCCGCCCACCCACGAGACCGTCGCCCCGGCCACCGAGGCGGTCGCGCCCGCGCGCAGGTCGCCGAGCCGGGGCCCGCCCGCCACGACCACGGTGAACACGCCCTGGAGCCGGCCGCGCATCTCGTCGGGCGCGTAGGTCTGGAGCATGGTCTGCCGGAACACCGCCGACACCAGGTCGGCCGCGCCGCCGACCGCCAGCAGCGCCACCACCAGCCACAACGAGTGCGCCAGCCCGGCGGCGGCGACCGCCAGGCCCCACACCACGATCGAGGCGACCAGCGCGACGCCCTGCCGGTGCACCCGGCCGATCCAGCCCGACAGCAGGCCGCCCAGCAGCGCCCCGATCGCGATCGAGGCGAACAGCCAGCCGACCGCGCCCTCGCCGCCGAACCGCACGTCCGCCGCCTCGGGGAACAGCGCCCGGGGCATCGCCACGCC
Source organism: Actinomadura hibisca NBRC 15177 (assembly GCF_001552635.1). GTDB lineage: Bacteria > Actinomycetota > Actinomycetes > Streptosporangiales > Streptosporangiaceae > Spirillospora > Spirillospora hibisca. Next base: position 19,973 of record NZ_BCRO01000134.1, on the reverse strand, counting down.
CATCGCGATGATGTCCACCACGAACGACATCAGCAGCACCGGCTGGGTGGCCAGGTACCGCAGCCCGTCGACCACCGAGCGCAGGCCGGGCGACGAGCCGGGCTCGCCGAGCGGCGGGATGGCGGGCAGCCGCAGCGCCGCGTACAGCACCACCGTGAACAGCACCGCGTCCACCGCGTAGGCCGCCGCGTAGCCCCACTGGGCCAGCACGGCCCCGGCGAACAGGGGCCCGGCGAGCATCCCGATCTGGCTGGCGGTGAAGTTGAGGGTGGTAGCCGCGGCGACCTCGTCGGGCGGGAACAGCCGGGGCACGATCGCGCCGCGGGTGGGCGAGGCGACCGCGAAGCCCATCGACTGCACGGCCACCACGAGCATGATCAGCCACAGGCTCTCCAGCCCCAGCACCGCCTGCGCGAGCAGCAGCAGGGTGGAGACCCACGTCACGCAGGAGGCGAGGAACAGCAGCCGGCGGCGGTCCATGTGGTCGGCGACCGCGCCGCCCCAGAGCCCGAACACGATCAGCGGGACCAGGCCGACGACGCCGAGCACGCCCACCCAGAACGACGAGCGGGTCATGTCGTAGACCTGCACGGGGACGGCGACGGCGGTCACCTGGAAGCCGACGAACGAGACGGTGTGCCCGACCCACAGGCGGCGGAAGGGCGGGTTGGCCAGCGGCCGGGTGTCGATGGTGAACCGCCGGAACGCGCCGCGCCTCCCGGCCGCCTCCTTTTGCACGCCGGGCCCGTCCCGCGCGTCAAGCTCGTCCCGCACGCCGGGCTCACCTTGCACGCCGGGCTCGTCTTGCAGACCTGGTTCACCTTGCGGGCCAGGCTCGGCGCGCCGACCAGGGCCGTCCGGCAGGCCGGACTCCGTCGCCCGTTCGGCACCCGCCTCCGCCGGGCTCTGCTCGGCGGCGGCCTCGCGCGCCGCAGCGATCTCCTCGGCGTCGACGGCGGCGGACTCCGTGGCAGCAGGCGTGTCAGGAGCGTCGCGGGGGGTTGGCTGCTGTTCCGATGTCACGGGGACAGTCTGTCCACCTCCCACTCGCTGAGCACATCCGACTCCGCCCCGAGCGTCACCGCCCGCCGGTAGCGCAGCCTGTCGTGCAGCCGGTTCGGGCGGCCCTGCCAGAACTCGACGGTCTCCGGCAGCACCCGGAAGCCGCCCCAGAAGGGGGGCAGCGGCACCGGGTCGTCCCCCTCCTCCGGCCAGCGCTCGGCGAGGGCGGCGTACCGCTCCTCCAGCCCCTCCCGGCCGTCCACCACCGACGACTGGTGCTCGCTCGCCCACGCCCCGATCCGCGACCCGTAAGGCCGCGTCCGGAAGTAGGCCGCCGTCTCGGCGCGCGGCAGCTCCAGCACCGGGCCGGAGACGATCACCTGCCGGTGCACCGGATGCCAGGGGAACACCAGCGCGGCGCGCGGGTTCCCCAGCAGGTCGCGGCCCTTGCGGGAGGTCCGGTTGGTGAAGAAGCGGAAGCCGTCGGGGCCGTATCCCTTCAGCAGGACGGTCCGGGCGCTCGGCACGGCGTCGGCGGACGCGGTGGCCAGCACCATCGCGTTGGGTTCGGGCAGCCCCGCGACCGCGACCTCGCCGAACCAGGCGGCGAACAGGATCAGCGGATCTGCGGGGACGGCCTGCTCCACGAGTTGCCCACCCTCGTAGGATGCGCGGAGCCGTGCGGGGTCTGGTGTTGGGCGATCCACAGCGTCAGAGCCTCCCACCTGGGCTTTGTGCATCTCACAGGGACCTGGGTACTGGTCAGTAGGGCGGACAGGGTTCAATGGCACGGCACCGCCTTATCACTTATGGGGACGAAAGGCAGGGACGACATGTCCGACTTCAAACCCGGTCTTGAGGGGGTCGTCGCCTTCGAGACCGAGATCGCCGAACCGGACAAGGAGGGCGGCGCCCTCCGGTACCGGGGCGTCGACATCGAGGAGCTCGTCGGCCGCGTCTCCTTCGGCGACGCCTGGGGCCTGCTGGTCGACAACAGCTTCGACCCGGGCCTGGCCCCCGCCGAGCCGCACCTGCTGCCGGTCACCTCCGGCGACGTGCGGGTCGACGTCCAGGCGGCGCTCCCGACGCTGGCCCCGGCCTACGGGATGCGCCCGCTGCTCGACATCGACGACGACGAGGCCCGCGCCGACCTGGCGCGCGTCTCGGCGACGGCCCTGTCGTTCGTGGCGCAGTCGGCGCGCGGCGTCGGCGTGCCGATGGTCCCGCAGCAGCGGATCGACGAGGCCAGGACGATCACCGAGCGGTTCATGGTCCGCTGGCGCGGCGAGCCCGACCCCAAGCACGTGCAGGCGATCGACGCCTACTGGGTCTCGGCCGCCGAGCACGGCCTGAACGCCTCCACCTTCACCGCCCGCGTCATCGCCTCCACCGGCGCCGACGTGGCGGCCAGCATCTCCGGCGCGATCGGCGCGATGTCGGGCCCGCTGCACGGCGGCGCCCCGGCCCGCGTGCTGCCGATGATCGAGAAGGTCGAGCAGCTCGGCGACGCCCGCAAGGTCGTCACCGACATCCTCGACGGCGGCGAGCGGCTGATGGGCTTCGGCCACCGCGTCTACCGCGCCGAGGACCCGCGCGCCCGCGTGCTGCGGCGCACCGCCAAGGAGCTGAACGCCCCCCGCTTCGAGGCGGCCAAGTCCCTGGAGGACGCCGCGCTGGCCGAGCTGCGCGAGCGCCGTCCGGACCGTCCGATCGAGACCAACGTCGAGTTCTGGGCCGCGGTCATCCTGGACTTCGCCGAGGTCCCGACCGCGATGATGCCCGCCATGTTCACCTGCGGCCGCACCGCCGGCTGGGCGGCGCACATCCTGGAGCAGAAGCGCACCGGCCGCCTGGTCCGGCCGAGCGCCCGCTACACCGGTCCCGGCACGCGTTCGATCTCGGACGTCGCCGGTTCCGTGGAGGCCCTCAAGCGTTACGCCGGCTGAACGCCTGGAACTCCCCCGCATTAGCGCCCGAGGCCCCCGGTCCCCCCGGGGGCCTTTGTCGTTCCGGAACCGCCCCCGCCGCACGTCCCGAATCGCCCCCTCACTTCTCCACCGGGCACGCCGCCTTCCCCTGCGCCGTGCTGACGAGCCTCCCGCACAGCGCCACCAGGTCCAGGCTCCCGTCCGGCCGCAACCCCGTCAGCAGCACCGGCTTGTCCTCGATCTGGTGGCCGCCCGAGCGCGGCCCGAAGCGCAGCAGTCCCGACGCCCCCTGCGGCTGGGCGCCCTCGCCCGGCTCGGTCAGCTCCGACAGGATCGCGGCGGCGGTCGGCAGCGCCTGCCCCTGGTCGCCGTAGATGCGCTCGGCGACGCTGATCACCGTGCGGGCGGCGTCGTAGCCCAGCGCGGCGTGCGTGCGGGACGGCCGCTCGTTGGCGGGGGCCTTCGCGCCGACCAGGTCGTTGGTGACCCGGTCGAAGTCGCTGTAGAAGACGTGGAGCGGCTTGCCCCGCACCCACCTCTCCCCCCACGCCTCGCGGGCCGCCAGCGGCGTGAAGAACAGCTTGATCGACTGGGTGCGGGCCACCTCGGCGGCGTTGTCGCTGACGTACTTGGTGACCTCGTCGCCCGCCAGCACGATGCGCGGGGCCTTGCAGTCGGTGTTGGCCAGCCGGTTGATGAACGAGCGGAACTCGTCCGACCGGCCCGCGTAGTAGAACAGCTGCGACGGGTTCGCGCACGCCTCCAGCACCTTGCCCGGCACCTGGCTGGGGTCGGAGTAGGGCAACATCCGGACCTTGCCGGGCGCGAACGCCTTGGCGAAGTCGGTGGCCAGGTTCTCGCTGTACAGGTCGTTGCGGCTCGCGTCGTAGAAGACGTCGGCGCTGGTGGCGCGGATGCCGGTCTGGCCGTTGCGCGCCCAGAACGCCGCGTGCCCGGCCAGCCGCCGGTTGGGCGGGGCCATCCGGAAGAAGTACGGCGAGAACCAGCCCTTGAGCTGCGCGGTGCCGTCGTAGGTGTTGGTGGTGCCGATCATCGGCAGCGCGGTCTTGGACAGCACCTCGATGGCCTCGCCGGTCTGGCTGCGACTCTGCCCGAACCCGATCACCCCCACCACGGTGGGGTCGGCGGCGGCCCGGTCGCGGACCCGCTCGGCGACCTCGCGGCCGTAGCGGAAGCGCGACCCGGCGTTGGCCAGCAGGATGCGCAGCCGGGGCAGGCCGCTGGCCTCGTTGTGGCGCTCCTGCGCGATCGACAGGCCGACCAGCTCGCCGTGGATGCCCGCCAGCAGGTCCGCCTGCGGGTTGCGGGTCTGCGGGTCGATGGTCATCGCGCCGAAGTAGACGACGGTGACGTAGGGCTTGCCGGAGGAGGTCACCTCGTCGTTGAGCCGCTTGATGCGCTTCTCGACGGCCGCCAGCCGCCCGGTGAAGCGGTGGCCGCCGTCGGTGATCCCGACGCACTCGCGGTTGGCGGCGTGCCAGACGGTGAACGGCTCGCAGTACCGCACCGCCTGGAAGGTGATCACGGTGACGGAGGCGACCAGCACCACGCCCATCGCCAGCCACGGCAGCGCCGGATGCGTCAGCAGCGGGCGGCGGCGACCCCGGTGCACCGGCTCGGGCGACGAGCCGTCGCCCGCGTCCACCGGCACCAGGATCGCGCGCCGCGTGCCCAGCACGCCCACCCGGCGCCGCTCGGCCAGCAGGCCGTGCCAGAACGGCTGCCCGGCGGGCGTCTCGCGCAGCTCCTCCAGCGGGACGGGGCGCTGGTCGTCCAGCGGCACCCGGATGCCGTCGGCCAGGTCGCCGCCCTCCGCCTCCGACGCCACCGCGGCCGCCAGCAGCAGCGGGTCGAAGCGCTGCTCGGCGCGCCGCACCTGCTCGACCAGCTCGACGAAGCGCCGCAACGTGGCGTGCGCCGGATGCGCGTCAGGGAGCTGGTCCAGCACCACCGCCGGATAGCGGACCCGCGCCCACGTCGCCCGCCAGACACCGCGCCGGTATGCCTGCCGCAAGTCCTGGAGGAACGCCGCCACCAGCAGTTCCTCGATCGCCCCGTCCAGCGGCCCGGGACTGCTCTCCGGCCGGTAGATCACGTCCAGCGCGAAGCCGAGGAAGTCGGTGGAGCGGTTGCCGCGCAGGTAGTTCTGCTCGCCGGAGACGAACCAGCGGTAACGGCGGCGGCCCGCCCGGTCGCGCGTGCGCGCGGCGAGCTGGCCGACCAGCACCGACAGGCCCACCCCGGCCGCCAGCATCGCCGCTGCCAGGTCCAGCGTGCTCGCGGCGGTGGCGCTGAGCAGCGCGACCACCGCCACCCCGATGGGCGCGATCTGCTCCAGATGCGACAACACCGACGCCAGGCGGCCCTGCTGGCCGGGCCGCTCGGCGGGCACCACGATCTGGCGGCGGCGCAGGATGCCCCGGCCCAGCAACGTGCGGCGGTGCGCGTCCTCGTCGGCGGCCCGCAGCTCCCCCGCGAGCTGCCACACCTGCCGCTGGACGTTGGAGGCGAACTGCGGGGCCTGCTCCCCCTGCTCCTGCCGCAGCCGCATCCGCCGGATCTCCAGCAGCCACACCGCCATGCTGAGCAGCGGGAACCGCAGCGCCGTCTCGAACCGCCGGTGGTGGGTCGACAGGTCCCGGCTGACGTGCCGTAACAGCAGCGCCTGGTCGGTGAAGCGCGCGGTGTCGGGCGACTGCGAGGTGATGTGCGCGTAGGGGCCGCGATCCTCCATGCAGCGCTCCACGAGCAGGTGCGACGACTGCCGCGTGCGCCGCGCCGCCCCCGCGATCACCAGGACCGGCCGCAACCGGTCGCCCTCGCGCGCCGTCGGACGCTCGCGCAGCCGCTCGAACAGGCTGAGCAGCCCCTCCAGGCGGTCGGTGTCCTGCCCGCCGCCGCCGTTCCCCGTCGTCATCTCCGCGCCTCCTGATCCCCTGCGGCGCCACCGCCGCCCCCGCGCCGCTGTCCGTCATGTACACGCCCGGGTGACTCCATGGGAAGACCTTTGTCATCATTGGTCCGTGATCGATGACGCGGATGAGCCGCTGGAGGGCGACATCGGCCCCGCCGCGCGCGCCCGCGCGACAGAAGCCCCGCAGGCGGACGAGAAGCCCTCCGCCGCCGAGGCATTGCGCCGTTACGAGGCCGAGCGCGAGGAACGCCGCAAGCGCACCAACGCCGTCGCCGGGCGCGTCACCCTCTGGCTGGCCGCGCTGCTGCTCGCGTTCCTCACCTACGACTCGGCCGCCACCGCCGTGGAGGCCCACGGCAAGGGCGATCCGTGGCTCTACCCGCCCGCCGCCATCGCCGCCGCGTGCGGGCTCGCGCTGATCGTGCTGGTCGGGTGGGCGCTGCGGCGCCGAGGGTGACGCGCGTCTCGCCATGTGAACCTGCCCGCGATCTTCGGTGCAGGTCAGCTAGCCTTCTGCGGGTGACCGACAGCGCGAATCCAGCAATCGTCATCCCCGCCGACCTCAAGCCCGCCGACGGCCGCTTCGGATGCGGTCCGTCCAAGGTGCGCCCCGAGCAGCTCGCCGCCCTCGCGGAGTCCGGCGACACCTACCTCGGCACCTCGCACCGGCAGAAGCCGGTGAAGTCCCTGGTGGGCCGGGTGCGCAGCGGGCTGTCCTCGCTGTTCTCCCTCCCCGAGGGCTACGAGGTCCTGCTCAGCAACGGCGGCACCACCGCGTTCTGGGACGCCGCCGCCTTCGGCCTGGTGCGGGAGAGGTCCCAGCACCTGGTGTTCGGCGAGTTCTCCGGCAAGTTCGCCAAGGTCACCAAGGGCGCGCCGTGGCTGGGGGACCCGTCGGTGATCTCCGCCGACCCCGGCACCCACCCGGCCGCGCGCGCCGAGCAGGGCGTCGACGTGTACGCCCTCACCCACAACGAGACCTCGACCGGCGTCGCGATGCCGATCGCGCGCCCGAAGGGCACCTCCGCCGACGAGGCCCTGGTGCTGGTGGACGCCACCTCCGGCGCGGGCGGCCTGCCCGTCGACGTCAGCGAGACCGACGTCTACTACTTCGCGCCGCAGAAGTGCTTCGCCGCCGACGGCGGCCTGTGGGTGGCGCTGGCCTCCCCCGCCGCGCTGGCCCGCATCGAGGAGATCGGCTCCTCGGGCCGGTACGTGCCGGAGTTCTTCAACCTCAAGACCGTGGTCGACAACTCCGCCAAGGACCAGACCTACAACACCCCGGCCGTCGCCACGCTGCTGCTGTTCGCCGAGCAGATCGAGTGGATGAACGAGCAGGGCGGCCTGGACTGGACGACCGCGCGCACCGCCGACTCCGCGCAGCGCCTCTACACCTGGGCCGAGAAGACGTCCTACACCTCGCCGTTCGTCGCCGACCCGGCGCAGCGCTCGCAGGTGGTCGGCACGATCGACTTCGCCGACGAGGTGGACGCCGCCGCCGTCGCCAAGGCGCTGCGCGCCAACGGCATCGTCGACACCGAGCCGTACCGCAAGCTGGGCCGCAACCAGCTGCGCGTCGGCATGTTCCCGGCCATCGACCCGGCCGACGTGGAGGCGCTGACCGCCTCCATCGAGTACGTGGTCGAGCGCCTGAAGTAAGCAGCCGCGTGTAGGGAACCGTAGGCCGGGCCGCCCCCGAGGTGGCCCGGCCTACGGCGTTCTGGGGCGGCCTCAGGCGACGGCGAACTCGCCGGTGCCGGGCCCTGCCGCCGCGGGCTCGCCCGTCGAGGGGGCGCGCCGCACGACGCGGTGCCGCAGCCCGGCGCGGTCGCGCTCCCGGTCGGCGGCGGTGAACCCGGTCCAGACCCGGTCGTCCAGGTCCCAGGGGCGGGCGGTCGGCGTGAAGTCGGCCCGGTCCAGCACCCGCGACGGCGCGGCCGGGTTCGACCCCAGTTGCAGGTAGCTGCCCTCGCGCAGCATGACGGCGGTGGCGAACCGCACGCGGGTGTGCCGCTCGACGTCGCGGAACCAGCGCGGGTTGGACGCCCAGTACAGGTTGTGCTCGGTGTCGGCGGCCACCGCCAGCGGGCTCAGCGCGGCGCGCGCCAGGTGCACCCGGTCGGGCCGGTCGCGGTCCACCCACGCCAGCGCGGCCCGGCCGACCAGCGAGGCCAGCACGGCGGTGATCGCGCCGGTGTCGCGGCAGCCCGCCAGCGCCTGGAAGATCGGCTCGCTGTCGGTGGTGCCGGCGGCGGGCGGCAGCGGGTGCCGGGCGCGCAGCTCGCCCGCCTCGACGTCGCCGTTGTGGGTGGCGACGATCCCGGCGACCGGGCCGGGCACCACCAGCGGGCTGGCGTTGTCCAGCAGGTGCGGGGAGCCCTGGGTGGCCCAGCGGGTGTGCCCGAAGGCGACCGGCGCGTGGTCCAGCATCGGCAGCAGGTCGAGCCGCCACACGGCGCTGAACGGGCCGCGCCCCTTGACGACCCGGCAGCCGTCGTGGCTGAGGTCGGAGTACCGCTCGCCCAGCTCCCCGGCGGCCGGGGCCTGCCGCCCGGCGGTGACCGGACGGCCGGTGAGCAGCGCGACGCCCGCCGAGTCGGTGCCGCGCTCCTCGGCCAGGGTGCCGAGGGTGATCAGCGCGTCCGAGGCCCACGCGGGGTGGGCGGCCAGGGGCGAGCGCAACAACCCGAACAATCCGCACATGACAGATGAGATGCAGATCATGGGCGGCCGGTTCGAACGCCCCCCGCGAGCGAATAGGCTCACGTTCGTGAACCGCGCGCCCCAATGGCTGCTCCCCACCGTGCTGACCGCGCTCGTCCTGGCCGTGGTCATCGGTGCGCTGCTGAATTGACCTCCGCCGATCCGGGCCGCGGCCGTGCGATCATCCGGCCGCGCGGCGGGGATGATCAGATCATGATCCTGCGCGCGTCCCGGGCCCTCGCCGCGCTCGGCCTGCTCGGCGCGGCGGTGGCCGGAACCGGTCCCGCCGCCCACGCCGACGACGACAAGGTCCTGTTCACCGTCTCCGATCCGCGCATCACCGAGTCCAGCGGGCTGGCCGTCAGCCGCCGCCATCCGGGCGTGGTCTACACCCACAACGACTCCGGCGGCGTCGCGCAGGTCTTCGCCCTGGGCCCGGACGGCTCCACCAAGGCCGTGCTGACGCTGGGCGGCGCGAACGCGCGCGACTGGGAGGGCATGGCGGTCGGCCGTGACGAGAAGGGCCGTCCGGCGATCTACGTCGCCGACATCGGCGACAACATGGGCGGCGCGTGGCCGTACGTGACGGTGTACCGCATCCCCGAGCCGGCTCAGCTGAGCTCCCAGACGATCCGCGCGACCGCGTTCCGGCTGAAGTACGAGGACGGGCCGCGCAACGCCGAGACCGTCATGATCAACCCGCGCACCAACCGGCTCTACGTCGCCAGCAAACTGTTCTCCGGCGCGGTCTACGCCGCCCCCGCCAAGCTGCGCACCAGCGGTTTCAACAAGCTGCGCAAGGTCGCCGACGCGCCCGCCATCGCCACCGACGGCGCGTACGCGCCCGACGGCCGCAGCCTGGTCATCCGCACCTACTTCGGGGCCCGCACCTACGCGGTCAAGCCCAACGGCGACCCCGGCGAGTCGTTGTCCTCGGTCGGGCTGCCCGCGCAGGAGCAGGGCGAGTCGATCACCTACTCGGCCGACGGGAAGTCGCTGCTGGCCGGGTCGGAGGGCCAGAACCAGCCGGTCCACCAGGTCCCGCTGTCGGAGGACGCGCTGCCGTCCCCGCAACCCAAGCCCCAGGCGGCCGGTGAGAAGGGCGTCGACGAGGGCGGCAACGCCGACGAGGGCCGCCGCGACGCGAGCGGCGCGCGGGTCGGGCTGTTCCTGGCCGTGGCGATCGCCGCGGTGGTCGGCTACGGCCTGGTGCGCAGACGATCATGACGGGCCCGGCGACGGGCGGCGCGCGATGACCGGCATCGGATCGTGAAAGGAGGCGACGGGCCCGCCGGGACCCGTGTGAGGATGCGGATGGTGGAGCATGAGCTGGTGGGCCTGCACGGCTCCGGCGGCCGGTGGCGTCCGGTGGCGGCGGGGCCGTTCACCCTGCTGGCGGTCGCGCTGGCGCTGCTGCCGATCCGGCCGGTGTGGTTGTGGGCGGGCCTGATCGCGCTGGTCGCGGCGCTGCCGTGGCTGCTGGGCGCGGCCCCCGAGGCGCGTAGGCGGCGGCCCCGGCCGTACTGGCGGCTGTCGGCGGCGGGCCTGGAGCGCGTCGAGCCGGGCGGGCTGACCACCGTCCGCTACGAGCGCGACCGCGTCGAGGCGCTGGCGATCACCTCCGGCGACGGCGTGCTGACGGTCTTCCACAAGTTCGGCCGCACGTCGGTCGGCGGCCTGACCGCGATGGGCCTGGAGCCGCTGGCGGTGTTCGTCACCGCGCGGCGGCTCGGCATCACCGTGCACGTGCTGGACGGCGACGCCGCCGACCTGCTGGACCCGGCGCTCCCCGACGCCGTCCTGCCCGGCGCCGGAGCCTCCGACGCCGCGCCCGGCGGCCCGCCGCTCGGCGACGGCCTCGGCCCGCCGCCCACCGACCTCGCCGCCGAGCGCCGCCTGCTGGACCAGGAGGCCGCGCTGCTGGCCGCCGCGCACGAGCCCGGCGCGGGCGACCCGGGCCGCGAGGTCGCGCCCGAGGTGCGGCTCGCCACGCCCGGCCCGCTGCCCAGCCGCCGCCGGATCGCCACCCTCGGCACGCTGACCGGCCTGCTGGGCGTGGTGATGGTGGTGCGGATCGCGGCCGAGGGCGCGGGCGCGTTCGGGGCGCGGCTCGCGGCGGGCTGCTGGGCGCTGGCGGCGATCGCGGCGATCGTCGCGACCCGGCGGCGGCTGCTGGCGGCGGCGCAGGTGCGCTGGACGATCGGCGCCGACCGGCTGCGGGTGCGGGCCCGGCCCGGCCCGCGCGAGCCGGTGGAGGTCGCCGCCGCCGAGGTGGCGGCGCTGGTGGTCGGCCCCGGCCTGCGGCTGGACCCGCTCAGCGGCGAGCCGCGCCGCGCCGCCCTCGCCGTCCTGGCCTTCGACCACCGGCTGCGGCTGGTCGCGCGGCTGCCCGCGCACGGCCTGGACGCCTTCCAGCTCGCGCACGCCCTGGACGACCACGGCTACCACGTCGTCACCCCCGGCGCCCGGCCGCCGCGCACCCCCGAGTACGGCCTGGAGGGCCTGCCCGAGGTGTTCTCCCAGGTGCCCGGCGGGCGGCTGGTGGTGGCCGACGGCGGCCTGGGCTGGGCCGACGCCGCCGGGGACGTGGTGCTGCGGATGCCCGAGGACCGCATCGGCGGCATCGAGCTGCTGACCATCGCCGGGCACGCCTGGGTGCGGCTCTACGACTCCGACGGCGACGAGTTCTTCGCCGCGCCCCTGTCGGCGCTGCGGATCTCGCGCACCGACCTGCGCGAGTCCGCCCGCCGGGAGGGCCTGCCGGTCAACGACGCCGAGTACGACGCCTACCTCAGCGCGGCCTTCCACTCGGCGGTGTCGGGCCTGTCGGGCACGGCGGGCGGCGACGTCCCGGGCGGCGACACCTCGCTCGCCGAGGCCGTCCCGGCGGCCGCCGAGCTGACCCTCACCCCGCCGCCGGGCCCGGTGACCGCGCCCGGCACGCTGCTGGACGCCACCCGCCGCTCCCGCGTCGCCACCTACGGCGTCAGCCTGCTGCTGTGCGAGGTCGTGGCGCTGCTCGGCGCGGTCTGGCTGGGCCCGGAGCTGGGCGGGTTCGCCCTGACCGCGAGCTGGTCGGTGCCCGCCGGGCTGCTGATCGGCCTGGGCGGCTACTGGTCGTACGACCGCAACCGGGCCCAGCTGCGGGTGTCGGCGGCGGGCCTCGCCGTGGTGACGCGGCGCGGGCGCGTGGAGTGGGAGCTGAACCGCGACCGGGTGGGCGGCGTCGGCATCGACGAGGCGGTCGAGCGCATGCCGCGCCTGGTGGTGTGGAGCCCGGCGGGCCGGGTGTTGCGCCAGGTGTCGTTCCCGCCGGACCTCGCGGCCCTGCGCCGCGCCTGCGAGCGCTACGGCCTGCCCTGGGGCCCGCCTGACGCCGACCGGCCCGCTCCCCCGCCACCGGAGCTGTGAGCGCCCTCGGCCGGTGACGACGGGCTAGCGCAGCGACCAGGTCTTGAGCGTCTCGTATTCGGCCCGGGGCCGCTCCCCGCCGGACAGATGGCTGCGGACCAGCTGCACCGACGCGGCCGTCCACGACGCCCCGGCGAACGCCGCCAGCGGCTCCAGCAGCGGCCGCACGTCCACCGGTTGCCGCGACCGCGCCAGCGTCAGATGCGGACGGAAGGCGCGGTGCTTTTCGGGCGGCGTCCCGGCGCGGCGGCCCGCGGCGGCGGTGGCGGCCGCCAGGCGCGCCAGGTCGCGGCGGTCGCCGTACAGGCCCGTCCACAACACGCGGGCGTGCACCCCGCTGCCCGGGAAGGCCCCCGCGCCCGCCAGCGTCAGCGTGAGGCGCTGGTGGCGGGCGACGGCGCGTTCCAGGCGGGGCAGCAGCCGGTCCAGCGTGGAGCCGTCGACCTCGCCCAGGAAGGCCAGCGTGACGTGCAGCAGATCGCGGCGGACCCAGCGCAGGCCGGGCCAGTCGGCCCGGTGGGGCTCGATGAACGCCGCCAGTTCGTCCAGAACGTCCGGGGGCGGTACCAGAGCGACGAAAAGCCTCATGCGAACGTCCGGAACAGCACGCGGCCAGCCTGTCAGCCCGCGCCGCCCCTTGTCACGCGAACGAACCATGGCAATTGCCTGGCCCTCAGCACATTCTTCCCATCCCGGCGGACGCCTATCACGTCCCGTTGCGATGGCCTCAGCCGTCGCGCGAGTGACTAACCGTTTCGGCGGGGCCATGCCGGAGGCGAGCCCCGCCGGGACGGATCGCGAAGCGATGTGGCACTCGCCAAGCTCTGGTCAGGGGGTGAGCCTCCAGGCGAACCCCCTGGGCCAGGGCGCTAAAAACACCGCGCGGTGCCGCCAGTGCCGCCACCACCAGCGTGGTGACCACCGCGACCGCGCCGCCGAGCACGATGCTCAGCCGCGGCCCGAACTGCTCGGCCATCCAGCCCACCAGCGGCGCGCCCAGCGGGTTGGTGCCGAGGAAGACGAACATGTACAGGCCCATCACCCGGCCCCGCATCTCCGGCGCGACGCCGAGCTGCATGGTGGCGTTGGCGGCGGTGGTGAAGGTCATCAGCGCGATGCCGGTCGGCACCAGCAGCACCAGGAACGCCCAGTACACCGGCATCAGCCCGGTCGCCATCTCCAGCAGCCCGAACGACGTCGCGGCCACCAGCAGCACCCGCAGCCGGGGCCGGGTCGCGCGGCGCGCGGCCAGCAGCGCCCCGGTGAGCGCGCCGACCGCCAGCATCGAGGAGGCCAGCCCGAACGAGGTCGCGCCGGTGTGGAAGACCTCCCGCGCCACCAGCGCGGTGGTCATCTGGAAGTTCATGCCGAACGTCGCCACGAAGCCGACCAGCACCAGCACCATCATCAGGTCGCGCCGGCCGCGCACGTAGCGCAGGCCCTCGCGGAGCTGGCCCTTGGCGCGCTTGACCGGCTCGGCCGAGTTCAGCTCGCCCGTGCGCATCGCGTACAGGCCGAACAGCACCGCGCCGAACGACGCGGCGTTCACCAGGAACACCGGGCCGGTGCCCAGCACCGCGATCAGCACCCCGGCGACGGCCGGGCCGAGCATGCGCGCGCCGTTGAAGGTGGCGCTGTTCAGCGCGATCGCGTTGGGCAGGTCGCGGCGGCCGACCATCTCGACCACGAACGACTGCCGGGTGGGGTTGTCCACCACGGTCGCGAGGCCGAGGCCGAACGCCAGCGCGTACACGTGCCACACCCGCGCCGCGCCGGTGATCGCCAGCACGCCCAGCACCAGCGCCAGCAGGCCCATCGCCACCTGGGTGATCATCAGCACCCGGCGCTTGGGGTAGCGGTCGGCGATCACCCCGCCCCACAGCCCGAACAGCAGCAGCGGCAGGAACTGGAGGCCGGTGGTGATGCCGAGCGCGGTGCCGCCGTTGCCCCGGGCGAGCTCCAGCACGAGCCAGTCCTGGGCCACGCGCTGCATCCAGGTGCCGGTGTTGGAGACGACCTGCCCGGCGGCGAACAACCGGTAGTTGCGGTTGCGCAGCGACCGGAACATGCCGCCGGCGGACCCGTCCTCGGGCTCGGCGGGTTCGACGGGCTCGACCGAGCCCTCGGTCTCGGCCTCCAGCTCCGCGCGGCCCGAGGTCAGGACTTGCTGAGCTTGTCCAGGATGGGCGCCGCCCGGCGCAGGATCTCCCGCTCCTGCGGGGTCAGCTCGCCCAGCCGCTGGGTCAGCCACGCCTGCTTGCGGCGGCGCTCCTCGGCCAGCAGCGTCCGCCCCGGCTCGGTCGCCGCCAGCGTCACCTGGCGGCCGTCGGTCGGGTGCGGGCTGCGCGCCACCAGCCCCTGCGCCTCCAGGTGCGCGATCACCCGCGTCATCGAGGGGGGCTGCACCTTCTCGTGGTCGGCCAGCTCCCGCGGCGTCATCGAGCCGTGCCGCTCGATGGCGGCGAGCGCGGCGAACTGGGTGAGCGAGAGCGGCTCGGCGGCGCCGGGGCCCGCCGGCTTCAGCCGGCGCAGGCGGCGCGACAGGCGCGCGATCGAGATGCGCAGCTCTTCGGCCAGAGCCGGGGCCGCCGCGGGCCCTCTGGTCGGTGATGTGCTCATGGTCGTTCGCAGAAGTCATTGCTTTTGCTAACGATATGCGGCGGCGGGCTATTCCGCCACACCGTTCGCGCGAGCGCCCGACTCCGTCTCCTCCGATCGTCGCGGTGGCGCACCGGTCTGGGTGGTCGCCTCCATGGTCGCACGCAGGCGGTTCGCGGCTCCGTTGACAGCATCGGCTAATATCATTAGCTTAGTGGCTATCAAGACGGAGAGTCCTCGGCGAGGAGGTGGCCCGATGCCACGCGTGGGCCTGTCCCCCGACGGCGTCGTGGACGCCGCCATCACGATCGTGGACGCCGACGGCCCGGCCGCCCTCACCCTGGCCGCGGTCGCCGCCAAGGCGGGCGTCGCGACGCCGTCGCTCTACAAGCACGTCCGCAACCTGGCCGAGCTGCGCGACCTGGTGACGACGCGCGTGGTGGAGGAGCTGACCGAACGGCTCACCGCCGCCGTCATGGGCCGCTCCGGCGACGACGCCACGCGCGCCCTGATGCGCGCCTACCGCTCCTACGTCGTGGACCACCCGGGCCGCTACGCCGCGATGAACCAGACCTCCGCCCCCGACCTCGATCCGCGCCTCGCGGCCGCCTCGCAGAGGTTGCTGGACGTCCTGCTGGCCGTGCTGCGCGGCTACGGCCTGGAGGGCGCGGCGCTGGTCCACGCCGCGCGCTGCCTGCGCTCGTCGGTGCACGGCTTCGCCGTCCTGGAGGCCGCCGGGGGCTTCGGGCTGCCGGCGGACCTGGAGGCCAGCTACGACCTGCTGATCCGGATGGTGGTCGGTGGCCTGCGCTGATCGGGCTACCCGCCGGTTAACCTGATGCCATGACCCGTGAGCGCCGTCCCGATCCGCCGCCGTTGCCGACCAACGACGTCCGGATCGCGGCCGCCGGGACCGCCGCGTGGGCGGTCGCCCTGGTGGTGCTGCTGATCGTGGACCTGCCCGAGGCCGACCGCTGGTGGTTGTGGGTGTGCGGCGCGGGCATCGCGATCGGCCTGTTCGCGGTCTGGTACGTGCCGCGCCTCCAGGCGGGCCGTGCTGCTGCTCTTGAAGCCACGGCCCAGAAGGGCTCGCCTGGCGGCTCGCCCTCCTGACCGTTGCTTTGCGAGTGCCACATCGCTTCGCGATCTGTCCCGGCTTCGCTCGCCTTCGGCTTCACTCCGCCGGGCCAGTTAGTCACTCGCGCGACGGCTGAGGTCGTGAGACAGGTCCTACAGCTCCAGGTCGGTTTCGGCCAGCAGGTCCGGCAGCGCGTCGGGGACGCGCAGCACCGCCTCCACCAGCAGCCGGTCGGCCCAGCGGCCCGCCTCCCACGCCAGCGCGCGGGCCAGCCCCGCCGGGCCGCAGGCGTGCGGGCCGTCGTCGTCCGACCACCACGGGACGGTCTGGCCGTCCACGATCAGTTCCTCGTGCGCGAGGTAGGTGTCCGGCGCGTCCGGCAGCACCGCGCGCACCGCGTCGGGGACGTCCCGTTCGACGCCCGCCGACTCCACCGCCCCCGGCACCTCCTCGCTCGCGACCGGCAGGTCCAGCAGCTCGGCCAGGTCGGCGGCGTGCCCGTGCGCGGCGATCACCAACGGCTGCCCGGCGAGCAGCGGCAGCAGGTCGGGCCGGTCCAGAACCAGCGCGTCGGCGGCGTCCACGACCTCCACCTCGCCGTCCACGATCGCGCGGACGCGCTCGGGCGGCTCGACGGTCAGGCCGGTCAGCTCCGGCAGCTCGGCCAGCGCCGTCCACAACTCGCCGAGCTGCGCGCGGGTGAGGGAGCGGGCGGGGTCGCCCATGCGCTCCAGCAGCTCCTGCGCGCCGCCGGGCTCGCCGAGCAGGCCGTCCAGGTCGGTGCGGACGCCGAGCGCCAGCAGCAGGCGCTCGTCCAGCCCCTCGGGGGCCACGTCGTACAGCCCGGCCAGCAGGTCGCCGGGCGCGCCCGGCAGCCGGAACTCGCCGGGGCGGCGGCCGTCCAGCACCGGGTGCCGCCGCAACCACCACGCGGTGTAGGACGGGACCAGCGTGCGCGTGCCGTCGGCCAGCATGACCTGCGCGGGCTCGACGACGGCGGCGCGGTGGCGGGGCCCGGAGAGCATCCGCAGCGCGGCGTCCCAGTCGGCGACCAGCTCCAGGTCGCGCACGCCCTGGAACTCCAGCGCCAGCGGCGGCATCTCCTGCGGGCCGAGCCGGTCGAGGACGGCCTCGGCCCAGCGGTCCTCGTCGTCCAGGTTGAGCGGCTCGACGCCGTCGGCGAGCGCGTCCAGGTTGACCGTCTCGGCGCGGGCGGCGGCGAAGTCGTCCAGCACGCCCGCCCCGGCGAGGGTCTCGGGCCCCCAGCGCTCGACCAGGCCGGGATCGGCGACGCCGAACGGCGCGTCGTCGGCCATGACCTGCCCCAGCGGGCCGCCGGGCAGCAGCAGTTCCCCGGCCGGGTAGGGCTCGCCGTCGTCGCCGGGCAGCGCGAGGTCGGCGAGCCACGGCTCCTCGCCCGGGTCGAGGCTGGTCGCGGCGACGAGGCCGAGCACGGCCTCGGCGATCTCGGTGGGGTCGTCGGCGTCGAGCGAGCCTTCGACGGCCGCGTGCACGGCAGGGTCGGCCAGCACGTCGCGCGGCCCGGCCTCGATCGCGCCGAGCCGCAGCAGCAGCCGGTGCACCGCCTCGGGGTGCACGAAGCGCAGGCCGAGGACGTCGAGCCCGGCCGGGTCCACGCCCTCCCCGGCGATCAGCAGGCCGCGCGGCCCGCGCACCAGGCGGTCACCGGCGAGCGGCACCGGCAGCGCGCCGAGCGCGTCGGTGGGCGCGCCGTCCAGCGACGCGTAGAGGGCGCGCCACCAGGCGGGGTCGCGGTCGAGTCCGGCCAGGGCGTCCACGACGTCGGCCAGCTCCATGCGCCGCACGCCCAGCGGGGTCAGCGCGGGGTGGCGGGCGGGCCAGCCGGGCGGCAGCAGGCCCGGCATCGCCGACTCGGCGAGCAGCTCCACGAACTCGGCGGGGCCGTCCACGGCGACGGTGTCGCGGCCGCGCGCCCGGTGCTCGCCGTCGAGGGGCAGCAGCGGGACGTCGGGCAGCCGGTCCAGGACGGCACGGCGCAGCCGGGCGTCCAGCTCGCCCTTGGCCAGGGAGGTCGGGACGAGGTCAAGCAGCGCCGGGGTGGGCGGCGCGCCGCGCACCAGCTCGACGTAGGCGTCGGCGGCGTGCTCCACCAGCAGGTCGGTGAGCGGGCCGGGGGCGACGTGGCGGCGGTCGGGCGCGAGCGGGAAGGAGGCGATCAGCAGCGCGGGCAGGCTGATCGGCTCGTCGCTGGGCGTGGGGGCGTGCAGCATGCCCGGCGCGCTGTCGGCCGATACCGCCCAGCGGACCTGCCAGGTGGAGCGGGAGCGCTCCTCGGTGGGGCGGTCGGCCAGCAGCTCGGGCGGCAGGACGCCGCCCGCCTCGGCGACGCGCCACTCCACGCCGTTGACGGTGATCCGGCCGGGGCCGTGCTCGGCGGTCAGCACGCGCACGTCGCCGTCGAGGTCGATCTCCACGACACTCAGCGCGGGCAGCGCCAGCATCAGCGCGGGCCCGGCCTCGTCGAGCTGCCGCCGGACCGACGCCACGGCCGCCTCGTCACGCAGCGGCAGCCGCACGACGGTGGTGTACCCGTCGGGGATCTCGGGCGCGCGGTCCAGGTCGAACGGCAAGCGCAGCAGCGGGACCTGCCCGTCGCGGCGCTTCAACTCCTCGGCCAGCGCGGGGACGTCGGCCACCAGCGCGCGGGACCGCTCGGCCGACCACGCCACGCCTCCGGCCCCGGACTCGATCGACGGGTCGTCGCTGACCGCCACGACGGCCGCGAACCCCACGCCGAACCGGCCGGTGGCCCCCGCCTCGTCGCGCTTGGACGACGCGCGCAGCGTGGACAGCGCCTCCACCCCGGCGGCGTCCAGCGCCGCGCCGGTGTTGGCGGCCGTCAGGACGCCCGCGCCGCCGTCGAACGCCAGGCGCAGCCGCCCGGCCTCCCCGGCGCGCGCGGCCGCGTCGGCGGCGTTCTGGGCCAGCTCGATGACCACGCGGTCGCGGTAGCCGCCGAGCGCGTAGTCCTCCTCGGCGTTGGCGTCCTCGCGGAAGCGCGCCGGGGACTCCGCCCAGGCGCGCAGCACCCGCGAGCGCAGCGCGCCCGCGCCGTAGGAGCCGGCCACCTAGCTGTGGCCGAGGGCCTCGTCGGACCCGGCCGCCTCGCCCTCGCCCTCGACGACCTCGTAGCCCAGCTCGTCGATCACCGGCGGGCCGTGCTCGGACGCGGCGGGCACCACGACGGCCTCCGAGTGCGCGCCGCACCCGTGGTCGGCCGACACCACGCGGCCGTCGTCGGGGGCGTACTCGTTGGCGCACGCGCCGAACACCTGGCGCAGCTCGCCCGCCAGCGGCACGAAGAACCCGCAGGTGGAGCACTGCGCCGGGGCCGACACCGCGATGGAGGCGCGCGGCCCGGCCACGCCCTCGTACCAGCGGGTGGTGGCCTCGTCGCGGCCCTCCTGCGAGAGCACGCGGGCCCGGCCGAGGCCGAGCTCCCACTGCGCCTCGCGGTCGGCGCCGTCGATGACCTGGGTGAAGCCGGGGGCCAGGCGCACGTCGTCGGCGGGCGTGGGCAGCAGGTCGCCGGGGCCGAGGTCGCCGGGGCGCAGCCGGTCCAGCCACGGCACCCACGGCGGGGCCAGCAGCGCGCCGTCGCCGGGCAGCAGCACGCACTCGTCGACGGTGACGTTGCGGGCGCGCGCGGCGCGGGCGACGGTGACGGCCCAGCGCCAGCCCTTGTAGGCCGGGTCCAGCGCCTCGAAGTAGTGGGTGACCACGCGGTCGGCCTCGGCCACCAGGCCCAGATGCCCGCCGACCCCGTGGGGCCGTGCGGTCTCCTCGGCGGCCTCCCGCGCCAGCTCGACCGCCTCGGCGGCGGCGGCGTCGACGGCCGGGGTGCGGGTACGGCGGGCGGGCCCGGCGGCGGTGCGCCCCGTAGCGGTCCGTGCGGTGGTGGGCTGCGCGGCGGCCGCCGCGGTGGAACGCGCGGGGCTGGACTGACGGAGTGGGCTCACATGTCAATTCTCGCCCATGGATGGACGTGACCGCGCACCCCAGGGGCCCCAAGCGCGCTCCCCGCCCCGGTGAACTCCCCGAACTACCGTCGATCAAGGGCGTCGCGGGCGTTCGGCGGCGCGGCGGGTCGGCCGGATCGGGCCCGTTCGCCCGCAGAGAACGTACTCTCGATGGGGTCCGACGGCCCGCGACGAACCATCCGGCACGGCGCGCTCAGGGAGATCCACGGCATGGACGACCGGCCACCCTCCGGCGGAGGCCGCACCGACGCGGCCCGGCGCGCGCTGCGCGCCGGGGCGGGCCGGGCGCGGCGCGG
>NZ_BCRO01000133.1 GCF_001552635.1 Actinomadura hibisca NBRC 15177 | reverse complement strand
CCGGCAGGGGGCCCGCCCCCTACAACCCCGGGACAGTGGAAGGGCGGAGCCCTCGTGTTTGCTGGGGCGGGGGGACTTCCCCCGCGCCCCCGGCAGGGGCTCTGCCCCCACACCCCCGGCAGGGGGACTCCGTCCCCCTGCACCCCCTGGGATCACGAGCGCGGGGGCTGCGCCCCTGCACCCCGCTGGTTGCGGGGGCTCCGCCCCCACACCCCCGTCGGGGGCTCCGCCCCCACACCCCCGTCGGGGGCTCCGCCCCCGCGCCCCCGCGCCGCAGGTGCTCTTACGAACCAGCAGGTCCCGTGAAAGTCCGCTGCACACTGGCCACCTGCTCCGCATAACCCGCATCGCTCGGCGCCACCGCCCGCAACAACTCCACCCCATCCACCGAAATGCTCTCCGCCAACTCATTCGGATCAGCAGCGGCAATCCGGTACCGCTGATCAGTAGGCGGCAACAACAACGCAGGCAGCGGCACCGTCAACACCCGCGACAACGCCAGCAAGTCATTAACACTGAAAACAAGCGGCGACTCGACCCCCGCATTAGCGAGCTGCCCCGCCGACCAAGCCCTATTAGTCAGCCGCGACAACGCCACCGCCGTCGCCTCAGCATCCAGCCCCCGCTCTCTCATCCACCGTCCCACATTCGCCGCCACCACCTGGTTCATGCTGATCACCCGGTCCGGGCTCGGCACGTCCACCACCAGCGCAGGCGGCACCGGCGGCGCGGGCGGACGGCGCAGCGCCCGCAGGAACGCCACCCCCACCAGCAGCACTCCCACCACGGGCACCGCCCACGGGTAGGACGCCGTATGCCCCGTGAACGCGATCGGCTCGTCCAGTCCCGTGATCTCACCGCGCACCGAGTAGCGACCAAAAGCCGGTGCCCCCAGCGTGAACGGCACCTCGTAAGAGCGCTCCGCGCCAGGTTCCAGCGTCCCCAACGGCGGCGCGTTCACGATTTCCGTCGGGTCGGAACCCCGTCCCGCCGCCAACGCCAGCGGCGGATCCGTCACAGCGGTCGCCCCGTCATTGCGCACCGTGAACCGCAAAGTACGACGCGCCGGGCCACCGAACTGCTCAGCGAACCCGGACCCGCTCACCGCCACCCGCAACACCGTCACCCGGCGACTGCCCGCCACCGCGCCCAGTTCCGGCGACGACAGCGTCGTCATCCCCGCCACCTTCACCGGAACCGTCACCGGCGTCCCGCCCGCCACCGGCCGCACCGCCACCACGCACGGGCACCCGATCGGCGGCTTGGCGACGTTCAGCATCACCGTCGCCGTCTTCTTGTCCTGCACGAACGTCGTCGCCGACGTCCCCACGGCGCAGTCCGCCGTGCCGCGCCGCGCCTCGTTCCCGCACAGCTCCACCACGACGTTGCCCGCCGCCCACCCGGTCAGCTTCACCGTCAGCGTCTGGCCCGTCTTCACCGCCGAACGGTCGAGCTCGATGCGCGGCGCAGCGTCCGCCATAGGAGCCGGGACCAGCACGAACGCAGCCAGCATCAGGACGAGCAGCCGCTTCACGCGTGCCCCCGACGACCTCACGCCGGCCTCCGCCGACGGCACACCAGCAGCACGCCCCCAGCCACCACGAGCACCAGCACGCCCAACCCCAGCCACGGCACACCCCACGCCGAAGCCGTCCGCACCACCGGCCGCGACGGCAGCGCCCCGCCCGTCGCCGGGTCCGCCAACGACAACCGCACCGACGTCGTCAGCGGCCCAGCAGGCACAACACCCGCCACCCGCTCAGTGAAGGTGTAAGAACTCCCAGGCAGCAGCTCCGGAATCGGTCGCGACACCGCCTTCCCCCGCGTCCAGCCGAACGGCCCGGCCGACGTGATCCGCGCCGAAGCCGTCACCCGCACGTTGCCGGTGTTCCGCACCCGGTACGTCACCTTCATCGAGCCCGACCCAGCAGCGGGCGCGGAGTAGTCAGTGGTCAGCGAGTCCACCTGCACCGACGGCGTGAGCGGCCCGTTCACCCGCACGTGCACGCGCGCCGCCACCCGCCGGTCCACGTTGACGCGCTGCCCCCCGTTCGCGGTGCGCTGCTCGGTCACCGCCGTCACGACGCCGCCGCTGTGGTCGCCGGGCGTCGCGTCGTTCGGCACCGTCAGCGTGAACGGCACCTGCACGCGCTTGCCCGGCTTGACGGTCTGCGTCCCGGCCGTGAACGCCGCCCACGTCCCGACGCCGGTCGCCTGCCGGTCGGCGGTCAGCAACGCGAACGCGCCGTCGGCGGTGTTGAACGCGTCGGTGGCGTACACCCGGAGCGTCAGCGGCTTGTCGCCCAGGTTGGTGATGGTCACCCGGTCCTTGATCCGCTGGCCGGGGGAGGCGGTGTAGACGAAGTAGTCGCGTCCGCTCGGCCCGGTCGGACCGGACGGCCGAACCGCCCAGGTGAAGCCGCCCTTGCCCGGTGCCGGTGCGCTCGATGCCGCTGCGCCCGGAGCCGACCCGCCCGGCGTCGGTTCGGCCAGGGCGGACGGCGGCCCCGCCGCCAAAGCGAGGAAGGCCGCCAGGGAGGCGGCGGCCGTGCGGACGGTTGCGTTCATGTGGTGCTCCGCGTTCGGGGGTGGCGCGGCGCCCCCCGGGGAAGGGGCGCCGCGCCGGTCGGGGGAACCGTCAGGACAGGGTCAGGGTGAGGGTTCCGGTGTAGTCGCCGGGGGTGACGCCCGCCGGGATGCCGAGGTCCAGGCCCGCGCCCGCCTCGAACACGCCGCCGCTGTTGCCGCCGGCCGACGAGGCCAGCGTGCGCGCCACGTCCAGGCCCGACACGCGCGGACCCGCGACGACCTGGCCCGACGAGCCGTCGTTCACGACCGCGGCCGTCGGCGCCCAGGCCAGGTTGGCGGCCGGGATGGCGCCGCCGCCGGTGGCGGTGAGGTCGCTCATCTGGCCGACCAGGCTCCACCCGGCGTTGGTGCCGCGGGCGTCGGTGACGGTGGCCTTGTTGAGCGCGCCGGTGGCGTGCCCGCCGGGCGCGGCGTCGCTGAGGGCGACGTTGGTCCCGGCGACCGCCATGGTGAGCGCCCCGGCCCGGTTCACCTTCGCGGTGATGATCTGCTTCTCGGCGCCGGGGGTCTCGCCGCCCGGGTTCTCCCCGCCGGGGTTCTCCCCGCCCGGGTTCTCGCCCCCGGGGTTCTCGCCGCCGGTGAAGGTGACCGGCGTGAAGGAGTCCTGGCTGCGGTCGGGCGAGCCGTGCGCGGCGATCGTGATGATGTAGCACTGCGTGGTGAGGCAGTCGACGGGGTCGCCGTTGCCGTCGGTGTACTTGGCCTTCACGCCCGGCAGCACCACGTCGAAGCTGCCGTCGGCGTTCATCTTGACCTGGCCGGTGCTGCCCGCCGGGGCGTTCTTGTGGACCCACTTGGACACCTGGAACACGCCCGCGTTGGTGGCGTAGTCCGGGGTCTTCGGCCCGAACGCCACGTACACGCCGAGCCCGTTGTTGGCGGTGGTGCTGAACCCCGAGCCGTGCACGGTGAGGTCCTGGCCCGCCGGGTTCACGCCGGTGTTGGGGCTGACGGTGGTGCCCGGTCCCGCGGCGAACGCGGGGGTGAGGCCGAGCCCGGCCGTGAGGAGGGCGGCGCCCCCGACGATCACGGTGCCGCGGACCAGCCGCGAGGCGATGGACTGCATGAACTCTCCTTGGGTGAAGGGACGGTCGTGCCCGGTGGGCACGACCGGGCCCGCCGTGCCGCTGCGGGGGTTCGGCACGGAGGGACGAATCGGAAGGTGGATCGGGAAGGCGTGGCCGGGTCCGGTCAGCTCACGGGACGCCGCCGCCTCCGGCGCGCGAGCGCGCGCACGCCGAACCAGGCCGCGGCGACGCCCGCGATGACGATCCAGAACAGCGCGGGCGACTGGGCCGGTGCGCTGGAGGCCGTCTGCCGGAACGACTCGGCGGCCACGGGCGTCGCGAAGCCCTGCGGCGCGCTGCCCGCCGCGGCGGCGGACGCCTGCGGCGCGGGCGCGGCGGTTCCGGCGGGCGTCGTCGTGCCGGGTGACGCGGAGGAGCCGCCGGAGCTGCCGCCCGACGAACCCGGCGAGCCCGACGACGGCGTGTCCGTCGGCGTCCGCGACTTGCCCTTGAACACGATCGGCACCATCGAGTCCTGGCTGCGGTCGGGCACGCCGTGCGCCGCCATCGTCATGACGTAGCAGGCCACGGCGAGGCAGTCGACGGTCTTGCCGTTGCCGTCGGTGTACTTCGCCTTCACGCGCAGGCTCACCGAGAACGACCCGGACGGGCTCATCCGCGCCTGCCCGTTGCCGCCGCCCTTGGGGTGCACCCACACGGCGGCCGCGAACAGGTTGGCGTCCTTGAAGTAGTTCGCGGGACGCGGCCCGAACACCACGTACACCCCGAACCCGTTGTTGCGCTTCGCGTCGAAACCGGAGCCCGACACCGACACCGTCGCCCCGGCGGGATCGACGTTGCTGCGCTGGGACACCTGGAGCGAAGCGGCGTGGGCGGGCTCGGCGAAACCGATGGGAACGACGAGCGCGAGCATCGCCGCCGAAGCGCTCGTGCGGGCGCGCTGCCACCGTCTCATGGCACGTGATTCATGGCTCAGACCTGCGTCTTCCTACTTAGGTAAGCCTAAGCTAACCTGTCGCACGTCGGTTGAAAAGCCAACGAAAGTCACAAAGTTCAGAAACCGGGACGGACGATGCGCGCCTTCACCACCTCCACACTCCTCGGCACCGCGGTCCTCGCCGCGTGCGCCGGAACCGCGCACGCCGCGCCCGGCCCGGCGTCCGCCACCGGGCCGAAGGGACAGACGCTCACCGTCTCCCAGGCGGCCGGGCTCGACGCGAAGGGCGCCGCGCTCACCGTCACCGGCAAGGGCTACGACACCGGCAAGGGCGTCTACGTCGCGTTCTGCAAGGACAACGGGCCGGACAAGGCCCCCTCGCCCTGCGGCGGCGGTGCCGACACCAGCGGCAAGACCGGCGGCTCGCAGTGGGTGTCGTCCAACCCGCCGCCCTACGGCAAGGGCCTCGCCACCCCCTACGGCGCGGGCGGCACGTTCAGCGTCCAGATCAAGATCTCGTCGAAGCTGTCCGACACCGTGGACTGCGCCAAGGACAAGTGCGCCGTCGTCACCCGCGCCGACCACACCCGCGCGAGCGACCGCAGCCAGGACGTCCGCGTGCCCGTCACCTTCGGCGGCGGTGCCGAGGACGAGGGCGGGATCGGCACGCCGGTGCTGCTGGCGGGCGGCGGCGCGGCGGTGCTGGTGATCGCGGGCGCGGCCGTGTTCATCCTCCGGCGACGTTCGGGCGGCAAGGCGTGAACGTCCGCAAGCCCCGGCGGCCGACCGGGGCGAACACCCGCAAGCTCCGACCGAACGTCCGCACGCCCCGCGTCCTCGCCGCCGCCTCGCTCGCGCTCCTCCTCGGCCTCGCCGCCACCGGCTGCGCCGCGGGCTCCGGCGGCACCGCCTCCGGCGCCGCCGACGCGGCCGCCGCCTGCGGCCCCTCCACCATGGCCGTCACCAGCAACGACGTCGATCCCCTCAAGCCCGCCCCCACCCCCAAGCTCCCCGTCACCGTGACCTCCGCCGACGGCCGCAAGGTCACCGTCAAGGCCGCCCGCCGCGTGCTCGCCCTCAACCTCTACGGCTCGCTCTCGGAGATCGTGTTCAGCCTCGGGCTCGGCGGCCGCGTCGTCGGCCGGGACGCCTCCACCACCTTCCCCGCCGCGCGCTCCCTCCCGCTGGTCACCAACCAGGGGCACGACGTGTCCGCCGAGGCCGTCATGCGGCTGGACCCCGACGTCGTGCTGGCCGACAAGAGCATCGGCCCGCCCGAGGCGCTCGACCAGGTCCGCGCCGCCGGGATCCCGGTCGTCATGGTCGGCGACGAGCAGACGTTGCCCGCCGTCGGCGAGCACATCACCGCCGTCGCCGAGGCGCTCGGCGTGCCCGCCGCCGGACGCGCCCTCAACGACCGCGTCACCCGCCAGATCGACGCCGCCAAGGCCGCCGCGCCCAAGTCCGACAAGCCGCTCCGCGTCGCGTTCCTCTACCTGCGCGGTACGGCGGGCGTCTACCTCATCGGCGGCAAGGGCGCCGGTTCGGACGCCATGATCGAGGCGATCGGGGCCCGCGACGCCGGGACCGCCGCCGGGCTCGCGGGCTTCCGGCCGCTCACCAGCGAAGGGATGATCAACGCCGCGCCGGACGTGCTGCTGGTCATGTCCGCCGGGCTGAAGTCGGTCGGCGGCGTCCCCGGCCTGCTCAAGCTCCCCGGCATCGCCCAGACCCCCGCCGGGCGCAACCGCCGCGTCATCGACGCCGACGACGGCACGCTGCTCAACTTCGGCGCGCGGACCGGCGAGACCATCGCGGCCCTCGCCAAGGCCCTGCACAAGCCGTGCGGGACGCCATGACGGCCGTGACGGAAGCTCGCCCCGCCCGCCTGAAGGAAGCGTCCACCGGGCGGCTGAAAGTGGTCGTCCTGCTCACCGCGCTCGCCGTCGCCCTCGTGGTGATGGCCGTCGTCGCGGCCGCGCTCGGCCAGGTCAACATCCCTCCGACGCAGGTCGTCGGGTCCGTCCTGCACAAGATCGGCCTCGACGTCGGGCCGCTCCCGGACGCCGCGCAGGGCGACAACGCGCTGTGGATCGTCCGGTTCCCCCGCGTCGTCCTCGCCATCGTCACCGGCGCGTCCCTCGGCTGCGCCGGGGCCGTCATGCAGGGCGTGTTCGGCAACCCGCTCGCCGAGCCCGGCGTCATCGGCGTCTCCTGGGGCGCGGCCGTCGGGGCCGCCGCCGTCATCGTGTTCGGCCTCACCTTCCTCGGCAACTGGACGATCGTGCTCGCCGCCTTCGTCGCGGGCCTGCTGACGACGTTGCTGGTCTACACGGTGTCGCGGTCCGGGGGCCGCACCGACGTGGTGAACCTGCTGCTCACCGGCATCGCCGTCAACGCGGTGGCGACCGCCGCGCTCGGCCTGCTGATGTTCGCGGCGGGCAACGACGGGCTGCGCGCGATCACGTCCTGGCAGCTCGGCAGCCTCGCCGGGGCGACCTGGCCCGCCGTCGCCGCCGTCACCCCGTGCGCCGTCGCGGGCATCGTGCTGGCCTGCGCGTGCGCCCGCCGCCTGGATGTGCTGGCGCTCGGCGAACGCGCCGCCCGCCAGCTCGGCGTGGACGTCGAGAAGTTGCGTGTGGTGTGCGTGCTGGTCATCGCGCTGCTGACGTCCTCCGCCGTCGCGTTCAGCGGCATCATCGCCTTCGTCGGGCTGGTGATCCCGCACCTGATCCGGATGGCGGTCGGCCCCGGCCACCGCGTCCTGATCCCCGCGAGCGCGCTCGGCGGCGCGCTGATCCTGGTCACCGCCGACCTGATCGCGCGCACGTCGATCCCGTACCAGGAACTGCCGCTCGGCGTGCTGACCTCGATCGTCGGCGGGCCGTTCTTCTTCTGGCTGCTGCGCCGCACGCGGCGGCGCTCGGGAGGCTGGGGATGATCGCGCTGCGCCGCCGCGTCCGGCTCCCCGAACCCGCTGCCTCTGGCGACACGGCTCTGCGCGCCACGGGCCTCACCGTCCGGCGCGGTGGCCGCGACGTGCTGACCGGCGTCGACCTGGACGTCCGGCACGGCGAGATCCTCGCCCTCGTCGGCCCGAACGGCGCGGGCAAGTCGACGCTGCTGGCCGCGTTCTGCGGCGACGTCGCCCCCGCCGAAGGCACCGTCCACATGTCCGGCGCGCCGCTCGACGCCTGGACGCCGCGCGAGCTGGCGATGCGCCGTTCGATGTTGCCGCAGCAGCACACGTTGTCGTTCGCGTTCGACGCGATCGAGGTCGTGCGCATGGGCCGCGTCCCGTGGGCCGCGACCGAGCTGGAGGACGACGACGAGCAGGCCGTCGCCCAGGCCATGCGGGAGACCGACACGACGGCGTTCGCCCACCGCCCCTTCACCGCGCTGTCCGGCGGCGAGCAGGCCCGGGTGGCGCTGGCCCGCGTCCTGGCCCAGCGCGCGGCCACGACCCTGCTGGACGAGCCGACCGCCGCCCTGGACATCAAGCACCAGGAGCTGGTCTTCGCGGTGGCGAAGGCACAGGCGGCGAGGGGCCACGCGGTCGTCGTCGTGGTGCACGACCTGGGGCTGGCCGCCGCCTACGCCGACCGCGTCGCCGTCCTGGCGGCCGGCGGGATGGCGGCGTGCGGCCCGGCCGAGGAAGTGCTGACGGCGTCGTTGCTCAGCGAGGTCTACCAGTACGAGATCGAAGTGATCCCGCATCCCCGGACGGGCCGCCCGCTGGTACTGCCGCAACGCTGACCCGGCCGTGTGCGCCGCGCGGCGCGGCGCACACGACCTCGGCTCAGCAGTTGCTCTTGGCCGCCTTGTCCTGGAACCGGTCGCTCAGGAAGTTGACGGTGTCCGGCCACGCCCGCAGGAAGCCGATCGCGTGCTCGGCGGCCCCGTAGGTCTTCCAGGTCAGGTTCGTGCCGAGCTTGCACCAGTCGCGGTGCAGGGCGTCGGCCTGCTGGAAGCCGACCAGCTCGTCCAGGAAGGCGTGGCTCTGGAAGACCGGCACGCCCGGCTTGGTGCGGCCGAGCTTGTTCTCGTTGAACCGCGCCTGCCAGGCCGGGTCCTGGAGGATGTCGCGGGTGGCGAAGTCGGTGATGCGCCGGAAGGCGGTGCCGCCGATCGCCGGGACGGCGTCGAAGCTGACCAGGCAGACGTCCTCGAAGTCGTCCTTGAGCTTCTTGCCCTTCTCGTTGAGCACGCTGTCAAGGTCCAGTTCGGGGTAGGCGGTGTCGAAGCCGAGCCCGGCCAGGAACATCAGGCCCGCGCCGAGGGAGCCGTCCAGGAACTTGCCCATGGCGATCGGGTCGGCCGGGACGCCGCTGGCGGCGACGCCCTTGAGGTTCAGCTCGGGCGCGTAGCTGCCCGCGAGCTCGGCGGCCCACCCGGCGGTGCTGCCGCCCTGCGAGTAGCCGCTGACGGCGACCGGGTTGGACGTGCCGATCCCCGTCTCGGGCAGGCGCTGGGCGGCGCGGACGACGTCCAGCGCGTTGCGCCCGGCCGCGCGGCCCACGATGTAGGGGTGGATGCCGGGGGTGCCGAGGCCCTGCATGTCGGTGACGACGACGGCCCAGCCCTTGTTGACCAGGTCGTTGATGGTGAACTGCTCGTAGTCCAGGCCGGTGGTGAGCGTGTAGGAGGGCGCGCACTCGTCGCCCACGCCGCGCGTGCCGACGGTGTAGGAGACGACGGGGCGCGCGCCCTTGCCCGTCCAGGGCTTGTCGGGGACCAGGACGGTGCCGGACACGGCGGTGGGCGCGCCCTTGGCGTCCTCGGACCGGTAGAGGACCTGCCACGACTTCACCGACGGCGCGAGGGCGAATTTCGCGGGCCGCGACCGGATGACGTCGCCGGGCTTGCCGGGCGGGAGCGGGGACGGCGGCTGGTAGAAGGGGTCGTCCTGGGGAGCGGCGGCCTGGGGCGCCTGCGCGGCGGCGGGGGCGGCGGGCAGGACGGCGGCCGCCGCGCCGACGACCAGCGCGGCGGCTTGCAGCAGGCGGGGTACGCGACGCCTCTTGGGGGGCTGGGGCATGGCACGGCCCTTCGGGGGAGGGAGACACCCGGGGCGGGCCGGATGCCGAGGGGTGAGAAGTACCTTCCGGCAACCGAAGGAGTGTGACTAGGCACACAACGCATGAGAACCGGCGGCGAACTCATCCGGAAGCGACAAGACGGAACCCGTGCCGACGTGCGCCAGTGCTGGCGACCCTCGACGGTACGACGTGCGCATGCTTTGGTGTCCCGGCCTCGCCGACCTGCTGGGCACGACCAACCGGATCGTGGCGGGCGGCGCGGCGGCGCTGACGTTCTTCGCCGCCACGGGCGCGCAGTTCGCGATGCGGAGCCGGACGACGCGCACGATCCTGCTGACCGGCGCGTCCTCGACGGTCACGGGCCTCGCCGTGCTGACGCTGGCGGTGCACTGGAACTCGGTGACGGCCCTGATCGCCGCCGCCCGGCTGGCCGGGGCAGGCCAGGGACTCGGCTTCCTGGGCGGCCTGTCCCTGCTGAACGTCGCCGTGCCGCCCACCTGCCTGGTCGAGGCGAACGCGGCCCTGAACGTCGGCGGCTACCTGCCCGCCGGGCTGCTTTCCGTCGGTACCGGCTACCTGGGCGACGCGGTGGGCTTGCAGACCAGCACGACCATCTTCGCGACGGTAATGATCGTGATCGCGCTGGCGGGCGCGGCCGTCGCCGTCAGGCCCGGAAGGTAGCGCGCCACGTACTCGCCCGCCTGCTCCGGCGGTCCCCGCGTTGCCGCCCGTCGTCCCCGTCGCGGCGGCACGTCCCGCTAACCCGGTTTGACCAGGCCGGACTCGTACGCCGCCACCACCGCCTGCGCGCGCGTCCGCAAGCCCAGCTTCGC
The DNA here is from genome assembly GCF_001552635.1 of Actinomadura hibisca NBRC 15177. Taxonomy (GTDB): domain Bacteria; phylum Actinomycetota; class Actinomycetes; order Streptosporangiales; family Streptosporangiaceae; genus Spirillospora; species Spirillospora hibisca. Next base: position 14,567 of record NZ_BCRO01000133.1, on the reverse strand, counting down.
GAACACCGCCGACACGTGCGTCTTCACCGTCGCCTCCGACAACGTGAGGCGCGCCGCGATCTCCAGGTTGGACAGGCCCCGGCCGACCAGCGTCAGCACCTCGGTCTCGCGGGCGGTCAGCGCCGACGGGTCGTTCATCGCGACGCGCGGCGCGGCCCCGGCCGCCAGATGGCGCTCCACCAGCCGGGTCGTGATCGCCGGGGCCAGCAGCGTCGCGCCCGCGTGCACCGTCCGCACCGCCGCGACCAGGTGCTCGGGCGTGACGTCCTTCAGCAGGAACCCGGCCGCTCCCGCCGCCAGCGCCGCGTACACGTAGCGGTCCAGGTCGAAGGTCGTCAGCATGATCACCTTGGCCGGGCCGCCCGCCAGCAGGCGGGCCGCCTCCAGCCCGTCCAGCACCGGCATCCGCACGTCCAGCAGCACGACGTCGGGCCGGTGCAGCCCGGCCAGCCGCACCGCCTCGGCCCCGTCGGCGGCCTCGCCCACCACCGCGAACCCGGCCCGGTTCAGGATCGCCGCGAACCCGGCGCGCACCAGCGGCTGGTCGTCGGCCACCAGCAGCCGCAACGGCCCGCTCACCCGCCCTCCACCGGGATGCGCGCGCGGACCCGGAACCCGCCGCCCACGCGGCGGCGGGCGTGCAGGTCGCCGCCGTAGGCCGCGACGCGTTCGGCGAGCCCGGCCAGGCCCCGGCCCTCGCCGGGCGCGGGCGGCGGCGGGTCGCCGGTCAGCACGGACGGCCCGGTGTTGAGCACCTCGACGCGCACGTACCTGGGCGTGAACCGGACGTGCACCTCGGCGCGGGAGCCGGGCGCGTGCTTGAGGGCGTTGGTCAGCGCCTCCTGCACCACGCGGTAGGCGGCGGTGTCCACGCCCTGGGGGAGCGGCGGCCGCTCGCCCGACCACGTCACCTCGACCGGCAGCCCGGCGAACGCCACGCGGTCCAGCAGCGGGCCGAGCCGGTCCAGGCCCGCCTGGGGCGCTTCGACGCCGTCGGCGCCGTCGGCGGCGGGGGCGAGCAGGTCCAGCATCGTGCGCAGCTCCGCCATCGCGCCGCGGCCCGCGTCCTCCACGGCCCGGAGCGCCTCGTGCGCGTCGCCGTCCGCCAGGCCGAAGCGCGCGGCCCCGGCCTGCACGACCATCACGCTGACGTTGTGGGCCACGATGTCGTGCAGGTCGGCGGCCACCTTGGCGCGCTCGGCGGCGCGGGCGGCCTCGGCGGCGGCCTGCCGCTCGCGCTCCAGCGACCAGGAGCGCTCGGCCAGGTCGCGGTCGCGGCCCCGGCGCGCCGACCGCGCCGCGAGCAGCGCCAGCAGCACGGCGGCGAGGACGGGCGGCAGCGCCCAGCCGGGCACCGTCGCCTGCCAGTTCCGCAGCAGGACGGCGGCGGCCGTGGCGAGCACGGTCACGAGCAGGAACAGGCGCACGGTCCTCATCGTCGGGGGCGCGGCGGCGCTCGGCAATCGTCCCCGAGGAGGAGGCCGCCTACAACACCGGTCCGAGGCGGGCGCGCGGACCATCCCGCCGCCCGATGGCGGACTCGGCGCGCGGTCCCTAACGTCGCGGCCATGACCGAATCGGAGAACGCGCCGGTGGTGCGGCTGGCCGGGGTGCGCAAGGAGTACGGCGGCACCGTCGCGCTCGCCGGGATCGACCTGGCCGTCGCGGCGGGCGAGGCCGTCGCGGTGATGGGGCCGTCCGGCAGCGGCAAGTCCACCCTCCTCAACATGATCGCCGGACTGGACCGGCCGACCGCCGGCACGGTGGCGGTGCTGGGCGAGGAGCTCGGCGCGCTGTCGGAGACCGCCCTCGCCCGCTACCGGCGGCGGCGCGTCGGCATGGTGTTCCAGTTCTTCCACCTGCTGGACGACCTGCCGGTGCTGGACAACGTCGCGCTGCCCGCGCAGCTCGTCGGCGTCAACAGGCGCGCCGCCCGGGAACGCGCCGCCGGGCTGCTGGACGAGCTGGGCGTCGCCGGGCGCGCCCGCGCCTACCCGTCGGTGTTGTCGGGTGGCGAGCGCCAGCGCGTCGGCGTCGCCCGCGCGCTGATGAACCGGCCCGCGCTGCTGCTGGCCGACGAGCCCACCGGCGCGCTGGACTCCGCTTCCGGCGAGCAGGTGACGGACCTGCTGCTGGACCTCAACCAGATCGGCCAGACGTTGCTGCTGGTCACCCACGACCGCGCGCTGGCCGAGCGCGTCGCCACCCGCGTCATCACCGTGACCGACGGCCGGATCACCGCCGACCGCACGGCGGTCGCCCCGTGAGGGCGGTGTGGCGGGCCGCGCGCGCCGCCGTGCGCCGCCGCAGGCTCCAGACGCTGGTCATCGCGGTGATGGTGGCGGTGTCGGCGGCGCTGCTGACGCTCGCCGCCGGGCTGCTGGCGGCGGCGACCGCGCCGTTCGACCACGCCTTCGACGCCGCGCGCGGCGCGCACCTGGCGGTCACCTACGACGCGCGGCGGGCCGCGCCCGGCGCGGTCGCGGGGACGGCGCGCGCGCCCGGCGTCACGGCGTCGGCCGGACCGTTCGCCACCGTCCGCCTGGACGCCGTCGCCGGAGGGCTGCTGGTCGCGGGCCGCACCGCGGGCGGCGGCGTGGACGGGCTGACGCTGACCGAAGGGCGCTGGGCCGACCGGCCCGGCGAGATCGTCATGGCCGCCGGGCGCGCCGACCGCCCCCCGCCCTTCACCCTCGCCACCAGGGACGGCCGGTCCGTCACGGTGGTCGGCGCGGCCCGGTCGGTCACCCGCACCGCCGACGCGTGGGCCGCGCCCGGCGTCCTGCCCTCGCTCGGCCCGGCCACCGGCGCGCAGATGCTCTACCGCCTCGACCGGGCCGCCACCGTGGCGCAGGTCGCGGCGGGCCGGGCCGCGATCACGCGGGGGCTCGCGGTGCGGGAGGACGGGTCCTGGCTCACCGTCCGCGCCGACGCCGTGCAGGGGCCGCGCTCGGTGTTGCCGTTCCTGCTGCTGTTCGGCGCGCTGGGCCTGGTCACCGCCGTCCTGATCATCGCGAACGTGGTGTCGGGCGCGGTGGTGTCGGGGCTGCGGCACATCGGCGTGCTGAAGGCGCTGGGCTTCACCCCCGCCCAGGTCACCGCCGTCTACGTCACGATGGCCGCGGTGCCCGCCGCCGCCGGGTGCCTGGCCGGGGTCGCCGCCGGGAACGCGCTGGCGGTCGTGCTGCTCGCCCGCGTCGCCGACGGCCTGGACCTGCCGACGGTCGCCGGGACCGGCCTCGCGCTGGACGCCCTGGCCGCCGCCGCCGTGCTCGCCACGGTCGTGGTCACCGCGCTGGTCCCGGCCGCGCGCGCCGGACGCCTGCCCGCCCACCGCATGATCGCCGCGCGCCCGCCCGCCCCCGAGAGCCGCGCCCGCCGCGCCCAGACGTGGTTGTCGGGGCGGTCGCTGCCGCGCCCGGTCACTCTCGGCCTCGCGCTGCCGCTGGCCCGGCCGGGCCGCACCGCGCTGACGGTCGCGGCCGTGGGCTTCGGGGTCATGGCGGTGACGTTCGCGGCGGGGCTGAACCGGTCGGTGGGCGAGATGCGCGAGGTCACCGACCCGGCGCAGGTGACGGTCCGGGCCGTCCCCGAACGTCCCGTCCCCGGCTTCGACGCCAGGGTGCGGGCGCTGCTGGCGGGCCGTCCCGGCACCGAGCGCCTGACCGCCGGAACCCGCACCGAGGTCGCCGTCGCCGGTGCCGGGACCGCGTTCGAGCTGGCGGCGTGGCAGTCCCCGGACCTGGCCACCGAGCCGGTGCTGCGCGGCCGCCGTCCGGCCGGGCCCGGCGAGGCGGCCGTCACCGACGCCTTCCTCACCGTGCACCACCACCGCGTCGGCGACACGCTGACCCTGCGCGCGGGCGACCGGACCGCCGAGGTGCGGATCGTCGGGGCGCTGTTCGCGACCGACACCGGCCGCCTGTGGACGTCGTGGGAGACCCTCGCCGCGCTGGACCCCGCCGCGCGGCCCGACACGTTCCTGGTCAGGCTGGCCCCCGGCACCGCGCAGACCGACTACGTGGACGGCTTCGCGCGGGCGCTGGAGGCCGGCGCCGGACTGGACGCCGACGACTACGACCTCGCCGTCACCATGAACGGCGGCCACCCCGACACGGCGCTCGCCGTCCTGTTCGTGACGCTCGCGCTGCTGATCAGCGCGGCGTGCGCGCTGGGCGTGCTCAACACCGTCGTCCTCACCACCCGCGAACGCGGCCGGGACCTCGGCGTGCTGAAGGCGCTCGGCATGACGCCGCCCCAGGTGGTCGCGATGACGGTGGTGTCGACGGCCGCGATCGGCGCGGTCGGCGGCCTGCTGGGCGCGCCCGCCGGGGTCGCGCTGCACCGGCTGGCGCTGGAGCTGACCGCCCGCTCGGTCGACAGCGCGCTGCCCGGGACGATGTACGGGGTGTACCCGGCCGCGCTGCTGGCGGCGCTCCCGGCGGCGGGCGCGCTGATCGCGGCGCTGGGGGCGCTGCCCCCGGCCGTCCGCGCGGGCCGGATCAGAACGGCCGCGGTACTGCGCGGCGAGTGACCCGGAGTTCGGGTCAGGGGCTGGGGATGTACGGCGGTGCCACGCCCCAGCCCCAGTGCGGCATCGGGGCCTGCATCGGCGGGGTCGCGCCTGGCTGGGAGTTCGCGAACGCCAGGCGCGTGCCCCACTCGATGTAGCTCGCGAAGGCGGCGCGGAACTCCGGGTCGGTCGGCAGGCCCACCTCGTCGGCCGCGTCCATCAGCAGATTCACCCAGCGGCGGCGCTGCGGCTCGCTGATCGCCTTGCCGAGGTGCTGGGTCACCATGTGGTGGTAGCCGCCGCGCTCCTCGCTGTAGCGCGCCGGGCCGCCGAACACCTCGCCGAGCCACATCGCCACGTACCGGGGGTGGCGCGGGTCCATGCCCGCGAACAGCGGGCCGATCAGGTCGTCCTTCAGCACCCGGTCGTAGAAGGTCGCGGTGAGGCGCTCGAACGCCTCGGCCCCGCCCGCCCACTCGTACAGGGTCGGCACCGCGCCGCCGGGGCCGCGCACGGCGGTGGGCACGTAGTGGCGCATCTCCGCGATGTCCCGCACGTACGGCTTGATCTCGGCGAAGAAGGCCGGGAAGTGCTCGCCGGAGCGGAAACCCTCCAGGTGGTCGGCGGCCGACGTCCAGGTGATGCGCAGGACGTACCACTCGGGCTCGTCGACGCAGCGCGTCAGCTCGTAGTCCTTGCACTGCGGGGCGGCGGCGAGGGAGGTGGCGGCGCGGGCATAGGCGGCCTCGAAGGCGGCGGCGTCCGCCTGCTCGATCCGGTAGCGGAGGTACTCGACGATCATGATCACGTCCTCGGGGGAGAGGGGGCGCCATCAATGTAATCGTGTAATCATCACGCTGTCGATCGTTTGGAGGTGGCCCGGCGGGCGGTGCGTGCACCGCCCGCCGGGCCGCCGGTCAGTCCTGCTTGGGGCGGCGGGCCCAGGCGATCCCGCCCGCGATCAGCGCGATGACGGCCACCACCAGGCCGATCCAGAGCCAGCCGGACGAGCCGGACGACTCCTTCTCAGCCGCCTGGCTCGGCGCGGGAGCGGGTGCGGGGGCGGCGGGCGCGGCCGACGCCGGGGCCGACGACCCCGCCGCAGCCGTCGTCGAGCCCTTCACCGTGAACGTGAAGGTCCCCGACACCGGGTGGCCGTCCGCCGACACCACCCGCCACCCCACCGTGTACTCGCCGTTCGGCAGCGTGCCCTGCACCGGCTGCGTCACCTTGTTGTCCACCGCACGGGGCGCGCCCGTCTCGTGCCGCCCGCCCTGCGCGTCGGTCAGCACGACCTTCGGCATGGAGATCGTCTGCGTGTAGGTCAGCAGGATCTCCGACGGGGCCGCCACCGTGGCCTTCGCCGCCGGGTTCGACGAGCGCAGCGCCGTGTGCGCGCTCGCCGGGGCGGCCGTCACCGCCAGCGTCAACGCCGTCGCCGCGCCCAGGGTCGCGAGCCGCGCCGCCCTCACGCCTTGCCCCCGGCGTTGCGCGCCCGCGCGATGCCGAGGCCGCCGATGATGATCCCGACGACGCCGACCGCGATCCCGGCCCCGCCGAGCAGCCGCGCCGTCCCGTCGTCGGCCTCGTCGGTGGAGGAGGCGGCGGCGGGCTTAGCGCTCGCGGTCAGCCTGGCGTTCTGCGTCGTCGCCGCGCCCTTCGGCACCAGCTTCAGCACCGGCGCGGGGTGCTCGGGCTCCTCGCCCTGCCCGGTGCCGGGGTCCTGGTCCCACTTGACGACCTCGCCCCCGGCGTAGGTCTGCACGGCCTTGAACATCATGCGGTCGGTGTCGGTCGGCAGCGCGCCCATCGACACCTCGAACTCCTGGAACTGGCCCGGCTCGATCTTGCCGCCGGACCAGGTGATGCGGGACACCGCCTCGGTCAGTTCGCCGCCGTGCGCCTTGATCGGCTTGGCGAGCTTGGCCTTCTCCACCTTCACCGACCAGCCCGGCAGCGGCCGCACCGACACCGACGCGACCGGGTGGTCCATGGGCAGGTCCACCTGGAGCTTGGTGGTCCCGGCGTCGTCGCGCTCGTTCGGCACGCGGAAGGCGACCTTGCTGTAGCCGCCCTGCTCGGCGGTGCCGGGCTGGGCGGTGACGTGCGCGGACGCGGCGGTGGCGAGCCCGAGCAGGGAGGTGGCGGCCAGCGCGGACACGGCGGCCAGGCGGGAGGACATGCGAGAAGACATGGTGTTGCTCCGTTCGAGAACGTACGGGAAAGAGCCGGGCGCGCGCGTCGGCGCGTCCGGTGACGTACGGCGCTGCTAGAGCGCCCTCGAAAGGAGCGGTGGACCCCGCCGCACCACCAGATGCCTCAGCACCTGGTCAGTGGCGGGGACGGCGACCTCCCGCGCGACGGGCACGCGCGGCGGAAGCGCCGGAGGTTCGGCGGCGGGCAGGAGCAACCGCGCCGGACGCGCCGCCAGGCGACGGCCCAGCGCCCAGATCGCGCGCTCCCCGCGTCGCAACCACCACGCCGACAGCGCGGCGGCGGCGATGTGCGCCAGCGTCATCGCCATGCCCGAGTCGTGCGCGGGCATCGCGACCGCGTGATGGCCGTCGGCCACGGGCGCGCTCGCGTCCGCGAACAGGCTGTGCAGCGCGAACTGCCCGCCCAGCAGGCCGCCCAGGATGGTGGGCAGGGACCGCTCGTGCCCCGCCAGCGCCAGCGTGAACAGCAGCGTGCCCGCGAAACCCGTCAGCACCGCCCACGCCGGGACTTCCGCGCCGGACGCGAAGGCGTGCCCGAGGGTCGCCAACGTCACGCAGACGGTGGTGAAGACCACCGCCCGGGAGACGCGGAGGATCGGGCGCGGGGACATGGCGCCTCCATGCTCCCACCAACGCGCGGGACGCACCACCCGGCCCCCTCCTAGTGATCACGACACGCCCCTACATGTAGGGGTTGCGCGAAGAGTCTCGACAAGATGTAGGGTCTTGCCTCGTGCTGGTTCGCCCCGCCGGAGACGGTGCGGGCGTCGTAAGAGGGAACCCGGCGGGAATCCGGGACTGCCCCGCAGCGGTGAGTGGGAACGACCGCCGTCATCGAGCACTGGCCTCCTCGCGGGGGCCGGGAAGCGACGGCCAGTAGGAGAACGATCGGCGCCCACGAGTCCGAAGACCTGCCAGCGCCGAAGTTTCGTCCAGGTCCCGCGGGAGGGCCGGGGGCGGTGCGCGGCGCGCCCGCGCGCCCCTTCGCGCGCCCTGTCGGGGGACACCAGGCTCCCGAGGGGAAGAGCACGTGACCCAGGAACTGATCGCGCCACCGGCCGACGTCCTGTCCGGCACCGCCGAAGAGATCACCGTGGGGCCGGCGGGCCTCGCCGCCGAGATCGAGCGCGCCTGTGCCGGGCTGCCCGACGCCGACCCCGGCCGGGTGCTGGCCGCGGTGCGCGGTGGCGGCGGGGTGGACGCGGCCGGGTTGCGCGAGCTGGCGATCGGCGAGGCCGCCGCGCTGGTCGGGGTCGAGCCCGCCTACTCCAAGGTCGCCGCCCGGCTGCTGGGCGCGCACATCGCCGACGAGGCCGCCGCCGAGGGTGTGCGCTCGTTCGCCGAGTCGGTCGCGGTCGCGCACCGCGAGGGCCTGCTCGCCGACGAGTCCGCCGCGTTCGTCGCCGCCAACGCCGCCGCCCTGAACGCCCTGGTGGACGACGCCGCCGACGACCGCTTCGAGTACTTCGGGCTGCGCACTGTCTACGACCGGTACCTGCTGCGCCACCCCAGCACCCGCCGCGTGGTGGAGCGCCCGCAGTACTTCCTGCTGCGCGTCGCGGTCGGCCTGTCCGACACCGTCGAGGACGCGGGCGAGCTGTACGCGCTGCTCAGCACGTTGTCGTACCTGCCCAGCTCGCCGACGCTGTTCAACTCCGCCGCGCGCCGCCCGCAACTGTCGTCGTGCTTCCTGCTGGACTCGCCCCGCGACGAGCTGGAGTCGATCTACGAGCGGTACGCGCAGGTCGCGCGGCTCAGCAAGTACGCCGGGGGCATCGGCGTCTCCTGGAGCCGCATCCGCGCGCGCGGCTCGCTGATCCGCGGCACCAACGGCCACTCCAACGGCATCGTGCCGTGGCTGCGCACCCTGGACTCCTCGGTCGCCGCCGTCAACCAGGGCGGGCGGCGCAAGGGCGCGGCGTGCGTGTACCTGGAGCCGTGGCACGCCGACGTCGAGGAGTTCCTGGAGCTGCGCGACAACACCGGCGAGGAGGCCCGCCGCACGCACAACCTGAACCTCGCCAACTGGGTGCCCGACGAGTTCATGCGCCGCGTCGAGGCCGACGCCGACTGGTCGCTGTTCGACCCCAAGGAGGTCCCCGAGCTGGTGGACTTGTGGGGCGACGACTTCGACGCCGCCTACCGCAAGGCCGAGGCCGAGGGCCGCTACGTCCGCCAGATCTCGGCGCGCCGCCTGTTCGGCCGGATGATGCGCACTTTGGCGGAGACCGGCAACGGCTGGATGACGTTCAAGGACGCCGCCAACCGCGCCTGCAACCAGACCGCCGAGCCCGGCAACGTCGTCCACCTGTCGAACCTGTGCACCGAGATCCTGGAGGTCACCAGCGACGGCGAGACCGCCGTGTGCAACCTCGGCTCGGTCAACCTGGGCGCGCACGTGTCCGGCGGCGACATCGACTGGGACCGGCTGCGCTCCACCGTCCGCACCGCCGTCCGCTTCCTGGACCGCACCATCGACCGGGGCTTCTACCCGACCGACGAGGCGGCCGGCGCGAACCGCAAGTGGCGCCCGGTCGGCCTGGGCGTGATGGGCCTGGCCGACGTGTTCTTCAAGCTGCGGCTGCCGTTCGACTCGGCCGAGGCGAAGGCGCTGTCCACGCGCATCGCCGAGGAGATCGCGCTCGCGGCGTACGGGGCGTCCGCCGACCTGGCCGCCGAGCTGGGCCCGCTGCCCGCCTACGCCGCGACCCGCACCGCGCGCGGCCAGCTCCACGTGGACCACTTCCCGGACGCGGTGATCACGCGCACCGAGGCGTGGGACGCGCTGCGCGCCCGCGTCGCCGAGACCGGCCTGCGCAACTCGCTGCTGATCGCGATCGCGCCGACCGCGACGATCGCGTCCATCGCCGGGTGCTACGAGTGCGTCGAGCCGCAGGTGTCCAACCTGTTCAAGCGCGAGACGTTGTCGGGCGAGTTCCTCCAGATCAACAACTACCTGGTGGCCGACCTCAAGCGCTTCGGCCTGTGGGACGCCGCGACCCGCGAGGCGATCAAGCGCGCCAACGGCTCCATCCAGGGCATCGTGGACCTGCCCGCGTCGCTGCGCGAGCTGTACCGCACCGCGTGGGAGCTGCCGCAGAAGGCGCTGATCGACCTGGCGGCGGCGCGCACGCCGTTCATCGACCAGAGCCAGTCGCTGAACCTGTTCATGGAGACGCCGACCATCGGCAAGTTGTCGTCGATGTACGCCTACGCGTGGCGCAGCGGCATCAAGACCACCTACTACCTGCGGTCGCGCCCGGCCACCCGGATCGCGCAGACGACCGTCGCCGCGCAGGCCACGGCCGTCGCCGACCCCGACGCGGTCGCCTGCTCCCTTGAGAACCCCGAATCCTGCGAGGCCTGCCAGTGAGCTCGCGAACTTCAGAAGGACACGGCATGCTGCTCGACCCGGGCATGGACCTGACCCTGCGTCCCATGCGCTACCCCGACTTCTACGAGCGCTACCGCGCCGCGATCCGCAACACCTGGACCGTCGAGGAGGTGGACCTCGCCTCCGACCTGGCGGACCTGGCCCGCCTCACCCCGGCCGAGCTGCACCTGGTCAACCGGCTGGTCGCGTTCTTCGCCACCGGCGACTCGATCGTGGCCAACAACCTGGTGCTCAACCTGTACAAGCACGTCAACGCGCCCGAGGCGCGGCTGTACCTGTCGCGGCAGCTTTTCGAGGAGGCCGTGCACGTCCAGTTCTACCTGACGCTGCTGGACACCTACCTGCCCGACATGGACGAGCGCACCAAGGCGTTCGCGGCCGTCGAGCACATCCCGTCGATCCGCGCGAAGGCCGAGTTCTGCTTCAAGTGGATCGGGACGATCGACAAGCTGGACGAGCTGCACACCGCCGCCGACCGGCGCGCGTTCCTGCTCAACCTGATCTGCTTCGCCGCGTGCATCGAGGGCCTGTTCTTCTACGGCGCGTTCGCGTACGTGTACTGGCTGCGCTCGCGCGGCCTGCTGAACGGCCTGGCGTCCGGGACGAACTGGGTCTTCCGCGACGAGTCCATGCACATGGAGTTCGCGTTCTCGGTCGTGGACACCGTCCGCGCCGAGGAGCCGGAGCTGTTCGACGCGGAGATGACGCGGCAGGTCACCGAGATGCTGGAGGAGGCCGTCGAGGCGGAGCTGGCGTTCGCGCGCGACCTGTGCGGCGACGGCCTGCCGGGCATGAGCGCCGACGACATGCGCTCCTACCTGGAGTACGTGGCCGACCAGCGGCTGGCGCGGCTGGGCCTGCCGGTGCGGTACGGGACGGCGAACCCGTTCGCGTTCATGGAGCTGCAGGACGTGCAGGAGTTGTCGAACTTCTTCGAGCGGCGCGTGTCGGCGTACCAGATCGGGGTCGAGGGCAGCGTGGCGTTCGACGAGGCGTTCTGAGACGAGGCTCTCCGTGCGGTGAGGTGAGAGCGGTCCGCCGCGGGGTAGGGGCGGTCCAGAACGACCGGATCGCCCCGCAACCTTTTGTGATGGTCCGTTCGTTGGAGGGGTGAGGCCGTCGCCGTCACCCGTCCGGCACGGGCCGAGGAGGAACCATGCCCCTCGTCGACAAGATCAAGCGTTTCGCGCGAAGTCCCCAGGGCCAGCGCGCCCGCGCGCGGGCCGGGCAGATCGCCCGCGACCCGCGCAACCAGGCCAGGGCGCGCGGCCTGCTCGCCCGCTTCCGCGGCAAGGGCCGCGGCACCGGGGGAGCCCGCCGCTACTGAGCCCCGCGTCCCATGAACCCGTCTCCGCCCTCCGGCGGGGGCGGGTTTTTGCTGCCCCATGGCAACTGCGGGTTGGACGTAACTGCAAGTAGTTTGCAATAGTGGCGGGCATGTCGAACTACACGCTGCCCGATCTCCCCTACGACTACGCGGCGCTGGAGCCGGCGATCACCGGCGAGATCCTGGAGCTGCACCACTCCAAGCACCACGCGGCCTACGTCAAGGGCGCCAACGACACGCTGGAGAAGCTCGCCGAGGCGCGCGACAAGGAGCAGTTCGGCGGCCTGGTGGGGCTGGAGAAGACCTTCGCCTTCAACCTGTCCGGCCACGTGCTGCACTCGATCTTCTGGGAGAACCTGTCCCCCGACGGCGGCGACCGCCCCGACGGCGAGCTGCAGGCCGCGATCGACGAGCACTTCGGCTCGTTCGAGGCGTTCCAGAAGCAGCTGTCGTCGGCGACCTCGCTGGTGCAGGGCTCGGGTTGGGGCGTGCTGGCGTGGGAGCCGCTGGGTCAGCGGCTGGTGGTGGAGCAGGTGTACGACCACCACGGCAACATCGGCATGAACAGCACGCCGCTGCTGGTGTTCGACGCCTGGGAGCACGCGTACTACTTGCAGTACCGGAACGTGCGTCCGGACTACGTCGAGAAGTTGTGGTCGCTGGTCAACTGGACGGACGTGAAGTCGCGCTTCGACAAGGCGCGCAGCGCCTGAGTCACCGGCGCCCAGGAACGTGCGGCGCCCACCTGGCCGGGATCGTGCTCAGAACCTTTCCCTTGCGGCCAGGCGGGCGCCGCACCCTTTTCCGGGGCTCGGCTGACCGGCGGCCGGAACTGTGGGGCGGAACAGCCGCGCCCGGTCAGGCCGGTGACGGCCACCAGTGCCGGGGCCAGCGGCGGTGGCCGTCCCGAGGCGACCCTAGAGTGACCGCTATGACCGGTGATTACCTGTACTGGGAGAACGTCCCCACGCGGTGGAACGACAACGACGTCTACGGCCACGTCAACAACGTCGTGCACTACTCGCTGATGGACACCGTGATCAACGAGTGGATGATCCGCACCGCCGGGTTCGACCCGCTGCGCGGCGAGGCCATCGCCATGTGCGTGGAGTCGCACTGCGTCTACAAGGCCGAGGTCGCCTTCCCCGACACGATCCGGGTGGGGCTGCGCGTCGGCAAGCTCGGGCGGTCCAGCGTGCGCTGGGAGGTCGGCATGGTGCGCGGGGACGGCACGCTGATCGCGGAGGGGCACTTCGTGCACGTGTTCGTCGGCCGCGACAGCCGCCGCCCGGTGGAGATCGTGGACCCGGTCCGGGGCGAGATGCAGAAGCTGGTGATCGCGTGACCACGACCCGCGCCGCCGTCCTGGTGGAGGCGGGCCGCCCCGCCCCCTACGCCGACTCGCGCCCCCTGGAGATCACCGAACTGCGCCTGGACCGCCCCGGGCCCGGCGAACTGCTGGTCCGGGTGGGGGCGGCGGGCCTGTGCCACTCCGACCTGTCGGTGATCAACGGCTCGCGGGTGCGGCCACTGCCCATGGCGCTGGGCCACGAGGCGGCGGGCGAGGTCGTCGAGACGGGCGGGGACAGCGAGTTCGCGCCCGGCGACCACGTGGTGATGGCGTTCGTCCCGGCGTGCGGACACTGCGACCGGTGCGTCGCGGGACGTCCGGCGCTGTGCGGGCCGGGCGCGCAGGCCAACGGCGCGGGCACGCTCCTGTCCGGCTCGCGCCGCTTCACCGCGCCCGACGGGACGCAGCCGCACCACCACCTGGGAGTGTCGGCGTTCTCGGAGTACACGATCGTGTCGGCGCGGTCGGCGGTGAAGGTGGACGCCGACCTGCCGCACGAGATCGCGGCGCTGTTCGGCTGCGCGGTGCTGACGGGAGCGGGCGCGGCGCTGTACAGCGCGGAGGTGCGGCCGGGCGACACGGTGGCGGTCTTCGGCCTGGGCGGCGTGGGCCTGGCCGCGCTGCTGGCGGCGAAGGCGGCGGGCGCGTCCTCGATCATCGCGATCGACGTGGTGCGGGAGAAGCGGGACCTGGCGGTGAAGCTGGGCGCGGCGCACACGGTGGCGGGCGGCCCGGACGCGGTGGAGGCGGTCCGGGAGCTGACGGGTGGCGGCGCGGAGAAGGTGATCGACACGACGGGCGTCGTCCCGGTGCTGGAGCAGGCGTACGCGGCGACGCGGGCGGGCGGCGTGACGGTGACGGTGGGCCTGCCGGCACCGGGCGTGCCGCTGACGCTGCCTGCGTTGAGCCTGGTGGCGGAGGAGCGGACGCTGCGGGGGAGCTATTTGGGGTCGTGCGTGCCGCGTAGGGACGTGCCGCGCTTCATTGGGATGTACCGCTCGGGGGCGCTGCCGGTGGACGCGTTGTTGTCGCATCGGTTGGGGCTGGACGAGGTGAACGAGGGGTTCGACCGGCTGCACGGGGGAGAGGCGGTGCGGCAGGTCGTGACGTTCTGACCCGACCTGATCGGGCCGGCTCCGCGGGCCCTGCTGATCTTTGGCGGGGACTTGGGATTAGCGCAGGTCGGGGACCGGTATCGCTATCCCATGACCCAGTACCGCATTGACTACGGCGACGAGGACAACCGCGTCACCGAGACCATCGACGCCGACCAGATCGTGTCCGAGGACGGTGTGGTCGTCTTCTTCAAGGGCGACGACGCCGTCCTGCGGGTGAACGAGGAACACCTGCACAACGGGGATGAGCTGCCGATCGAGCGGACGTAGAGGACGCACGGTTCACGCCTTCGGGCACCTTTGGCGAGCCAGGCCCGCGCGGCGTCATGGAGTTACCGGGCTGACCCGCGCGGGGTTGGTGCGTGTGGGTGTCTGGTCGGTGTTCCCGGCTCCGTGTTTAGCGCCCAGTGCCTGATCGGTGCCCTCAGCCCGCACTAAACCACGCTCCGCGCCAAGCCAAGCGCTCCGCGCAACTACCCAGGCCCCGTGCCCCACACGTGACCAACAACCCCAACCCCGCGCTCCGCGCTGGATCAGCAATCCCAGCCCCGCGCCCGAACAGGATCAACGGCCCCAGCCCCGCGCTCCGCACCCGACCAAGAGCCTCAGCCCCGTGCGCTGCACCATCACAGCGACCTCAGCCGCCCGGGG
>NZ_BCRO01000132.1 GCF_001552635.1 Actinomadura hibisca NBRC 15177 | reverse complement strand
TGGGCATGTTCGGGCGCGGGGCTAGGGTTGATGGTTGGGTGCGGAGCGCGGGATTGGGGTTGCTGGTCACGCGCGGAGCGCGAGGCTGAGGTTGTTGGTCGGGTGCAGGACGTAGGGCTGGCGTCGTTGGGCACGCGTGCAGCGCGGGCTGAGGTAGTGGCGCGGAGCGTTCCTTTAACGCGGAGCGTGCCCTTGGCGCGGAGCGCGCTTTTAGCGCGGAGCGCGGGCTTGAAGTGAAGCGCGCCTTTGACGCGCAGCGCGGTTTCGACGCGCAGCGCCAACTAAGGTCGCTGGTCACGTACAGCCCACGGAATTAAGGTTGCTGGCCGCGTGTCGGGCGCGGGGCCATAGCGCAGGCAGCCACCCCCTAAAGCCCCCTAAAGCTCCCCAGAGCCCCTCACAACCCCTCCCTCAACTTCTCCCCCTTCGCCTTAGCCTGCGCATACAACTCCCCCTGGAACTCCCTCATCCTCCCCCGCAACCCCTCATCCCCCGCCCCCAGAATCCGCACCGCCAGCAGTCCCGCGTTCCTCGCCGCGCCCACCGCCACCGTCGCCACCGGCACCCCCGCCGGCATCTGCACGATCGACAGCAGCGAGTCCATCCCGTCCAGGTACTTCAGCGGTACCGGCACCCCGATCACCGGCAGGGGGGTCACCGACGCCAGCATGCCCGGCAGGTGGGCCGCGCCGCCCGCGCCTGCGATGATCACGCGGAGGCCCCGGTCGGCCGCCTGCTCGCCGTAGGCGATCATGTCGTGCGGCATGCGGTGGGCCGAGACCACGTCGGCCTCGTAGGGGACGCCGAACTCCTCCAGGGCCTCGGCCGCCTGGCGCATCACCGGCCAGTCGGAGTCGCTGCCCATCACCACGCCGACCAGGGGGCTCGTCATCGTTTGTCCTTCATCTCGGGGCCCCACCGCAGGTAGTCGGCGGCGTGGCGGGCTCGTTCGCGCACCTCGGCCAGGGTGTCGCCCAGGGCCGTCACGTGGCCGATCTTGCGGCCGGGACGGACGTCCTTGCCGTAGAAGTGCACCTTGACGGCCGGGTCGTGCGCCATCACGTGCAGGTAGCGGGGGTACAGGGCCGGGTCGTCGCCGCCCAGCACGTTCGCCATCACCGTGTAGGGCGCGGTCGGCTCGGTCGAGCCCAGCGGCAGGTCCAGCACCGCGCGCAGGTGTTGCTCGAACTGGGACGTCCGGGCGCCCTCGATCGTCCAGTGGCCCGAGTTGTGCGGGCGCATCGCCAGCTCGTTGACCAGCAGGCCCTCGTCGGTCTCGAAGAGTTCCACCGCCAGCAGGCCCGTGACGCCCAGTTTGTCGGCGATGTCCAGGGCAAGGTGCTGGGCCTCGGCCGCCCGGTCGCCGGACAGGCCGGGGGCGGGCGTGATCGTCTCGACGCAGATCCCGTCCTCCTGCACGGTCTCCACGATCGGGTAGGCGGCTCCCTGGCCGTGCGGGGAGCGGGCTACGAGTGCCGCCAGCTCCCGCCGGAACGGCACGAACGCTTCGGCCATCAGGTCCACGCCCTCGGCCAGCAGCCGCTCCACCAGGGCGGTGTCCATGGCCTTCAGCACCCAGACGCCCTTGCCGTCGTAGCCGCCCCGGGTCGCCTTCAGCACCACCGGCCAGCCGTGCTCGGCCACGAACGCCTCCAGCGCCGCCGCCGCGTTCTCGGCGGGTAGGTGCGCGAACGCCGGGCACGGTGCGCCGAGTGCCGCCAGCTTCTCGCGCATGACCAGCTTGTCCTGGGCGTGCCGCAGCGCCTCGGGGCCCGGACGGCACGGCACGCCCGAGTCCACGACGGCCTGGATGTGCGCGCCGGGCACGTGCTCGTGGTCGAAGGTGACCACCGCGCAGCCCTTCGCGAAGTCCATCAGGTCGGCGAGGGCCGCGTCGTCGCCGATCCGGGCGTCGGCCACCACGCGGGCCGCCGAGTCGGCCGGGTCCTTGGCGAGCACCCGCAGCGACACGCCGAGCGCGATCGCGGCCTGCTGGGTCATCCGGGCGAGCTGACCGCCGCCCGCCATCCCGACGACCGGCATCTGAGCTGCATCAGTCACGCGCAGCAGATTATCGGCCGGGCGGGGGTGAACGGGCGCGGTGTCCCGGACGTCAGAAGGGGTGGGGGCCTGTTGCCCGGGGAAAGAAGGAATGTGGCGGGTACCGTGAAACGTTCATGTTCCGACGTCTCAGCGGGCACATGCGTCTATCCTCGTTGTGCCTCCGCAGTATCCAGTGAACATTCAGCCGCGCCTTAGGCAGCGGAGTCCGGAAGGACGGTTCCTCTTCGTGAGCCTGGTCGCCACTCTCTATCGCCGGTTCGAGCACCTGGTGCGCGAGCTGATGAAGTTCGGCAGCGTCGGCGCCTTGGCCTTCGTCATCACCCTGGGCGTCGGCAACCTGCTGCACGTCGGTGTGGGGCTGGGCGAACTGACCTCCACCGGCATCGCGACCGTCATCGCGGCGACCTTCTCCTACGCGGCCAACCGCTTCTGGACCTTCCGGCACCGCGACCAGACGGGCATGGGCCGCGAGTACGTGCTGTTCTTCGCGCTGAACGGCGTCGGGCTGGTGATCACCTGGCTGTTCCAGGGCGTCACCAAGTTCGTGCTGGACCTCCAGGGCCCGATCGCCTACAACGCCTCGCTGATCGTCGGTACGGCCGTCGCGACGCTGTTCCGCTTCTGGTCCTACAAGAAGTGGGTGTTCCTGCCCGCCGACGCCCCGGCCGTCGACCCGCACTCGGGCCTGCCCGACGCCCACGACCTGCCGGTCAAGGACGCCCCGCAGCACGGCGGCCACCACCGCGTCGAGCCCCGCCAGGCGGAGGGGTACGCGGAGTTCTCCCGCACTCCCTGATCTTCGGAACGAGAGCGGGCGGCATCCCTGGCGGGGTGCCGCCCGCTTCGCTTGCCGGGCCGGCCGCCGGCCCGCGCTCACGCCGGGCCGATCACGACCCGTTCCGCCGCCAGCCGCGCCTCCGCCGCCGGCCGCAGGAAGATCCCGAAGACGGCGGGGCGGGCGCTGATCAGCTCCAGCCGCCCGCCGTCCACCACCGCCAGCGACCGCGCCAGGTACAGGCCGAGGCCGGTGCCCGAGCCGCCGCTCACGCTGCGCTCGAAGATCCGCGGTTCCAGCTCCGGCGGGATGCCCGCGCCCTGGTCGCCGACCTCCACCACCACCGAGGCGGTGCCCTGCTTGGTGCTGATGGTGACGGTGCCGGTGCCGTGGACCAGCGAGTTGTCCAGCAGCGTCGCGATGATCTGCGACAGGCCCTCGGGGTTGGTCATGCCGACCAGGTCGTGCTCGCCGGTGACGGTGATCTCCCGGCCGGCGCGGCGGAAGATGGGCCGCCACTCCTCGACCTGCTGGGCGATGACGCCGTCCACCGGGGCGGCCACCGCCGCGCCGGTGCGGTCGTGCCGGGCACGGGCCAGCAGCTGCTCGACCACCGCGACCAGGCGCTCGGTCTGGGCGAGCGCGGCCACGCCCTCCTCGCGCACCACGTCGGGGTACTCGGCGGCCTCGATCATCTCCTCCAGCCGCATCGACAGCGCCGTCAGCGGCGTGCGCAGCTGGTGGCTGGCGTCGGAGGCGAACTCGCGGCTGGCGGCCAGCAGGTCGGCGATGCGGACCGCGCTGCGGTCCAGCACCTCGGCGACCCGGTCCACCTCGGCGATGCCGTAGCGGCGGCGGCGCGGCCGGGCGTTGCCGCTGCCCAGCCGGTCGGCGGTCTCGGCGAGGTCGATCAGCGGCAGCGTCAGCTTGCGGGCCTGGAACATCGCCAGGCCGACGGTGACGGCCACGCCCAGCGCGGCCAGGCTGCCGATCAGCAGCAGCTGCCGCAGCGCCTCGTCGTGCACCTCGGCGGCGGGCTGGGAGACCCGCACGTGCACGCCGCCGGCCTTGCCGTCGGCGGTGAGCAGTTCGGCGCCGCGCGCCGGTTTCGGGCCCGCGGTGACGACCCGGCCGTCGGGCAGGGTGATGACGATGGAGCGGCCGGGGTAGGCCGCCGCGATCTTGGATTCGTCGGGGTCCTCGCGGGCGTCCAGGTTGAGCGCGACACCGCCGAGGATGGAGGAGGCCTCCCGGTCCAGCGACTGGGCGGCCTCCTCGTAGATGAGCTTCCGGGTGGCGTAGGCGAGGGGGATGCCGAGCAGCAGGATCGCGACGATCGCGACCGCGAGCGTCGAAAGCAGCAGTCGGCGCCGCATCAAAGCTCCTAGGTCTTCTTAAGCCATGACCATGCAGTCCGCCCCCGGCGGCCGCTCGGGACGGCCGCCGTGAACTGCATGATCATGGCGGGGCGGGGCTAGTCGCCGCGCTCGAACCGGAAGCCGACGCCGCGCACGGTGGTGATGTAGCGCGGGCTGCCGGCGTCGTCGCCGAGTTTGCGGCGCAGCCAGGAGATGTGCATGTCGAGGGTCTTGGTGGAACCCCACCAGTTGGTGTCCCACACCTCGCGCATGATCTGTTCGCGGGTCACGACCTTGCCCGCGTCGCGCACCAGCACGCGCAGCAGGTCGAACTCCTTGGTGGTGAGCTGGAGCTCCTGGTCGCCCATCCAGGCGCGGCGCGACTCGGCGTCGATCCGCACGCCCTGGACGATCGGCGTCTCGGTGCTGCCCCGCCGCAGCAGCGCGCGCACCCGCGCCAGCAGCTCGGCGAGCCGGAACGGCTTGGTGACGTAGTCGTCGGCGCCGGCGTCCAGGCCGACGACCGTGTCCACCTCGTCGGCGCGCGCGGTCAGGATCAGGATGGGCACGCCGTGCCCCTCGGCGCGGACCCGGCGGGCCACCTCAAGGCCGTCGAGTTCGGGCAGTCCGAGGTCGAGCACAATCAGGTCAACGCCGCCCCCGAGGGCCCGTTCCAGGGCCTGCGGCCCGTCCGGGCTCACTTCGACGGTGTACCCCTCGCGCCGCAGCGCACGGGCGAGAGGCTCGGAGATGGACGTGTCGTCCTCGGCGAGCAGTACTGAGGTCATGAACCGATCGTATGGCCATTCATGAACGTTTCCTGGCGTGCGCCACGCTCTTGACCTGCGGTTTGCCACTCGTAGTACATCCTCGAACACGGACGTACCCATACGAACCCGGAGGTAGAGCCCGTGGTACCGCCGGACGAGGGCGTCGCGCGGCCGGTCGCGGCCGTCCTTTTCCTGGCGGTCGCGGTGGCCCACGTCCTGACGTTACCGGACGGCTTCGGGACCGAGTCCTACATCGGGGTCGGCCTCCTCGTGGCGATCTTGATGGCGGTCGGCGGGGCGGCCGGGATGCTGGCCGAGACGCGCGACCGCGTCTGGTGGTACACGGTGGCGGAAGGCGTGCTGAACGTGGCGGGCACCCTGTACGCGAACTCCCGGCGGCTGCCCTTGCAAGAAGATTCCGACTGGCTGAACGCCGATGGGCTGGCTTTGCTCTTCCTTTCCGCGATGTTGACCGCGCTAGCGGCGTGGGTGCTTGTGCAACGGCGCGCCGAACGCCGGTCGTTCGCTCCCCCGACGGCGGCGGCGGCCGGGCGTCGGCTCAGGTCAGCACCGCCACAGAGGCGCCCGCAAGAGTGAGCGTGCCGTCGTCCAGGCGCACGGCCGGGTCGGACGCCAGCAGAATGCGGTCGGCCGCCACCGGCAGCTGGACGGGAGTGTCGTCCAGGTTCGCGGCGATCTGCACCCCGCTCCGCCGCATGATCAACCAGCGCTGGCCGTCCTCCTCGCGGACGGTCACCGAGGTCTCGGTCAGGCGCGGGTCGGTCAGCTCCGGCCGCGCCCGCCGCAGTCCGATCAGCGCACGGTGCCATTCCAGCAGCTCGCGGTGGTGGTCCTTGCCCGGTTCGGCCCAGTCCAGCACCGAGCGGCGGAAGGTGTCCACAGCCTGTGGATCGGGGACGTCGTCCGCCCAGCCGTAGCGGGCGAACTCGCGGCGGCGGCCCTCGCTGACGGCCCGCGCCAGCTCCGGTTCCTGGTGGTCGGTGAAGTAGCACCACGGCGTGGCCGCGCCCCACTCCTCGCCCTGGAACAACATCGGCGTGAACGGGCCGAGCAGCAGCAGCGCCGCGCCCACCTTGAGCATCCGGGGCGGCAGCCCGGCCCCGATGCGGTCCCCGGCCGCCCGGTTCCCGATCTGGTCATGATTTTGGAGGAACGTGACGAAGCGGTGCGCGGGGGTGCGCAGCCGGTCCACCGGGCGGCCGTGGCGGCGGCCCCGGTAGGTGGACATCGTGCCGTCGTGGACGAACGCGCTGGTCAGCGCCTTGGCGAGGGTGTCGAGCGTGCCGAAGTCGCCGTAGTAGCCTTGGCGCTCGCCGGTGAGGGCGGCGTGCAGGGCGTGGTGGACGTCGTCGTCCCACTGGGCGTCCAGGCCGTACCCGCCCGCCTCGCGCGGGGTGATCAGCCGGGGGTCGTTGAGGTCGGACTCGGCGATCAGGAACAGGTGGCGGCGCAGGTGGGCGGCGAGGCCGGACACCGCGGCGGCCAGCTCCTCCAGCAGGTGGACGGCGCGGTGGTCGGTGATCGCGTGCACGGCGTCCAGGCGAAGGCCGTCCAGGTGGTAGTCGCGCAGCCACATCAGCGCGTTCTCGACCACGAAGGCGCGGACCTCGTCGGACCCGTCCTGGTCGAAGTTGACCGCGTCGCCCCAGGGCGTGGCGTGCGCGGCGGTGAAGTAGGGGCCGTAGGAGCCGAGGTAGTTGCCGCTGGGCCCGAGATGGTTGTAGACGGCGTCCAGCACGACGGCGAGGCCGCGGGCGTGGGCGGCGTCCACCAGGCGTTTCAGTCCCTCGGGACCGCCGTAGGGCTCGTGCGGGGCCCACAGGTGCACCCCGTCGTAGCCCCAGCCGTGGTGGCCGGGGAACGCCGCGACGGGCAGCAGCTCGATCACGTCCACGCCGAGCGCGACCAGGTGGTCCAGGCGGCCGATGGCGGCCTCGAAGGTGCCCTCGGGCGTGAAGGTGCCGACGTGCAGCTCGTACAGCACGCCGCCGGGCAGCGGGCGGCCGCGCCAGTGGTGGTCCGACCAGGCGAACGCGGCGTGGTCCAGGACGCGGCTGGGGCCGTGCACGCCGTGCGGCTGCCACGGGGAGCGCGGGTCGGGCAGGACGTCACCGCCGTCGAGCACGAAGCCGTAGTCGGTGCCGTGCGCGGCGTCCGGGACGTCGGCGGCCCACCAGCCCGGACGGCCCTCGACGGGGGCGAGCGCGTGCCGCGCGTCGCCGATCGCGACCTCGGCGCGGCCGGTCTCGGGGGCCCACACCTCGAACCGGGTCATCCGGCCTCCTGTTCGGGGATCAGCAGCGCGACCGGCAGCCCGGCCAGGACGGCGGACAGGGCGAGGCCGCCCGGCCCGTGGGTCTCGCCGGTCAGGACGTTCCGGTAGGCGGCGCGTCCGGGCAGGTCGAGACGCGTGTCGCCCCAGCCGCCGCGCCGTTCCAGGCCCACCGGCAGGCGGGTGGCGACGGTGATCGCCTCGCCGCGCCGGAATGCGACGGCGTGCTCGGCGGCGGGGCCCTCGGCGGCCAGCGGCGCGTAGTCGGCGGACGGGCCTCCGGTGCCGTGCGGGGCCTGCTCGCCGGGCGGGACGAACCAGCCGGGGTGATCGCGGCGCAGCCGCAACGCCCGCGAGGTGACCAGCAGTTTCTCGTCGTCCACGTCGCGCGGCTCGCCGTGCGGGCTGTCCAGCCGGGTCAGCCGGGTGCGGCGGAGGCCGTAGTCCACCGGCCGCCGGTTGTCGGGATCGACCAGCGCCGGGGCGGTCAGCTCGCAGCCCTGGTACACGTCCGGCACGCCCGGCATCGTGAGCTGGACGAGTTTTTGCCCGAGCAGCACCACCCGCGCGTACGGGTCGAGCGCGGCGGTGAAGCGGGCGATGTCGGCGGTCAGGTCGTCCTCGGCCAGGACGCGGCGCGCGAAGCCGAGCACGGCGTCCTCGTAGGCGGCGTTCTGCTCGGTCCAGGAGGTGCTGGTCTTGGCCTCCCGCATCGCCTTGGTGAGGAAGCCCGTCAGGCGTTCCTCGCTGATCGGCCCCACCCCGGCCAGGGTCTGCCACAGCAGGTACTCCAGGTCCTTCTCCAGCGGCGGGTCGCCGGGCAGCCAGCCCGACCAGCGCTCCACCGCCTCCGCCCACGGGCCCGGCAGCTCCGCCAGGACGGCCAGGCGGGCGCGCACGTCCTCCTGGCGCTTGGTGTCGTGGGTGGACAGGGTGGTCATCGTGGCGGGCCAGTCGCGGGCGATCCGCGCGCAGTAGGCGTGGAAGTCGTCCGGCGAGACGGCGAAGCGCTCGGGGTCGCCGCCGACCTCGTTGAGCGCGGCCATGCGGTTCCAGCGGTAGAACGCGGTGTCCTCGACGCCCTTGGCCGCCAGCGGCGCGGAGGTCTGCTGGAAGCGCACCACGAACTCGTCGGGCGCGCCGTCCTGGCCGAGGACAAGGCGGACGAGCCGGCCCAGCGCGTCGTGCCGCTCGTCGGGCAGGTGCGGGCGGGCCCGGCGGACGGCCTCCTCCAGCACGGCCACGGCCTGCGGCGGCGGCTCCTCGCCGGGGACGACGTAGGCGCGGTAGACGGGCATGGCCGCCAGCAGCTCGACCAGGACCTCGTCGGGGATCTCGTCGGGCCCCGCGACCTGGCGCAGGACGCCGAGCAGGCGGTCGATCTCGGGGCGCAGGCCGTGCTCGGCGGCGTGCCGGCGGGACCGGTACTCGACCTCGGCGAAGCCGGGCGCGCCGCCGGTGAAGGCCGCGTAGGTCTCGGTGAGGGGCTTGTCGCCCTGCGGATCGACGAACAGGCCGCCGACCATGCCGAGCGCGTCGTAGCCGGTGGTGCCCGCGCAGCGCCAGTCGCGGGGCAGCTCCTCCCCGCCGGTGGTGATCTTCTCGACGACGGTCCACGCGCCGCCCGCCTCGGCGGCCAGCCGCTCCAGGTAGGCGCGGGGGTCGGTGAGGCCGTCGGGATGGTCGATGCGCAGGCCGTGGACCTGGCCGTCGGCGATCAGGTCCAGGGTCAGGCGGTGGGTGCGCTCGAAGACCTCGGGGTCCTCCTGGCGCAGGCCGATCAGGCCGGAGATGTCGAAGAAGCGGCGGTAGTTGGGGGTGCCCCGGCCGGGCAGGACGAGGCGGCCGTCCCCGGCGTCCCAGTCGACGTCGAACCAGCGCGCGTACGGGGAGTCGGGGCCCTCGGCCAGCACGGAGGCGAGGGCGCGGCTGCGGTCGGGCGGGTCGGGGATCGCCATGTGGTTGGGCACGACGTCCACCAGGACCTTCAGGCCGCAGGCGCGGAACTTGGCGGCCATGGCGGCGAAGGCGTCCGCGCCGCCCAGCTCGTCGGCCAGGCGGTCGTGGTCGGCGACGTCGTAGCCGTGCGTGGAGCCGGGCGCGGCCTGGAGCACCGGCGACAGGTAGACGTGCGACACGCCGAGCGCCGCCAGGTAGGGGGCGAGCGCGGCGGCCTCGGAGAAGCCGAAGTGCTGCTCGCGGGTGCCGCGGAGCTGGAAGCGGTAGGTGCCGGTGGGGACGGCGGACTCGGGGGCGGCGGACGGCGGGGTCTCGGCGGGGTCAGACACGGCGCAACACCTGCACCGACCGGGCCTCGCACATCAGCGTCTCCCCCGCCTTCACCACCGGCGACTCCTCCTCGGCGAGCATGGGGTCGGCGGTGTCCAGCACCTTGATCCACATCCCGCCGTAGCGGGCCGGGGGCAACGAGTACCGCAGGTCCCCGTCGTGCGCGTTGAACAGCAGCAGGAACGAGTCGTCCTTGATCGGCTCGCCGCGCCGGTCGGGCTCCACGATCGCGCCGCCGTTCAGGAACACCTGGAGCGACTTGCTGAAGCCCGCCGACCAGTCCTGGTCGTCCATCTCGGTGCCGTCGGGCGTGAACCACACCAGGTCGGCCAGGTCGGAGCCGCTGCCCGGGGCGCCCGGCGCGGCGTGGATGCGGCCGCCCTGGAAGAAGCGCCGCCGCCGGAACACCGGGTGCTTGCGGCGTAGTCGCGCCAGCCGCTGCACGAAGTCCAGCAGCGGGAACTGCTCCAGCAGCCGGTCCCAGTCCACCCAGGACAGCTCGTTGTCCTGGCAGTAGACGTTGTTGTTGCCGCGCTGGGTGCGGCCCAGCTCGTCGCCGTGGCCGAGCATCGGGACGCCCTGCGACAGGAACAGCGTGGCCAGCAGGTTGCGCTTCTGGCGCTCGCGCAGCGCCAGCACGTCCAGGTCGTCGACCGGGCCCTCGTAGCCGCAGTTCCAGGAGCGGTTGTCGTCGCTGCCGTCGCGGTTGGCCTCGCCGTTGGCGTCGTTGTGCTTGACGTTGTAGGAGACCAGGTCGTGCAGGGTGAAGCCGTCGTGGCAGGTCACGAAGTTGATCGAGGCGAACGGCTTGCGGCCGTCGTCGGCGTACAGGTCCGACGAACCGGTCAGCCGGGAGCCCAGCTCGGGCAGCACGCCGGGCTGGCCGCGCCAGTAGTCGCGGACGCTGTCGCGGTACTGGCCGTTCCACTCGGTCCACAGCGGCGGGAAGTTGCCGACCTGGTAGCCGCCCTCGCCGACGTCCCACGGCTCGGCGATCAGCTTGACCTGCGAGATCACCGGGTCCTGCTGCACCAGGTCGAAGAACGCCGCCAGCCGGTCCACCTCGTGCAGCTCGCGGGCCAGCGTGGAGGCCAGGTCGAAGCGGAAGCCGTCCACGTGCATCTCGGTGACCCAGTAGCGCAGCGAGTCCATGATCATCTGGAGCACGTGCGGGCTGCGCATCAGCAGGCTGTTGCCGGTGCCGGTGGTGTCCATGTAGTAGCGCGGGTCGTCGTCCACCAGCCGGTAGTAGGAGGCGTTGTCCAGCCCCCGGAACGACAGGGTCGGGCCCAGGTGGTTGCCCTCGGCGGTGTGGTTGTAGACCACGTCGAGGATGACCTCGATGCCCGCCTCGTGCAGGGCCTTGACCATCGCCTTGAACTCCAGCACCTGCTCGCCGCGCTGCCCGCCGGCGGCGTACTCGTTGTGCGGCGCGAAGAAGCCGATGGTGTTGTAGCCCCAGTAGTTGCGCAGGCCCTTCTGGATCAGCATGTCGTCGTGCACGAACTGGTGCACCGGCATCAGCTCGACGGCGGTGACGCCGAGCTTGGTCAGGTGCTCGACCACCGCCGGATGCCCGACCCCGGCGTAGGTGCCGCGCAGCTCGGCCGGGACCTCCGGATGGCGGGCGGTGAGGCCCTTGACGTGCGCCTCGTAGATCACCGTGTCGTGGTAGGGGGTGCGGGGCGGCCGGTCGTCGCCCCAGTCGAAGTAGGGGCTGACGACGACCGAGCGCATCATGTGCGGGGCCGAGTCGAGGTCGTTGCGCGACCAGGGATCTCCGAAGTCGTAGCCGAAGCACGCCTGGTCCCAGTCCACCGTGCCCTCGACGGCCTGCGCGTAGGGGTCCAGCAGAAGCTTGCTCGGGTTGCAGCGGTGCCCCCGCGCGGGGTCGTAGGGGCCGTGCGCCCGGAACCCGTACCGCTGGCCGGGCATGACCCCCGGCAGGTAGCCGTGGTGGACGAAGGCGTCCACCTCCGGCAGCCGGACCCGCCGTTCCGCTCCCGAGTCGTCGAACAGGCAGAGTTCCACCTGTTCGGCCGCCTCGGCGAAGACCGCGAAGTTGGTCCCCGCCCCGTCGAAGTGCGCGCCCAAGGGGTACGCGTCTCCCGGCCATACCTGAGCCACTAGGCCCTCCCGTCGTCGCGAGAGGTTTGCTTCCCCTTGAGGGTTAGATCACACCGAAATAAAGGTCACTGGTCAGACAGGGCGACCGTCGGTTACCTTAGGGGAGCCTAACCTTATTGAGGTTGCCCTTACCCAGCCCGTGCCGCACGAGAGGTCCCGCCCACATGTACGTCTGCGTGTGCAACGCCGTCACCGAGGACGACGTGCGCGGCTGCATGGCCGACGGCGGGTGCCGGACGGCCAAGGAGGTCAAGGCCGCCTGCGGCATGAAGCCGGGTTGCGGCTCCTGCACCAAGCGCCTGTACGGCCTGGTCAGCGAGTACCGGACCGCCAGCGAGCTGGTGGAGGCCCTGGTGGGGCCGCCGATCCTGCCGCACGCCGCGCCCGAGCCGGCCGTGGCCCCCGGGCCCCTGGCTCCCGGGCCCCTGGCTCCCGGGCCCCTGGCTCCCGGGCCCGTCGACCCTGCGGGCGACCCTTTCGCCACTCCTCCCACCGACCCCGCCGCGGTGCCCGCCGCCGTCGAGACCGCCCTCGCGGGCGCGCCTCCGGTGCCGGTCGCCACGCCCGAACCGGTCCGCGTCATGGCGCCGGTGCGGTCCCGCTGGCTCGCCGAGCCGATCACCGGCGCGCCGGACCGGCCGCGCGAAGGGGGGTCCGCGTCCCAGACCGCCGCCTGAAATAGGACAGACCACCACCCGCTTCGGCCGTCCCCCGAAAAAGGACACGCGCCGAAGGGGGGTTCAATGCTGTCCCCACTCGGTCGGACATGCGAGCATGGGCGGTATGGAAGGCGACAAGGACATCATCGCGCTGCTGAACGAGCAGCTCACCGCCGAGCTCACCGCTATCAACCAGTACTTCCTGCACGCCAAGATGCAGGAGCACTGGGGGTACACCAAGCTGGCGGAGTACACCCGGCACGAGTCCATCGACGAGATGAAGCACGCCGAGCGGCTCACCAACCGGATCCTCTTCCTCGGCGGGCTCCCGAACTACCAGAAGCTCGACACCCTGCGCATCGGCCAGAGCGTGGTGGAGCAGCACAAGGCCGACCTCAAGATCGAGCTGGAGGCGGTGGCGCGGCTGCGGCCCGGCATCGAGCTGATGCGCTCCCGCGGGGACGTGACCTCGGCCAACCTGTTCGAGGACATCCTCCGCGACGAGGAGCAGCACATCGACTACCTGGAGACCGAGCTCCAGCTGTTCGAGAGCCTCGGCGAGCAGAACTACCTGCTGCGCCTGACGGCCGAGCCGGGCAAGGACGAGAGCCACGTCGACTGACCCGCCGTCCTGACGCCGCCCTTCCCGCGGCTTTCTCCCCTTCCCGCGCGCCCGCAGGCCCCTCCAGGCCGCGGGCGCGCGGCGTTCCGGAGGGATTCAGGCTTCGGGGGCGGGGTCGGGGTCGCGCGGGGGGCGGGCGCGGCGCAGCACCGACGGGCGGATGATCCCCAGGCCCTGCACCGGGCGCTGCACGATCCGCGTCACGTCGAGGTCGGCCTCCTCGTCCAGGCGGCGGGCCAGCTCCGCGTCGATCATCACGGTGCCGGGGCGGGCCAGCGAGGTCAGCCGGGCCGCCAGGTTGACCGTGGTGCCGAACACGTCGCCCATCAGCGGCAGCACCGGGCCGTAGGCCACGCCGACCCGCACGTCGGGCACCTCGGTCTCGTCCTTGATCTGCTCGGCGATCGTCAGGGCGATCTCGGCGCCGGTGCGCGGGGACTCGGCGCAGAACAGCACCTCGTCGCCCAGCGTCTTGACCAGCCGGCCGCCGCAGGAGGCGATGATGTCGGAGGCGGTCTCCTCGAACCACTCCACGACGCGGGCGAGCTCCAGCTCGTCCAGCTCGCGGCTCATCTGGGTGAACGACACCATGTCCGCGAAGCCCACGGTCGTGAGGTGGCGGCTGGAGGAGGCCTCGCCGCCCTCGCGGGTGGCGGCCGACGCCATCGCGCGGGTGCCCGCCGCCGCGAGCTGCCGCCGCCAGGCGTGCACCACCAGCGGCTCGAACTCGCCGATGTACTTCTCGGCGATCTCCACGATGGACGCGACCGCCTCGGCGCTGGGCTGGTCGGCGTCGTCGGGGGTGAGCATGTTGCTGAGCAGGTTGACCTGCCATTCGGCGAGGCGCGTCATCGTCTGCCCGAACGCGCGCACCAGGCGGATGACGCTGTCCTCGTCGAGCACGCCGTCGTCCATCAGCCGCCGGATGCGGCACAGGGCGGCGATGTCGCCCTCGGTGTAGGCGACCGCGTCGTCGGGCATCGAGGGGTAGCCGAACGCGCGCCACAACCGGCCGGAGAACTCCCGGGTCACCCCGGACAGGCGGACGGCGTCCACGCGGGTGTAGCGCAGCTCGCCGCCCAGCAGGAGTTCCTCGATCTCCTTGGGGTCCGGCATCCCTGCTGACATCTCCCCTGCCCCTCGCTGGCCTGGCCTGCTCGGTCAGACGTGCACCGGCCACGATACGGGCCCGTCCCGCCCCACACCTCCCACGCGACATATCGTGGCAGACCGGACGGGAGGCCGGGGAGCGGAGGATCGCCCGCCGGTCAGCCGGCGCGGCGCACGTGCACGACGTCGCCCGCGCTGAGGGCCTCGTCCCCGACCACCAGCCGTCCGGCCCCGTCCACGTCCCGCGCGACGCCGGTCAGCGTGCGGTCGCCGGGCAGCTGCACCCGCACCTCGCGGCCGAGCGTGGCGCACAGGTCCTTGTAGGCGGTGCGGAGCCCGGAGGTCTCAGGGTCGCCCTCCAGAGCCGTCCACTCCCGGTACCAGGTCTCGAACCCGCGAAGGACGGCGCGCAGCAGCGGCGCGCGGTCGCTGAGCGGCGCGCCCTCGACGGCCAGCGAGGTCGCGGTCGGCACCGGCAGCTCGTCGGCGCGCAGGCCGACATTCAGCCCGACCCCGATGACCAGGGCGTCGTCCACCTTCTCGGCCAGGATCCCGGCCAGCTTGCGGTCGCCCACCAGCAGGTCGTTGGGCCACTTCAGCCGCACGTCCACGGCCGCGTCGCCGCGCGCCTCCCCGAAGTCGCCGCCCGCGACGCGCTCGGTCATCCGCCGCACGGCCGTGGCCACCGCGACGCCGGTCAGCAGCGGGGCCCAGCCCAGCCGCGTCATCGGGACGGCGGGCCGCAACAACATCGAGAACATCAGGCCGGAGCGGGGCGGGGCCGTCCAGGGCCGCCCGAGCCGCCCGCGCCCGGCGGTCTGGAGCTCGGTGACCAGGACGGTGCCCTCCGGCGCGCCCGCCTTGGCGGCGGCGGCCAGGTCGGCGTTGGTGGAGCCGGTCTCCTCGACCACCTCGATCCCGGTCCAGAGCCCGCCGGGCCGCACCAGCGCCCGATGCAGGGCCCGCTCGTGCAGCGGCGGCCGGTCCAGGTCTCCGTAGGGTGAGGCGCTCATCCCCCCATCCAACCCCATCGGGGCACGCCCTAAAGTGCGGGCCATGGATGGTGTGACGCTGCGGCGGGACGGACATGTGGCCGAGATCGTGCTGGACCGGGCGGAGGCGCTGAACGCGTTGTCGTCGGCGATGGCGCGGCGGCTGGCGGCGGTGTGCGCCGAGGTCGCGGCCGACGCGTCGGCGCGCGCGGTGGTGCTGTCGGCGGCCGGGGAGAAGGCGTTCTGTGTGGGCGCCGACCTCAAGGAGCGCAACGCCATGAGCGACGACGAGATCCTGGCGCAGCGGCCGCTGTTCCGGGCCGCGTTCGGCGGGGTGCTGGACCTGCCGCAGCCGGTGGTCGCGGCGGTGCACGGGTACGCGCTGGGCGGCGGGTGCGAGTTCGCGCTGTCGTGCGACCTGGTCGTGGCCGACGAGAGCGCGGTGTTCGGGCTGCCGGAGGTCAGCGTGGGCCTGGTGCCCGGCGGCGGCGGCACCCAGCTCGCGCTGCGGCGGCTCGGGCCGGGCCGGGCCGCCGACCTGGTGCTGACCGGGCGGCGGATCGGCATCGACGAGGCGGAGGCGTACGGGCTGGTGGACCGGCGCGTCCCGGCCGGGTCCGTGCGGGAGGAGGCCCTGACGATCGCGGCGACGATCGCGGCCAACTCCCCCACGGCGGTGCGGGCCGCCAAGCGGGCGCTGCGGCTCGGCGGCGGCGTCGGGCTGGAGGCCGGGCTCGACATCGAGGACAACGCCTGGCGGACGGTGGCGTTCTCGGCGGACCGGCGCGAGGGCATCGCGGCGTTCGCCGAGAAGCGCAAGCCGAACTGGCCGTCCTGAGGCTCCTTCGGGTGCGGGCCGCGCGGCCCGCACCCGAAGGCCGTCAGCCGGTGTTCTGGAGTCCGGCGGCCACGCCGTTCACCGACAGCAGCAGGAGCTGTTCGAGGTGCTCGCGCTCGGCGTCGTCGGCGACGCCCGCGCGCAGCGCCGACAGGGCGCGGAGCTGGAGGTGCGAGAGCGCGTCCACGTACGGGTTGCGCAGCTCGACCGCGCGCGACAGCACCTTGCGGTTCTCCAGCAGCCGCTCGTGCCCGGTGACGGCCAGCACCAGCCGGTGGGTGCGGTCGTACTCGGCCAGCACCGTGTCGGTCAGCTCGGGGCGGTCGCCCAGGGCCAGGTAGCGGGCGGCGATGGCGCGGTCGGACTTGGCGAGGCTCATCTCGGCGTTGTCCAGCAGCGCCTGGAACAGCGGCCAGGACGCGTAGGCGTCCTGGAGGGCCGCGAGGTCCGCGCCGTCGTCGGAGACGGCGGCGAGACCGCTGCCCAGGCCGTACCAGCCGGGCAGGTTGACGCGGGTCTGCGTCCAGGCGAACACCCACGGGATCGCGCGCAGGTCCTCCAGGCCGCGCGCGGCCTTGCGGCGGGCCGGGCGCGAGCCGATGCGCAGGTCGCCGATCTCGGCGAGCGGGCTGACCTGGCCGAACCACTCGGCGAACCCGTCGGCCTCGATCAGCGAGCGGAACGCGTTGCGGGCCGCGTCGCTGATCCGGTCGGCGAGCGGCCGGAACCGCACGGCGGCCTCGCGGGCGCGGTCCTGCACCCCGTCGGTGGACGCCAGCAGGACCGCGTTGGTGACCTGCTCGACGTGGCGGCGCGCGATCTGCGGCTGGCCGTAGCGGGCGAAGATGACCTCGCCCTGCTCGGTGACCTTGAACCGGCCCGCGACCGAGCCGGGGGCCTGCGCCAGGATCGCGCGGTTGGCGGGGCCGCCGCCGCGGCCCAGCGAGCCGCCGCGGCCGTGGAACAGCGTCAGCTTGATGTCGTGCTCGGCGGCGAACGCCGTCAGCGCCTCCTGCGTGTCGTAGAGGCGCAGGGTCGCGCTGGTCGGGCCGAGCTGCTTGGCCGAGTCGGAGTAGCCGAGCATGACCTCCAGGCGGCGGCCGGTGTCGGCGAGGCGGCGCCGCACGGCGGGGATCTCCAGCATCCCCTCCAGCACCTTGGGCGCGTTCTCCAGGTCCTCGCCGGTCTCGAACAGCGGGATGACGTCCAGGACCGGCGCGTGGTCGCCGAGCGAGGCGGCCAGCGCGTGCACGTTGGCGATGTCCTGCGCCGACCGGGTGAACGAGACGATGTAGCGCGAGCAGGCCCGCACGCCGAAGCGCCGCTGGATCCACGACACCACGCGCAGGGTGTCGAGGATCTCCTCGGTCATCTCCGACAGTTCGCCGCCGGAGCGGACCTCCGCAAGGGCCTTCTCGTGCAGCTCGGAGTGCTGGCGGATCTCCAGCTCGGCGAGGTGGAAGCCGAACGTCTCGACCTGCCAGATGAGGTTCTGCACGCGTCCGTACGCCTGCCGGGCCGCACCGGCGGCGGCCAGGGACTCCTGGACGATGCGCAGGTCGGCCAGCAGCTCGTCCGGGGAGCCGTAGGCGAGGTCGGCGTTGCGTTCGCGGGTGGCGCGGACGCGGTCGGCGGCGTGCAGCAGGAACTGGCGGTGCGGCTCGCCCGGCGACCGCTTGGCCAGGTCGTCCACGCTCGCCGGGTGCGCGGTGCGGGCGGCGGCCAGCGCGTTGCGCAGCGCGACCGACGGCGGGGTGGTGGCGGCGTGCACGGTCAGCTCGCGGCCGACGCGGGCGCAGGTGTTCTCCAGGGCGCGCAGCACGTGCTCGGCCTGGATCATGATGGCGTCGCGGGTGACGGCGGCGGTGACGAACGGGTTGCCGTCCCGGTCGCCGCCGATCCACGAACCGAACCGCACGTAGGAGCGGGCGCGGGGCGGGCGGGTGCCGGTGCCCTCGGGGTCCAGGGCGGCGTCCAGGGCGCGGTAGACGCTCGGCACCACCCGGAAGATCGTCTCGTCGAACGCGGCCATCGCGGTGCGGACCTCGTCCAGCGGGTCCATCTGGGTGTTGCGGCGCAACGCGGTGCGCCACAGCAGGTCGATCTCCTCGCGCAGCCGCCGCTCGGTCTCGGCGCCCTCGCCGCCGCCGGGCTCGGCGTTGAGCGCGGTCAGCAGGTCGCTGATGCGCTGGATCGCGGTGACCACGGCGCGGCGGCGCGCCTCGGTGGGGTGCGCGGTGAAGACGGGCCGGAACTCCAGCCCCTCCACGGCCTCGGCGAGCCGCCCGCCCGCCGCCGCGCCCATCTCCTGGATGGCGACCGCGACCGAGCCGGGCACCGTGCCACCCTCGGCGTCGCGCTCGCGCAGCGTCCGGATGCGGTGGTGCTCCTCGGCGAGGTTGGTCAGGTGGAAGTAGACGGTGAACGCCCGCGCGACCTGCTCGGCGCGTTCCAGGGACCAGCCCTCGACGAGCGCGGCGACGTCGGCGGCGGGCAGCTCGCCGCGCCGCGCGTCGATGACGGCGTGCCGGAGCCGCTCCACGTCGTCCAGCAGCGCCCGGCCGCCGGACTCCACCAGGCTGTCGCCCAGCATCGCGCCCAGCAGCCGCACGTCGCGGCGCAGCGGTTCGGGCATGTCCTGCCGAAAGGTGTCGCGAGTGTTGGTAGCCACGGCATAAGCGTAGTGAGCGGCCGAATCGCCCCTCGCGAGCGACCCGGTCGCAGGCGGGGAATCAGCGTGCGGTTACCCTGGCCCGCATGGCGATGGAAGCTCCTGAACCCCCGGTGGACGTCGACATCCACACCACGGCGGGAAAGATCGCGGACCTGGAACGGCGGCGGTACGAGGCCGTGCACGCGGGCTCGGAGCGTGCGGTCGAAAAGCAGCACGCCAAGGGCAAGATGACCGCGCGCGAGCGGATCGACGCGCTGCTCGACCCCGGCTCGTTCGTCGAGTTCGACGAGATGGCGCGGCACCGGTCCACCAACTTCGGCATGGCCAGGAACCGGCCCTACGGCGACGGCGTGGTGACCGGGTACGGCACCGTCGACGGCCGGAACGTGGCGGTGTTCAGCCAGGACTTCACCGTCTCGGGCGGCTCGCTGGGCGAGGTGTTCGGCGAGAAGATCTGCAAGGTCATGGACCACGCGCTGAAGACCGGCTGCCCGGTGATCGGCATCAACGACTCCGGCGGCGCGCGCATCCAGGAGGGCGTGGTCGCGCTCGGCCTGTACGCCGAGATCTTCAAGCGCAACGTGCACGCCTCCGGCGTCATCCCGCAGATCTCGCTGGTCATGGGGCCGTGCGCGGGCGGCGCGGTGTACTCCCCGGCCATCACCGACTTCATCGTCATGGTCGACCAGACCTCGCACATGTTCATCACCGGCCCCGACGTGATCAAGACGGTCACCGGCGAGGAGGTGACGATGGAGGAGCTCGGCGGCGCGCACTCGCACAACACCAAGTCGGGCGTGGCGCACTACCAGGGCTCCGACGAGGACGACGCGATCAAGTACGTCAAGGCGCTGCTGTCGTACCTGCCGTCCAACAACCTCGGCGACGCGCCGGTGTTCGACGTCGCGGTGGACCCGGCCGAGGCCGACGAGGAGCTGGACACCCTCATCCCCGACTCGCCGAACCAGCCCTACGACATGCACACCGTGATCGAGCACGTGCTGGACGACGGGGAGTTCCTGGAGGTCCACGAGCTGTTCGCGCCCAACATCATCGTCGGGTACGGGCGCGTCGAGGGCCACGCGGTCGGCATCGTCGCCAACCAGCCGATGCAGTTCGCCGGGACGCTGGACATCGACGCCTCGGAGAAGGCGGCGCGGTTCGTGCGGACCTGCGACGCGTTCAACATCCCGGTGCTGACGTTCGTGGACGTGCCCGGCTTCCTGCCCGGCACCGACCAGGAGTGGAACGGCATCATCCGGCGCGGCGCCAAGCTGCTGTACGCCTACGCCGAGGCGACCGTGCCGCTGGTCACCGTCATCACGCGCAAGGCCTACGGCGGCGCGTACGACGTCATGGGCTCCAAGCACCTGGGCGCCGACGTCAACCTGGCGTGGCCGACGGCGCAGATCGCGGTGATGGGCGCGCAGGGCGCGGTCAACATCCTGTACCGGCGCGAGCTGGCCGCCGCCGACGACGCCGACGCGCGCCGCGCCGAGCTGATCACCGAGTACGAGGACACCCTCGCCAACCCCTACATCGCCGCCGAGCGCGGCTACGTGGACGCGGTGATCAAGCCGTCGGAGACGCGCGGCCAGGTGATCCGGGCGCTGCGGTCGTTGCGCGAGAAGCGCAAGACGCTGCCGCCGAAGAAGCACGGGAACATCCCGCTGTAGAACGGGGAGAACAGGTGAGCGCCGAAGACAAGCCGTTCCTGCGGATCGTGCGGGGCGACCCGTCGGCCGAGGAGATCGCGGCGCTGGTGGCCGTGCTGACGGCCCGCGCCCAGGCGGCCGCGGCCGCGCGGGACGGGGGAGAGGAGCGCCCGGTGTCGCGCTGGGCCGACCGGTCGCGCGGGCTGCGCGGCACGGCGGCGGAGGGCGTGCGCCCGCGCGGCGCGGGGGCGTGGCGGGCGAGCGCGTTCCCGCGTTGAGCTCGGTGCGTTTTCGCGCTGGGCGGGGCATGCCGGGCGGCGTGTTTCTGCGCTGAGCGCGGCGCGCCGGGTGCGTTTCCGCGTCCGGCGGATGGTTGTGCCATCTTTTCGGCGCGTTCGGGGCATGGGTGACGCCGGTCACGTCGCCCCGGACGCGCCGAGGCCGCCCCGCCGTGCAGGGCCGCACGATATGTAACCGTGGTTCGCGCCATGGAACGGCCTCTGCACGAATAAGGTGAAAGGCCATGGCCACCTCGGAGTTCGTTCCACAGCCAGCGCGCTACGCCGTCTTCGTTGACGCGGGGTACCTCTACGCGGCTTCGGGGGCGCTGCTGCTGAACTGCAGCTCCCGCCGCGAGTACCGGGTCGCGGCCGAGAAGCTGATCAAGGCGTTGACCAGCCACGCCGACGACCAGCTGCTGGGCGAGCTGCTGCGCGTCTACTGGTTCGACGCCGCGCCCAAGCGCCAGCCGACGGTGGACCAGCGCGTGATCGCCAACCTGCCGCTGGTCAAGCTTCGGCTGGGCAACCTGAACGCGCAGGGCCAGCAGAAGGGCGTGGACGCCCAGCTGCGCGCCGACCTGGAGGCCCTGGCCCGGCACCGCGCCATCACCGACGCGGTGCTGCTGGCGGGCGACGAGGACATGCTGCCCGCCGTGGAGGCCGCCCAGCGCTACGGGGTGCGCGTCCACCTGTGGGGCGTGGAGCCCACGCACGGCTCCAACCAGGCCGAGTGGCTGGTGTGGGAGTCCGACACCGTCGAGGTGCTCCAGGCCGACTTCCTGCGGCCCTACTTCACCAAGGCCAAGGTGCTGCCCGTCCCGGCCCCGGCCGCCACCGCCGCGGCCCGCGAGGCGGCCGCCGCCGCGCACCGCGCGTCGCCGGTGCCGTCCCCCGCGCAGGTCTTCGCGGGCCGCGCGCCCGCCGTCAAGCCGGTGCCGGTGCCCGGCGTCGCGCCCAGCTCGCCGCGCGTGCCCGCGCCCGCCGCGAGCCCGGCCACCGTCGCCACCGCGCTGAACAACATCGACCCCAAGCTGCCCGACGGCAAGCTGGGGCCCGACCGCGACCACATGCTGGAGATCGGCGAGCACGTCGCCCAGAAGTGGATCTTCGAGCGGGGCCGCGACAACATCCGCGACCTGCTGCCCGGCCCGATCCTGCCGCCGGTCATCGACAAGGAGCTGCTCATCGAGGCCGAGAAGGAGCTCGGCGGCTCCCTGCGCCCCTACCAGGAGGCCCGCACCTGGCTGCGCGACGGCTTCTGGGAGCGCGTCTACCGCGAGTTCGGGATCGGGATCGGCAAGTCCGTCTGACGCCTCACTAATTCGTGATTGTCACGGCACGCTGTGTAGCGAACGGGTACAGTCCCGGCCGTGATGGAGGGACACCGCAGGCGCGCGCGAGGGCTTCCGGCCGCCGTGGCGGCGGTGGCGGTCTCGGTGACCGGGTGCACCTCGCCCGTCGCGTTCTACCGGCCCGGTGAGGGCGCGCCGGACGGCCCAGTGGCGGCGCTGTCGGGGCCCGCGCCGTACGTGCGGGCGCGGACCGAGCCGCCGGTGCCGGTCGCGACGGCGCGCACCGACGTGTACGCGGCGACGCGGGCCGGGATGTTGCGCCCCGCCGTCCGGGCGATGCCGCACCGGCTGTACGTGCCGAACGCGCGCACCCGCCGCGTCGACGTGATCGACCAGCGGACGTTGCGGGTGGTGGGGAGCCTGCCGGGCGGTCCGGGCCCGGTCGTCGCGGGGTGGGACCTGCGGCGCCTGTGGTCGGGCGGGGCGGTGCCGATTAGCCCGCGCACCGGCCGCGTCGGCCGCGCCGCCCCGGGGGCCGGCGCGGACGCGAAGCGCGGGCCGGTGTACTTCGACCCGTCCGGGCGCGCGGCGCTGGTCCCGGCGGGGCGGTGGCTCGGCGTGCACGACCCGGGGACGCTGCGGCGGCGCGGGTCGGTGCGGCTGCCGTGCACGGCGCGGCACGCCGACTTCTCGGCCGACGGCACGTTCCTGCTGGTCAGCTGCACCGGGGCGGGCCGGGTCGTGCGCGTCGATCCGGCGCGGCAGGAGGTGACGGGGGCGCTGACGCTGCCGCCGGGCGCCCGTCCCGGTGACCTGCGGCTGGCTCCGGATGGTGCGGTCTTCTACGTGACCGACGCGGCGCGGGGCGGGGTCTGGCTGGTGGACGGCCTGGGGCTGCGCACGGCGGGCTTCGTCGCGACGGGTCCGGGCGCGCGGGACCCGGTGGTCAGCCGGGACGCGCGCCGGTTGTTCGTGCTGGGCGACACCGGCGTCACGACGATCGACTTCGCCACGCGCAGGGCGACCGGCCACTGGCCGCTGTCGCGCGGCGACACCGTGCCCGGCGGGGTCTCGGCGGACGGGGCGCTGCTGTGGGTGGCCTCGCCCGAGGGCGGCGCGGTGTACGCGCTGTCGACGCGGACGGGCCGGACGCTGCACCGGGTGCGGGTGGGCGGACGGCCGCAGGCACCACTGGTGTACCCGCAGCCGGGGCACCATTCTCTGGGCGGTCCGGGCCTCTACCGCTGACCTGGTGCTTTGGCGTCGGACTACCGTCGACCCGGGATCGTGCCGACGCGGGCCTACCGCTGGGCTGCCGACGCCGGGCTATCTCTGACCTGCGACCGTCGGGCTACCGCTGACCAGGGGACACGCCGACGCGGGGCTAGCGCTGGCCTGGGACCGTCAGGCCGGTCTCGTAGGCGACGATCACCGCCTGCACCCGGTCGCGCAGTCCCAGCTTGGTCAGCACGTTGCTGACGTGCGTCTTGACGGTGTGTTCGCTGACCACCAGCGCCGCCGCGATCTCGGCGTTGGTCAGGCCGTCGGCCAGCAGCCGCAACGTCTCGCGCTCGCGGGCGGTCAGCGCGTCCAGCCGCCGGTCGGGCAGGACGGGCCGCGCCCCGCCGGTGGTGAACTGGGAGATCAGCCGCCGGGTCGCCGCCGGGGCCAGCAGCGACTCCCCCGCCGCCACCACCCGCACCGCGTGCGCCAGGTCGTCGCGCCGGACGTCCTTGAGCAGGAACCCGGCCGCGCCCGCGCGCAGCGCGTCGAACAGGTAGTCGTCCCGGTCGAAGGTGGTCAGCATGATCACTTTGCTGGCGGTCTCGGCGCACACGATCCGGGCCGCCTCGATGCCGTCCATGCCCGGCATCCGGATGTCGAGCAGCACCACGTCGGGGCGGTGCTCGCGGACGGCGGCGACCGCCGCGAACCCGTCGCCCGCCTCGGCGACCACGTCGATGTCGGGCTGGGCGTCCAGGATCATCGCGAACCCGGCGCGGACCAGCTCCTGGTCGTCGGCGACCACCACGCGCACGCTCACGCCGCCGCCAGCGGGAGCCGGACGCTGACCCGGAAGCCCGGACCGTCCTCGCGCGGCCCGGCGGTCGCCGCGCCGCCGCAGGCCGCGGCGCGCTCCCGGATGCCGATCAGGCCGTTGCCGCCCGGGGGCAGGTCCGCGCCCGCGCCGCGCCCGTCGTCCACGATGTCGATCACGAGGTCCTCCGGATGCCAGGCCAGCCGCACCTCGGCGCGGCCCGCCCCGGCGTGCTTGACGACGTTGGTCAGCGCCTCCTGGGTGATCCGGTAGGCGGCGATCCCGCCGTCGGGCGGCAGGCGGCGCGGCTCGCCGACGACGGCGTAGGCCACCTCCAGCCCGGCCCCGGCGACGCGGTCGGCGAGGGCGGGCAGGTCGTCGATCGTCGGCTGGGGGGCGCGCGGGCCCTGCTCCTGCTTGAGGACCTCCAGCAGGCGGCGGAGCTGGTCCATCGCGTCGCGCCCGGCGGCGGCGATGGTGTCGAAGACCTCCTCGGCCCGGCCGGGGTCGGCCCGCGCCACCACCGGCCCGGCCTCGGCCTGCACGACCATGAGACTGACGGCGTGGGCGAGGATGTCGTGCATGTCGTGGGCGATGCGGGCGCGCTCGCGCTCGGCGGCGCGCTCGGCCTCCAGCAGCCGTTCACGCTCCAGGCGTTCGGCACGTTCCTCCAGGGCGGCGGCGTGCGCGCGGGCCCCGGCGGCGGCGCGCCCGAACGCGTACGCGCTCACCGACAGCACGATCCCGCGCAGCGCGGTGTCGCTGGAGCCGACCGTGAGCAGGCCGCCCACCGTCGGGACGGCGAAGGCCAGCAGCCGCACCGGGCGGCCCGACCGCGACGCCACCGTGTAGAGGGCGATGAGCCCGCCGTACCAGAGCGGCTGCCGCGCGACGGGGTCGCCGACGTCGTACAACGACCCCATCGTGACGCAGGCGACCAGCACCGGCAGCGGAGCCCTGCGCCGCCACACGACCGGCACCGCCGACCCGGCCGCCGCCACGTAACCCCACCAGTGCCAGGGCTCACC
Source organism: Actinomadura hibisca NBRC 15177 (assembly GCF_001552635.1). Classification (GTDB taxonomy): domain Bacteria; phylum Actinomycetota; class Actinomycetes; order Streptosporangiales; family Streptosporangiaceae; genus Spirillospora; species Spirillospora hibisca. The sequence goes on along the minus strand of NZ_BCRO01000132.1, from coordinate 2,761 downwards.
GGTCTCGTTCTGCAACGTCAGCAGCGGCCAGACCTGGGCGGCCATGGCGAGCAGGGCCAGCGCCGCGTCCGGCCACGGCGTCCCCGCCCAGCGGCGGAACGGTGACATCACCGGCAGAGCGGACACGGTGCCCCATGGTGTCACGCGCGGGCGAGGGACGGTACGGGGCGGGCCAGCGGCGCGAACGCGGCGAGCATCAGCAGCCCCGCCAGCGGCAGCAGGTCCAGCTCGACCATCGAGGCGAGCACCCCGAACACCACCGCGACCGGCGACCACGCCGGGACCGCGCGGACCGCCGCCAGGTGCACGACCGCGACCAGCAGCCCGAGGTAGAACAGGGGCGGCCCGGCATCGTAGACGGCGAGGTCGAGGCCGGGGACGGTGCGGACATCCTGGAACATCCCCGCCATGTCGGCGTGGTCGGTGGCCAGGGACCCGATGACGATGTCGATGCCGAACTGCGCCATGGCGAACATGATCCCGACGAAGCCGACCACGGTGGTGCCCGTGGCGAACGTGCCGCCGCCCGCCAGCCGCCGCGCCTCCCACAACACGACGCCGAACAGCGCCAGCGCGCCGAGGAAGGCCAGGTGCCCGGTGGTCCAGGCGAGGCCGGGGCCGCGTTCGCCGTCGAAGCCGTCGGCGATGCGGACCAGGCCGTAGACGGAGACGAGCAGGGGTGCGCCGAAGAAGGCGATGCGTTTGTCCATGCCCTCCAGCCTGGTCGCGGCGGGCCGTCCGGACATCGCCGGAGCGGGCGATCCGCGGCCTCCCTCGCGCGGGGGATACGGCGGATCAGTGCGCGGCGATGCGGTGCCAGTCGGGCAGCAGCTCCTCCACCAGCGCCTCGGTCTCGGGCTGGAGCTGGTCGAGCAGCGGGTCGCGGCCGACGCGGTGGCGCAGCTCGTCCACCACGACGCGGACCTGGGCCTGGTCGCCGGTGGCGTGAGTGGCGCGCAGCAGGTCGCGCCAGAGGCCCTCGTCCTCGTGGGCGAGGCGGAGCCCGGCGCGGGCCGCGCCGACCGCGCCGTGCGCGTCGCCCTCGTCCAGGCGCAGCACGACCAGGCGGTGCGCGACGTCCACGACGCGGGCCATCGCCTCGAACTCCAGGCCGTCGCCGGCGGTCCACCCGTACCGGCCGCGCGGGCGGTCGGCGAGGACGGGGCCGCGCACCAGGTCCAGCGCGTGCGACATGTAGCCGGTCTCGGAGGCGGGCTCGGCGGCCGAGCGCCACACCAGCCAGCGGAACACCGCCCAGTCGACGCGGACCTCCGAGCCGAGGCGGATGCGGCCCCGGTCGTCGTAGTACAGGTTGGGACGGCCCCGGGCGTCGCGGCCGAGCCAGTCCGAGACCCGCGCCACGGTCGCGTCGCGGACGCCCGCGCTGACGCCGCGCGGCCAGATCGCGCCGCCCAGCACCGTCGGGTGGACGCCGCCGGGGTGGGCCGCCAGGTAGATGAGGACCTCGGTGCACAGGTCGCGGCGCGACTCGTCCATGGGGCCGGGCGCGCTGACCTCGATCGGGCCCAGGATACGGATGTCGACCGACGACTGCTGCTCGCTGGGGGGTTGCTCCTCGCCGGTCGCCTCGGGCAGCGGCACCGAGTCGGTGCGGCTCGCGGTGCGGAACAGCTCGAAGACGCCCCGGTAGTGCTCCTCGGCGACGAGCTGGGCGTCGACCTGGAAGCCGAGCACGCCCGCCTGGAGCCGCCCGTCGGCGCCGACGTCCCAGGTCCAGGTCGCGCCCTGGACGTCGCCGGGCACGATGTACCCGGCGGCCATGCGGGTGCCGGTGCGGGCGAGCGCCACCAGGCGGTCGGCCTCCTGCTCGGTGGGCTCGTCCGCCATGATCAGGTAGTGCGGCATCCACGCCTCGCCGAACACGCCCCGGCAGCGCCCGGTGAGCACCGAGTCCACGCCGGAGGCGGCCAGGGCCTGCCGCACCTCCTCGCTGCGGCCCTCCAGCTCGGGCAGGGCCTCGCGCAGGGACGGGACGGAGCGCACGCGGTCGGGGGCGATCTCGGTGAGGCCCTCGCCCATCTCCTGGCCGAAGCCGACCAGGGTGATGCGCATGTGGTCGGACCAGCGGTTGGTGGCCAGCTCCAAGGCGAGGGCGGCGAGGACGGCGCGGCGGGTCTCGTCGGGGCCGCGCAGAGCGATCAGGCCGTGGGCGGCTTCGAGGTCGACGAGGATGCGGCCGTTGTCGTTGGTGCCGATGGAGACCAGGCCCGGGTAGGGGGCGAGGACGTCGGCGAGGTCGGCGGCCTCCAGGTCGCGCAGGGCGTCGGAGCCGAGCCGCCAGACCTGCCCGTCGTCGAAGGCCGTCCAGGGGGCGGGCGGGTTGCGGTCGGCGGGGGCGATCCAGAGGTCGAGGCTGCCGGGGCCGAGGTGCACGCCGTAGACGGTGGGGAGCGCGCGGCCGCCGGCGGCCATGGACTTGGACAGGTGGCGGAGGCCGAGGTCGAGCAGGCGGGCGGCGGCGGTGTCGGCGCCGACGCGGAGGGCGTGCTCGGTGAGGGCGGCCTGCCCTTCGGGCCGAGGGATCATGTGGCCGAACGCGCGGTGCCAGAGCTGGGTGCGGCGGCGCCGGCCGAGCGCGCCGAGGACGCCGGCGGCGAGGAGGGAGGCGGCGGCGATGCCGTGGGGCCACTCCATGTCGAGGGAAAAGGCCTGGTCCGCGCGGCCGGGGACGTGGACGCCACCGGTACCGGCGTCACCGCCGAGCTCGCCGGTGGGGCGGGTGGAGGGGGCGGGGTGGGGG
>NZ_BCRO01000131.1 GCF_001552635.1 Actinomadura hibisca NBRC 15177 | reverse complement strand
GCGCACCTCAGCCACGCGCGGGTTTGTGCACGTGCCCAACGAGTTCAGCCCGCGCGGGGTTGATCCAGATACCCAGCGATCCCACCCCGCGCGGGTTTCCCACACGGGCCCATCAACCTCAACCCTGCGCCCCGCACCCAACCAACAACCCCACCCCGTGCAGGCTCCCCTAACCAGCCGCACTCCGAGCCGCCAGGCGAGGAGGGTGGCTGCATGCTTGTTGAGGCCCGCCAGGCCTCCACCCCTGACGACGGCGGCCGAGAAGCCCTCCCAGAGGTGGAAGAGCCCCGGTCGCCCTATGGAAGGTGCCGGGGCCCTCTCTGCCTGCCTACGCCTTGATGCGGGCCACCAGCGCGCGCAGGGACGCCCGGTCAACGGTGAGGTGCCCCGTCTCGGGAGCCTGGCTGTCTCGCACGCCCACGACCTCGCCAAGGGCCGCCAGCTCGACGCAGTTGTCCCCGGCTTCGCTGCTGTACGACGCCTTCCGCCAAAGAGCGCGATTCACGTCCATCGTTCGCTCACGACCTTCCCGATCCGGGATACCGAAGCACTCGCCGAAAGCGAGTTCGCTTGCAGCCTAGCGAAGGTCTCGGTTACAGCCGAGAGGTCCGTTGCTTCCGCGCTTGCCTCGCCTCGTGCGGCGTTCTCCAGGTAGACGACTTCGCTGCGGTCGGGCTGAGTGGCGATCGTGAAGGGCGCTCGTGCGCCCCGGTGGAAGATCATGAGGGCGATCTGCAACGTCACGTGCGGCCACCCGGCGACCTCTTGGAGCCATTCGAGCTGAGCCCGCATGACTTCGGGCCCGCCAACTTCCCGGTACAAGATCGACTCGTCCAGGACAGCGAACAGCGTAGGGGCGTTCGAGCGGGTCAGGATCTCTTGCCGACGCAAGCGCTCCTCGACGGCCCGAGGGTTGCTCAGAATGACCTCGGCGTACACGCGGGCCTGAAGGAGTCCGTAAACGATGCGGTTCTCGTAGTTGCGCAGCATGACGGCGCTGCTCTCGGCTTCGGAGAAGTCGGCGAAGTAACGCGGGTACCCCCTGGAGCGCACGAGATCATGCCAGGCGTTGATCAGCGCCGCAGGCTCCCCTAACCAGCCGCACTCTGAGCCGCCAGGCGAGGAGGGCGGCTGCGTGCTTGTAAGGCCTGCCAGATCTCCACCCCTGACGACGGCGGCCGAGAAGCCCGCCCAGAGATGGAAGAGCCCCGGTCGCCCTATGGAAGGTGCCGGGGCCCTCTCTGCCTGCCTACGCCTTGATGCGGGCCACCAGCGCGCGCAGGGACGCCCGGTCAACTGTGAGGTGTCCGGCCTCGGGGGACTTCGAGTCCCTCATCCCTACGGCCGGACCAAGGTTCGCCAGCTCGACGCAGTGATCACCGTCGTTGCCCGAAGCACTCGCCTTACGCCACGTCACGCTTTCCATCGTTCCTCCGCAACGTTCCGGATCAGCTCTACCGACAGCGCCACCGGCAGGGCGAAGGTCGCGAGATCGGCGAAGCGCTCCTGAAGACGCGCCACCTCCGATCGCCCGTCCAGGACCCATCCGTGCGGCTCACCCGCAGTGTAGGCGACGCTCTCCCCGCCCGGCATGGTCGCGATGATGAAACCGGCCGCGTTTCCCTTGTGCGGCTCGCCGTCCCGGATGACCTGGATCGAGCAACGCGGGGACACGGCGTCCGCGAGCCGCAGGAGCTGCTGGCGCATCGTCTCCACGCTCCCCACGCGTCTCCACAGCACGTGTTCCGGCAGCAGGTAGAGGAACCTCGGTGGCACCTCCCGGGACAAGATCTCCTGTCGCGCCATGCGTCCTTCGACCTTCGCCCGGTCACCCTCCAGCAGGATGGAGGCGTACCCCTCGGTCTGCAGGAGGCCGTCCACCAGCAGCGGTTGGTAGGAGCGCAGGATCTCGGCTCCGGCCTCGTGGTCCGGCCACTCCTGGAACCAGCGCGGGAAGCTCGCCGAGCGACCGTCGAACAGGCCGTCGTGCAGACGAGTGAGCGCCCCGCCGGTGTCCAGGACCTCATCTGCGACTTCGGCGAAGACCCGATCACACCCGGCGTCGCCCCGCTCGATCTCGGAGATCGTGGACGCCCCGTACGGGATCACCTCAGCGAGCGCGCGCAGGCTGAGGCCCGCGCGCTCCCGGTGGTGCCGGACCTCCGCGCCGAACAGGTGGAGTGGCCCGCGTGAGGGGTCGAGCTTCTTGGGGGTCTGCGCCATGGGGGGCTCCTTGACCGTGCATGACTGGGCATGACCGGAGAGTGGCCGGGCTGTCTGTGACCTGGGTCCTTGCAATCTCAGGATGCTCTGTCCGGGAGCAGTGTGTGAAGCACATCACAGACATCCCCCGAGGTGATCGCATGTGCGAACCACACACGATCGAGATCAGTACCGACCCCGAACACCTGCACGCGGCCCGGCAGTGGATCGCCAAGACGTGCGCGATGCTGAACGCCGAACCGTGCACGTACGTCGCGCAGCTCGCGGTCACCGAGTTGATCGAGAACGCCCGGCAGCACGCGGGCGACGAGACGGTCACGGTGCGGGCTTACGTCGCCGACTGCGGCCCCGTGCTCGAAGTGCTGGACAGCTCCCCGGTCATGCCGATGGTGCGCGAGCTTGACCTTCTCGCCGAGTCCGGGCGGGGGCTGGCCGTCGTCCAAGAAGTCTCCAAGGCCCTGGGGTGGAACTCACTGGCGGGCGGTGGCAAGGCGGTCTTCGTGGTGTTGGGGCCGGACGATGCTTGAGCGGGAGGTCGCGGAGTCGCTGGCACTGGTCTCGCTCATCCGGGGCCTGCGCCGGTACGAGGGTGTGCAAGCCGTCCTGAAAACGCCCCATGGAGCCCGCCCGTTCGCCGAGGTGGCGCACAGCGAACCCGTACGTCATGAGTACCGGCGTGTGATCGCGGAGGGGCGCGTGTACGTCTCCGCGTACGGGGTCACGCCACTGGAGCGGGTGACCGACCTTGTCCGTCTTCTCGTACGCGGTGACCTGTGATCCGCTGAGGGCGGCTGCACGCTTGTGAGGCCCTGCGGGCCTCCAAGCCCCAGCCGCCCCCCTCGCCTAGCGGCTCGGGAGTCGGCTGTAGGGGGGCAGGGCGGCGCTGTTGTGGGGCGGGGCGGCGCTGTTATGGGGCGGCGCTGTGGCGGGGATGTCGTGGTGGACGGTGGGGCGGGGCGGTAGGGGCTGCGTAGTTCTGTAAGGGCGGCTCTGGAGCCAGCGGCCGTCCCTACCTCTTTCGGAAGTCGTAAGCCGACTCAGCAGCCGCCACCACCTCCTCCAGCCCTCCCCCCGCCGCCGCCGTGGACGCCGCCGCTATCGCGCCCTCCACCAGCGGCGCGTCCGCCAGTACCACCCGCGTCTCAGCGTCCTCGGCCACCAGGCGGGCGGTCAGCACGCTGCTGCCCAGGTCGGCCAGCAGCACTACACCGTCCCCGCTGTCGGCCGCCGCCACCGCCCGTTCGACCAGGTCCGGGCTGGTTCCCAGACCGCCCTCAGCATCGCCTCCAGCGGGTTCGATCACCGCCTTTCCGACGCCCATCGCCCGCGCCACCTCGGCCACGCCCTCAGCCAAAGCCCGGCTGTGCGACACCACCACGATTCCGACGACAGATTCAGACGGCATCGGCCAGCGCCTCCAAAATCAGCGTCGTGGAAGACGCGCCCGGGTCCATGTGCCCCACGCTCCGCTCCCCCAAATAGCTCGCGCGGCCCTTGCGCGCCTGGAGCGGAATCGTCGCCTCCGCGCCCTCCCGCGCCGCGTCGGCGGCGGCCCGCGTGCAGGCCGCCAGGTCCCCACCGGCCGTCAGGGTGGATTCGTAGGCCGCCACCGCCGGGCCCAGGGCGTCCACCAGTGTTTTGTCGCCCTCGACCGCTTTACCCAGCTCTTGGACGCCCTCCAGCGCCGCCCGCAGCGCCGCACCCAAGCCCGCCGCGTCGATCTCCCCCGCCTCGCCCAACGCCTTCCCCGCACGCCGCAGCGCCGTCCCGTACAGCGGGCCCGATGCCCCGCCCGTCTTCGAGATGATCGCCCGGCCCGCCGCCACCAGCACCTTGCCCGGCGGCATCCCCTCCGGCAGCTCCGGCAGCGCCGCCACCGCCGCCGCGAAGCCGCGTTCCAGGTTGTGCCCGTGGTCGCCGTCGCCGATCGCCGCGTCCAACGCCGTCAGCCGGTCCGCCTCGGCGGTCACACGCTCAGCCGCCAGCCGGATCCACACGGCGGCGTCCAGCGTCCCGCCCGACGACCCGCCCGATGACCCGGCCGATGACCCGGCCGATGACCCGCCCGACGACCCGCCCGCGTTCACCGGCCCCACCGCAGTGCCGGAGTCTCGACGGGCGCGTCCCACAACCGCAGCAGCTCCGGCGTCGCCCGGCACACCGTGATCATCACCCCGGCCATCTCCAGGCTGGTCACGTAGCCGCCCACCAGCGGTCGCGCCACGCTCGCGCCGTGCCCCGCCAGCCAGTCGGCGGCGGCCCCGTAGGCGATGTACTGCTCGATCAGCGGCGTGCCGCCCATGCCGTTGACCAGCACCAAAAGCTCCTGCCCGGCCAGCGGCATGTCCGCGTCGATCGCGGTCAGCGTCGCGTCCACGATCTCGGCGGCGGTGGCGGCGGTGGCCGCCTTGGCGCGTTCGCGGCCCGGCTCGCCGTGGATGCCGATGCCGAGTTCGATCTCGTCGGCGCCCAGCTCGAAGGTCGGCCGTCCCGCCGCCGGGACCGTGCACGGCGACAGCGCCACCCCGAACGACCGCGACCGCTCGTTCACCTCCCGCGCCACGGCCGCGACGGCGGCGAGGTCCGCGCCCTCCTCGGCCAGCGCCCCGGCGATCTTCTCCACGAACAACGTCGCGCCGGTGCCGCGCCGTCCGGCGGTGTAGGTGCTGTCCTGCACCGCCACGTCGTCGTCCACCAGCACCGAGACGACCTCGACGTCCTCGTCCTCGGCCAGCTCGGCGGCCATCTGGAAGTTCATGACGTCGCCGGTGTAGTTCTTCACGACGTGCAGCACGCCCGCGCCGCCGCTGACCGCCGTGGTCGCGGCCAAGATCTGGTCCGGCACCGGGCTGGTGAACACCTCCCCAGGCGCGGCGGCGTCGAGCATCCCGTACCCGACGAACCCCGCGTGCAGCGGCTCGTGCCCCGAGCCGCCGCCCGACACCAGGGCCACCTTCCCAATCCGCGGCGCGTCCGCCCGCACCACGATCCCGGCCTCCGGATCGACCCGCAGCGAGGGGTGCGCGGCGGCCAGGCCGCGCAGCGCGTCGGTGACGACGTCCGCCGGGGCGTTGATGAGTTTGCGCATGTTCCCAGCTGTACCCTCGCGAAGGCCGCCGTCCCAGGCCCAATCCAGCGAAGCGATCTAGCGCCGCATACAGTGGGAAAGGTGACGAGCGTTCTGGACGACGGCGAGATCAGCCGCATCCTCGTGGTGATGGCCCATCCCGACGACGTGGACTTCGGCGCGGCGGGCACCGTCGCGGGCTGGACCGACCGCGGCGTCGAGGTCGTGTACCTGATGGTCACCGACGGCGACGCGGGCGGCTTCGACGACGGCATCACCCGCGCGGAGATGGCCCAGCTGCGCCGCGACGAGCAGCGCGCGGCGGCCAAGGCCGTCGGCGTCACCGACGTGCGCTTCCTCGGCTACCCCGACGGCCGCGTCGCGGCCACCTTCGAGCTGCGCCGCGACATCTCCCGCGTCATCCGGCAGGTGCGGCCCGACCGGGTGCTGATGCCGAGCCCCGAGCGCAACTACGAGCGGATCTACCCCAGCCACCCCGACCACCGCGCGGTGGGCTCGGCGGCGCTGGACGCGGTCTACCCCGACGCCCGCAACCCCTACGCGCACCCCGAGCTGCTGGTCGAGGACGGCCTGGCGGCGTGGACGGCGCGGGAGGTGTGGCTGACCGGCGGCCCCTCCGTCAACCACACCGTGGACATCACCGACCACTACGACCGCAAGCTCGCCGCGCTGAAGTCGCACCGCACCCAGACCGCGCACATGCCCGAAGGCCAGCTGGAGACCATGCTGCGCGGCTTCCTGGGCGCCAACGCGGCCGCCGCCGGGCTGCCCGAAGGCCGCCTCGCCGAAGCCTTCCAGGTCGTCAACACCGCCTGACCCCCGCAAGAACCCCCGAGGAGTCCCCCCGTGCCCGCCAGGCTGCCCAAAATCCTGCTCGACTGCGACACCGGCATCGACGACGCCCTGACCCTGCTGTACCTCGCGTCGCTGGTGCGCACCGGCGACGCGGAGCTGGTGGGCGTGGGCACGGTGCACGGCAACATCGACCCCGCCACCGGCGCGCTCAACACGCTGCGCGTGCTGGAGCTGGCCGGGGTCGAGGGCGTGCCGGTCGCCGTCGGGGCGGGCCGCCCGATGGCGCAGGACGTGCACTACGCGTTGGACTGGCACGGCCAGGACGGGCTGGGCGACACCGACCTTCCCGCCCCGGCGGGCGCGCCCACCGGCGAGGCCGCCGCCGCGCAGATCGTCCGGCTGGCGCGCGAGCACCCCGGCGAGCTGTCGCTGCTGGCGATCGGGCCGCTGACGAACCTGGCCGCGGCCCTGCTGCTGGACGGCGAGCTGCCCGGCCTGCTCCGCGAAGTGGTGATCATGGGCGGGGCGTTCGACCACCCCGGCAACATCACCACCCACGCCGAGGCCAACATCTGGCACGACCCCGAGGCCGCCGACCTCGTCCTCGCCGCCGACTGGCCGGTCACGCTGGTGCCGCTGGACGTCACCCACCCCACGGCCGTCGGCGAGCAGTGGCTCACCAAGCTGGCGGCGCACGACTCCGCGGCGGCGCGGTTCGCCGTCCGCATCCTGGAGTTCTACGTCACCGCCTACACGCCGGTGCTCAAGCGGCGCGGCGCGGTCGTGCACGACGCGCTGGCCGCCATGCTGATCACTAATCCCGAGGTGTGCGAGTACACCGAGCGGCCCGTGCGGGTGGAGCGGCGCGGCGAGCTCACGCGGGGCGCGACGGTGTGGGACGCGCGATCGATCCCGGCCGACGACGACCGCCGCGCGTCGCGGGTGGCGACCGGCGTGGACGTGGCCGCCTTCCAGGACCGGCTGCTCGCGGCGCTGCTGTCGCTGGACTGACCCCGGCGGCCCCGGGTGACGCGGCCCGCACCGCGCCGTGACTTGTCGGCGCGTCCCGGACTGGTTACGGTGCGGTGATCACGCTTCGGGGAGATCGCCATGCCACTGCACGTCGAGGCCACCGCCACCTCCATCGCCGCGCCAGAGGTGATCTTCAAGCATCTGGCGGTGGCCGAGGCCTGGAACGAGTGGGCCGGCCTCCCCACCCGCGCCCGGCGCGAGAAGGCCGGGGACGAGCGGCCCAACGGCGTGGGCGCCGTCCGCAAGATCCCGCCCGCCCGTGAACGGGTCGTGGTGTACGACCCGCCGCACCGCTACGGCTACGTCGCGGTGGCCGGGCTGCCGCTGCGCGACTACCGGGCCGAGGTGACGCTGGAGCCGCAGGGGCTGGGCACCGGCATCCGCTGGCAGGGGTCGTTCGAGCCGCTGATCCCGGGCACCGGCGGGCTGGCGAAGTTCCTGATGAGGCGGATGCTGGAGTCGTTCGCCCGGCGCATCGTGCAGCACGCGGAGAAGTGCGAGCCGGGCTGCCCCGCGCGCCTTCCGGACGCCATCTAGGGCTTGTGGGGGACGGCCTCGGCCAGGATCGTGTCCACGGTCTGCTCCGGCGTCTGGCCCGACGTGTCCAGCCACAACCCGATGCGGGGCGTGGTCTCGCGCAGGCCCCGGTCCAGGTCGGCGACGCTGAAAGCCCCGTACGCCTTCTTCGCGCGGCCCGCCTCCCGTGCGGCGACGGTCGCGGCGTCGGGCGCGAGCACCACCACGTACAGCGGTCACGTCCGGTACTGGTCCACCGCGTAGGCCAGCTCCGGCCCCAGGACCACGTCCTGCACCACGGCCGTGAAGCCCTCGGCCGCGTAGGCGTCGGCGGTGCGCGCGGCCAGCCGGTAGCGCAGCCGGAGCTGGGCGACGGCCTCGGCGGACGGCTCGGGGCCCATCTCGGCGCGCCCGTTCACCACGAAGCGCCGGAAGGCGTCGCCGCGCACGTGCGCCGAGCGCGGCAGCCGCTCGGCCAGCGCCTGCGCGACGGTCGACTTCCCGGCGGCCTGCACGCCGGTGACCAGGTAGACGGCGCTCACGTCCGCTTGTACCCCCGCACGTCGGCCGACCGCACGATGGCCTGGTAGGTGGCGGCCAGCGCCGGGTCGTCGCGCAGGACGTAGAAGACCACCCGGGACTGCGGCAGGTACCAGACATTGGTGACGAACCGCTTGCCGTTGCGGCACGGCACGCGCCACTCGCGGTGCTCGGCCTTGCGGCCGTCGGCCAGCGGGGTCAGGTCCCTGACGGCGATCTCGGCCTTCTCCTGGTCGGCGAGGTCGGAGTTGGCGGACCCGGCGGCCATGCAGGACGGCGGGTCGCCGGGCGACCAGCCCCACTTCTTGTTCATCCGCCCCTCGCCGGGCCAGGAGCTGTACCCGTGGCCGACCGGGCTGATCTGGAGCGCGCTGTTCCGCTCCTTCACCTTGCCGCAGCGGTCCCCGCCGGGCGGCTGGATGCACAGGAAGGGGTCGGCGATGCCGTTCACCTTCCAGTCGGCGGGCAGCTTCAGCTTCATCCCCTGCCAGGTCAGGTCCTGACTCAGCGGCAGGGCGGGGGCTGCGCCGTCCTTGGCCCCGGCGGCGGGCCTGGCCGCCGACGGCTGCACCTTCACCTTGCCGTCGTCCCCGTCGCACCCCGACAACGACGCCAGGCCCGCCGCGACGGCCAGCGTTGTCCCAATGACCTTAAAACGACCCATGTATCCAGGATGGCACTTCCGGGCCCGGCTGTGGTCAGCCGCCGTCAGCCGACGGTCAGTGCCCGGTCAGCGGCGGCGGCCAGTCTTCAGGACATCGAGAACGAAGCCTGAGGAGCGCACCATGAACCGCACCGTCCTGATCTCCGGCGCCAGCGTCGGCGGCCCCGCCCTCGCCTACTGGCTGACCCGGCACGGCTTCCAGGTGACGATCGTCGAGCGCTCCCCCGGCGGCCCCCGCAGGGGCGGCCAGGCCATCGACGTGCGCGGCCCGGCGCTGGAGGTCGCGGCCCGCATGGGCGTCCTGGACGAGATCGGCGCGGCCCGCGTGCAGATGCGCGGGATGTCCATGGTGGACGGCGACGGCAACGAGCTGTACCGCAGCGAGGAGCGCACCATCACCGGCGGCGAGCTCGACAGCCCCGACGTCGAGATCCTGCGCGACGACCTGGCCGAGATCCTTCTCGCCGCCGCCGGGGACGGCGTGGAGTACCTGTACGGCGACTCGATCGCCGTCCTCGACCAGGACGACGCCGAGGTCCGCGTCACCTTCGACAGCGGCCTGCGCCGCACCTTCGACCTGGTCGTCGGCGCGGACGGCCTGCACTCCAACACCCGCCGCCTGGCGTTCGGCCCCGAGGGCGACTACCTCAAGAACCTCGGCACCTACCTCGCGGTGTGGACGACGCCGAACTTCCTGGAGCTGGACCGCTGGCAGGTGTTCCACCAGGTGCCCGGCAGCTCCTGGGGCGGCGGCACGATGAGCGTCCGCGACAACGCCGAGGCCCGCGTCTACCTGGGCTTCCAGTCCGACGCGCCGGTGGACTACGACTACCGCGACACCGAGGCGCAGAAGCGGCTCATGCAGGAGCGGCTGAGCGGCGGCGGCTGGGAGCTGCCCCGGATGCTGGAGTACATGTGGGACGCGCCGGACTTCCACTTCGACGCGATGGCGCAGATCCACATGGACTCCTGGTCCACCGGCCGCGTGGTGCTGCTCGGCGACGCCGGGTACTGCGGGTCCCCGCTGTCGGGGCAGGGCACCAGCATGGCGATGGTCGGCGCGTACGTGCTGGCCGGGGAGCTGAAGGCGGCGGGCGGCGACCACGTGCGGGCGTTCGCGGCCTACGAGTCCGAGCTGCGCGACTACGTCGCGGCCAACCAGCAGCTCGCGCTGGACAACCAGAAGCGCGTGGAGGCGCAGACCGCGGCCGAGATGGGCGACGAGGCCGCCGCCGAGGCCCTGGTGGAGGAGGGCGTGGCGGACTTCGGGACGGTCGTGAACGGCCTCGCCCTCAAGGACTACTGATGCCGAACGGGAAGCGCCCGGCCCTCCCCGGACCGGGCGCTTCCGCCGTGCTCATCGGCGCGTGCCATGCCGTGCCGCGCTCACCGGCGCCGGTCGCGCAGCAGCAGGACGCCGGACGCCAGCACCGCCGCCGCCGTGACCCCGTGGACGCCGAGCGCCGTCGCCGTGGAGCCGTGCCGGGCCAGGATCGTCAACATGTCGCCCGCCGGTATCACCGACATCGCCGCCATGGTCCAGCCGAGGGCGCGCCACTCGCGCTTGGCCATGAGCACGAGCACGACCAGGCCGGTGCCGACGTCCCGCACGCCCTTGATGTTGAGGAACCCGGCGGCCTCGCCCTCCGGCCAGGCGGGCAGCCCGAAGGACGGGGCGGTGCCGACCGGGTCCAGCAGGTAGCTCAGGCCGACGTAGGTGATGCCGGCGCCGGTCAGGGCGGCGAGCCCGGCCCCGATCCGGAACGCCTTGGACGGCGCGCCCTCGCGGACGCGGCGCATCCGGCGGTCGTAGACGCGGCGGCCCGCGAGGTTCCAGAAGGTCCGGACCGGCTTGGGCAGGCCGCCGAGCATCAGCTCGCGCTCGACGGCGTCGGCGTCCTCCAGCGAGATGCCGAGGAAGGTCAGCAGCTTGCTCTTGGGGGCGGCGTTCGCGAAGTGCTCGCCCTGGGCGTCCCACTCGGCGGCGGTCAGGTGGCGCTCGGCGAGCGGGAGGAGGTGGGCCTCCTCGTCGTCCAGGTGCTCGACGAGGACGGCGCGGTGCTCGACGAGGGCGGCGACCAGCTCGTCGCGCTCGGGCTCGGCGGCGGTGGCCTCCCAGCGGTCGGCGGCGGCGCGGGCGCGGGCCAGGGAGGCGGCGACGCGCCCGTGCTGCTCCTCCATGCGCAGCACGATGTCGGCGTCGAGGTCGACGCGCGCCAGCAGCAGCGGCCAGATCAGCTCGTCCTCGCCGTGGTGGTGGTTGTGCAGGCCCAGCGCGTAGTCGCGCAGGTGGCCGGTCAGGACGCGGGCGCGGGCGGCGTCGCCGGGCCGGACGGCGGCGATCAGCTCGGCCAGCAGCCGGGACTCGCGGCGCAGACCGCGGTGGATGGTGACCATGGTGCGGGTGTCGGGGCGGGCGGTGGGCTGCGCTGCGGTGGTGTTCATGGCTCCACTGTGGAGCGGCGCTCTTGGAGGCCCCATGGAGGTGGCTTGGAATGATCTTTTACGATGTCGGCGTGCGGATCTCGGTGCTCGGCCCCGTGACCGCCGAGACCCCGGCCGGGCCGGTCGCGCTCGGCGGGCCGCGGCAGCGGGCGGTGCTGGCGCTGCTGGTGGCGGCGCGCGGCGGCGCGGTCCCGGCCGAGCGCCTGGTGGAGGACCTGTGGGGCGGCGCGCCGCCCGCCCGCGCGATGATCTCGTTGCAGTCCTACGTGTCCAACCTGCGCAAGGTCCTGGAACCGGACCGCCCGCCGCGCACGCCCGCGCGGGTGCTGGTCAACGCCCCGCCCGGGTACGCGCTGCGGCTGCCCGCCGACGCCGTGGACGCCTGGCGCTTCACCGACCTGGTGGCCGAGGCCCGCACGGCGGCCGACCCGCGCCCGCTGCTGCGCGAGGCGCTGGGGTTGTGGCGGGGCCCGGCGTTCGCCGAGGCGGCCGACCGCCCGTGGGCGCAGCCGGAGATCAACCGGCTGCGGGAGTTGCGGCTGGCGGCGCGGGAGATGGAGGTGGCGGCCCGGCTGCGGGCGGGCGACCCGACGGTGCCGGAGGCCGAGCGGCTGACGCTGGACGAGCCGCTGCGCGAGGAGGGCTGGCGGCTCTACGCGCTGGCGTTGTGGGGGGACCGGCGGCAGGCGGAGGCGCTGGCGGCGTTGCGCCGGGCGCGCGGGGTGCTGGCGGAGGAACTGGGCCTGGACCCGGGCCCGGCGCTGACGGAACTGGAAGACGCGATCCTGAACCAGCGCATGGAAGTGCTGGAGGCGGCACAACCACCAGCACCGTCGTCCCCGCCGGACCCGCTGGCATCGCCAGCCCCATCAAGCTCGCCAACACCACACGCGCCCGCCGCACCACGGCCGTCGGGCCCGCTAGCAACACCAGGCCCATCAGAACTGCCCGTACCTACGGCACCGCTAGCACCGCACGCGCCCGGCACACCGCTGGGAGCGCCGGGGGCTCCGTCAGCGAAAGCCGCACACGCGCCGACCGCTCCCCCTCCCCCGGCCGAGCTGTTCGTGGGGCGTGACGCCGAGTTGGTGACGCTCCGCGCGGCCGTCGATCAGCAGCGCGTCGCCCTCGTCACCGGCGAGGCCGGGCTCGGCAAGACCTCCCTGCTCAACCGCCTGGCCGCCGGGCTCGCCGCCGACGGCGTGCTCGTCGCCGCCGGGCGCTGCCCCGAGGCCGCCGGAGCGCCGCCCGCCTGGGCCTGGACCGAGGCGCTGCGCGCCGTCGCCGCCGTCGTCCCGCCCCCGCCCGAGGCCGACGCGCTGCTCGCCGACCGGCCCCGTCCGGCCGCCGACGCCGCCGCCGGGCGGTTCCGCCTGCACCGGGCGGTGTGGGAGTGGCTGGCCGAGGCCGCGCGCCACCGCCCCCTCGTGATCATGCTGGACGACCTGCACTGGGCCGACGCCGAGACGCTCGCGCTGCTGACGGCCGGGGACGCGCCCGTCGCGCTCGTCCTCGCCTTCCGCGGCGACGAGGCCGCCCCCCTCGCCAACGCCCTGGCGTCGCTCGCCCGCCGCTCGCCCCTGCGCCTCGCCCTGCCCGGCCTCCCCGAACCCGCCGTCGCCCGCCTCGTGGCCGCCGAGTGCGAGGCCCCGGTGGACGCCGCCACCGTCGCCGCCCTCGCCGAACGCACCGGCGGCAACCCCTTCTACGTGCGCGAGAGCGCCCGGCTGCTCAACGGCGAGGGCACCCTCTCCGACGTGCCCGAAGGCGTCCGGGACGTGCTGCGCCGCCGCCTGTCCCGCCTCTCCGAACCGGCCGTCGCCGTGCTGCGCCTGGCCGCCCTGGCAGGCCGCGAGATCCCCGTCGAACCCCTCGTCGAGGCCGCCGAGACCAGCGAGGACGGCGTGCTGGACGCGCTGGACGCCGGGGTCGGCGCGGGCCTGCTGACCGAGCCTGCGCCGGGCCGCGTCCGGTTCGCGCACGCGCTGGTCCGGGACACCCTCGTCGCCGACCTGAGCGCCCTGCGCCGCACGCGGATGCACGCCCGGTTCGCCGCCGCGCTGGAGCGGGTGTCGCCGGACGAGATCCCGCTGCTGGCCCACCACTACGCGCACGCCGCCTCCGCCGCGACCGCCCCCAAGGCCGTGGACTACTCGGTGCGCGCCGCCGCCCTGGCCCGCGACCGCTACGCCCACGAGGCCGCCGTCATCCTGCTGGACCAGGCCGTGACCGCCCTCGAACGCGTCCCGGAACAGCCCGGCCTGCTGGACCTGCTGGCCGAACTGCTGCGCGCCCAGGTCCGCGCGGGCGACGTCACCGCCGCCCGCCAGACCCGCCGCCGCGCGATGGAGCTGGCCGAGGGCCGCGACGACCTGCTGCTGACGGCGTTCACGGCGTGGACCGAGCTGACCCCCTGGCAGGTTCGGGAGTACGCGACGGTGGACCGCCGCGTCGTGACGCACCTGGCCCGCCTCCTGGAACGTCCCAATCTCACCCCGCGCGACCGCTGCCTGCTCCTGAACGCCTACGCCGCCGAACTGACCGGCGAGGGCGACCCGACCGCCCTGGCGGCGGCGCAGGAGGCCGCCGACCTGGCCCGTTCCCTGGACGACCCCGGCCTGCGGGCCCTCACCGCGGGCACCCTGGCGCGGGAGCTGAACCGTCCCGACGGCGTCGCGCAGGCCGAGCTGGGCCGGGAACTGGTGGAGCTCGGCACCGAGCACGACCTGCCCATCGCGCTGTGGGCGGGGACGTTCAACCTGGCGGCGGCGGCCGTCCGCCGCAACGACCCGGTGGCGGCGCGCGCCTTCATGCACGAGGCGCTGGAGCTGGCCCGGCGCTACCGGATGGCCGACGCGACGCTCGTCGGCGAATGCGCCCTAGCCGCGCTGGCGCACGTCGAAGGCCGGTTCGAGGACGCCGAACGCCGCTACGCCGAGGCCGCCGACGCGATGACCCGGCAGGGTTCGCTGCACGGCCATGGCTTCCTGCTGCTGGCCCGCGCGATCCTGGCGGCCACGTCCGGCCGCCTCGCCGCCCTGGCCGACGACCCCGGCTACGTCGGCCTCGGCCCCATGGGCGCGGACGTGATGGCGGCGGCGCTGGCGGCGGCCGGACGCCTGGACGAGGCCCGGGAGGCGCGCGCCCTCGCCGGGCCGATCCGCCCCAACTACTTCTTCACGCTCTTCGCCACGTTCCGGGCGATGGCCGTCATCGCGCTGGACGACCGCGCCGCCGCCGAGGAACTGTACGAGGTGCTGCTCCCGTTCAGCGGCGGCCCGCCCGCGGGGCTGGAGAGCCTGTCGGCCGCGATGCCGCCGGTCGATGCGACGCTGGGCGAGCTGGCCCGCTTCCTGGGCCGCGACCCCGAGGCGCACTTCGCCCGCGCCCGCGAGATCGCAGCCCGCTGGGCAGCGTCCTAGACCAGGCGGCGGGCGGCGGCCCAGCGCGACAGCTCGTGCCGGTTGGACAGCTGGAGCTTGCGCAGGACGCTGCTCACGTGGGTCTCGACCGTCTTGACCGAGATGAACAGCTCCTTGGCGATCTCCTTGTAGGCGTAGCCGCGCGCGATGAGGCGCAACACGTCGCGCTCGCGCTGGGTGATCTGGTCCAGCTCGGGATCGACGGCGGGCGCGTCGGAGGCGGCGAACGCGTCCAGCACGAACCCGGCCAGCCGGGGCGAGAAGACCGCGTCCCCCTCGGCGACGCGGCCGATGGCGTCGGTCAGCTCGGGCCCGGAGATGGTCTTGGTGACGTAGCCGCGCGCGCCGCCGCGCACGACCCCGATCACGTCCTCGGCGGCGTCCGACACCGACAGCGCCAGGAACCGCGACGGCACCGTGCCGTGCAGCCGCCGCAGCACCTCGATGCCCCCGCCGCCGGGCAGGTGGACGTCCAGCAGCACCACGTCGGGCTGCACGGCCTTGATGACGGCGACGGCCTCGTCCACGTCGCCCGCCTCCCCGACGATCTCGATGCCGTCGCCCAGCTCGGCCTTCACGCCGGTGCGGAACATCTGGTGGTCATCGACCAGGACGACGCGACTCACTTTTTGATCTCCAAACGGACTTCGGTGCCCTCGCCGGGGGCGGTGCGGACCGTGGCCTTGCCGCCGTGGCGCTCCATACGTCCGATGATGGACCCTCGCACGCCCATCCGGTGCTCGGGGATCTGCTCCAGGTCGAAGCCCTTGCCCCGGTCGCGGACGAAGACGGCGACCGCGTCGCCCTCGACCTCGGCGTAGACCGACACCGAGGGCGCGCCGGAGTACTTGGCGGCGTTGACCATGGCCTCCCGCGCGGCCTGGAGGGCGGAGCCGAGCCGGTCGTCCAGGGCGGTGTCGCCGACCACCACGACCTCCATCGGCACGCCGTGGTCGTCCTCGACCTCCCCGGCGATCTCGCGCATGGCGGCGGCGAAGGTCTGGTCGGGGTCGGCCTTGGGCTCGTAGAGCCAGGTGCGCAGCGTGCGCTCCTGGGACCGGGCGAGCCGCTGGACCTCGCGCGGGTCGTGGGCGTTGCGCTGGATCAGCGTCAACGTGTGGAGCACCGAGTCGTGGATGTGGGCGGCCAGCTCGGCGCGCTCCTGGGAGCGGATGCGCTCGCCGCGCTCGGCGTCCAGGTCCTGCCAGAGCCGCACCACCCAGGGCGTCGCGATCACCGCGACCCCGGACAGGATGATCATCATGGCGATGACGACCTCGCGGGCCTGCCCGGCGTCGACGTTGCGGACCATGAAGCCGCCGATGCCGCCGATCACCAGGATGAGCCCGAAGACGCTGCGCAGCCACATGTGCCGCAGCGGCAGGACCCAGCGCTGCCGCTGGTCGCGGTCGGCCTGCTGCCACAGGATGGCGGCCCCGACGCCGCCGACGACGAACGGCCACAACGCGGCCTGCGCGACCCCGGCCCCCCACGTCAGCACCGACAGCCCGAGGGCGACGGCCGAGTAGGCGAACAGCTGCCCCCAGTCCCGCCCGCGCAACATCCCGCGCCCGGGGACCTGCTGCCGGGGCACCAGCACCCAGAAGGCCCCGTAGGCGGCGAAGCCGATGCCCCCGGCCACGCTGAGCAGGACGAACGCGGCCCGCACGATGAGGACGTCGATGCCGAGGTGCACGGCGAGCCCGCGCCCGACCCCGGCGACGAGCCGCCCGTCGGGCCGCCGCTCAAGCCGGTCCACCGGCGCGACGCTGTCGCTGGTCATCGTCGTTGCACCCCCACACGACGATCGTCACATGCCGGACCCGGAGATGGCATCAGGGGCCGACCCTGATTCCGGATCCGGACCTAGACGACGTGGTTGGGCGGCAGCAGGAAGGTCTCACCGGAGACGGGCCCGTAGGCGATGTTGAAGGTGTCGCGCTTCCAGATCCACTGCGACTCGGTGGTCTCGCGGCTGTGCACGGTGAGGCGGATGTACTGGTTGCGGAGCACGTAGCGGGGCCGCATCCGCTCCTTCCGCAGGAGGGTGAACCAGACGGCCAGCCGGTCCCCGAGATCGACCAGCGCGACGACGTCCTCGGGCGGCAGGGCCGTCTCGATCCGGGAGCGCGGCTCGAAATCCCCCCACTGGCTCATCACGACGCGGTGGGTGAAGGGCTGCGGATGGTCGGGCAGCGGGAGACCGACCGGGCAGGCGTTGCGCCGCGTCGCGAGCGGGCCGCCCCGGGCCGCCTTGCCCCAGGAGAGGCTGATCCACTGCACGGCGACGTCCACGCCCTCGATGATCGCAGCCGGTCTCGCGCCGCGCGGCGTCTTTTCCCGCCCGGCGGGTAGGAGCCAGCACAGAACACCTGGTCAGCGAGGAGATGTGATGGCTTCCGAATCTGAGGTGTGGCGTTACGGCTTCGCCTTCGAGGACCGTTTGACCCGCCCGCTGGCCCTGCTGGGCATCCGGCCGGACACGGCCCATCTCCTGATCACCGCCGAGAGGCTGAAGGCCCGCTTCGGCCCCTGGCTAGTGCGGACGCCCCTGGAGAACGTGGCGGGCGCGGAGGTCACCGGGCCCTACAACGTCCTCAAGGTGGCCGGTCCGCACCTGTCGCTGGCCGACCGGGGCGTCAGCTTCGGCACCAACACCAAGAAGGGCGTGTGCATCCGTTTCCACCACCCGGTCAAGGGCCTGGACCCGCTGGGCCTGCTGCGCCACCCAGGCCTGACGCTCACCGTCGCCGAACCGGAGGAGGCGGCCCGCCGGATCCAGGCCCTGCTGGCGGAGCGGGGCGCTACGGGCGCGGGTTGAGAGGCGCGGCCGCCGCCCCGTCCCCGCGTCCCGTCAGCGGCGAGACCGCACGTCTCCTCTAACCGGCGGCGCCGGGCACGATGCGGTTGTCGTAGAACACCTTGACCAGGCCGCGGACGATGTCGCGCTGCTTGCCGCAGTCGCCGACGACCGCGCCGAACGCCTCGAACACCAGCTCCTGCGAGTTGTGCTGCTCGCCGGGACGGGCGAAGTCCGCGCTCAGCCGACCGGTCCCCGGGCTGGACGGGCAGCTCGTCGCCCAGCGGGCTTCGGGCCCGAACTCGGGCAGCGCCCCGTACCCGCTGGCCTTCGTGAGCCCTCCGGGCGAGGACGGCGGGTCGTAGTAGACGTCCAGCCGCACCCCGTTGGGGTTGCGCCCGGCTGGCTCGTACCGGCAGTGCCATCCGTTGTCCCGGTGGGGGTTGTAGCGCAGCAGGTGGAACGGCGGCTTGCCGAGCACCGGCTCCAGCAGGCTCGCGTCCGGGCAACCGCCCTTGCCGGGCTTGGCGGCGGGCGCGGCCCCGCCGCCCTTGGCCGGACCGTTGGTGACGGCGTCGCCGGAATCTCCGCAGGCGGCCACGCAGGTGCTCAGGGACGCCGCCAGCAGCGCCACGGTGCCGTACCGGGCCAGCATCTTCATGATCGACTCGTTTCGCTCATGGACGGGAGGCGGAGGGCAGCAGAGATCATGGCACGCCCGCCCTGACGCGGGGCGGACTTTGGCGCCGCCCCCTACCCGACCAGAGCGCGCAGCTCCCGCGCCGCAGGCAGAGCGCGGGCCTGCGCGGGCAGTACCTGCACGATCCGCTGGACCTGGTGCTCGATCAACGTGGTGCGCTGGCCGGATTCCAGGGCCGGGGCGAGGGTGTCCAAGGCATGATTCAAGCCCTCCCCGACCTCTCTGGCCTGGATCAACGACATGGATCGGTAGAGCGACGTCTGCGCGCGTGCGTGGACCAGCTCGGCCGGATAGAGGGCGAGCGCCCGGTCGATCGCCGCGTCGGCCCGCGCGGTGTCGCCGACCCTGGCCAGCGTCGACGCCTGGATGGCCCACAACGTGGACTCCGGCCACGACCATGCCGGGACCTGGTCGCGGGTGGCGGCGTCCGGGAGGGACTCCGCCACTTTCTCGACAGCGTGCAGGGCTACCAGTACGCCCGGGCCGTCCTCATGTCCGGCGGCCATGTGGGCGCGGTTGGTCAGTGCCCGCGCGAGCCCGATGCTGGGTCGTCCGCCGGCCAGGGCCAGCGCCTCCTGCGTCAGGTCGGCGGTGACATGCTCGGCCCGTCCGCCGAGCAGCGACCGCATACCCTCGCGGGCGCGCATCCAGACGGCCAGATCACGGTCCCCGGACGCGTCCGCCGCTTGCCTGCCGGTACGCCACCAGCGCCACGCCACGCCGTATTCGCCGAGGTCACAAAGGTCTTCGGCCAGGAGCGCCGAGAGCTGGGCGGCCACCCGGTGCAGGCCACGGCGCAGTGGCTCAGGAAGATCGCCCTCCAGCAGCCCCCGCAGCTCGGCCAGCTCCACGGCCAGCTCCGGCGCGAGCTGTCCGGTCACACCGGTCCAGTACCGGTGGCCGTACTCCCACGCCGTGCGTTCCCAATCCGCCAGATCAGGCGGGCCGAGGGCGCGGCCCAGCCCGAGGCGCAGCTCTTCCAGCGAGGCCAGCGGCCCGACCGCGGCTCCCAGAGCGAGCGTCTGGAGCAGCTCTCGGCGCTTCACCTCGTCCACGCTACCTCCCGGGATCTGGAGGTGGCCGAACAAGTCCTTCTCCGTCGCTCCGAACGCGGTGGCGTACGCGGCCGCCCAGTCGCGCGGGAAGTGCTGCCCGCGTTCCCAGTCCAGGATCTGCCGCACCAGCGACGCGACCCGCCTGCGTTCGGGCTGCGCGCCGATCGCCCGCAACAACTCGCGCGCCATCTGCGGCTTGCTCCAGCCGCGCGCCTCACGTTCGCTCCGCAGCCGGGCACCGACTTCGCTCATGCCTCCACCTCACACCAAGAGACTCCCCGACACGCATCTCTCCGGGTCTCTCACCTGCTCGCGGGGCTTTCGACGGCCGGTGGCGCGCTGGTCCTCTGAGGGCTCGTACACGCAGCGTGAGAGGTAGGTCACAAGAATGATAGAACGTCGGCTTTGGGAGCCGCCGCGCCTTTACTCGTGGGACGTCGAGCAGGGCGGGCCCGGTGGAGTCACCGACGATCCGGAGCGGGCCATCGACCATGTGAACCGGGCGCTCGCCGACGCGCCGCCCGGGACCCGCGCGGTCGTCAGGGAGGTCGCGCTCGGGTGCGCGTTCAGTGGGGCCTACCGCCTCGTCGCCAACGTCGGCACGGCTCGGCGGGGCGCGGGCGGCGGGGTCGTCGTCTGGGAGTTCTGAGCCGGGATCTCAGGGGTGTGTCAGGGACGTCCCTGATACCGGTGGCGGGCGCCGGTCGTCAGGATGGAGGGCATGGGCGAGCGACAGGACACCCTCCAGCGGGACGACACTCCGGACAAGATCGAGTACCGGCGCATGGCGCGGGTGCGCGAGGGGCGCGTCCTCGGCGGCGTCTGCACCGGGCTCGGGCGGCTGACCGGCATCGACCCCGTCGTCTACCGCGTCGGGTTCGCCATCCTCGTGTTGTCCCACGGGCAGGGCGTCCTGCTCTACCTGGCGGCCCTGGCTTTCATGCCCGCCGCGCCGGACGTCCCCTCGTTCGCCGAGTCGACCTTCAAGCGGTGGTTCGACGGCAACGCCGTGCTCACCGTCCTCGGCCTGCTGCTGTGCGTCGGCGTCGCGGCCAGCCTGCTCGGGGGCGGGGTCTCCACCGACGCCATCGCGGTCGTCACCGTCTTCGGGCTCGTGCTCGTCGTCGCCCACGCGCGCGGCGTCAACCTCGTCGGGGTCGCTCGGACCCTGCCCGAACGCCTCCAGGGGCACCCGCCCGGCTCGTTCGGCGAGCCCGTCGAGCAGCCCAGGGGGCCGGTCGGGCCCGTCTCGCTCGACAAGGGCGCCGACGCGCTTCCGCCCGGGATGATCGACCTCGCCGCCTACAGCGCCGGGAGCAGGGACGAGCCCGCTCCCGTGGGAGGCGTCACCCGCGTTCCCCGGCAGAAGCCCGAGAAGAAGAAGTCCCCCCTCACGCCCGTCATCGTCCTGTTCGCCCTCGGGGCCGGGGCCGCCGTCATGCCGATGGCCGGGGCGTACCCGGTGCCGCGGTCCACGATGATCGTGCTCGCGGCGGCGCTGGCCGTCGTCGGCGCCGGGATGGTGCTCGGCGGCCGGTTCCGCGTGCACGGACTGGCCGCCGTGGGGACCATGTTGACGTTGGGCCTGCTCACCACCGCGGTCGCCACCGAGGCGCCGCAGGGGGCCCGGTACGGAGAGGTCCGGTGGCAACCCGTGCAGGTCACTCCCGCGCAGCAGGACTACCGGGTGGCGGTCGGGTCCGGGGAGCTGGACCTGACGGAGGTCCCCCTCGCGGCCGGACAGCGCCTCATCGTGAACGCCGAGCTCGTGCTCGGCGAGATGGTCGTCACCGTGCCCGGCGGCGCGCGCGTCGAGCTGGACGCGCGTGTCGGCCTCGGCGACCTCTCGGTGGACGGCCGTACGATCTCCGGGCCGAACGCCAAGGTCCAGCAGGTCATGGAGGCCGAGGACGCCAAGGGAACCCCGCCGGTGATCGTCCTGCGGGTGCGGAGCAAGCTCGGAGACGTGGAGGTGCGGCGTGCGTGAACCACGCGGGCGGTTCGACCCCGGGGCGCTGGTCACCGGGCTGTTCTTCCTGGCCGTGGCGGGGCTCTTCCTCGCGAGCGGCCTGTCGGGCGAGGTCGTCGCGGGCACCCGCGTCATCGCGCCGGTGTTGCTGGTCGGGCTCGGCCTGGTGGGCGTGGTGCGGGTGCTCACGCGTGCTCGCCGACGGTGATGTGACCGGGATCACCCTGTTCACCGGGAACAAGAAAACCGGACATTAGGGTTAACTTACCCCGTGAGGTTCTCCAAGAAGAGCGTTCTGCTCGTGGCCCGGCTGCACGTGGACCTGTGCCGCCTCGCCAGCGTGCTGTGTCGCGGCTGACCTAAGCCCCCGCTTCTTCCCCACCCTCCCCCTTTTTCTCTCTTTCGCACGCCCGTACGCCGTGATGTCCGCGTCCGGGCCGTGAGTCATGAACTCCCTGGAGAACCCTTGCGCGTCTGGAAGTGGCAGTTCTGGCAGCAGATCGTGCTGTCCCTGGTGCTCGGCGTCGTCGTCGGCGCCCTGATCAACAACCTGGCCGGTGACGGCTCCAAGGTCGCCGAGGACTGGCTGGACCCGTTCGGCGGCGTCTACACCAGCCTGCTGAAGGTCGTGGTGGTGCCGCTGGTGTTCACCGCGATCGTGGTGAGCATCGGCCGGCTGCGCGGCGTCGGCTCGGTCGCCCGGCTGACCGGCAAGACGCTCGGCTGGTTCGTGATCACCTCGGCGATCGCCACCGCCGTCGGCCTGGCCGTCGCGCTGGTCCTCAACCCGGGCCAGGGCCTCGGCAAGCTCGCCAGCGAGCAGACCGAGACCGACCCGGTCACCTGGACCCAGATCCTGAAGAACCTGTTCCCGTCCAACATCGTGAACGCGATGGCGGAGGGCAACGTCCTCGGCGTGGTCACCTTCGCGGTGCTGTTCGGCGCGGCGCTGGTCGCCATCGGCGAGCGCGGGCGGCGGCTCACCAACATCATCGACGACGTCTACGTCGTGATGCAGAAGGTCGTGTGGTGGGTCGTGCGGCTCACCCCGATCGGCTCGTTCTTCCTCATCGCCTCGGTCGTGGCCACCTACGGGCCGTCCACGCTGGCGCCGCTCGCCAAGTTCACCGGCGCGATCTACCTGGCCGTCGCGATCATGCTGGTGGTCGGCTACCCGGCGCTGCTGGCGGCGTTCGGCCGCGTTTCGCCGCTGAAGTTCTACCGCAACACCTGGCCGGCGCTGCAGTTCGCGTTCGTGTCCTCCTCGTCGCTGGCGACGCTGCCGATCGCGCAGAAGGTGCAGATCGAGCGCAACGGCGTGCACAGCGAGTACGCCTCGTTCGCGCAGCCGCTGGGCGCCACCATCAAGTTCGACGGTTGCGGCGCGATCTACCCGGCGGTCGCCGCGGTGTTCGTCGCCCAGTACACCGGCACCGAGCTCGGCCTCGGCCAGTACGCGCTGATCGCGCTGGCCGCGATCATCGGCCAGCTCGGCACCGGCGGCACCCCCGGCCCGGCGCTGGTGGCGCTGACGCTGACCCTCACCACGGTCGGCCTGCCGCTGTCGGCGGTCGGCTACCTGATCGCCATCGACAAGGTGATCGACATGGCCCGCACCGCGCTGAACGTGGCCGGCCAGCTCACCGTCCCGGTGCTGGTGGCCCGCTCGGAGGGGCTGCTGGACGACGAGGTCTTCAAGGCCACGCCGGTCGACCTCACCAAGCCCGAGGCCGACCGGACCCACCAGGAGGAGGAGTCCGGGGAGCGCGAGCTCGCCGGCGCGTCCGCCTGATCCGCACGTGACGAAGGGCCGTCCCTCTCCGGAGGGGCGGCCCTTCGTCGCGTCCGGCCGCTCACTCGTACTCGGTGCCGCCCTTGCGCGTCAGGTAGGCGGGCGAGACGAACTTCGCGATGGCACGGCCGCCGATCACGTCGCTGCGGCGGCCCGTCGCCGTCCGGACCACCAGGCCCTCGCGCAGGTGCGCGCCCGCGCCGGACACCGTCTCGCGGCCGGTCGCCAGCTCCATGAGCAGGTCGGCGTCGTACGGCCCGGCGTACAGCTCCGGCACGGCGGGCAGGCCCGTCTCGGCCAGCACCTCGGCCAGCTCGGCGGGCGTCAGCCAGCGCAGCGCGCCGCCGTCCTCGGCCACGCGGACGTCGAAGACGGCGTAGCCGGGGCGCTCGCCCCTGCCGCTCGCGCCGTACGCCAGGTCCTGCACGCCCGCGCCGAACACCTCGCCGAAGACCGCCACGCGCGACATCCCGAACCGGGCGGCGACGCGGGCGGCGGCCTCGGGCACGCCGTACGTCTCCACCGCGCGCCAGTAGAGGTTCGCCGGGTCGTGCCTGAGCGCCATGCGCTTGGCGCTGAACCCCTTGGACGACACCTGCGGCACCCCGTTGACCAGCGTGAACGCGCAGGCCGTGCCGTGGATCTTTTCGGTGGCCACCACCGGCTCGCCCGGCTCGAAGATCCCCGGGTACCGCTTGACGTCCTCGATCTCGATCCACGGCACCAGGTCCGGCGCGGCCTCGATCTCGCCCGCCATGTGCACCGGGATCGGCGGCACCCACTTGGTGACGCCCAGCTCGGGCGCGAAGTCGTGCCCGGCGGCGTGCGCGGCGGCCAGGTCGGCGCCGCGCACGGCCTCGGGCACGCAGACCAGGCCCTGCGACAGCTCGCCGCGCAGCCGCACGGCCTTGACGCGGTTGGCGGCCGACCCGGCGAGGCGGCCGGTCAGCCCCAGCTCGGCGATCAGCCCGTCCGGCAGCAGCGCGCCCTCGGGGATGTAGAGCGCCCAGTCGCCGGTGCGGTGCAGGCCCTTGGCGACCACCGCGCGGTAGAGGCCGACCTGGGCCAGCTCCAGCGCGTCGGCGTTCCCGTGCGGATGGACGGTCAGGCGCTCGGCCGTGACGCGCAGCGTGGACATGGCGTCCCCTCTCATGATCGCGCGTTCAGGGTCGCAACGCGCGGGGACGCCGGGCAAGGCGTTTTCCGGCCGTCAGATGTACTGGCCGGTGCCCGAGGTGTCGAACTCGATCTGCCCGGTCGGCATGTGCCCGCCGCGCAGCGCGTACAGCTCGGCCAGCGTCGCGCCCTCGTGGCCGACGCCGTCCGCGCCGCCGAGCCAGGCGACGGCCTGGTCGTGCGGCAGCGGGCCCACCTCGATGCGGGCCATGGCGCGGCCGGGGCGGATGACGGCGGGGTGCAGGCGGCCGAGGTCCTCGTTGGTGGTGATCGCGACCAGCACGTCCCGGCCCTGGCCGAGCAGCCCGTCGGTCAGGTTGAGCAGCCGCGACAGGGCCTGGCCGGTGGACGACTTGGCCTCGGCGCGGATCAGCTCGTCGCAGTCCTCCAGCAGGATGAGCCGCCACTTGCCGTCCACGACGTCGTCGTCGGCCTCGTCCCCGGCGACGACCTCCATGAGGTAGTCGGTGCGCTCGAACAGCTGGTCGGGGTCCAGGACGCAGTCGACCTGGCACCAGTCGCGCCACTCGTGCGCGAGCGCGCGCAGGGCGGTGGTCTTGCCGGTGCCGGGCGGGCCGTGCAGCAGGACGAGCCGCCCGTAGACGTCGGCGGGCCGGGTCGCCGCCAGCCGGTCCACGGCCGCGCCGACGCCCGGCGCGTAGTTGTGCCGGATGCTCTGCCAGCTCGGCGCGTTGATCGGCCGCAGGTGCCGGGTCGCGCCGGTGGCGGAGAAGTGCCAGAAGCCGATGGGGACGGTGCCCTCGACCGGCGGCTCCTCGGCGTCCTTGACCACCTCGGCGACGATCGCCTCGGCCAGCTCGCCGCTGGTGGCGATGACGCGGACGGCGGCGCTGCGGTCGCGGCGGCGGACGGCGGTCAGGATCCAGCCGTCGCCGCGGGCCATGTGGGAGCGGCCGATGATCGCCTCGGCGGTCCACAACTCGTGCGGCGCCGACGGCAGCAGCTCGACGCCGCTCTTGAGCTGCTCGATCTCGGCGCGGCGGGCGTGCGGGTACTCGCCCGACACGAACGCGTCCAGGGCGATCATGTCGAGGGCGTCGGCCGGGTCGTCGTGCGACTGGAGGAAGGTCCGGATGCGGCTCACCAGGCAATGATCTCCCATGCGGGGGCCCGGAAACCGGCGGTCAGGCGAGTTGGGCGTGCAGGGTGACCGCGTAGGCGGGGCCGGGGTTGGTCAGCTCGTGGGTGTGGCCGCCGCCGTGCACGCGGATCCGGTTGGCGCGCAGCGGGCGGCCGGTGACGCCGTCGCCGTCGATCTTGATCTCGACCAGCTCGCCCGCCAGCACGGCGCTGACCTCGGTGCCGGCGTGGTCGTGCACGCCGGTGCGGTGGCCGGGCGGCCAGACCGTCAGCCACAGCCGCACGCCGTCCACCTCGTCGAGGCCGACGCGGGCGGGCGCGGCGGGGTCGAAGCGGACCAGCGGCCACCAGTCGGCGGGGCGGGCGGCCAGGTCGCGGACGCGGGCGGCGAGCTGGCCGACCGTCGGCGGGCGCAGGGCGAGGGCGCGGCCGTGCGGGTCGTCCTGACCACGCATGGTGATGTCGGGAACCACAGGAAAGGTCCTTCGTGTACGGCCGGCGGGCGGCCAGACGGAGAAAGAGATCAAGGCCGGGGAACGGTCACCCGGGGTGCTGCGCTGAACGAACCCGAGGTCAGCGACAACAACACGAAGAACACAGCGCGGCGGCCACGCGGCGGAAGGCCGCGGGGCTACAGGCGAGAACGCGCGCTGGCATGTTCCCTAGGAGACACGCGGTCACCCAGCGTTGTCAAGTCGGACACAGAAGGATCATCGCCGTTCACGATCCGGCCACCCCGCGCTCTGGTGGGGGCCGCCGCGCCGGGAGACCATGCGCGCGGATCACCAGGAACGGAGCGGCACCATGACACTCGACAGACGGACGATCCTGCGCGGCGGGCTGGCGGCGGGCGGGGGCGCGGCGTTGGGCCTGCTGAACGCGGGCCCGGCGGCGGCGCTGCTGCGCTCGCGCCCCGCGCTCACGCACGGAGTGCAGAGCGGCGACGTGACGGCGCACGGGGCCGTGGTGTGGGCGCGCTCGGACCGTCCGGCGCGGATGCTGGTGGAGCTGAGCCGCCGCCCGGACTTCCGGCGCGCGTGGACGGTGCGGGGCCCGGTGCTGACACCGAACAGCGACCTGACGGGCAAGACGTTCCTGCGCGGCCTCCCGTCCGGGGAGGAACTGCACTACCGGGTGCGGCTGGCGGACCTGGACCGGCACGGCGCGGAGTCGGCCCCGGTGGCGGGACGGCTGCGGACGCCCCCGCTCGCCGGGCGGCGCGACCTGTCGTTCGTGTGGTCGGGCGACCTGGCGGGCCAGGGCTGGGGCATCAACCCGGACCTGGGCGGCTACCGGATCTTCAAGGCGATGGGGGCACTGGACCCGGACTTCTTCCTGTGCAGCGGCGACCTGGTGTACGCGGACGGCCCGCTGACGGAGAGCGTGAAGCTGCCGGACGGCCGGACGTGGCGCAACATCGTGACGCCGGAAAAGGCGAAGGTGGCCGAGACGCTGGCGGAATACCGGGGCCAGTTCCGCTACAACCTGCTGGACGAGAACCTGCGGGCGTTCAACGCGCGGACACCGATGATCTACCAGTGGGACGACCACGAGGTGACGAACAACTGGTATCCAGGGGAGATCCTGGACTTGCCGCAATATACGGAGAAGAACGTCGACGTGCTCGCGGCGAGGGCGCGTCGGGCGATGTTCGAGTACACGCCGACGGCTGTGCGCGACGCGCGCAACGGCCGCGTTTACCGCAAACTCTCGTATGGCCCGTCGCTGGACGTCTTCGTGTTGGACATGCGGACGCACAAGGACCCCAATAGCGCGAACAATTCCACCAGCCAGAAGTCGGGCGTCCTGGGTGCGGAGCAACTGGCGTGGCTGAAGCGCGAACTGCGCCACTCGCGCGCGACCTGGAAGGTGATAGCGGCCGACCTGCCGCTGGGCCTGATCGTGCCGGACGGGACGGCGTTCGAGGGCGTGGCGCAGGGGGACAACGGGAAGCCGCTGGGCCGCGAAAGGGAAATCGCGGACCTGCTGTCCTATGCGAAAAAGAATCGCGTGCGGAACATGGTGTGGCTGACGGCGGATGTGCACTACACGGCGGCTCACTATTACAACCCAGAGAAGGCGGCCTTTAAGGACTTCGATCCGTTCTGGGAGTTTGTGACGGGGCCGTTGAATGCGGGTGCGTTCGGTCCTAATGAGTTGGAGTCGACTTTTGGGCCGGAGTTGAAATTCCGGCAGACGCCGCCGCGGGCGAACACGTCCCCGGCCGAAGGTTTCCAGTTCTTCGGCCAGGTGGCTATTGATGGTCGCTCGGAGAGGCTGACGGTTAATCTGCGGGATATTGAAGGTAAGTCTCTGCACACTCAGGTTCTGGCTCCGATTCGCTGATTCGTTAGGGGTTGTGTGGGGGGTTGGGGCTGGTGGGCATGTGTTTCTGACTCCGCGCGGGGTGCGGACTGGGGTTGGTGGTCTGGTACGGAAAACCCGCACGGGCTGGGGTCGCTGGGTATCTGCAGCAACCCCGTGCGGGCTGGGGTTGGTGGTTGGGTGCGGGGCGCGGGGTTGGGGTTGATGGGCCTGTGCGGAAAACCCGCACGAGCTGGGGTTGGTGGGCTTCTGGACCAACCCCGCGCGTGGTGGAGGTTGTTGGTCGGGTGCGGGAAACCCGCGCGGGGTTGGGGTTGGGTGGACCTGTGTAGACCCCCACTGATTGAGTCGGTGCCTC
>NZ_BCRO01000130.1 GCF_001552635.1 Actinomadura hibisca NBRC 15177 | reverse complement strand
TCTACACCAGACCAACAATCCCAATCCCGCGCGGGTTTTCCGCGCCCGACCAACAACCTCTACCCCGCGCGGGGTTCATCCAGGAGCCCAACAACCCCACCCCGTGCGGGTTTCCCGCACCCGACCAACAACCCCAACCCCGCGCCCCGCGCCCGACCACCAACCCCAGCCCCGCGCGGGGTTGATCCAGGTGCCCACCAACCCCAGCCCGCACGGGTTTCCCACACTCGACCGCTAACCCCAACCCCGCGCCCCGCCCCCGACCATCAACCCCAGCCCCGCGCCCCGCACCATCACGCCCACCTCAGCCACTACAGACGGGGTTGCAGTGGGCAACGCCCCCTCCCTCAGTCCTAGCGCCAGGATTTGACCGCGCGGTCGATCTCCTTCTGGCTGGGCAGCCGCAAAGCCTCCGGGGGCTTCTCTCCAACGTCGAGGCGTTCGGCCTGGTCGGGGGCCATCTCGCCTTCGGGTGTGCGGAAGCCGAAGCGTTGCAGGATGTCGCGGGAGGAGCGTGCTCCCAAGGCGTCCTGGAACGCTTCGGCAGCCGCGCGCCTATCAGCGTTGGTGGTCGTGACGGCATAAGGGTGATCAAGGAGCAGCGTGCCTTCGCGCGGCGTCAGCACTGCCAGCGGATTAGGACGATGCGTCTTGTTGTAGGCGGCGACGGCCTGTTCGGTGGTGGCGGCAAGCGGACGGTCGAAACGTTCCGCGCTGGTCAGGGCGTCGAGCGGGCCCGCCTTCGGGGTCGCCTTCCGCAGGTCCTTCACCAACCCTGACGGCGGGTCGTCCTCCTTGGTGACCTGGGAGATGGCGAGCATCGTCACAGCGCCCGACATGCTCGCGGCGGGGTCGGCGGCGCGGCGCTCCAGCGGCAGGTCCTCGGCCTCGTCGTCCAGCAGCAGCTTCCAGGACGGCTTGATCTCCGCGTCCGCGAACTCCTCGCCGACCGCGCGGGGCGTCGCCAGCACCACCGGGGACGTCGCGATCGACGGCCCGCCCTTGGGGACGCCCTTCAGGCCCGCGTCCCCGGCCACCTTGAACCACAACGACGACTCGGGCACCCACGCGTCGGACACCTGCCGCACGGTCTCGTCGCGCAGGTAGTAGGCGGGTTCGGTGGGCATCACCTGCACGCGCACGCAGCGGCCCGCGACCCGGTGGTTCTCCACCGAGAAGCGGTCGGCGATCTCGCGCAGCGCCTGCGTCGCCTCCGGCTGCGCGGCGACCGTGATGTCCAGCTCGGAGCCGCAGGCCCCCTCGAACACGCCGGACGCCCACACCGCGCCGCCCGCCGCCGTGACCGTCAACGTGGCGGCAGCGCCCCACGCGACGGGCCTGCGCCACCACGGCCGGGGAGGCGGTGCCGCGCCGGGGGTCGGCTGTTCGTCCACGCGTCAGTAATACCGGACCGGGCGGCGCGATGGCGCGCCGCCCGGTCCTTGATGGAACTCAGATCCCGACGAGTGGCAGTTTCCGCTTCGCGCCGAAGTGGCCGATGCCGTCGGTGCGGCGGGCCGCCTCGATGCGCTCGGCGGGGACCGGCCCGTACAGGGTGTCGCGCTGGCGGGCGGGGCGGCCGGCGCGGGCCGCGATCTCCTCCAGCTCGCTGATCGCCTTGAACGACCCGTTCTCCGAGCCGGCCATGCGGCTGATGGTCTCCTCCATCAGCGTGCCGCCGAGGTCGTTCACCCCGCCCTGCAGGACGCGGGAGCACAGGTCCTCGCCGAGCTTGACCCACGACGTCTGGATGTTGTGGATCGCGCCGTGCAGCAGGATGCGCGCCAGCGCGTGCACGGCCAGGTTCTCCCGCACGGTCGGCCCCGGGCGGGCGAGTCCGGCCAGGTAGATCGGCGAGTTGTGGTGCACGAACGGCAGCAGCACGAACTCGCTGAACCCGCCGGTCCGCTCCTGGATCGAGCGCAGCAGCTTGAGGTGGCCCACCCAGTGCGCCGGGGTGTCCACGTGCCCGTACATCATCGTGGAGGTGGTCGGGAGACCGATCTCGTGCGCGGTGGTGACGACCTCCACCCACTGGTCGGTGGGCAGCTTGCCCTTGGTCAGCACCCAGCGGACCTCGTCGTCGAGGATCTCGGCGGCGGTGCCGGGCAGCGAGTCCACCCCGGCCTCCTTCGCCGCGATCAGCCACTCGCGGACCGACAGGTCGGTGCGGGCGACGCCGTTGACGACCTCCATCGGGCTGTAGGAGTGCAGGTGGATGCCGGGGGCGCGCTTCTTCACCTCGCGCGCGAGGTCGAAGTAGGCGGTGCCGGGCAGGTCGGGGTGGATGCCGCCCTGCATGCAGATCTCGGTGGCCCCGGCCGCCCACGCCTCGTCCACGCGGTCGCCGACCTGCTCCAGCGAGAGCGTGTAGGCGTCGGCGTCGGTGCGGCGCTGGGCGAACGCGCAGAAGCGGCAGCCGGTGTAGCAGACGTTGGTGAAGTTGATGTTCCGGGTGACGACGTAGGTGACCTCGTCGCCCACGGCCTCGCGGCGCAGGTCGTCGGCGAGGCGGGTGAGGGCGTCCAGCTCGGGGCCGTCGGCGTGCAGCAGGGCGAGGGCCTCGTCGTCGCTCAGCCCGGCCGGGTCCTTCTCGGCGCTGGCCAGGGCCGCCTTGATGTCGGCGTCGAAGCGCTGGGGCGCGTTCATGCGGTCCTTGAGCGCGTCCCAGTCGCCGTAGACCTCGTCGAAGTCGTCGCGGCGGTCGCTGGTGCGGCCGGTGGTGTCGATCTCGACGTGCAGGTCGGTGCGGCCGAACGCGGCGAACCCGCCGTCCGGCTCCTGCCAGGGACGTCCCTCCAACACGGCGTCCTCGCGCGCGAGGCCGGTCTTGGGGTCGGCGAGGGCGGCGACGTGCCCGGCGAGGCGCGGGTCGAGCCACGGTTCGCCGCGCGTGACGTACTCGGGGTAGATCGTCAGGCGCTCGCGCAGCGTGAAGCCGGACGCGGCGGTGGTGGCGGCCAGCTCGTCGATGTGCGGCCAGGGGCGCTCGGGGTTGACGTGGTCGGGCGTCAGCGGGGAGACGCCGCCCCAGTCGTCGATCCCGGCGCGCAGCATGAGGGCGTGCTCGTCGCCGACGAGGTTCGGCGGGGCCTGGATGCGGGCCTTGGGGCCGAGGACGATGCGGGCGACCGCGATGGTGGCGGCCAGCTCCTCAAGGTCGGCGTCGGGGGTGGCCATCATCTTGGTGTCGGGCTTGGCGCGGAAGTTCTGGACGATCACTTCCTGGATCGCGCCGTACTCGCGCATCGTCTTGCGGATCGCGAAGATCGCGTCCGCGCGCTCGGCGATCGTCTCGCCGATGCCGATCAGGATGCCGGTGGTGAACGGCACGTTGACCCGGCCCGCGTCCTCCAGCACCCGCAGCCGCACCGCCGGGTCCTTGTCGGGCGAGCCGAAGTGCGGGCCGCCCCGCTCGCTGAACAGCCGGGTCGCGGTCGTCTCCAGCATCATGCCCATGGACGGCGCGACCGGCTTGAGCCGCTGGAAGTCCCGCCAGCTCATGACGCCGGGGTTCAGGTGCGGCAGCAGGCCGGTCTCCTCCAGCACCCGGATCGCCATCGCGCGCACGTAGGACAGGGTGTCGTCGTAGCCGTGCGCGTCCAGCCACTCGCGGGCCGCGCCCCAGCGGTCCTCGGGGCGGTCGCCGAGGGTGAACAGCGCCTCCTTGCAGCCCATCGCCGCGCCCTGGCGGGCGATCTCCAGGACCTCGTCGGGGCTGAGGTAGGGCGACTCCAGCTTGTGCGGCACGGTCGCGAACGTGCAGTAGCCGCACCGGTCGCGGCACAGCCGGGTCAGCGGGATGAAGACCTTGCGGCTGTAGGTGATGATGCCGGGGCGGCCCGCGGCCTCCAGGCCCGCGTCGCGGGTCCGGGCGGCGTAGGAGAGCAGGTCGTCGAGCCGCGCGCCCCGGGCGTGCAGCAGGGTGGTGGCCTCGGAGGGGTCGAGTGTCTTGCCGTCACGGGCTCGGGCGAGCGCCCGGCGCAGTGCGGAGTCGGTCACACCAGCGTCCATGCCGGCACTCTATGCCAATCGTCATATTCCGGAAGCGGTGGGAGCCCCGCACCGGACGGCCTCCCCGGGGACAGCCGCGCCGCCGGATGATCTATTCCCTGCTCCGGGCCCGCTCGGCCTCCGCGTCGCCGGGCGGCGCGCCGGGCGTGTCGTCCGGGCCCCCGGCGCGCAGGCCCGGACGGCTCGCGCGCAGCTCGGCGGCCGACTCGCGCAGCGCGTCCAGCACCGCGCGCACCGACGGCCGCACGTCCGCCCCGACCCGCCGCCACAACACCATCCGGCGGTCCACCCGCGCCTCGGCCAGGTCGCGGACCACGATGCCGGGGTGCCGCTCGGCCAGGGCGAGGTCGGGGACCAGGCAGGCCGCGCCGCCGTGCGCGACCATCGCGAAGATGATGAGCAGGTCGTTGGTGCGGTGCAGGACGCGGGGGCGGAAGCCGCCGGTCTCCACGCAGGTGCGTTCCAGCAGGTCGGAGTGGTTGGTGCCGAGGTGGCCGGTCACCCACGGGCGGTCGATGAGCGCGGCCATCGACACCGGGCCGGGGTCGGCGGCCAGCGGGTCGGCGGCGGGCAGCGCGATCCGCATCGGCTCCACCACCAGCGTCTCGGCGGCCAGCTCGGGGCGGCGCGGGCGGGGCAGCCGGGAGTACTCGTCGGTCATGACGACGTCGATCTCCTGGAGCGCCAGGGCCTCCAGCACGCGGTGGAACTCCTCGTCCACCGTCTCCACCACCAGGTCGGGGTAGGCGGCGGTGAGGCGCGGCAGCGTGGGGGCCAGCACGTGCAGCAGCGCCGTCTGGAAGCCGACCACGCGGACGGTGCCCGCGACGCGCCCGGCGGCGGCCAGCGCCTGCTCCTGGGCGCGCTGCACGTCCGACAACAGCCGGTCGGCGTGCCCGGCCAGCACCTCCCCGGCCGTGGTCAGCCGCAGGCGGCGGCCGACGCGCTCGACCAGCGTGACGCCCACCTCCTTCTGGAGCTGGGCGAGCTGCTGCGAGACGGCCGAGGGGCTGTACCCCAGGGCC
This sequence comes from Actinomadura hibisca NBRC 15177, assembly GCF_001552635.1. Classification (GTDB taxonomy): domain Bacteria; phylum Actinomycetota; class Actinomycetes; order Streptosporangiales; family Streptosporangiaceae; genus Spirillospora; species Spirillospora hibisca. The sequence goes on along the minus strand of NZ_BCRO01000130.1, from coordinate 24,124 downwards.
TCGGCGACCGCGCCGACGGTGCCGCGCCGCTCAAGCTCGCGCAGCACCCGGAGACGTCCCAGATCGAGCATCGTGAAGGAATCCTTACACAAACCGTCCAGAAAAGGTCGCTGGACCTCAATGTTGGACTGAGTCAAACTCTAGATACGAACACCGAACCGCGCGGGAACGTCCCGGGGGCCCGGCCAGGCCCCCACCAGAAACCCTAAGGACACTCCCATGATCACGCTCATCGCCCTCGTCCTCACCCTCGCCGCCTTCGGCGCCCTCGGCGTCCTGTTCGGCGCGGACTCCCGCGACGGCCTCGACTGGGCCCCGGACAACTTCCGCCTGCCGCGCCGTCCCGCCCCTCGCAAGGAAGCCGTCAGAAGGACCGGTAGTCCCGCACCGGCAGCCGCGGAGCGCGGCGCGGCGGACGGGGCGCGCCGCTCGCTTCAAGCAATCGGGTGACCCGGTGCCGATGACCGGCGTAGGGCTCCAGCAGCTCCAGCATCCCGGCGTCGTCCACCGGACGGCCCGCCAGCGCCCGGCCCACGATGCCGGGCAGGTGGTAGTCGCCGACCGAGACGGCGTCGGGATCGCCCAGGGCGCGCTGCCGGATCTCGGCGGCCGTCCAGACTCCGATCCCGGGCAGGGAGGTCAGCCGCCGCACGGACGGATCGGCCTCCAGACGGGACGCGTACCGCGCCGCGTTGACGATCGTCCGGGCGCGGACCGGCTCGGCGCCCGACCGGTGCCACTCCCACGACGGGATGCGGGCCCAGACCTGCGCCGGGGGCGGGACGCGCAGCTCAGGCGCGCCGGGCGCGGGCTCGCCGAACCGGCGCAGCAGGTAGCCCCAGGCCCGCCACGCCTCCTCCAGCAGGACCTTCTGCTCCAGCACCGCCGGGACCAGGGCCTCGAAGACGAGCCCGGTACGGCCGATGCGCAACCCCTCGCTCGCGCGCAGGGCCCGCTCCAGGATCGGGTGCCGCGCCTGGAACCTCTCGGGGACGTCGTTCGCTCCCAGGAGATCGGGGAGCCCGGCCAGCATCAGCGCCGCGCCCGGACCCCAGGCGGTGGCGTGGACGACGTCGCCGGGCACGACGCGCGCGGGATCGCGTGCGGTGCGCAGGCGCAACGTCCCCGGGCCGTCGGGGGTGCGGGAGACGCGCCAGATCGTGCCGTCGCGGTCGGTCCGGAACGACGGATCGCGGTGGCCTCGGCTGTGCGGTCGCAGGACGCGCCGCAGGTCGAGCGGCCAGGGGGCCCGCCACTCGCGGGTGAGCGGGGCGTCGGTCCGGTGGCCGGGGAGCGCTCCAGCGGTGCGCTCCCCGGCAACCACTTGCTCAGGCATCGGCGGAGAAACGCACCGCGGTGGGCGGCAGGGTGATCCCCGGCCACAACCGCAGGCCGTTCTTCAGCTCGTTGCCGGGGCCGACGCTGACGCCGTCGCCGAGCACCACGCCGTCGAGCACCGCGCCCGCGCCGACGCGCGCGCCACGTCCGAGCACCGAGTCACGCACGGTGGCTCCCTCGGCGACGAACGCGCCGTCCTGGAGCACGCTGCCCAGCACCGTCGCGCCCGCCTCGATCTCCGCGCCCCGGCCGACCGTCGTGCCGCCGCGCACCACCGCGCCCGGCGACACGATCGCGCCCTCCAGACACAGCCGCTCGCCAGGCTCGCCGGGCATCGCCGGAGAGGCGATCGCGCCCAGCACCAGGTCACGCGAGCCCTGCACGAACGCCTCCGGGGTGCCGACGTCCAGCCAGTACGCCGACTCGACGTAGCCCATCACCGGCGCGCCCGAGGCGATCAGGCCGGGGAAGGTCTCGCGCTCCACCGACACGACCTCGCCGGGCGCGATGGAGTCGATCGCGGAGCGGCGGAACACGTAGCAGCCGGCGTTGATCTGGTTGGTGACCGGGTTCGGGGTCTTCTCCAGGAACGCGGTGACGCGGCCCTCGCCGTCGGTCGGCACGCAGCCGAACCGGGACGGGTCGTCCACCTCGGTCAGGTGGAGGGTGACCGCCGCGCCCGCCTTCTCGTGCAGATCCACCTGGGCGCGCACGTCGTGGCCGGACAGGATGTCACCGTTGAGGATCAGCACCGGCTCGTCGGGGCCGCAGGTCAGCGCGGTGGCGGCGTTGCGGATCGCGCCGCCGGTGCCCAGCGGCTCGTCCTCGGTGACGTAAGCCAGGTCGACGCCGTGCGCGTGGGTGCCGAAGGCCGCCTCGAACATCTCCGCGCGGTAGGACGTCGCGAACACGATCCGCGTCACCCCCACGCTGCGGGCGCGGGCGAGCTGGTGCGCGAGGAAGGCGACACCGGCGGTGGGGAGCAACGGCTTGGGGGTGGAGATCGTCAACGGGCGGAGGCGGGTCCCCTGGCCCCCGACCAACAAAATCGCTTCCAACGGTTCCCTTCCTCGGATGCCGCGCGAAAACCAGCCGGTCAAACCTATCGGGACGCCGCATACTGGGTGACCGCGCGCTCGTAGGAGGCGAGGTGGGCCTCGGCCGACGCCTGCCAGCTGAAGCGGTGGGAACGGGCGTGGGCGGCTTCGGCCAGCTCGCGCCGCCTGTTGGCGTCGCCGATCAGCTCGGCTAGCGCGGTGGCGATGCCGTCGGCGTCGGGCTCGGTGTAGGCGACCGCGTCACCGCCGACCTCGGGCAGCGGGCCGCGCCGGGTCGTCAGGACCGGGGCTCCGCAGGCCATGGCCTCCAGCACCGGCAGGCCGAAGCCTTCGCCGCGGCTCGGGAGCGTCACCACGAGCGCGCCGCCGAAGAAGCCGGGCAGGGAGGACCACGGTAGGTAGCCGGGGCGCACCACGCGCAGGTCGAGCGGGACGGTCGCCAGCGCGGCGTCCACCTCGTCGTCCCAGCCGCCGCTGCCCGCCAGGACCAGCGCGGGCGGATCGGGCAGGCCCGCGCAGGCTTGCGCCCAGCCGCGGATGAGGTTGGGCACGTTCTTGCGCGGCTCCAGTGCGCCCAGGTAGGCGAGGTAGGGCCGCCCGTGCAGGCCGAGCCGGTCGGAGACGCGCTTGACCTCGTCCTCGTCGGGGCGGTGGAACACCTGGTGGTCGACGCCGTGGCAGGCGACGTCGATGTGGTCGGGGTCGGCGTCCAGCACGCGGACCAGCTCGTCGCGGGTGGCGCGGGAGGGCGCGATGAGCCGGGTGGCGCGGCGGGCGGCGGTGCGGGTGGCGGACTTGACGTAGGTGGTGCGCAGCGGGTCGTGCGGCTCGGGCTCGGCGAACAGCGTGACGTCGTGGATGGTCACGACGGTGGGCAGGCCGGGCCGGATGGGGATCGTGTAGGACGGTAGATGGATGACGTCAGCACCGACACGCTCAGCGAGGTGCGGCAATCCGGACTGTTCCCAGGCCAGCCGGGTCGCCCGATGCGCGAGCGCGGCGGGCCCGGCGACGACGCGGGCACCGGGCGCGAGCAGGCCGTAGCGCTGCTCGTCGGCACGCTGGCAGGCGACCGCGAGATCGGCGCCGAGCGTGTGCAGGGCGGCCAGCAGGCCGTCCACGTAGCGGCCCAGTCCCCCACGATCGGCGGGCACCGCGGTCGCGTCGAGAAGGATGCGCGGAGCCACGGGTCACCACCCCTCTCCCCCGGCTCGGCCGAGTGGCGTAGATCACTCTTTGCCTTCCGAGCCTACGCCCATCGGGGTGAGGGAGTGGCGGGGGCGAGCGTGAGCAAGATGGCTATTTTCGAGTCACTGTTCGACTGCGCAGAGTAATGTTCACTCCGTGGTCAAATCCCCTCACGAAGCGCGACACCACCTGTTCCGCGACAGCGAACAGGTGCTCGTCGGCGTGCTGGCGCTGCTGCGCCCCTCCGCCCCCGACGGCTGCGTCCAGCTGATCCGTCAACTCCCCAACGACATCACCGAGGCCGAGGTGGTCGAACGCCGCGTCGACACGGTCCTGGAGATCGAGATCTCGGGCGTGCGCTGCATCGCCGCCATCGAGTCCCAGTCCTGCCACGACGACGACAAGCTGTTCAGCTGGCCCGCCTACATCGCCCAACTGCGCGACCGGCACCAGTGCCCGGCGTTCGTCCTGGTGATCACCCCCGACCTCAAGACCGCCAGGGAGGCCCGCAAGCCGATCGTCAACGAGATCCCGGGACTCGGGATCGTCCAGACCACCCAGCTGCTCGCCCTGGGCCCCGACAACGTCCCCGCCGTCACCACCGTGGACGCCGCCCTCGCCAACGTGGCGGGCGCGACGGTCTCCTTCGTCGTCAACAGCAGGACGAAGGAAGCGGCTGCGATACTGGAGGCACTTGTCCAGGCACTGGACCGCGTCGATCCCGACGAGGCCCGAGGTCTTGTCAAGATCATCCGCGTCGTCCTCCCCGACACCACGACCGAAGCCGAGAACACCTGGAGGAAGCACATGGCAAGCGGACAGCACCTCTACATGACCGACATCATCGAGGCCGAGGCCAGGGGCGAAGCCAAGGGCAAGACCGAAGGCAGGGCTGAAGGCCAGGCCAAGGGCAGGGCCGAGGGCAGGGCCGAGGCGATCTTGAAGGTTCTCGACAAGCGCCACGTGTCGCTCTCCAAGCAGGGCCGGGAGCGCATCACCACCTGCACCGACGAACAGCACCTGGACACCTGGCTCGACCGCGCCCTCACCGTCACCAGCGAGGACGAACTGTTCGTCTGACGCGCGCCGGTGGCCTTGCCGCCGCGTAACGCGGCAGGTAGGGCCACCGGCCAGGCAACGTCAGGCGGCGCGCTTGCGGGCGTGTATGAGGACGATGCTGCCCTGGTCGTTGGGGGCCTTCCGGTCGCCGAGCGCCACCAGGGGGGCCAGCGGCGCGGCGGCGTTGAAGCCGACCTTGCCGCCGTAGGTGGACAGCGACAGGTAGAGGCGCTCGGCGGCGGCCGTCCGGAACTGGTAGGAGTGCCGCACCAGGTCCATGCCGCGCTCGTCGAGCAGTTTGCGCAGCGTCTCGTGGGTGTAGGTGTGCTGCACGTGGTACTTGGCCTTGTGCGCGTCGCGCAGCTTGGGCCAGGTGTCGGCGCGGCTCAGCACGTCGGCGGACATGAAGATCTCGCCGCCGGGTGCCAGCACCCGCGCCATCTCGTCCAGGGACTTGCCGCCGTCGGCGAAGTGCTCGATGGCGCACACCGACAGGATCGCGTCGAACGACCCGTCGTGGAACGGCAGCTTCAAGGCGTCGCACTCGATCAGCGCGGGGGCGTGCGCGAGCTTCTGGCCGTAGAGCATCTTGGAGCGCATCAGGTCGATGGACACCGCGTGCGCGCCGCGCTTGACGGCCTGCCCGGCCCAGTAGCCGTCGCCGCCCGCCACGTCGAGGACCCGCTTGCCGTGCAGGTCACGGCCCATCAGCTCCAGCAGGGAACCGGCCTCGCGGTAGCGGCAGACATGCACCTGGTGCCCCATGAAGGCGACCACATCCGAGAGTTTCATCGCCCCAACCTTAAGGCCGTTCCACGGGCCGGGGGCATCAACGCGACTCGCGCCCGCCTGCTTGCCGCGGGTCACAGTCCGATGCGGCCTTCTTGCCGCGCGGCCCGCCCCTGCCGCATTCTCCTCGCATGGGCCCCGGCGGTTCTGGCGCGTCCTCGACGACCAGCCCGTTCCCACCGAGAGGAGTGGTCGTCGTGGGCAAGCACGGCAAGAAGGTGGACTGCGGCATGTGCGGCGGCACGGGCAGGCTCTGGACCACGCAGGACAACAAGCGGCTGGAGATCAAGTGCGTCGGCTGCGATGGCACGGGGCAGCAGGGGTGACCGTCCGGGACGCTTTCGACGCCGTGCCTCGCAGGCTCTTCCTTCCTGAGGTGATCTGGGTCAGGCAGGAGGACGGCTGGGCCGTCCCCTTGCGCCGGGGCGACGCTCCCGAACAGTGGGAGCAGGCGTGCGCGGCCGACGACACCGTGATCACGCAGGTGGACGACGGCGCGGCCACCGACCGGGGCCTCTGGGCGACCAGTTCCAGCAGCGCGCCCGGCCTCATGGCCAGGATGCTGGAGGAACTCCGTGTCGTGCGGGGATCACGCGTCCTGGAGATCGGGACGGGGACGGGCTACAACGCCGCGCTGCTGGCACATCTGACCGGGGCGGACAACATCACGACCGTCGAGATCGATGACGGGATCGCCGCGCAGGCACGGCAGGCTCTCGATCAGGCCGGCTATCCGGTGGAGGTCGTCACCGGCGATGGCGCCCTCGGCCACCCGAAGAACGCTCCCTACGATCGGGTCATCGCGACCGCCGCCGTCCACGAGGTCCCCTACGCGTGGGTGGAGCAGACAAGGCCGGGTGGGCTGATCCTGGTCCCCTGGGCGCTGACGGTTCACCCGGAAGCGCCGTTCGCGCTCCTTGAGGTACGGGAGGACGGAACGGCGGAGGGTCGCTTCGTAGCGGCGTCGGGCTTCATGACGCTGCGCGCCCAGCGTGTTTCTCAGGAGGACATCAGGCACGCCGATGAGGCTTGGGCCCAGGCCGGACGGCCGGAGATCGCGCGGCACGGCGTCACCGTGACCCCGGCGGGGCAAACGGTGTGGCTTGATTCGCCTGCCAACCCGGTCTCCTACGGGCTCACGCGTTAGGCGTGGCCTGACGCCTTGAGATGAGCGGTGAACGCCTGCCAGGCGGCGGGGGCGAAGGTGAGCACCGAGCCGTGCGGGTCCTTGGAATCCCGGACGGCGATCACGCCGGGAACCTTGCCCGCAACCTCGACGCACTCCTGCTTCTGTGAATGTCCACTCTTACGCCATCGGGCATCGCCGAGGCCATGAAGATCCACAAGCATTGAGCCTCACAAGATTACAGACGACGGCAAGGCGAATATACTATGACGCCAACTCACGGAGCTTGGCCAATGTCTCCGCAGGACTGAGGGCCGACGCATTCATATACTGGAAGAAATTCGAGTAAAAACGAACTTCTTCCGGCTCTTCGATGAACAATTCGCTCGTGTACATCTCCACATACACAGCGTCTCGATCATCCGGCTCCTGGAACTGGAGAATGCAGAAGTTCGTCAACCCAACACTATTCCCGGCACTGAAAGGTGCCACCTGGATGTTGACGTTGGGCAGGTCCGCCATCTTGATCAAGTGCCGAAGCTGGGCCCTCATCACCTCAGGGCTGCCTACAACGCGGTGCAGCACAGCCTCGTCAAGGACAGCGAAAAGCCTGAGGGCGTCCTCACCCACAAGAGACTGCTGGCGAGTGAGCCGAATCTCCACCCGCTTTTCAACCTCTTCATCAGAGATCTGCGCCGGCCCCGTCCGAATCATCGGGCGCATGTAGTCAGGAATCTGCAAGAGCCCTGGGATACTCGCTATTTGGTACATGTTGACCGACGCAGCCTCAGCCTCCAGGCCGATGTACGTCGTAGCGCTATCGCTCATCATGTCGCGATAGGTGTGCCACCAGCCGCGCTGCCGACCATCGCGGGCAAGGGCCAGCATCCTCTCGCGCGTCACCTCGTCCGTGATCCCATACAGATCGAGCAGATCACGCACGTCACGCAGATTGGGAAACACCCAGTCGCCACGCTCCATGCGGCTGATCTTCCCTGGAGACCACCCGAAGTGCGCCTCAACAGCGGTGCCGGTAACGCCCTTCGCCTCGCGCATCTTGCGAAGCTCCGCCGACAGGCGACGTCTCCGCAACGTCGGGCTGCGCCGAGCACTCACAGCGCCCCTCCACTCCGTCATCGAACGAATACAGAGAGATCGTAGGGCGACACTCAAGATCAAGCCAGGAAACCTGAGACTTAAATGAATACGCATCTTGCGAATCACTGCGTCACGGGGCAGCATGTGCTGTGACTGACCCGAGACACTGAGTGATCAACCGCGAACCGCGGGCCGTCATTCTTCGATCTTGGGGGCACGGCGGCGCGTGCTGTTGCGAGCGCTGGCCGTCGCCAAGAGAAAGCCGCCGCGCGGCCAGGTCATTGGCCTAGGAACCGTCCTGGCCGCGCGGCTTCCACCTCACCAAGGAGGCGAGCATGACGATACCCGGCGGCACCGACGCCGTCCGCTGCCTGAGCGTCCCGACCAGGACGGGTGTGTCCTGGGCGGTGGTCGCGTGACGGCTCCCCCGACCTCCGAGCACCCCGACGACGCCCTCCTGGCCGGCCTGCGGCAGGACTTCTCCGGGCACCGCTTCTTCCGCGCCGTGCGCTTCGACGGGCTGCTGGGCGACTGGGTCGCCACCCTGCACGACCCCGCCCACGGCGTTTCCGCCACCGTCATCCGCAACAGTGCCGACGAGTTGCGCGAAGCCCTCTTGGAGGAAGCCGCCGAGGCCGAGCAAGAGGCGCGGCTGTCGGCCTTCCGCTCCGGCCGGACGAGGGCGGGCTCGTGATCCGGGCCGTCCTCGTCCGGCGCGGCGCACGGCCGCACGCCAGGCACGCCGCTGCCCCGATCGTCCTCCTGTCCGCCCGAAAGAACCGCCGCCTGCTCCTTCGGCTGGCCCGGGAGCTGGAGCGGGAGGGCTGGACCACCCGGCGGTTGTCCGACGCCGGGTGGCCCCGCCTGCGCGTCTTCTGTCCCGGTGCGCCCGTCCTCGGCGAGACCGTCTGGCTCGCCTACCAGGGCGGGCGCTGGTGGTACCGGTCCAGCGCCAACCTGTGGCTCGCGCCCATCGAGGACCCCGTGCGGGCCGCCGCCGGGATCGTCCAGGTACTCGGGCCCCGCCTCGTCGAATCTCGCCTGCGCTGACCCTCCGGCGGCCCGGCTCTGGACGCGCCGGGCCGTCAGAGGGCTCGACTACCCTGGGCGGGTGAATATCAAGGCCGTCGCGGTGCGGGTGTTGCGCGTACTGCTCGTCGTGCTCGCGCTGGCCTTCTGCGCCTGGAGCCTCGTTTCGCAGTGGGACGACACGGTGCGCGCCTTCCGGCAGATGTCGTGGGCGACGCTGCTGGGCGCGTCCGTGTGCGGCGCGGCGGGCCTCTACGTGTGGATGCTCGGCTGGCGCGCCTTCCTGACCGGGCTCGGGTCGCCCATCCCGCTCAAGGCCGCCTTCCGCATCTCCGCGATCTCCGCGCTGGGCAAGTACGTGCCGGGCAAGGTGTGGGCGCTGGTCACCCAGATCGAGATGGCGCGCGAGCACGAGGTTCCCCGGTCGCGCAGCTTCTGGGCGACGCTCCTGGCGGTCGCGACCTCCACCGCGTGCGGGCTCGCCGTCGCGGCGGCGACGCTGCCGCTGACCTCGCAGGCCGCACGCGATCGGTACTGGTGGCTGTTCCCGCTAGCGCCGGTGTTGCTGGCGTTGTTGCACCCGAAGATCGTGACGTGGGCCCTCAACACCATGTTGCGCATCGTGCGACGTCCGCCGCTGGACCACGCCGTCAGCCTCCGCACGACGCTCGTCGCGGTCGGGTGGACGCTGGCGGGCTGGCTGCTGTTCGGCGTGCACCTGTGGTTGTTGTGCATGGGCGCGGGAGGCGACGGCGCCGGCCTGCCGTTCCTGGCGACGGGTGCGTACGCGCTGGCGTTCGTGGCCGGGTTCCTGGTGTTCATCGCGCCCGGCGGCATCGGCGCGCGCGAGGCCGCCATGGTCGTGGTGCTGACTCCGGCGCTTCCGGCGGGCGCGCCGATCGTGGTCGCGCTGGCGTCGCGGGTGGTGCTGACGGCGGCCGATCTGGCGGGAGCCGGGGTCGCGTTCCTGATGGGGCGGCGCGGCACCGTCGAGCCCGATCAGCCCGAGGTCAGCAGCTCCGCCACGTAGGCCTCCCAGAGTGGGCCGTGGTCGATCGGCTCGATGGCCGCGCGCAGCCGCTCGGGCTCGCCAGGCGCGTAAAAGCGCTTCAAGGCGTCCGCGAGGGAACCCGCGTCGTCGGGCTCGCACAGCACGCCGTCCACGCCGTCGCGCACCTGGGCCGGGAAGCCGCCGACGCGGGTCGCGATGACCGGCACGCCGTACTCGTGGGCCATCCACACGTTCTGCGACGCGGTCGCGGTCCGGTACGGCAGCACGAGCGCGTCCGCGGCGGCGAACAGGCCGGGCATCTCGGCGGCGGGCACGTAGCCGGGACGCAGGTCCACGCGCTCGGTGAGGCCCAGGTCGGCGATCAGCGCCTTGGTGTCGTCCAGGCCGCCCCAGAACTCCCCCGCGACGGTCAGCGCCGTGTCGCCGGGGGCCTGCGCGAGGGCGCGCAGCAACACGTCCAGGCCCTTGTAGGGGCGGACGATGCCGAAGAACAGCAGCCGGTTGCGGACCGTCGCGTCGCGCTCGGCGTTCTCAAGCTTGGGCGCGGGCAGGTGCGCGGGCATCTCCGCGACGCGCACGGGCTTGCCCGTCAGGCCGCGCGCCAGGTCGGCCTGCTGTTCGGAGTGCGTCAGGACGCCGTCCACGCGGCGCAGCAGCGCCTTCATCAGCGGCACGTCGTAGGGCTTGCGCTCGTGCGGCAGCACGTTGTGGCACAGCGCCACCACGCGCGTCTTGCGGCCGATCCCCGCGAGGATGCCCAGGTAGGACGGCACCTGCACGGGACTGAGCACCGCCAGCACCACCAGGTCGGCCGAGCGCAGCGCGCGGCCGGTGCGCCACCAGCCGTCGGGACGCCGCCAGTCCAGCGCGTGCCGGGTGGCCGCGAACGGCTCGCCCTCCGGCTCGCTGATCGTCTGCTGCCCCGGGTAGAGGAACGCCGGGTACTGCGCCTTCCAGGACTCGATCCGCACCGCGTGCCCGGCGGCGGCCAGGCGGTGCGCCAGCTCGGTGGTGTGGTGCGCGCCGCCGCCCTTGTACGGGAAGGCGGGCCCGACGATCGCGATGCGCATGGGCGCTAGACGTCCCCTCGGGATCTGACGATCAGGTCGGCCAGCAGCGCCATCGAGGCGATGATCAGCCCCGTCACGAAGATCATGATGGTGTTGTTGGCGAAGTAGCCGAAGTGCACGACCATGTCGAACACGCCCTTGAGCAGCCCGATCACGATCAGCCACAACGCCAGCGGCATCAGCACCTTGAGCGGGTTGAAGTACATCACCATCCGCAACACCTGGAGGATGTAGCGGTAGGCGTCCTTGGTGAAGCGGAACTTCGACTTGCCCGCCCGCTTGGCGTAGTCGATCGGCACGTACTGCACCGGGTGCTGGTTCGACAGGAACGCGATCGTGATCGTCGTGACGCAGGAGAACCCGGGCGGCAGCAGCCGCAGGTACGGCCGGGCGATCTCGCGGCGGAAGGCGCGCAGGCCGGAGTTCAGGTCCGGGATCTTCGAGTTGGTCAGCCGCTCGGCGATCTTGCGGATGAACCACTTGGCGGGCACCCGCAGCAGCTTGTGCGTGCCCTCCTCGGTGCGCCGCGCGCCCACCACCTGGGCCACGCCGGGCTCGGTGTCGAGGATCTCCACCAGCTCGGGGATGCGCTCGTTGGGGTAGGACATGTCGGCGTCGGTCCACACCACGATGTCGCCGCGCGCCTGCTGGGAGCCGATCCGGCGCACCGTGCCCGCGCCGCTGTTGTGCTGGAAGCGCATGATGCGCATGTGCGGGAAGCGCGGGGCCGCCTCCTCCAGCCGCTCCAGGGTGGCGTCGGACGAGCAGTCGTCGACGGCCAGCAGCTCGTAGGTCTTGCCGCTGTTGTCCATCGCCTTGCAGATCCGCTCGACCTCGTCGACGACGTGGTCCTGCTCGTTGTAACAGGGCAGCACGATCGTCACGTGGACGCGGGTGGCGGGATCGGTACTCACGCAGCGCGAGAATACTCGCCCCCGCGCCCTGTTGCGGCCGATCACGGACGCGGCGGCGCGCGCGGAGGGCGCGACGGGGCCGGTCAGCGGCGTGGCGGCTCGGTCAGCCAGACGTTCAGGTTGAGGGTCCAGGTGGCGTCCGGCGGCCTGGTCAGGGCGCGCTCGTCCTGGCGCGTCCGCAACGCCAGCGCGTGCACGGGCGCGCCGTACGGGGTGAGCTGGCGCGGGTCCGCGCCCAGCAGCACCGGCCGCCGCCCGGCGGCATAGATCTTGTTGGCCACCCGCCACACGTCCTGAGCGGTCGTGCCCTGCGCGGTGCGCGCGGCGGGCAACCCGCACATCGACCGGACGACCTGGAGGAACATGTCGGCGGTGGCGCGGTCGATGATCACCACCGAGCGGCCGGGGCCCATCGCCCGGCACAACCCGCGCACGGCCGCGACCTCGCCCTGGTTGGTCCGGGAGACGAGGATCCCCGCCGACGACAGCACGATCGGCACCAGCAGCAACAACGCGGCCAGGCACGCGCCGGGCCGCACCACGCGCGGTCCGTAGCCCAGACGGCGGACGCGCCGCAGCGTCCACGCCGTGCCCCAGACCGCCAGCAGCAGCAGGCCCGGCACCACCACCGTGATCAGGCGGCGGCCCGCCCACGGGTGGTCGGGCGTGATGCCGGGACGCAGCAGCGTCGTCACGGTCGTCCAGATGATGACCGCGTAGGGCAGCAACCACTCCGGCGACTGCCCGCGCAACAACCGCCGCACCAGCAGCGCCGCGCCGAAACCGGCCAGCAGCAGCGCGGGCACGCCGATGTACCAGACCACCCAGTACAGCGAGATCTCGGTGTACTGGCGGGTGCCGTCCACCACCAGGTGGTTGATGCGCTGGATCTCGGCGATGAACTGGGAGTTCAGCCGGTCGTCGGGGTTGGTGGGGACGCGGCGCACCGTCTGCACGAGCGGGCGCGCGGCGAACGCGGCCAGCGTCAGCAACGTCAGCGCGGCGGCGACGTTGGGCAGCGGGCCGCGCGCGACCGCGCCGCCGAACCGTCGCAACCGTTCCTGCACCGGCGCGAGACGGGCCAGCATCACGCCGGCGCCGGTGACCGCGACCAGCAACGTCGTCAGCAGCAGCAGCGGGTCCAGCGAGGAGTGCAGGTAGCGCAGGTACGGCCGCGACAACACGAAGCCCTCGACCAGCCCCGCGCCGACGCCGAGCGCCAGGCCCGCCGCCAGCGGCATCCCGGTGCGGCGGCGGCGCGCCACCAGCAGGCCCGCGAACGCCACGACCGGAAGCACGTCGCGCAGCCCGTCGATCCGCACCAGCACGATCAGGCCCAGCGCGAGCCCGGCCAGGAACGCCTTCGCGCGCGCCGACCGGATCTCCTCCTTGCGCACGTCGTGCAGCAGCGCGAGACCGCCCAGCAGCAGCACCAGCGCGGGCAGCTCGCTCAGCGTCGCGCGCGACACCCAGATCATCGGCGTCGTCAGCGCCAGCAGCAGCGCGCCGAGCGGCGCCCAGCGCGGCCCGACCAGCCGCGCCACCAGGCCGCCGAACGTCAGCACGGCGCACGCGCCGAGCACCGGGGCCATCGCCAGCAGCGCGTGGGTGCCGCCGATCCAGCCGCCGAGCGCCAGCAACATCGGCAGGCCCGCCATGAACTGCGGGACCACGTCGGTGCCCTGCTGGTAGAAGGCGGGGCTGCCGTAGCCGAGGACCGCGTCGCCGCCACCGAACGCCGCCCGCCACTGCGGGATGGGCAACGAACCGTTGTCGTTCAGCCAGGTCGCGAACTGCACGTAGGACGCCGGGTCGCGGCGCACGATGATCTGCTCGGAGCACATGACGAGCTGCACGACCAGGAACGCCAGCGCGACCGCCAGCACCCCGCCCGTCGACCACCACGACACCGCGCCCAGCGGGCCGGGCAGCGTGCGGTCGTCGGGGTCGGCGCCGCGCGGCCGGTCGCGCATCCCCAGCCACAGCAGCACCGCCGCCACCGGCACGAACAGCGCGAACGCCGGGCCGGGCCCGAACGCCCCCGCCAGCAGCAGCGGCAACGCCACCGCGAGCCACGCCACGACCAGCAGGGCGGGCGCGACGCTCATGCGGGCGAGCAGCCGTCCGGCGCTCATCGATCGGCTCTCATCTCGGCTCGGCAGGCATCCATCGATGCGGAGCGTAGCGGTCTTGACGCCGTGTTTTGCCGCGCCTAGCCGGGCGTGCCCGAGCGAACGGCCGCCGGACCTCTACGCTCGCCCCATGAACGATGTCGCTCCCGCCGAGTTGTTGCGCGCCCGGGTGGCCGCCGACCCGTCCCGACCGCTGGTGACCTTCTACGACGACGCCACCGGCGAGCGCGTGGAGCTGTCGGCCCGCACCTTCGACAACTGGGTCGCCAAGACCGCCAACCTGCTGGTGGACGGGCTGGGCGCGGAGCCGGGCACGCGGGTGGTGCTGGCGCTGCCGCCGCACTGGCAGACGGCGGTGTGGCTCGCGGCGTGCTGGGCGGCGGGGCTGACGGCGGTGCCGGTGGACCCCGAGGCGGTGCGCGCGGCCGGCGGCGTCGGGCCGGAAGTGGTCGAACCGGACCCGGCGGGCGCGCCGTACCTCCTGGCGGCCGCTGAGGAGGTGCTGCCGGACGTGCTCGACGACCAGGACGCCGAGGAGATCGTGGGGCTGTCGCTGCACGCGCTTGGCGGCACGCTCGCCGACTGCCCGCCCGGCGTCACCGACTACGCGCTGGAGGTGCGCTCGTACGGGGACCGGTTCGCGCCCGTGGCGCCGGTCGATCCGGGGGAAACCGCGCTGCTTGTGACAAAGACCACATTCAGTGGGGCACAATTGACCCGCGAGGCGCGCGAGGCCGCCGCGAAATGGGGGCTGGACGCGCAGGCCAGGGTGCTGGTTGACATGCCGTTCACCACACTCGACGGACTACTCGCCGGTCTTCTTGCACCACTAGCCTCGGGAGCTTCCGTCATAATCCAACGAAACTTCGACAAAGAAGCCCTAGATCGTCGCATCACCCTGGAGCATGTGACGGCGGTGGCCGGAGTCCCCGGACGGAAAGACGCAACCGGGTCCGTACACCGCCTCCTCTGACCTACTCTCTGTTTCCCGACCCCCCAGGAAGAGCGGGCCTCGCCCCCACCCCCGGAGCCGATGAACAGCAATCCGATGTACATGGAGTACGTCGATGACGCCGACGAGCAGGACGCTCCGGCCCATCGACGCGGCTGGCGCATCCTCGGCTGGGTGTCCATCGGCCTGTCGGTGCTGATGGTGGCCACGTCCCTGACCTTCTACGGCGCGTACCGCTCCGCCATCGGGAACATCAAGCGCGACGACCTGTCCAGCATCGGGCCCCGCCCGAAGAAGCTGAACAGCGCCATGAACATCCTGCTGCTGGGCTCCGACACCCGCGAGGGCGGCAACGCCAAGTACGGCCGGCAGATGCGCAACGACCCGCCGCGCTCGGACACCATGATCCTGCTCCACCTGTCGCCGGGCGGCGGCCAGGCGATGGGCATCAGCTTCCCCCGCGACCTGATGACCGCGATGCCCTCCTGCAAGAAGAGCGACGGCACCCGCTCCCCGGCGCAGTCCCGCGCGCAGATCAACTCCGCCTACACGATCGGCGGCGCGGCCTGCGTCATCGCGACCATCGAGAAGATGAGCGACATCAAGATCGACCACTTCATGGAGGTCAACTTCCAGGGCTTCAAGTCGATCACCAGCGCCGTCGGCGGCGTGCCGGTCTGCCTGCCCAACGACGTGGCCGACAAGAAGTCGGGCCTGTTCATGAAGCGGGGCCGGCACAACATCTCCGGCGAGAACGCGCTCGCCTACGTGCGCGCCCGGCACGGCCTGGGCGACGGCTCCGACACCGACCGCATCAAGCGCCAGCAGAAGTTCATGGGCGCGCTCGCCAACAAGGCGATGAGCGGCGGCGTCCTGAAGGACCCCGGCAAGATGATGAAGCTGATCAGCGCCGGCACCAAGTCGCTGCGCACCGACAAGGGCCTGTCGGTCCCGGCGATGCTCAAGATCGCCGAGGGGATGCAGGGCATGACCTCCGGCAAGCTGCGCTTCGTCACCGTGCCGTCGGGCCCCGACCCCGCCGACCCCAACCGCGTGGCGCTGCGCAGCCCCGACGCCGAGCGCTTCTTCACCACGATCCGCAACGACCGCACGGTCCCGGCCGAGACCAAGGCGGGCGCGGCCCCCACGATCCCGCCGAGCCAGGTGCGGGTCCGGGTCTTCAACGCCAGCGGCGTCGCCGGGCAGGCCGCCCGCATCCAGGAGGACCTGCAGCAGCAGGGCTTCCAGCAGGTCGAGATCGGCGGCAACCTCCGCTCCTCCGCCACCAGCCGCGTGTTGTACGGCGAGGGCGCCGACAAGCACGCCCTCACCCTCAACCGGCTGATCTCCGGCGCGCCCCAGCCCGCGCCCAACACCACCTCCCGCGCCGAGGCGGGCGTGGTCGACCTGGTGGTCGGCCGCTCCTGGCCGGGCCTGAAGAGCTCCCGCGCCGGCATCCCCAAGGTGACCGGCGAAGTCCGCGCCGACGACGACCCCTGCAAGGGGGCCTGAGCGGCGGCCGGTGACCGCGGCGCCCGGCCGGGCGGGCGGCGACCTCGACGAGGAGACCCGACTCCGGAAGTCCTATGACCTACACCACCAGGCCGCTCTCGGCGCCCGAACCCCCGCCGCACCCCCGGCGGTCCGCCGCCCACCCCCAGACCGGAGGCGCTCCGGAAGGTGGCCGCGCGGACGGCCCCGGTGACCGCCCCGCCGCCTTCGCGGGCCCGCCCGCCGAGGACGACCCCCTGGCGTCGGGCTACCCCCTGGCCCCGGCCGGGGAGTCGCCCGCCGTCCAGCACCCGGGCATCTTCGCCAGCGCCGCGTTCCCCGAACCGGCGGAGCCGCTGGCGGCCCCCGTGCCGCCGGAGCAGGGCTTCGCGGAGCCGGGCGGCCCGTCTCCGGCGACGGTGCCGATCCAGGCGTCGCAACCGGAGACGGCGTACACGACGGGCCCGCTGCGGCACGTGCCGTCGCTGGGGCAGGAGAACTACCCGGCTCCGCCGCAGGCGGCCGACCCGCTCCAGACGTGGCCGCCGACGAACGAGCCCGACGCTGGCGCGAAGGCCGACGCCTGGACGGACGCAGGGGCCAACGCCAGGAGCAACACCGGAACCGACTCCGGAGCCTGGGCGGACGTGGAGGCCAGGGCCGACGCCTGGGCCAACGCTGAAAACTGGTCCGACACGGGAGCCGACGCCTGGGCCGACGCAGGGACGGGGACTACGCAAACCCTGCCGCCCACCGCTGGAACGGAACAAGCTCCGCGCCACGCCGCCGATACCGCACAGCCCCCGCCGCAGGCATCCGGTGCCGCCCAGCCCCCGCCGCACACGGCCCACACCATCCAGCCTCCGTCACACGCTGGTGGCGCGGTCCAAGCTCCGCCCCACGCCGCCGGTGCCGTCCAGGCCCCGCCCCACACGGCTGGTGCCGTCCAGGCTCCCCCCGTCCCCGGCCCCGCCGCCTGGGCACCGCAGCCCGGCGAGCCCGCCTGGGCTCCGCAGCCGGGAGCGCCCGCGCCCCGCGTCCCCTCCGGCGGCGCGGCGCACTCCGAGCCGCCCGCCGCGCCGCAGGCGCCCGGCACCGCCCCCGCGCCGCGCCGCAAGGAGCGCGACCCCTACTTCGACAACGCCAAGTTCCTGGCGATCCTGCTGGTGGTCATCGGCCACTCGCTGGCCAACAAGATGAACGTGCCGCTGGCCAAGGGCCTGTACATCTTCATCTACATGTTCCACATGCCGCTGTTCATCGTGATCACCGGCTACTTCTCGCGGAACTGGACCTTCTCCGGCGGCAAGGCGCGCAAGCTCATCACCAACGTCGGCGTGCCGTACGTGGTGTTCGAGACCGCCTACTCGCTCTACGACTGGCTGGTGGGGCGCAACGAGCTGGAAGTCAGCCTGCTCAACCCCTACTTCCTCACCTGGTTCCTGTGCGCGCTGTTCATGTGGCGGTTGTCCACGCCGGTGTGGCAGCAGATCCGCTGGCCGCTCGGCGTGGCCATGGTGTTCTCGTTGTTGTCGTACATGAGCGACCTCGGCGGCACCTTCGACGTCCACCGCGTGATCGGGCTGCTGCCGTTCTACGTGCTGGGCCTGATGTTGCGGCCCGAGCACTTCGAGCTGCTCAAGAAGCCGATGGCGCGGGTGGTCGGCATCGTGGTGATGTTCGGCGGGCTGGGCGTCGCCTGGTTCGCCAAGGACCGCATGACGCACACCTGGATCTACTGGAAGACCCCGCACCAGGACCTGGGCGTGGACAACGTGACCGGCACGCTGATGCGGCTGGCCATGTTCGCCTGCGCGATCGTGCTGGTGGCGGCGTTCCTGACGCTGGTGCCCCAGCGCCGCGCCTGGTTCACCGCGCTCGGCTCGACCACGCTGTACGCCTACCTGCTGCACGGCTTCGTCACGCGGTTCCTCCAGTTCTTCGACCTGTGGGGCATGCCGTGGATGAACACCTGGTGGGGCATCGCGGTCATCATCGTGTGCGCGGCCGGGGTGGGCACGTTCCTGTGCTCCAAACCGGTCGTCAAGGTGATGAGCTGGGCACTGGAGCCCCAGCTGAAGTGGGCGTTCACCGGCCTGCGGCGGCCGGGCGGGTCCAGGCGCCCGCAGCCCGCCACGCAGGCGGAGACCCCGGCGGCGGTCCGGCCGGCGGGGCCGCCCGCGCCCGAGACCGGTCCCTTCACGGGGGCCTTCGGCGCGCCGCCCGTCAGGCGGCACGGCGGGACGGCGCCCGCCGACCTCTTCAACGGCCCGACCGCCGAGGACCGCGTCCGCCCGCCCGCCGGGGACTTCGGCCGCCCGCCCGCCGGAGCCACCGGAGCGCAGCCCGTCGAGGACTTCGGCCGCCCGCCGGCCGACGGCTTCGGAGGCCCCGCCGACGGCTTCGGCCGCCCGCCCGCCGGAGGCTTCGGGCAGCCGCCCGTCGAGGAGGTCGCCCCTCCGCCGTTCCCCCGCCGGGGAGGCCGGGCCTGAACGACCGAAAGGCCCGCCAGAGGCCCTTCGGATAATCTGAAAGCCAGCTGCATGCCGACCGCCGCCCTCCCCCCGATCACCGGGCGGATCTCCAGCGGCGGGCCGAACCGTCATCGTGCTAGTGGGAGAAACGTGTCACCGCTGCTCAGCGTCGTCGTGCCTTTCTACAATGTGGAGACCTACCTCGAAGCGTGCCTGGAGTCGCTGCAACAGCAGACCCTGCGCGACATCGAGGTCATCATGGTCGACGACGGCTCGCCCGACGGCAGTTCGGCGATCGCCAAGGAGTTCGCCGCGCGCGACGCGCGGTTCCGCCTCGTCGAGCAGGAGAACCAGGGCCTCGGCCCGGCCCGCAACACCGGCGCGCGCCACGCGACCGGCGCCTACATCGCGTTCATGGACTCCGACGACGTGGTGCCCCGCTACACCTACGAGCTGATGGTGGGCTCGCTGGAGGAGACCGGCTCGGACCTGGTCTGCGGCGGCGTGCGGCGGCTCACCTCCGCCGGGCCGCGCAACTCCCCCATGCACACCGAGATGTTCCGCGTCACCGACAAGCGCACCCACATCAGCCGGCGGCCCGACCTGCTCGGCGACCGCACGGCGTGGAACAAGGTGTTCCGCAGGTCGTTCTTCGACGCGCAGAACTTCGAGTTCCCGCCCGGCCTGTACGAGGACGCGCCGGTGACGATCCCGGCGCACTACCTGGCCACGTCCGTGGACGTGCTCAGCGACGTCGTCTACTACTGGCGCGAGCGCGAGGGCGAGTCCCAGTCGATCACCCAGCGGCGCACCGAGCCGGGCAACCTGGAAGACCGGGTGCGCACCACCCAGGTCGTCACCGCCTTCCTCAAAGAGCGCTCCCCCGAGTTGTGGCGCGCCCAGCTCACCTCGGTGCTGTCGGGCGAGCTGCCGCTGTACATCGACGTGGCGGGCGAGGGCGGCACCGAGTACCGCGAGCGGCTGCGCACGCTGGTCAACGAGGTCGTGGCCGAGGCCGACGACGCGCTGATGCGCGAGCTGACCGCACTGAAGCGCCTCAAGTACCACTTCATCCGCAACGGCATGATCGACGAGCTGCTGGCGATGATCAGCTACCAGCAGGCGCAGATCTTCACCGCCGACGTGGAGCGGCGCGGCGCCCGCTGGTACGGCGTCTACCCGTTCTTCGGCGACGCCGAGCGCGCCGTGCCCGACTCCCTCTACGACATCACCGACGAGCTGTCGCTCCAGGGCCGCGCCGACACCGCGTGGTGGAAGGACGGCAAGCTGCACGTCAACGGGCACGCCTACATCACGCGCGTCCCGATGACCGATCCGCGCACCGACGCCGAGGCCCCGTCCCTGCGCGTCTGGCTCCGGCACGCCCGCAACGGCACGACCGTCGAGCTGCCCGTCAAGCGCGCCCACCGCCCGGACGTGTCGGCCGACGCGCGCCGCGCCGCCGCCGACTACGACTGGGCCGGGTTCAGCGTCGAGATCGACCCGGCCGACCTGCGGGTCAGCCGCTACCGGTTCATGCGCGCCTCCAAGTACCGGATGTTGCGCGCGCTGCGCTCGGCCAACTGGGAGCTGCACGCCGAGGTCACCGCGCCCGGCGGCCTGACGCTGGGCGGCCCGCTGGGCGGCCCGCGCCGCTCGGACGTGCGCTGGGCGAACGCCCACCTGGCCGCGCCCGACGTGGCGATCCGCCCGGTCACCTCGGCCGCCGACAACTTCCTGATCCAGGTCAAGCAGCTCACCGCGCACGTGACCGGCGCGCGCGTCGCCGACGGCGCGCTGGTGCTGGAGGGCAACGTCGCCGACACCTCCATCGCCTCCGGCGACCTCGTGCTGAAGCGCCGCCAGGGCATGGTCGAGACCAAGCACGCGGCCACGTTCTCCGGCGGCGGGCGCTTCACCGTCACCGTGCCGCTGGAGGCGCTGGTGTCCTCCGACGCCGCCGACTCCGCCGCCACCCTGCACGCCTGGGTCACCGAGGGCCTGGACTGGGACGGCTCGTTGCGGGTGCCCGGCCAGGCCAAGGCGACCCGGCTGACCATCGCCGACGAGGTCGAGGTCCGGTACCCGGTGGGCGCCGACGAGATCGTGGTGACCCGCACCAAGTTCGGCAACCTGCGGATCGTGGAGCGGCCGCGCCGTCCCACCGTCACCCGCGCCGAGTGGACCGACGACGGGCGGCTGGTGCTGACCGGCGAGATGGCCGGCGACGACCGCCCCGACCACCTGCTGCTGCGGCTGCGCGGCGGCGGCGACACCCATGCCTTCCCGCTGGCCTGGGAGGGCGATGGCTTCACCGCCGAGATCACCCCGGCGGCGGTGCCGCTGTTCGGCGCGCAGCTGCCGCTGTCCACCGGCTGGTGGGGGCTGTTCGCGCCGATGGGCGAGGACGTCGTCGCGGTCTCGATCGCCCGCGGCTCGGTCGCCGACCTGCCGGTGCCGCGCACGGTCGGCCTGCACGAGCTCAGGATCGTCACCTACCAGGCCGACGCGCTGCGGCTGGAGGTGCGGCCCGCGCTGGAGGACCGCGAGCGCGGCGTCTACGGCCTGAAGCGGTTGTCGTTGCAGGACTACCCCGGCTTCCTGGCCGAGCCGCTGCGCGACATGGCGATGTTCGAGAGCTTCCGCGGCCGCCAGTACTCCGACAACCCGCGCGCCATCTACGAGGAGATGGCGCGGCGGCGTCCGGAACTGGAGTACGTGTGGGTCACCAAGGACGGCCAGTTCGCCGCGCCCGAGGGCGTGCGGACGGTGCTGTACGGCAGCCGCGAGCACTTCCGGGTGCTGGCGCAGGCGAAGTTCCTGGTGGGCAACGACCCGATGCCGGAGTGGCTGCGCAAGCGCGAGGGGCAGTTCTACCTCCAGACCTGGCATGGCACGCCGCTGAAGCGCATCGGGTACGACATCGAGCGGCCGCAGTTCAAGAACGCCCAGGACTACCTGCGGCGCTTCTCGGCGGACGTGGCGCAGTGGGACGCGCTGGTGTCGCCCAACCCGTTCAGCACGCCGATCATGCAGCGGGCGTTCCGCTACGACGGGGAGATGCTGGAGTCGGGCTACCCGCGCAACGACCTGGCGGCGCGCGGCGACGCGGCGCGCGCGCTCCGCGTGCGTTCGCTGCTCGGCATCCCCGAGGGCAAGAAGGTCGTGCTGTACGCGCCGACCTGGCGCGACGACCAGGCGCGGGCGGGCGGCTACTCGATGGAGCTGCAGCTCGACCTGGCCGACGCGCGCGAGGCGCTGGGCGACGAGCACGTGCTGCTGGTGCGCGGGCACTTCAACCTGGGCGGCGGCGTGGCGGGCACCGACGGCGAGTTCGCGATCGACGTGAGCCGCTACCCCGACATCGCCGACCTGTACCTGATCTCCGACATCATGATCACGGACTACTCGTCGGTGATGTTCGACTTCGCGGTGACGGGCCGCCCGCAGCTGTTCTTCACCTACGACCTGGAGCGCTACCGCGACCAGCTGCGCGGGTTCTACTTCGACTTCGAGGCAGAGGCGCCGGGCCCGCTGTGCCACACGTCGGCGGAGCTGATCGCGGCGATCGCGGACCCGCGGGCGGCGGAGTACGCGGAGCGCTACCGGGCGTTCCAGGCGAAGTTCTGCCCGTGGGACGACGGGGACGCGGCGGCGCGCGCGGTGGACCGGATGTTGCGGGACGCGTAGGACGCGCCGGTTCCCGGACGCCCGGAAGGTTGCCGCTCCTTCCGGGCGTCCGGGACACTTCCCATAAATTCCGGACCCGGTGACCGTACGGTCACAAATCGGCTTCAAGGCGGCTGTCCGCTTCCGGACAACCGATACCATCGAGGCGCGCGAATCTCCGGGGCGAGCGCGCCATCCCACCCATACCTGATCTTGAGGTTCGCGCCGCACGCGACTGGGGAAGCCTCTCGTCACGATGAAAGGACAGCTCTCCATGGCGAACTTCACGCTCGACGACGTCCGGCAACGGACGTACAAGGCGCGTGACGCATGGTGGACGGTACTGCTGGTCGACCCGCTCGCCGCACGGCTGGTCCGCTTCACGGCCAACCGCACGAACGTGACCCCGAACCAGCTCACCGTCGGCGCCCTGATCCTCGGGCTGGGCGCCGGGGCCTGCTTCGCCGTCGGAACGTGGCCGTGGCTGCTGCTCGGCGCGCTGCTGTACCACCTGTCGTTCACCCTCGACTGCATGGACGGCAAGATCGCCCGCCTGAAGGGCACCGGCTCGGTCTTCGGCGCGTGGCTGGACTACATCTTCGACCGCGTCCGGGTGCTGGCCTGCGCGATCGCCCTGATGGGCGGCCAGTACGCGATCACCGGCAACGTGGCCTACGTGTGGACCGCGGTGGCCGTGGTCTTCCTGGACATGTTGCGCTACATGGACGCGCTGGAGATCTACAAGGTGCGCTCGCAGATGCGCACCAAGCTCCAGAACATGCGCCAGGAGGCCCAGAGCCTGGAACTGGCGACCCGCCGCGCCAGCGGCGACCTGTCGGACGTGGGCGACGACCTGCGCTCGGCGGAGGGCGCGCTGCGCCCCGACCCGGAGGCCGACATGGAGGACCAGGTCGTCGGCGACAACCCGAACGTCGAACTGCAGGCGGGCTTCAACAAGCGCTTCCCGTGGTACGCGCGCATCCGCGACCTGCTGAAGAGCGGCCGCATCCGCCCGCACCTGATCAGCGGCATCGAGTTCCAGATGGGCGTGTTCATCGTGGCCCCGGTGGTGGCGGCGGTGATCTCCGGCGCGATCATCCCGGTGGTGGTGCTGTCGGGGATCGGGATGATGGCGTTCGAGCTGGTCATCATCTACAAGTTCTGGCTGTCGAGCCGGGACTACAGCCGGAGCGTGGCCAAGCTGCAGAAGAAGATCGACAACCTGCGGGCCTCGCTGCCGCAGGAGTATGGCGCTTCGGTTTGAGGTGTGAGGTGTGAGGTGTTGAGCTGAGTTTGCTTGGCTGAGTTTGCTTGGCTGAGTTTGCTTGGCTGAGCTGGGTTGTGGCTCTGGCTTTTGTTTTCGGGAAACCCCGCTGGATTCTTCCAGCGGGGTTTTTCGTGTGGAGGGCGGGTGGGTGGGCGCGGGGCTGGGGGCGTCAGGCTGGTGGGTGCGGGCTGAGGGTTGTTGGTCGGGTGCGGGGCGCGGGGTTGAGGTAGATGGTTAGGTGCGGAAAACCCGCACGGGCTGGGGTCGCTGGGTATCTGGATCAACCCCGCGCGGGCTGAGGTTGCTGGTCAGGTGCGGGGCGCGGGGTTGAGGCAGGTGGTTAGGTGCGGAAAACCCGCACGGGCTGGGGTCGCTGGGTATCTGGATCAACCCCGCGCGGGCTGAGGTTGCTGGTCGGGGGCGGAAAACCCGCGCGGGGCTGGGGTTGGGTGGGCTCC
>NZ_BCRO01000129.1 GCF_001552635.1 Actinomadura hibisca NBRC 15177 | reverse complement strand
AAATCCCTGCCGACACCCGAAAGCATCAGCACGGGGTGACCAGGCGCATTGGCCTGGTCTATAAAGGCACTGGCTTTTAACACGCTGTTGAGTTCTCAAGAAACGGACACCCACCGCGCTTGACCCGCTACTCGCGAGCCCCGCTCCGGGGCAACCCTTCAAGCTTACCGGGTTCTTCGTTCCTGTCAAGCGACCCAGTTGAGTCGATCTTCAGGTCCGCGCCCAACCCGCCGCACACCATCAGCAGACGATCAAGATCGCCTGTGTCGGTCTTGCGGAGGTGTCCTCGGGCCGGCCACCTTGCGGCGTCCTGCATCCCGTCTGGGCTGTCCACTCCAGAGTAACCCGACTCGGAGCAAGCTTCGAACCGTTTTTCCCTCAGTGGCTTCCCCGGGGCCGTCCGCCTCTCGGCGTCCCGCATCCCCTCGGGGCAGGAAGAACATTAGGTAACGCGAGGGGGCCCGTCAAATCAGCGCGGCCACCTTCGCGCACCCTCCCGGAAACCTCCTGGTCAGCGGCGGTTAACCCGCTCCGACACGCGCGGCCGTCAGACGGCCGACCAACCGGGGTCTCCGGGGTGCCAACACAGTGAGGGTCATCATTCTTCCCCGCCACGTCGTGGTGAGAGCGCAGTAAGGACGGCTCCACGGACACTGCGGACATGGACCGCACGATGGTGAGTGTTCTGGCCGAGCCGCGCCAGCGGGTGCTCGCGGGTGCGGGGACCTTGCTGCTGTTGTTCGTGGTGGCGCTGGTGTCGGTGTTGGATCTGCGGCCGCCAGCGGCCCGGGACGCCGCGCCGAGTGAGTTCAGCGGTACGCGGGCGTTCGCTCACGTCAGCGAGTTGGCGCGTGAGCCGCATCCCAGCGGGACGTCCCAGAACGTGCGCGTGCGCGACTCCGTTGTGGCGAAGCTGCGCAGTTTTGGTCTGCGTCCCGAGCTGCACGAGGGCGTGGGGCGGGGCGCGGGTGAGTTGAAGGGGTACGCGGCGCGGGCCTCCTCCGTCGTCGCGGTGATTCCTGGGACGGCTCCAACCGGTCGGGTCTTCCTGGCGGCGCACTACGACTCGGCCACGCAGGGGTCGCGTGGCGCGGCCGACGACGGGGTGGGCGTCGCGGCAGTCCTGGAGACGGCGCGGGCGCTGGTGGCGTCGGGGAAGCGACTCCGCAACGACATGGTCCTGCTGATCACCGATGCGGAGGAGGCGGGGCTGATGGGTGCTGAGGCGTTCGTCACCTCGCATCCGCTGGGTCGCGCGGGGCGGCGGGTCGTGTTCAACTACGAGGCGGCCGGCTCCAAGGGACCGGCGATGATGTACCGGACCTCCCAAGGCAACGCCCCGATGATCGGGTGGCTTGCGAGAGCGCCGCATCCGGCGGGCGATTCGGTGTCGGCGGCGCTGGAGGCGCTGGCTCCGGGTGACACCGATGTACGGGTCTTCCGGAACGCCGGGTTCGACGCGCTGGACACCGCGCTGGTCGACGGCCGGGTGAACTACCACACGCCCCTGGACGACCCGGCGCACCTGTCGCGGGCGTCGGTGCAGCACATGGGCGTCAACATGCTGGCGATGGCGCGGACGGCCGGGGACGCCGACCTGGCGGTGCTCGACGGCGCGGGCGATGCCGTCTACTTCGGCCTGCCCGGTGATCTGCTGGTGCACTACCCGGTGGGATGGGCGCTCCCGCTGGCCGGGGCGGGGCTGGTGGCGGTGCTGGCCTTGGGATGGCTGGTGCGGCGGCGTCGGCTGGCCTCAGTGCCGAGGATGGTCGCCGCGTTCGGGCTGACGCTGGTCCCGGTCGTGGTCTCGGCGGGCGCCGGGCTGGCGGTATGGCCGGTGCTGACGGCGCTGCGGCCCGGGTACGCCGACATGTCCAACGGTGATCCGCACCGGGCGTTGTTGTTGCGGTGGGCGGTCACGGCGCTGGGCGTGCTGATCGTGCTGGCCTGGTACGGGGCGGTGCGGCGGTGGATCGGCCCGGCGGCGCTGGCGCTGGGCGGGATGGCCTGGTGCGCGGTGCTGGGTGTGGTGGCGGCGTTGCTGGTGCCCGGGGCGTCGCATGTGCTGGCGTTGCCGGTGCTGGGCGCGGCGCTCGGCGGGCTGGTGGCGTTGCGGTTCGGGGAGGGGTCGGCGGCGCGGGCCGTGGTCCTGGCGGTGGGGTTGCTTCCCACGGCGCTGCTGTTGTGTTCCTATGTCCCGCCGTCGTACTGGGTGGGGCTGGCGGGCGGCGCGGTGCAGGCGCTGCCGCTGGTGGTCCTGGCCGGTGTGCTGGTGTTGCCGCAGATCGAGATGTGCTGGCCGCACCGGCGCGGGTTCCTGGTCCCGGTGGCGGCGGCGCTGGTGGTGGTCGTGCTGGCGGGGTGCGGTGTCGCGGTTGACCGGTTCGACCGGGCGCATCCCCGGCTGAGCAACCTGATCTACATCCGGGACGCCGACGCGGGCACGGCGCGGTGGGCGTCGTCCGACCGGAGCCCGACGGCGTGGCTGCGGCGCTACGTGCGGGGCGCGGCTGAGCCGCTGGGCAGGGAGTGGCCCTACGACCCCGAGACACCCATGGCCACCGACCCCGCCCCGGCGACGTCGCTGCCCGCCCCGGCTTTGAAGGTGCTGGAGGACCGCACCGCCGGTGGTGAGCGCACGTTACGCGTCCGGATCACCTCGCCGCGCGGGGCCGCCGCCGTGCACGTGCAGGTGGACGAGACGTCGGCGCGGGTGCTGCGGGCGTGGGTGGCGGGGCGCGCCGCCGAGCTGCTCGACCAGGGGCTGTACTTCGTCGCGCCCGGCCGGGACGGCTTCGAGCTGCGATTGGTCGTGCGGCCCGGCGTCGGCAAGGTGCGGATCCGGCTCGCCGACCACTCCTACGGGCTGACCGGTGTGCCCGGTTTCGTCCCTCCCCCGCCCGGCAACGCCCTGCGCACGCAACTGCTGGCGGTGCAGGCCGTCCGGGAGGTGTAGCGGGCGTCCGCCCTGGTCGGAAGGGCTCCTGACGCCGCTCACGGCGAGGTGTCGGCGATATGTCGGCGGGCGTCAGCGCCGTGTCAGCGCGCCCGCCGACAGTGGTCTCAGCGACGACGAAGGAGACCACATGAGCGATGTGATCAGGGCCGAGGGGCTGCGCAAGCGCTTCGGCGACACTCAGGCGCTGGACGGCGTCGACCTGACCGTGCGGCGCGGCACCGTGCTGGGTGTGCTCGGGCCGAACGGCGCGGGCAAGACCACCGCCGTCCGGGTGCTGGCGACCCTGTTGAAGCCGGACGCCGGGCGGGCCGAGGTGTGCGGGTACGACGTGGTGCGCGACTCCGTGCGGGTGCGCGCCAAGATCGGGCTGACCGGCCAGTACGCGTCGGTGGACGAGGAGCTGACCGGCACCGAGAACCTGGTCATGATCGCCCGGCTGCTCGACTTCTCCCGGCGTGAGGCGCGGGCGCGGGCCAAGGAGCTGCTGGCGCGCTTCTCGCTGACCGACGCGGGCGGCCGCGCCGTCAAGACCTACTCGGGCGGGATGCGGCGGCGGCTGGACCTGGCCGCCAGCCTCATCAACCGGCCCGAGGTGATCTACCTGGACGAGCCCACCACCGGCCTGGATCCCCGGGCGCGCGGCGAGGTCTGGGACACCGTGCGCGAGGTCGTCGCCGACGGCGCGTCGGTGCTGCTGACCACCCAGTACCTGGAGGAGGCCGACGCGCTGGCCGACCGCATCGCGGTGTTCGACCACGGCCACGTGATCGCCGAGGGCACCTCCGCCGAGCTGAAGGCGCGGGCCGGGCGGCAGACGCTGGCCGTGCGCGCCGCCGACCTGTACCGGGTCGAGCAGCTCACCACGATCGTGGCCGACCTGACCGGCGCCCGGCCGGAGGTGCAGGCCGCCACCGGGCTGGTCACCGCGCCGATCGGCGATCCGGCCGTGTTGTCGGCGGTGGTGCGGCGGCTGGACGAGGCGGGCCTGGTCGCCGCCGAGCTGGCGCTGCGCATGCCGAGCCTGGACGAGGTCTTCCTGACCCTCACCGGCCACCACGCCGAGCCCGCCGCCACCGAGACCGTCACCGAAGGGAGCCTGGTATGAGCACCATGACCGCCGACACCGCGAGCGCCGTCCGGACGGGGGCCGAGCCGCCCCGCCGCGTCAGCCCGCGCCGCACGCTGAGCCACGGCCTGACGCTGGCCTGGCGCAACATCGCCCAGCTCAAGCACTCCCCGGAGAAGCTGCTGGACGTGACGTTGATGCCGATCGTGTTCCTGCTGCTGTTCCTGTACGTGTTCGGCGGCGCGGTCGCCGGCGACACGCACTCCTACCTGCAGAAGCTGCTGCCGGGCCTGGTCGCGCAGATGGCGATGTTCGCCACCATGGGCCTGGGCACCGCGCTGGCCGAGGACATCCAGAAGGGCGTGTTCGACCGGTTCCGCAGCCTGCCGATCGCCCGCTCCGCGCCGCTGATCGGCACGGTGCTGGGCGACACCGTGCGGTTCCTGATGGTGGTGACGGTCCTGGTCGGGTTCGGGACGGCGCTGGGGTTCCGGTTCCACACCGACCCGCTGTCGGTGCTGGGCGCGTTCGCGCTGGCGTACGTGTTCTACCTGGCGGTGAGCTGGGTGTCGGTGCTGGTGGGGCTGCTGGCCCCGGGCCCGGAGACGGTGCAGGGGCTGGCGTTCCTGTGGGTGATGCCGCTGACGTTCGGCAGCAGCGTGCTGGTGCCCGACACCTCCACCATGCCGGGCTGGTTGCAGGCGTGGACGAAGGTCAACCCGGTGACGCACCTGGCCGACGCGGTGCGGGCGCTGACGACCGGCGGGCCGGTCGGCAACCACGTCTGGTACACGCTGGCGTGGGCGGCCGGGATCGTGCTGGTCACCTTCCCGATCGCGATCCGCATGTACAACCGCCGCGCGTGACCCCCGCTCAGGGGGTGAGGGCGAGGGCGTCCTCGCGGGTGGCCTGCCGACCCCGGTCGTAGGCCGCCGCGAAGGCGTCCTCGCCCAGCGCCGTGCGGGCCGCCCGCTCGGTGCGGTCCACCTCCATGCTGAGCTGGTCGCGGTAGCCGTGCACGCGGTGGGCAAGGCCCAGCAGCTCGGCCGCGCGGACGAGGTCGCCCTCCGCGGCGCGGTAGGCCGCCAGGCCCTCGACCAGCGTGGCCAGGTTGGGGTTGCTGAACATGACGGCGGAGGCGGCCGCCTCGAACGCCTGGGCGTGCCGCCGCCGGGCCTCGGCGAGGTCGCCCTGCTGCTCGGCCAGGCAGCCCAGCTTGCTCAGCGTCAGGGCGGACACGTGGATGAAGTCGGCGCGGTGGCGGCGCGGCTCGATCAGCTCCAGGGCGCGGCCCAGCGAGACGCTCGCGGAGACGAGGTCGCCGTCGCCGCGCTGCAACTCGCTCTGCCACAGGTAGGCGCTCGCGGTGTTGGCGTAGTCGCCGATGCGCTCGGTCTCGCGCAGGCCGCGCTCCAGGTCGCGGCGGGCGCCCTCGGGGTCGCCGGCCGCCGAGCGCACCCGGGCCAGCTCGATCAGCATCGACGCGCCCTGCTCGGGGCTGACCTGCTGGGACGCGTAGCCGTACGCCTCCTCGCCGTGCCGGACGGCCGCGGCCAGGTCGCCGCGGGCCTGCGCGACCTGCACCAGCGCGATCAACGACATGATCTTGCCGCCGCGCTCGCCGAGCGCGGCGAAGCCCTCGTAGCCCACCCGCGCCTGCTCGGCGGCGCGCTCCACCTCGCCGTCGTTCATCGCCAGCATCGCCTCGCCGGTGTGCGCGGCGGCCCGCACCCACGGGTCGGGATGGTCCATGATCTCGGCCAGGCCCGCGCGCGCCTCGGCGTTGCCGCCGAGGAACACCCGGGCCAGCGGGCGCATCAGGATCATCACCGGGTGCCGGGGCTCGACGGGGACCAGGTCGTACAGGGTCTGGAACGTCTCGCGCAGGGAGTCGGGCCGCGCGCCCTCGTCCTTGCCCATCTCGGCGATCATCATCGCGGTGAACCGGCAGACCGCGTACTCCTCCTCCAGGCCGGGCGGCGCGGTGTCGCCGACCAGCTCGTAAACGGCCACGGCCCAGCCGCCGGCCTCGCGCTCCAGGTCGCGCATCAGCCAGAACCACAGCAGCTCCCGCACCAGCCGCAGCCCGGAGACCTCGTCGCGGGCGTCCACGACGTAGCGGAAGGCGGCGCTGAAGTTGTCGCGCTCGGCGGTCAGCCGGTCGGCCCAGGCGAGCTGGTCGTGGCGGCGCAGCTCGGGTTCGGCGCGTTCGGCCAGCTCCAGGTGCCAGGCGACGTGCGCCGCGCGGACCCGCGCCGTCTCGCCCGCCTCGTCCAGGCGCTCGGCGGCGTAGACGCGCATGGTCTCCAGCAGCCGGTAGCGGACGGCGGCCGAGCCGTCGGCCATCACCAGCGACTTGTCGACCAGCGCGGCGATCACGTCGACGACCTCGTCGGGGTCGCCGCCGGGCAGGCAGACGCGGGCGGCGGCCTCGGGGGTCGCGCCGCCGGCGAACACCGACAGCCGGCGCAGCACGGTGCGCTCGGTGTCGTCGAGCAGCTCCCAGCTCCAGTCCACGACCGCGCGCATCGTGCGGTGCCGGGGCAGCGCGGCCCGGCTGCCGCCGGTCAGCAGCCGGAAGCGGTCGTGGAGGCGGGCGGCGACCTGGGCGGGGGTGAGCGAGCGCAGCCGGGCGGCGGCCAGCTCGATCGCCAGCGGGATGCCGTCCAGCGCGCGGCAGACCGCCACGACCTGCGGGGCGGTCTCGTCGTCCACGGCGAAGCCGGGCCGCACGGCGGCGGCGCGGTCGGCGAACAGCCGCACCGACGCGTGGCGGAGCGCCTCGGCGGCGTCGGCGTCGGCGGGCGGCAACGGCAGGGACGGGACGTGGCAGAGCGACTCGCCGGTGATGCCGAGCGGTTCGCGGCTGGTGGCCAGCACCCGCACGCCGGGCGCGGCGGCCAGCAGCCGGTCCACCACGACGGCGGCGGCCTCCACCAGGTGCTCGCAGTTGTCCAGCACCAGCAGCGCGCGGCGGGGCGCGAGCACGTCGGCGAGGCGGTCGAGCTGGCGCGTGCCGGTCCAGGTCTCGCCGGTCTTGACGGCGTCGGGCACGCCCATCGCGGTCAGGACGGTGGTGGCGATGTCCTCGACGACGGCGGGCCCCTCACCCGCCACCGGCGCGAGCGGCACGAACCACACGCCGTCGGGCTGGTCGCACAGCAGCGGCGCGGCGGCCTCGGCCGACAGGCGGGTCTTGCCCGCGCCGCCGGGGCCGATCAGCGTGACCAGGCGGGCCTCGCGCAACATCTTGCCGACGCGGCGCGACTCGTCCTCGCGGCCGACGAAGCTGGTGAGCTGGGCGGGCAGGTTGGTGCGCGGCTCCGGCGGCGCGGCGGGCGGCGGTTCGGGCGCGGCGGGCTCGTCGCGCAGCAGCGCCAGGTGGACGGCCGCCAGCTCCGGGGACGGGTCGGCGCCGAGGCGTTCGGCGAGGATCCGCCGGGCCTGCTCGTAGGAGTGCAGGGCCTCGGCGGTGCGGCCCGCGGCGTGCAGGGACCGCATGAGCAGGCCGCGCAGGCGCTCGCGCAGCGGGTGCGCGGCGACCAGCGCCTCCAGCTCGGCGATCTGCGCGGTCGCCTCGCCCAGGGACAGTTCGGCGTCGGCGCGGTCCTCGATCGCGGCCAGGCGCTGCTCTTCCAGGCGGGCGACGGTCGCGGCGGCGAAATCGGCGTCGGCGACGTCGGCCAGCGCCGGACCGCGCCACAGTTCCAGGGCCTTGCGGAAGGCGGCGGCGCGAGCGGCGGGGGCGGTCTCGGCGCGGGCGGCGGCGACCGCGCGGCCGAACGCGGCGGCGTCCACCTCGGCCGGGTCGACCGCCAGCAGGTAGCCGCCGGGGCCGTGCTCGACGAGGTCGCGCCCGGCGGCGTTGCGCAGCCGCGACACCAGCGCCTGGAGCGCGCCGGCGCCCCCGGCGGGCGGCGCGCCCTCCCACAGGTCGTCCAGCAGGCGGTCGGCGGACACCGCGCGGCCCGGGTCGAGGGCGAGCCTGATCAGCAGGGCGCGCAGGCGCGCCCCGCTGACCTCGACCGGCCGGCCCGCCGCGTCGCGGACGGCCAGCGGCCCGAGAATGCCGATGCGCACGGTGCCCCCTTCCCTCCCGCCATTGTTGCCGATCCTGGGATCGTGCCGGTATGCACCTTGAATCGCGTGTTGTGGCGGGCATCGAGATCGTGGCGTTGTGCGACGCGGTCGGGCCGATGGGCGAGGCCCTGCGGCGGCCGGTTCCGGAGACCTTTCCAGGGGCGGCGGAGGGGGCCTGGGAGCGGTTGCGGGACGAGGTCCCGGCGGTGTTCGGGCCGTCCGGGGAGTGGATCTTGCACTTCCACTGCTTCCTGCTGCGGCTGCCGAGTGGGGAGAACGTACTGGTGGACACGGGGTTGGGGCCGGTGGACTCGCCCGCGGCGTCGTGGGCGCCGGTGCCGGGACGGTTGCCGGACGCGCTGGCGGAGGCGGGCGTCGCGCCGTCGGAGATCGGGACGGTCGTGCTGACCCACCTGCACAGCGATCACGCGAGCGGGGCGGTGGCGGGCGGGAAGCCGGTCTTCCCCAACGCGCGGCACCTCGTCCAGGAAACGGAGCTAGCGGCGCTGGCGGACGGGCCGATGCGCGAGCGGATCGTTGCGCCGCTGCGCGAGACCGGGTGCCTGGACACCGTGCCGGGGGCGGTGCGGCTCGCGCCGGGCGTGGAGATCGTGCCGACGCCGGGGCACACGCCCGGCCACCAGTCGGTGGTGGTGGGCGATCAGCAGCTGCTGGTGTCGGGCGATCTCGTGTTGCATCCGGTGCAGCTCGCCGATCCGGCGGTCCGGTACGTGTACGACGACGATGCCGCGACCGCCGCCGCCACCCGGGCCGCGTTCCTGGAGCGGCTGCGCGAGCGCGGGGGCGTCCTGGCCGCGCCGCACCTGCCCGAGCCGTTCACGCGGGTCGGGTGACCTGGGGCGCGATGTGTGAGTCGCGCTGGCTGGGTAGGGCCTCTGGTACGGAAGGAGTGAGGGACATGCCCAGGGCACAGATCAAGAACGAGAAGGCCTACGAGAAGCTGCGCGACGAGGGCGCCAGCAAGGAGAAGGCCGCGCGGATCGCCAACGCCGAGGCCAAGGAGGGCAGCGCCACGGTCGGGCGCAGGGGCGGCACGTCGTCCTCCTACACCGACTGGAGCAAGGACGACCTGATGAAGCGGGCCCGCGAGATCGGGATCAAGGGGCGCTCCAGCATGACCAAGGCGCAGCTCGTGGACGCGCTGCGCAACCACTGAGCGGTACGCGGCACCTACGTGAAAGCGGCGGAACCTCCTCCCGGAGGCCCGCCGCTTTCACGTGGGGTCACTCGTCCTCGACGCGCATGGCCCGCTCTTCGGCGCTGTAACCGCCCCCGTCGGGGCCCACGTCGGAGGCGACCGCGTCCTTCTCGGTGTCGGTCCGCACGCCCTCGTCCTCCTCCACCAGGCGGCCGGCGGGGCGGGCGGGCTCGTCGCCCGGCAGCGGCCGCTCGGGCTCCTCGCGGGCCAGGCGGCCGTCCAGGCCCTCGCCCTCGCGGACCTCCTCGGCGGTGGTGCCGAAGTCGTCCAGCGCGACCGGCTCGTCGCCGGGCAGCGGCATCTCCTGCGGGTCCTCGGCCCACTGCTGCTGCGGCGTGCCGTCCTGGAGATCGGGAATGCCCTCGTCCTCCGGACCCGAGGTCCGCCGGCGCTCGGGATCGTACTCGGTCATCGCGCTCCCCCTTCTGCTCACGTTCTGCCGTCACCAGGCCCGGTACCCGCTCGGAGCGGATCAACCTCCGATGGTTGGCCATGTCACAGCGGGTAAGCCCCACCCCATGCGATTGGTGTGCACTCTCGACTGCTCCGAACCCGA
Source organism: Actinomadura hibisca NBRC 15177 (assembly GCF_001552635.1). Taxonomy (GTDB): domain Bacteria; phylum Actinomycetota; class Actinomycetes; order Streptosporangiales; family Streptosporangiaceae; genus Spirillospora; species Spirillospora hibisca. The sequence continues at coordinate 19,777 of NZ_BCRO01000129.1, read as the reverse complement.
ACAGCTGGCCGAGTTCTGGGCCGCCGTGCTGGACTACCGGCCCAATCCCTACGAACCGCCCTATCTCGGGCTGGACGACCCCAAGGGCGAGGGGCCCCGGCTGCTGCTCCAGCGCGTCCCCGAGCCCAAGATGGGTAAGAACCGGATGCACCTGGACGTGTGGATCTCCGACATGGACGCCGAGGTGGCACGCGTGACCGGGCTCGGCGCGCGGGTGCTGCGCGGCCCGTTCGACGACTCGGGCACCCTCACCGCGGTGCTCGCCGATCCCGAGGGCAACGAGTTCTGCCTGATCCGCACCGACCGCGAAGGAGACGCATGAACTCCGTGGCCGACACCGCCCGCGCCGAGAAGCGCGAGTACGCCGCCGGCGCGGACCGGCCGCTCGGCTCCTACCTGGGCACGCTGACGGTCTACGGCGCGGTCACCGGGACGCTGGCGCTGCTGGTGCGCCGCTACCGCGGGGGCCGGGTGCCGCGCGTGGGGCCCGGCGACCTGGCGCTGATGACCGTCACCACCCACAAGATCGCCCGGATGATCACCAAGGATCCGGTGACCAGCCCGCTGCGCGCCCCGTTCACCCGCTACACCGGCACCTCCGGGCCCGCCGAGCTGGCCGAGGAGGTGCGGCACAAGGACGGCGTCCGGCACGCCGTGGGCGAGCTGCTGACCTGCCCGTTCTGCACCGCGCAGTGGGTCGCCACCGCCTATGCCGCCGGGCTCGCGTTCGCGCCCGAGGCGACCCGGCTCGCCGGGGCGACCATGACGGCGGTCGCGGGATCGGACTGGCTGCAACTGGCCTACGCGCGCCTGCAACGCGCCGCGGCGGATGACTGAGACTTTACGTTTGAAGTGCCTGGAGCGACGTTTGAGGTGATCGGGACGGGTAGGGCGGGCCGCATGGATCTGTCTTTCCTCAAGCCGCTGTACCGGCACGACGGCCCCTACGCCACGGTCTACGCCGACCTGACCCGCACCGCCGAGGACGCCGCCAAGGCCGCCGAGCTGCGATGGCGGGCGCTGCGCGGGGAGCTGGAGGCCCAGGGCGCGCCCGCCGACACGCTGCGGGCGATCGAGCGCGTGGTCGAGGAGGAGCTGGCCGAGCGGCGGTCCGAAGGGCTGGTGGTGTTCGCCGCCGGCGGCGAGGTCGTGCACGTCGAGCGGCTGCCCGGACCGCCGCGCGCCGCCCAGGCCCGCGTCGGCGCGCTGCCGCACGTGCTGCCGCTGCTGGCCGAACGCGGCGAGCGGTTCCCGCACATGGTCGCGGTGGTCGACCGGCGCGGCGGCGAGATCGACTGCTACACCGCCGAGGGCGAGCGGCGGCACATCGACGTCCCCGGCGACGGGGACTACCCCATCCGCAAGGTGAAGGGCGGCGACTGGAACCAGTCCCGCTTCCAGCGGTCGGCCGAGGAGGTGTGGAAGGGCAACGCCAAGAAGGTGGGCCGCGAGGTGGACCGGGCCGCCCGGCGCTGCCACGCGCAGGCGGTGGTGGTGGCCGGGGACGTGCGGGCCCGCAACGCGCTCCTGGAGGAGATCTCCGAGGGGGTGCGCGAGTACACCGTCGAGTACGACCGGCACTCCCCCGGCGACGGCGAGCTGGAGGCGGAGATCGCCCGGATCCTGGAGCTGAAGGCCGCCGAGCGCGTGTTCGGCGTCGCCGAGCGCTTCGAGCGGGAGCTGGCCCACGGCGAGCGGGCCGTCGCGGGCCTGCCCGCCACCGTCGAGGCGGTGCGGCGCGGCCAGGTCGAGGCGCTGCTGCTGGACGAGGACCCCGAATCCCCCGCGCGGTTGTGGGTCGGCCCGGACCCGGTGCAGGTCGCGGCGTCCCCCGACGAGCTGCGGCGGCTCGGCGTGGACGAGCCGGTGGAGGAGCGGGCCGACGCGGCGCTGGTGCGGGCGGTCGCGGCGACCGACGGCGAGCTGGTGGTGCTCCCCGCCGACAGCCCGAACGCGAACCTGGGCGTGGGCGCGGTCCTGCGCTACGCGGACGCGGCCACCGCGCACTAGCGCGACGCTTCCGGTGAGCGGCGGCCGGTGCGAACCCGACCGCCGCTCACCAGCGCGGCCGCCCCTTTAGACCATGGCGGAAACGCGAAAGGCGGCGACCGGATCGGTCACCGCCTTCGGGAAGAACTGTGGAGCTATGGGGATTCGAACCCCAGACCTCCTCCATGCCATGGAGGCGCGCTACCAACTGCGCCATAGCCCCTTGCCCTGCACCGGACCGGAGTTCCCCCCGTTCCGACAGAGAAAAGCTTAGTGCACTCCGGGAGCAGGTCGGAACGATTTACGGTGGCGGCGCCCCGGGGCGGGGGCGCGACCGGTCCCGGCCGCGCCCCGCTCCCCTTTACAGGCGGACCAGCATCTTGCCGGTGTTGGAGCCCCGGAGCAGGCCGAGGAAGGCGTCCACGGCGTTGTCCAGGCCGTCCACCACGGTCTCTTCCGAACGCAGCTTCCCCTCGCGCAGCCACTCCGACGCGCGGGCGGCGTACTCGCCCATCAGGTCGCCGTGGTCGCTGACGATGAAGCCGCGCAGGGTGAGCCGCTTGCCGACCGCCAGCGCCAGGTTGTCGGGGCCGGGCACCGGGCCGGTGGCGTTGTACTGCGAGATCGCCCCGCACATCGCGACCCGGCCGCCGGTGTTCAGCGCGCTGATCGCGGCGCGCAGGTGGTCGCCGCCCACGTTGTCGAAGTAGACGTCGATGCCCTCGGGCGCGGCCTCGGCGAGCTGCTCTTCCAGGCGGCCCTCGCGGTAGTCGATGCCCGCGTCGAAGCCGTACTCGCCGGTCAGCTTGGCGACCTTGGCGGGGCCGCCCGCCGACCCGACCACCTTGGCCGCGCCGAGCTGCCGCGCGATCTGCCCGGCGGCGCTGCCGACCGCGCCCGCCGCGCCGGAGACGAACACCACGTCGCCCTCCTTGACCGGCGCGATCGCGACGAGGCCCGCGTAGGCGGTGAGGCCCGGCATGCCGAGCACGCCGAGGTACTTCTCGGCGGGCACGGCCGAGGTGTCGAGGACGCGCGCCTTGCGGGCGTCCAGCAGGGCGTGCTCGCGCCAGCCGAGGCCGTGCAGCACGACCGAGCCGACGGGGACCGACTCGGCGCGGGAGGCGACCACGGTGCCGACCGCGCCGCCGTCCATGGCCTCGCCCAGCTCGAAGGGGGGCACGTAGGACTTGGCCTCGTTCATGCGGCCGCGCATGTACGGGTCCACCGAGATCCAGTCGTTGCGCACCAGGATCTGCCCGTCGCCGGGCTCGGGCACCTCCACCTCGGCCAGCTCGAAGTCCGACTCCTGCGGCTCCCCTTGGGGACGGGCTACCAGGCGTACCTCGCGGGACACGGGCATGTGCGACCTCCTAGGTGTGTGTACACGCACAGACTATGAACGCGTGCACGTACACACAAATCGCCTACACTCCCCCCATGGCCAAGCAACTCGCCGATTCCGCCCTCCCCCCGGAGGATCTGGCCTTCTACGGGCTGGTGTGGGCGGGCAACACCCTCGCCAACCAGGTCGGCCGCGAACTGCTGCGCCGCCACGACCTGCCGCTGTCCTGGTTCGAGGTGCTGCTGTGGTTGTCCTACCAGGACGGCCCGGTGTCGGTCTCGGAGCTGGGCTCGTGCACGATGCTGAGCCGCAGCCAGGTCTCCCGCGTGGTGGAGACGCTGCGCGAGCGGGGCCTGATCGAGCGCGCCCGCTCCCGGCACGACGCCCGCACGGCGGAGGTCGCCCTCACCCCCGAGGGCCGCGCCCTGTTCGAGGAGGCCGACCGGACCCGCCGCACGGTCCTGAAGGACACCTTCACCGGCGCCCTGGACGAGGCCGACCTGAAGGCCCTGCTCCGCGTCTGGTCCAAGCTCAAGCACACCTGACCCCGGGGCGGGCGGGGGAGGCGGCGGAGAGAGAAAGGGGGGCGTGGGGGGCGAAGCCCCCCACATCGGGGTTCCAGGGGTCGCCCCCTGGGAGAAACGACGAGAGCCAGCGGGGAAGCGGCTTATGCCGCGACCACACTGGCCCTAGGAACGAGTGGAGCTATGGGGATTCGAACCCCAGACCTCCTCCATGCCATGGAGGCGCGCTACCAACTGCGCCATAGCCCCGCGCTACTGCGTGGACTTTCATCCCGCAGCGCTCCGCCAGCATATAGGAACTCCGGCGGTGGATCGAATCGGCGGGCCGGGGCCCGGTCAGGCGCCGTTGTCGGTGCGGTCGTCGCCGAGGACGGGCTCGGGGAGGGTGCCGGCGTTGTGCTCGACGAGGCGCCAGCCGCCGTCGCGCATCTCGGCCAGGACCGACCAGGAGCAGTTGGACAGGCCGCCGAGGCGTTCCCAGACCTGTTCGGGGAGGCCGAGCAGGTGGGACATGCCGAGCCGGAGGGCGGCGCCGTGGGAGGCGACGACGAGCAGGCCGGTGGGCGGCAGGTCGTCGAGGGCGCGGTCGAGGGCGGTGCCGACGCGCTTGGCGACCTGGGCGCTGGTCTCGCCGCCGGGGGGCTGCCAGGCGGCGTGCTCGGCGGGATAGCGCTCGCGGATCTCGCGGGAGGTGAGGCCCTCCCACTCGCCGCCGTCGCGCTCGATGAGGTCGCGGTCGTGGACGGGGGTGAGGCCGGTCACGTCGGCGAGGGCCTGCGCGGTGTCGGCGGCGCGCCGGAGCGGGGACGCCAGGATCGTGGTGGGCCGGAGCGCGGCGAGCAGGCGGGCGGCGCGGTGGGCCTGCTCGACGCCGGTCTCGTCGAGCGGGATGTCGGTCTTGCCCTGGAAGCGGCGCTCGACGTTCCAGGCGGTCTGGCCGTGCCGCCACAACACCAGGCGGCGCTTGCCGGGCTCGCGCGCGGGACGCTCAGTCACTCGTGCTCCCGATGGCGGGTCCGTGGGTGTTGACGTGCTCGGGCAGGTCGATGACCGGGCAGTCCTTCCACAGCCGTTCGAGGGCGTAGTAGACGCGCTCCTCCTCGTGCTGGACGTGCACGATGACGTCGATGTAGTCGAGCAGGACCCAGCGGCCGTCCCGCTCGCCCTCGCGGCGGACCGGCTTGGCGTCGGCCTCGTCGCGCAGGCGCTTCTCGATCTCGTCGACGATGGCGCGGACCTGGCGGTCGTTGGACGCCGAGCAGAGCACGAACGCGTCGGTGATGACGAGCTGCTCGCTCACGTCGTAGGCAAGGATGTCGTCGGCCAGCTTGTCGCCCGCCGCCTCGGCGGCGATGCGGACGAGCTGTGCGGCCCTGTCGGATGCGGTCACGGTGCGCTCGCGATCCTCCCTGTAGGGGTCGGTTCCCGGTCCACCTTCTCACGCGCGGCGGCCGGCGACCCCCTTTGTCGTGGTCACTGGGGATTGCGCCGCGTCCGGCCGGTTCGGCGCCGGAGGCGGCCCTTTCAGGGTAGGGCCCCGGAGCCGGTGCCCGGGTTCGCCGTCAGCCCAGCTCAGCGACGTGTTCGCGGTAGAGGCCGCGCTTGTTGATGTACTGGACGATGCCGTCGGGCACCAGGTACCAGATGGGTTCGCCGGAGCGGACGCGGTCGCGGCACTCGGTGGAGGAGATCGACAGGGCGGGCACCTCCATCAGGCTGACCCGGCCGCCGGGCAGCCCGGGGTCGGCGAGGCGGTGGCCGGGGCGGGTGACGCCGACGAAGTGGGCGAGGCCGAACAGCTCGTCGGTGTGCCGCCAGGTGAGCATCTTGCCGAGGGCGTCGGCGCCGGTGATGAAGAACAGCTCGGTGTCGGGGCCGTGCAGGTCGCGCATGTCGCGCAGGGTGTCGACGGTGTAGGTGGGGCCGGGCCGGTCGATGTCGATGCGGCTGACCGAGAAGCGGGGGTTGGACGCGGTGGCGATCACGGTCATCAGGTAGCGGTCCTCGGCGGCGGCGATCTTGCGGTCGTCCTTGTGCGAGGAGACGCCGGTGGGCACGAACACCACCTCGTCCAGCGAGAAGAAGTGCGCGACCTCGCTGGCGGCCACCAGGTGCCCGTGGTGGATCGGGTCGAACGTGCCGCCCATGATCCCCAGGCGCCGCTTTTGCGTCATGGCGACGAGAATAGCCAGGACGCGGGGCGCCCAGGACCGTCGGGGGTCAGTCCAGGCCCGCCAGCGGTGGGTCGCCGCCGTCCCAGGAGACGACGCGCACGGCCTTGCCGATCTCGACGCGCGGCACCGTCCCGGCGGGCAGGACGCGGACGTCGGCGGACAGGCCCAGCCCCTCGCGCAGGGCCCGCGCCAGGGCGTCGGCGGGGTCTCCGGCGGTCGCGGCCTCGCAGGCGACGACCAGGCGCGGCGCGGCCGCCCGCCGGTCCACCACGAGCTGGTAGTGCGGGACGACCAGGCCGGTGCCGAGCAGGACGCGCTCGACCTCGCTGGGGTAGACGTTCACGCCGCGGATCACCAGCATGTCGTCGGCCCGGCCGCGGATCTTGCTCATCCGGGTCAGGGTGCGGCCGCAGGGGCAGTCGCCGCGGGTGAGGGCGGCGATGTCGCCGGTGCGGTAGCGCAGCAGGGGCAGCGCCTGCTTGGTGGGGGTGGTGAACACCAGCTCGCCGGGCTCGCCGTCGGGGACGGGCGCGCCGGTCGCCGGGTCGACGGCCTCGACGACGAAGTGGTCCTCGTTGACGTGCAGGCCGTCCTGTTCCAGGCACTCGGTGGCGACGCCGGGGCCGATCACCTCCGACAGCCCGTAGATGTCCACCGCCTTGATCGGCAGGACGGCCTCGACGGCGGCGCGCAGCTCCTCGGTCCACGGTTCGGCGCCCAGCACTCCGGCGCGCAGCGCGGGCAGCTCCACCCCGGCCTCGGCGGCGGCCTCGCCGAGCCGCAGCGCGTAGGCGGGAGTGCAGGTCAGGACGTCGGCGCGCAGGTCGGCCAGCAGGCGCAGCTGCCGTTCGGTCATGCCGCCCGACATCGGCACCACGGTCGCGCCCAGCGCCACCGCGCCCTGGTGGATGCCGATACCGCCGGTGAACAGCCCGTACCCGTAGGCGTTGTGGACGACGCTGCCCGGCCCGGCCCCGGCGCACGCCAGCGACCGCGCGCACATCGCGGCCCACAGGTCGAGGTCGGCGCGCGTGTAGGCCACCAGCGTGGGGCGGCCGCGCGTGCCCGACGAGCCGTGCACCGCCGCGACCTGGTCGCGCGGCACCGCCAGCATCCCGAACGGGTAGTGGTCCCACAGGTCCTGCTTGGTCGTGAAGGGCAGGTCGGCGAGCGTCCCCAGGGTGACGTCGGCCCCGCCGGACACCCCGGCCTCCTTCAGCCGCCGCCCCTGCACTCCCCCGGCGGCCAGCAGCCGGTCCACCAGGCCCCACAACCGGTGCCGTTGCAGCGCGGCGCGCTCGTCCCGCGACATCGCCTCGGCCTTCGGATCGAACACCGCGCCTCCTTGCGCCCCGCCCGCCCGTTCCGTCCGCAGTACATCCCCCGGACGCGCGCGGCGCAACACCCCCGAGGCCGGACCCGGTCGCTTCCGGCCCGGCGGGAACCCCACCGGCCTGCGGATCGTCGGACCAGGTATGCCGATTCCGCCGTCCCGTCCCGGCGGGCGGGCGGCCCCGACACCGCCAGGGGTGTTGCCTCCCCGCCGGGTTCCGTACCAACCTGGCGGGTGCGGCGTGCCTGGGCGGGCCGCCGCCGGCGCGCCGCCGCAGCTCTGTCCCCCCGACGAGGTGGGGACCGCCATCGCCAAGGAGACCCGATGACCGAGAACACGCCGGATCGTGCCCGCACCCGCTTCCCCGGGATCAGCTCCCGGGCCTACGAACACCCCGCCGACCGGTCGGCGCTGGTGGCGCTGCGCTCGTTGTCGGGCTTCGACATCGTGCTGCGCAAGTTGTCGGGTCTGATCAACGAGCGGGCCGTCCGGCTGATGTTCCTCGGCGGGTCGGTGCGGGCGAGCGAGGGGCAGTTCCGGCACGTGCACGACATGGTGCGCGACGCCTGCTACATCCTGGACATGCCCAAGGTCCCCGAGGTGTACATCAAGCAGGACCCGCAGCCCAACGCGATGGCGCTGGGCTCCGACAACCCGTTCATCGTGGTCAACACCGGGCTGCTGGACCTGCTCGACGACGAGGAGCTGCGCTTCGTCATCGCGCACGAGGTCGGCCACATCCTGTCGGGCCACGCGGTCTACCAGACGATGATGCAGATCCTGCTCAGCCTGGGGTCGCGGCTGGCGTGGCTGCCGCTGGGCAACCTCGGCATCGCGGCGATCATCATCGGGCTCAAGGAGTGGTTCCGCAAGGCCGAGCTGTCGGCCGACCGGGCCGGGCTGCTGGCCGGGCAGGACCTGGACGCGGCCAAGCGCACGATGATGAAGCTGGCGGGCGGGTCGCGGCTGCACGAGATGAGCACCGAGGCGTTCCTGGAGCAGGCCCGCGAGTACGACGCGGCCGGGGACGTGCGCGACGGGCTGCTGAAGTTCCTGAACCTGCTGCCGCAGACCCACCCGTTCGCGGTGATGCGGTTCGCCGAGATCGACCGGTGGGCGACCGGCGGCGAGTACGAGCGCATCATGGCCGGGAACTACCCGCGCCGCGCCGACGACGACGGCGCCAGCTTCACCGAGGAGGTCCGCAACGCGGCCAACTCCTACAAGGAGTCGTGGGAGCGCACCGCCGACCCGTTCGTCGGGAAGGTGCGGGACGTGGCCGACGCGGCGGCGTCGGCGGCGGGCGGGCTGTTCGACCGGTTCAACAACCGGCGCGACAACGGCGGCACCACGACCACCCAGAACTAGCCGTTCCATCGAAAAGGGCCGCCGCGGTTCGTTCGCGGCGGCCCTTTCGCGTGCGGTTAGAAGGGGGCGGGGATCAGCAGCTCGACGTTGCGGTCGTCGCGGTCGCCGCGCCGGTTCTCCTCGCGGTCCTGCCAGTCGTTGCCCGCCAGCTCGCGCGAGAGCGACGCCAGCCGCACCGGGTCGCTCAGGCGGCCGCCGCAGGACTCGGGTCCGGCCGAGTCCAGCACGGTCGCGAAGATCGACAGGGTGCCGTCGCGGTTGTCGGCCAGCTCCACGATGCGGCTCTGCTGCGGGAAGTCCACGTGCGCGGCGCTGTTGACCTCCCAGAACCCGCCGCCGCCCTTGCGGGCGTGCGGGATGACCTGGTTGCGGTGGGTGTGGCCGTTCACCCACAACACGACGTTGGGGTAGCGCAACAACATCGCCTCGACCTCCTCGCCCAGCACCCGGCCGCCGCCCAGCGGGTTGCCCATCGACCCGATGGTGTGGTGACTGAACAGCACGAACAGCCGGTCGCGGACGGTGCGCCTGACGGCGTTGCCCTTGGCGTCGGTGTAGCGGCTGCTGCCCGCCTGGATCTGCTTCTCCAGCCAGGCGAACTGGGCCCGGTCGAGCGATCCCTCGGAGTAGCCGTTGGGGTTGACGGTGTCGAGCACCAGACCGCGCACGACACCCTGGTCGAAGGCGTAGTAGGCGGTGCCGTCGCGGAGGTTGGCGGCGGTGAAGCCGTGGCCCTTGAGCGCGGCGCCGGTGTTGAAGTGCTCGCGCACGACCTCGGCGCGCGAGAGCATCCGGCGCTTGTGGTCGGGGGTGACGGGGCGGAACAGGCCGCCGACGCCGCCCTTCTCCTTGCTGAGGCGCACCAGCTCGCGGCCGTCGGCGGTGCGGAACATGGTGGCCAGGCGCTCGGCCTGGGCGGCGCTGCCCGGCGCGCCGATCTTGATGCCGCCGGTGGCGAGGGCGGTGACCAGCGGGTTCACCGGCAGGTTGCCCTGGATCAGCCCGTCGTGGTTGCCGAAGACCGCGAGCCAGGGGGTGGCGAGGCCGGTGGCGTCGAACGGGCGGCGCGCGGCGTCCAGCAGGCCCTTGACGCGGGGGAAGCCGTGCTTGGCGAGCGCGACGTCGGGCTGCGCGCCGGGCGGCGGCCCGTCGGGGTGCCAGAAGGCGGTGTCGTAGCTGGCCCAGTCCTGCACGCCCTCGTAGCGGCGCAGGTCGCCGGAGTCGGGGGTGATGCGCCTGCCGTCCAGCAGGTCGATGATCCAGCGGACCTCGTTGTACTGGACGTTGTCGGCGGCGTCGCCGGTGTTGATGGTGAAGGCGAGCTTGAGGCCGGTGGCGGGACCGTGCCCGACCCGGTTCATGGCCCGCACCATGGCCTCGGCGACCTGGGTGGTCAGGATCTCCTGCGGCCGCCAGGCGCCCTCGACCGGCAGGACGCTGAGCGCGTCCTTGAAGCGGTCCACGAACTCGACGCGGCCCGGGGACTGGGTGTCGATGACGTGCACGTCGGTGAAGTGGCCGAACGCGACCAGCCCGCGCCGCGCGGCGGCGCGCTTGGCGGCGGCGGTGCCGCCGAGGTCGCGGCGCAACACGTGCGGCTCGCCGGGCCCGGCGACGACCTTGCGGTATCCGCCCGCACCCGGCGAGCCGAGCAGCAGGGTGCGGTCGAGGGTGGTCCCGGCGACGGGTCCCTTGAGGACGGGGGCGGCGGAGGCCGGCCGGGCGGGGAAGACGACGGGTCCGGTGGCGGCGATCCCCGCCCCGAGGGCGGCGCCCTTGAGGACGCGGCGGCGGCTGATCTCACTGGTCACAGCAGTGAATCAGACCACACTTACAACGTGACATCAAGGGGCTAAGTGTCACAAAGGGGGATGGTGGTGGGGCCGTATTGGGGGACCTGGGGTTATGGGGGTGAGGGCAGGAGCCAAAAGCACGGCCGCCCGGTTTTGCTGCACTCGCCTGGGGGCGAGTGCAGCAAAACCGGGCGGCCGGTAGAGAGGGGCTGCGCAGTCTGCGGAGAAGGCGGCCGGTAGGGAGGTAGGGAACCCGACTCAGGTGACCTGCCCCTTGAGGTGTCCCTCCCCCACCACCACGTACTTCGTGGAGGTCAGCTCCGGCAGGCCCATCGGGCCCCGCGCGTGCAGCTTCTGCGTCGAGATGCCGATCTCCGCGCCGAAGCCGAACTCCTCGCCGTCGGTGAAGCGCGTCGAGGCGTTCACCATCACCGCCGCCGAGTCCACCAGCGCCACGAAGCGCTTCGCGGCGGGCTGGGAGGTCGTCACGATCGCCTCGGTGTGGCCCGAGCCGTACCGGCGGATGTGCGCGACCGCGTCCTCCAGCGTGTCCACGACGCGGGCGGCGATGTCCAGCGACAGGTACTCGGCGTACCAGTCGTCCTCGGTCGCCTCCACCACGTCGGCGGAGAACGCGCGCACGCGCTCGTCGCCGTGCACCGTCACGCCCTTGGCCTTCAGCGCCTCCAGCGCGCGGGGCAGGAACGCCTCGGCGGCGTCGGCGTGGACCAGCACCGTCTCGGCGGCGTTGCACACCGACGGGCGCTGGGTCTTGGCGTTGACCAGGATGTCGACGGCCATGGCGACGTCGGCGGCGGCGTCCACATAGACCGAGCAGTTGCCGACGCCGGTCTCGATCACCGGGACGGTGGACTCCTGCACCACCGAGTTGATCAGGGAGGCGCCGCCGCGCGGGATCAGCACGTCCACCAGGCCGCGCGCCCGCATCAGGTGCTTGACCGACTCGCGGGAGGTGCCGGGCACCAGCTGCACCGCGTCGGCGGGCACGGCGGTCCCGGCCAGCGCGTCCTGCATGACGCCGACGAGCACGGTGTTGGACTCGTACGCCGACGACGAGCCGCGCAACATCGCCACGTTGCCGCTCTTCAGGCACAACGCGGCGGCGTCCACGGTCACGTTCGGGCGGCCCTCGTAGATGATGCCGACCACGCCGAGCGGCACCCGGATCTGGCGCAGGTCCAAGCCGTTGGGCAGCACGTTGCCGCGCACGGTCTCGCCGACCGGGTCGGGCAGGGTGGCGACCTGCCGGACGGCGTCGGCGATCGCCGCGACGCGCTCCGGCGACAGGCCCAGCCGGTCGATCATGTACTCGGAGGTGCCGTTCTCGCGCGCCCGCGCCACGTCCAGCCCGTTGGCCTTGACGATCTCGTCGGTGTGCGCGACCAGGGCGTCGGCGATGGCGTGCAGCGCCGCGTCCTTGGCCGAGCGCGGCAGCGGGGCCAGCAGCGCCGCGGCGTCCTTGGCGCGCCGCGCCACCCGGGCGAACTCCTCGCGTTCCTGCTCACTCATCTCGTGCTCCGCCTTCCAGGATCACCAGGTCGTCGCGGTGAATGATCTCGCGCTCGTACTCGGGGCCCAGCTCGCGGGCCAGCCACCGGGTGGAGCGGCCCATCAGCTCGGGGATCTCCCCCGCGTCATAGTTGACCAGGCCGCGCGCCACCACGCGGCCGTCGTCGCCGCACAGGTCCACCGGGTCGCCGGCGGCGAACTCGCCCCGCACGCCGGTGACGCCCGCCGGCAGCAGCGACTTGCCGCGCCGCACGACCGCCTCGACCGCGCCGGGGTCCAGCACGACGCGGCCGTGGCCGGTGGTGGCGTGCGCCAGCCACAGGTGCCGGGTGGAGCGCCGCGCGCCCTGCGGGTGGAAGTAGGTGCCGACCGGCTCGCCCGCCAGCGCCTGCGCGGCCTGCGCGGCGTTGGTCAGCACGACCGGCACGCCCGCGATGCGCGCCGCCTCCACCTTGGTGATCATGCCGCCGGTGCCGACCCGGCCGGACGCGCCGAGCTCCACCCCGGCGAGGTCCCCGGGGCCGTGCACCTGGTCGATGCGGCGCGCGCCGGGCTCGCGGGGGTCGCCGGTGTAGAGGGCGTCCACGTCCGACAGCAGCACCAGTGCGTCGGCGCGGGTCAGGTGCGCGACCAGCGCGGCCAGCCGGTCGTTGTCGCCGAAGCGGATCTCGTCGGTGGCGACGGTGTCGTTCTCGTTGACGATCGGCACCATCGCGAGATCCAGCAGCTTGGACAGGGTGCGCTGGGCGTTGCGGTGGTGCGAGCGGCGCATCATGTCGTCGGCGGTCAGCAGCACCTGCCCGACCGCCAGCCCGTACCGGGCGAACGAGGAGGTGTAGCGCGCCACCAGCAGCCCCTGCCCGACGCTGGCGGCGGCCTGCTGGGTCGCCAGGTCGGGCGGGCGGCGGGTCAGCCCCAGCGGGCCGAGCCCGGCGGCGATGGCCCCCGAGGAGACGAACACGACCTCGCCGCCGGCGGCGCGGCGCGCGGCCAGCACGTCCACCAGCGCGTCGATCCGGTCGCCGTCGATGGTGCCCTGCGGCGTGGTCAGCGAGGACGATCCGGCCTTCACCACGATCCGCCGGGCCTCGGCGATCGCCTTGCGCGTGCTCATGTGCTGGTTCCCTCGGGGGGCTCGGGGGTCGGCGGTGGGCTAGAGGTAGCCGTCCAGGCGGCGGTCGGTGCCGCGCGGGCCGGTGCCGCCCTCGGCCGCCAGCGTGTCGACCTCCGGCGCCCAGTCGAAGACGATCGACTCCTCGGCGGTGCCGATCAGCACGGTCGCGCCGGGCTCGGCGCCCGCCTTGAACAGCGCGTCCTCCACGCCGAGCCTGGCCAGCCGGTCGGCGAGGTAGCCCACGGCCTCCTCGTTGGCGAAGTCGGTCTGGCGCAGCCACCGGACCGGCTTGTCGCCGGTGATGAGGAAGGTGTTGTCGCCGGTCGCCTTGACCTCGAAGTCGGCGTCGCTGCTGACGCCCTTGGGCCGGATGACGATGCGGGTCGGCTCGGCGGGCGGCAGCGAGGCCCGGTACCGCGTGACCATCTCCGCCATCGCGAACGACAACTCGCGCAGGCCCTCGTGGCTGGCGGCCGACACCTCGAACACCTTCAGGCCGCGCTTCTCGAACTCGGGCCGCACCATCTCGGCCAGCTCGCGCGCGTCGGGCACGTCCACCTTGTTGAGGACGACGATGCGGGGCCGGTCCGACAGCGGCCGGTCGCCCAGCACGCGGTCGTAGGCCTGCAACTCGTTCTCGATGACCTCGAAGTCGCTGACGGGGTCGCGGCCCGGCTCCATGGTCGCGCAGTCGAGCACGTGCGCCAGCGTGGAGGAGCGCTCGATGTGGCGCAGGAACTCCAGGCCGAGGCCCCGGCCCTCGCTGGCGCCCTCGATCAGGCCGGGCACGTCGGCGACGGTGAAGGTGGTCTCGCCCGCGCTGACCACGCCGAGGTTGGGGATCAGCGTGGTGAACGGGTAGTCGGCGATCTTCGGCTTGGCGGCCGACAGCGCCGCGATCAGCGAGGACTTGCCCGCGCTGGGGAAGCCGACCAGCGCCACGTCGGCGACGCTCTTCAGCTCCAGCACGACGTCGCGCTCCTCGCCGGGCTCGCCCAGCAGCGCGAACCCGGGGGCCTTGCGCTTGGCCGAGGCCAGCGCGGCGTTGCCGAGCCCGCCGTGGCCGCCCTGGGCGATGACGTAGCGGGTGCCCTCGCCGACCAGGTCGGCCAGCACCTCGCCCTTGGAGTTCTTGACCACCGTGCCGTCGGGCACGGGCAGGACCACGTCGCCGCCGTTGGCGCCGGTGCGGTGCCCGCCCTGGCCGGGCCGCCCGTTGGTGGCCTTGCGGTGCGGGCGGCGGTGGTAGTCGAGGAGGCTGGCGGCGTTGGTGTCGACCTCCAGGATGACGTCCCCGCCGCGCCCGCCGTTGGCGCCGTCCGGACCGCCCAGCGGCTTGAACTTCTCCCGGTGCACCGAGGCGCAGCCGTTGCCGCCGTTTCCGGCGACGACGTGCAGCGCCACCCGGTCCACGAACTGCGCGCCGGATGCGCTTCCTGCCGCCACGGTGGTTCTCCCTCGCTTGAAAAAGAGCAAAGGGGCGGACCGGTTCGGTCCGCCCCTCAGATGTAACGTCGCTGCGTGGCGGATTACTCCGCCGGCGGGACGATGCTCACGGCGTTGCGCCCGCGGTAGCGGCGGAACTGCACCGCACCGGCGACCAGCGCGAACAGCGTGTCGTCGCCGCCGCGGCCGACGCCCGGACCCGGGTGGAAGTGGGTGCCGCGCTGGCGGACGATGATCTCGCCGGCGTTCACCTGCTGGCCGCCGAAGCGCTTGACCCCCAGGCGCTGGGCGTTGGAGTCGCGTCCGTTACGGCTGGACGATGCGCCCTTCTTGTGTGCCATTGGTCAGCTCCCTCTTACTTCCCGGCCTTGATACCGGTGATCTTGACCTCGGTGTAGGGCTGACGGTGACCCATCCGCCGCTTGTACCCGGTCTTGTTCCGGTAGTGCATGATGTTGATCTTCGGGCCCTTGACGGCACCGACGATCTCGGCGGTGATCTCGTACTTGGCCAGCTCGGCGGCCTTGCTGACGATGTCGTCACCGTCGACGACCAGGAGCGCCTGGAGCTTGACCGTGTCACCGGCCTCGCCGGCGAGCCTGTCGACGGTGAGCACGTCGTCGACGGCCACCTTCTCCTGCCTGCCGCCTGCGCGGACAATCGCGTACACCGCGGAAACCCTTCGTCTGCGCGTGCTTCCGGGCTGAACCGGTCCCACACGTGGTGTCAACCAGCCCTCGGCTGAGGGCCTACCGCCCGGCCGGGGCCGGGCGGCGGCACACCGCGGGAGAGGTCTCCCGCGATGCTCTCTGCACTGTTCCTCCGCCAGAGCGGCGAGGGGCGCACCGGAGCCTCCCGGTGCAAGTCGAGATGACGCGCCCACGGCGCGCCAGCATCTAAGGGTACCGGATGCCCGCCGCCGGAAGCGAACCGGCGGCGGGCACCGGCCTCACTCGGCGGTGACGGGCTCGGGCCGCCCGGCGTCCTGCCCTGCGCCCTGCTCCGCGTTCTGCTCGGCCTTGGGCGCGCGCCGGGTGCGCCGGCGGCGGCCGTTGGCGGAGGCGTCGTCCTCGGCGGGAGCCTCGGCGACGTCGGCGTCGGCCTCCGGCTTGGGCTCGGCCTTCTTGGCGCGGGACTTGCGGGGGGCGCGCTTGGGCTTGGTCTCGGCGGCGGGCTCGGAGCCGTTCAGGTCGGCGGGGACCGGCTCGACGGCCTCCAGCGTCGCCGCGCCCGCGTCGGCCGCCTCGGCGGCGGCGTCGGCGGCCTCCACCGCGGCCTGCGGCTCGGGCTCGGTGTCGTCGGCCTCGTCCCGGTCCGCCGAGTCCTTGCCCGCGGACTCCTGCCGGGCCAGCTTCTCCTCGACGGCCTTCTCGACCTCGCCCTTGCGCTTGCGGCGGCGGCCGCCCTCCTTGCCCGAGGACGCCTTGTCGGTCTTGGACTCCACCGGCGTGAGGTGCACGTGGATGCCGCGGCCGTTGCAGGACTCGCAGGTCTCCGAGAACGCCTCCAGCAGGCCCTGGCCGACGCGCTTGCGGGTCATCTGGACCAGGCCCAGCGAGGTGACCTCGGCCACCTGGTGCTTGGTGCGGTCCCGCGACAGGCACTCCACCAGGCGGCGCAGCACCAGGTCGCGGTTGCTCTCCAGCACCATGTCGATGAAGTCGACCACGATGATGCCGCCGATGTCGCGCAACCGGAGCTGGCGGACGATCTCCTCGGCCGCCTCCAGGTTGTTGCGGGTGACGGTCTCCTCCAGGTTGCCGCCCTGGCCGGTGAACTTGCCGGTGTTGACGTCGATGACCGTCATGGCCTCGGTGCGGTCGATCACCAGCGAGCCGCCCGAGGGCAGCCAGACCTTGCGGTCCAGCGCCTTGGCGATCTGCTCGTCGATCCGGTAGGCGCCCAGCACGTCGCCGTCGCCCTCGTAGCGCTCCACCCGGTCGGCCAGGTGCGGGGCGACGTACTCGACGTACTCCGAGACGGTGTCCCACGCCTCGTCGCCCGACACCACGAGCTTGGCGAAGTCCTCGTTGAAGATGTCGCGGACCACGCGGACGGTCAGGTCCGGCTCGCCGTACAGCAACGACGGCGCGCCCGCGTTCTTGATCTTGCTCTGGATGCTGTCCCACTGCGCGGCCAGCCGCGACACGTCGCGCTCCAGCTCGGCCTCGGTGGCGCCCTCGGCGGCGGTGCGGACGATCACCCCGGCGTTCTCCGGCATGATCTTCTTGAGGATCTGCTTGAGCCGGCTGCGCTCCTTGTCGGGCAGCTTGCGGCTGATCCCGGTCATCGAGCCGTCGGGCACGTACACGAGGTAGCGGCCCGGCAGCGACACCTGGCTGGTCAGCCGGGCGCCCTTGTGGCCGAGCGGGTCCTTGGTGACCTGCACCAGCACCGACTGGCCCGACTTCAGCGCCGACTCGATGCGGCGCGGCTGGCCCTCCAGGCCCGCCACGTCCCAGTTGACCTCGCCGGCGTACAGCACGGCGTTGCGGCCCTTGCCGATGTCCACGAACGCCGCCTCCATGGAGGGCAGCACGTTCTGGACCTTGCCGAGGTAGACGTTGCCGACGTAGGACTGCTGGGTGTTGCGGTTGACGTAGTGCTCGACCAGGATGCCGTCCTCCAGGACGGCGATCTGGGTGCGGTCGCCCTCCTGCCGGACCACCATGACGCGCTCGACCGACTCGCGGCGGGCCAGGAACTCGGCCTCGGTGATCACCGGCGGGCGGCGGCGGCCCTGCTCGCGCCCCTCGCGGCGGCGCTGCTTCTTGGCCTCCAGGCGGGTGGAGCCGCGCACCGACTGGACCTCGTCCTCGACGGCGCGGGAGTCGCGGACGTGCACGACGGTGTTGGGCGGGTCGTCGTTGCCGTTGTCGGCGTCGCCGGTGCCCGAGCGGCGGCGACGGCGACGGCGGCGACGGCTGCCGCCACCGGCGGAGTCGTCGTCGTCACCCTCATCCTCGTCGGTGTCCTCAACAGCCTCAGACTGCTTGTCGGCCTTCTCGCCCTTATCGGCCTTATCGGCCTTGTCGGACTTGCGACCGCCCTTGTCAGCGGCGGAGTCGGCCTCCTTGGCCTCCTCGGCCTGCCCGTCAAGGTCGTCGCCCTCGTCGTCGCCGCCCTCACGACCGGTGCGGCCACGGCCGCGGCCACCGCGGCGACGGCGGCGGCGCGAGGGCCGGTCGCCGTTCTCGTCGTCGTCCTCGTCGGCGGCGTCCTCGGCGGGCTCCGCGGTCTCGGCGGGCTCCTCCTGGACGGGCTTGGCCGGCTTGACGGGCGGGGCGGCGGCGGTGGGCTGCGGCGGCTGGAAGACCACCATCGGCGGCTGGAAGGCGACGGCGGGCACGCCCCCGGCGGCCTCCTCCTCGTCGTCCGGCGCGGCCTGCGGAACCTCGGGAACGGCGGTGGCGGCACGCTTGCGCGTGCGGCTGCGGGCCGGCGCCTCGGCCTTCTCGGCGGGCTGCTCGGCGGCGGGTTCCGGCGCGGCGGACTCTTCGACGTCCTCGGGGGCCTTGGCGGCCCGGGTGGCGCGCGGGGCGCGGGTGCGGGTGGCCCGCTTGGGCTTCTCGGCGACGGGCTCGGGCGCGTCGTCCGCCTGCGGGGCGGGCTCGGCCTGGGCCGACGCCTCGGCCTTGGGCGCGGCCGGCGGGGTCTCCTCGACCTCCGGCGGCGGCCCGGCGGGGCGGCTGGCGGCGCGGCGGCGCGTACGGGTGGCGCGCTTCACCACCGGAGCGGTCTGGTCTTCGGTGCCTTCGGCCGTGGCCGAATCGGCTTCGTTCTCAAGCATGCGGGCAGTCTCCCGTCAGGTTCCCGGGCGCGACCGCGCCGGAACCGCCCGGGGGCGGTCCGGTGCGGTGCGCCGCACGGGAACTCTCCGTCAGTCGTCGGTGCCGCCGCGCCCGGGAACGATCCCGAGCACGACGACGAAGTCGTCGGGGGCGCGTCCGCCGTACCCTGGGAGCCGGTTCCGTGTCGCCACGGCTTCGGCCCTACGGACGGGCGCTGACGACATCCGCGCTCGCGGCTTCTCCGGACTGCTCGTGCGCAGGACCGCGCGCCGCCCCGGCGTCGTCGCCGGACGGCTGCGTGATCTCCCGGTCGGGCCCCAGAGGGTCCGCGAGGCCACCGGTGTCCGCGTCCAAGGGCCCCTGCGCCAGCCTGGTCACCAGTGGCGGTGACGGCGGCGCGAGGTCGGCGACCTGGCGCAGTCCGGTGAGGATGTCGTCGGGCCGTACGGCGGGTGTGGTGTGCCGCACAACCATTCGAAGTATCGCACAAGGGGCATCGGCCGCCTCGGCGGCTCGCCGGTCCAGCTCCATGGCGGACACGGCCGAACGCGCGTCGAAGCGGCGTCGTCCCTTCTTGGTGAGGCGTTCCACCTCGACGGACTCGGCGGCCATGAAGGCGGCCACGGCCGCGGCGGCGTCGTCGGATGCGACACCGTCCAGCCTGATCCGCCATTCGGACGCGGCGAGCCGATCGGCGAGAGCGCTCGGCTTGCCCGACCCCGGCGGCACGATCACGACATCGAGGATGTCGAGCCCGTCCGGCAGGGCGGCGTCGAGCTCGGCTCGCACCCGCGCAGGGTCGCGGGTCTCGGTGAGCCCGAGTTCGAGGTATTCGGCCTCGCTGGCGGTCCCGGTGGCCGCCGCACCCGTATACGAGATCTTGGGGTGCGGAGTGAATCCGGCGCTGAACGCGACAGGGATCCCGGCACGCCGCACGGCGCGTTCCACGGCCCGGGAAATGTCACGGTGGCTGGTGAACCGCAACCTGCCTCGCTTGGCGTAGCGAACACGCAGGCGCTGGGTCACGGGGGCCGGCGCTGGACCCTCCGGCATGGGAGCCAGGGCAGTAGTCCTTCCTACTCGCGTCGAGTCGAAAACGTCTCTCTATAGAGTACGGGGCCGCCGAGCAGCTTGCGCCCCCGGCGTGGCCCATTCGGATCGAGCCCTAGTCGGGACCTGACCAAAGGCCCTGGCGAAGCCCAACCCCCGTACGGGTTTTCCACACCCGGGCAACAAGTCGAGACCCACGCGCGACACGCGACCCCACCCCCAATCCCCAAGATGATCAGAGGCCCCAGCCCCGCA
This sequence comes from Actinomadura hibisca NBRC 15177, assembly GCF_001552635.1. Classification (GTDB taxonomy): domain Bacteria; phylum Actinomycetota; class Actinomycetes; order Streptosporangiales; family Streptosporangiaceae; genus Spirillospora; species Spirillospora hibisca. The sequence continues at coordinate 65 of NZ_BCRO01000129.1, read as the reverse complement.
CTCCGCGCATGACCAACAACCCCAGCCCCGCGCCCGAAGCCGACCAACAACCCTGGCCACCGGGG
>NZ_BCRO01000128.1 GCF_001552635.1 Actinomadura hibisca NBRC 15177 | reverse complement strand
AAACCAGCGACCCCGGCCCCGCGCGGGTTTGTGCACGTGCCCACCCAGCCCAGCCCGTACGGGGTTTCCGCGCCCGACCGCCAACCCCAGCCCGCACGGGGTTGATCCAGGAGCCCACCAACCCCAACCCCGCGCGGGGTTGGCGCAGGTGCCCACCCAGCTCAGCCCGTGCCGGTTTTCCACGCAGGCCCTTGAGCCTGTCCCCGGCGCGAACCTTACCGGTGTCTTAAGAAAGCGATCTTTGGCGCGCATCGGACCGTTCCAGACGTCATGATCATTACATGGGCTACATGTGGGCGCTGTCGAAGGCGCTGCTGCAAGCGCTGCGCGAGCAGCGACGGCCGGAGCGGCCCTCCGCCGTCGAGCAGACTCATTCCGGCGAGCCTCCAGCACCTCGGCACCAGCGGACGTCAGACCTCCGTAGAGATGCGGGTCAGCCGTGCAGCCACGGGGATGAACATTCGAGGTCGCATAAGTGACCTGTCGCGTGCGTGGGCGGGGCTAGCCTGCGGTGTGTGAGATTCCGGTGGGACTGGTTGGGCCCAAGGGTCTCGGTGCCCTACGTTCCCACGCTCGGCGTGGTCGGACCCGGGTGCGCCTCGGCCGACCTCTTCCACGCGGTGCTCGATGTCGCCGACACCGGCGGTTTTCTCCCTTGGGACAAGGACCGGCGCTGGCTCTCTGAGAAGGATGAGCGCGTTCTCGCGGGCGAGATCGTCCATGGTCCGGACCGGACCCTGATTCCTGCTCTGTCACTTCGGGGCCGAGGTTCCGTCAAGGTCTACTGCTACGGGCCGGACCCGCGCGAGGCGGAGATCATGGAGTGGGCCCGGAAGCTGGCGATGGTCTTCGGGGTCCATAGCGGAGCCAGGTTGTTGTGGTGCAATGGCCAGTCCGAGGAGTCCAAGGCCCGGCTGATGCTCAAAGAGCTGAGCCACAGCGACGCGCGAGACCATGACGGCGTCACCGAACTGCGTGACTGCACGGTGGCTGACACCTTCACCGCGTTCGTCGATGCCGCCAGCCAGGCCGGGGAGCCGGGATTCGCGTTTCTGATGAGTCGGATGAGCCAGTGTGAGGACGGCCCTGTTCTTGTGGCAGTGGAAGACCGGCGCATCGTGGGTGCCGTCGGGCCGCTGTCCACGATGGCCGACGCCCAGGGCGTACGACATCAGCCGCCGCAGTACTTCACCGTCCTTCCCGAGTATCGGGGGTGGGGCCACGGTCGACGGCTGTGGCAGGCGTCGATGGGGTGGGGCTGGGCGCATGGTGCCCGCTACAAGGTGCTCCAGGCGGCTTCGGGTTCGGCGGCCGAAACTCTCTACCTCTCAGAAGGACTCTCCAGTCTGGGGTTCGTTCACGAACTCCGCCTTTGACGCTGCCTTCTCTGGAGGCTGCGCGTCGCCCCGGGAGCGGGCGGGCCGCTCCCGGGGTGGGTGGGTTACGGCTTGGTGGGGAGTTCGCCGGCCTTGTTCACTACGCCGCGCTGGAGGACGGCGGTGGTGGCGGTGGTCATGCCCTTCTTCGCGTGCTTGGTGTCCTCCACCATGTAGCCGCGTTCGCCCAGGTAGGTCAGCGTCTTCTTGTCGAAGATCCATTCGCTGCGCTCGCCGTAGGCGACCAGCGCGACGGCCACGCCGTGCCGGCCCGCCGCGTCGACCGAGTCGGGCACCACGCGCACGCCGGGGATCTTCGCGGCCGCGCGGTAGACGGCGGCGGCGAGCTTGGGCGGCAGAATCTGTTCGCTCAGGAGATGGCCGAGTTCCTGGAAGGCCGCGGCGTTCCGGGCGGCCGGGTCGGCGGTCTTGCCGGACTTCGGGATCTTCGCGTAGACACCGGCCAGCAGGGCGCCCGGCTCGGTCGGCAGGGCGGTGAGCTTCCGGTAGGTCATGTCCTCCTCCGTACCGATCAGCGGCGGCTCCTTGCCCTTCACGTTCGGCGTCCGCAGCAGGCCGCGCTTCCCAGGGCTCTGCGGCTTCCAGACCTCGCGCTCCCGCAGCGGCTGCAGAATCCGCGGTCCGTTGCCCTCCTGGGCGGTCCAGGCGACCTTGCTCTTGATGTAGACGAACTGGTTCTTGCCCACGGACAGGGCGGGCTGACGCGCGGCGACCAGCGAGACGCGGTCCAGCAGCACGGTGGCGCTGGCCTCGTCGCCGGACTCGGCCGCGGGCGGGGACGAGGGCGGGGTGTCGTCGCCGTGCGGGATGGCGAACAGACCTGCCGCTGCCACGGCCGCGGCGGCGAGCGGGGCCGCCACCAGCACGAACCGGCGGCGCTTGGGGCGGTGCGGGGCGGTCGCGGGCTCTTCGATCTGCAGCATCAGGTGCTCCTTGAGGAGGTGGTGCCGGCCGTCGGAGAGCTCCGGGTCGCCCGGAGGCGGCAGGAGCCGGGCGAGCTCAGCGAGCTCGTCGGCTTCGGGTCCGCGCCGTGGGGTGCCGTTCATGAGTGCCTCTCCTGCTTCGACCGGACCGCGTTCGCGCGGTCGTCACTGATGAGCTGTCCGCCGCCGGACGGGGGTTCCCGTTCGGCATCGGTGAGTTTGCGCAGCCGGGTACGGGCCCGCGACAGCCGCGAGCGCACGGTGCCTTGCGGGACGCCGAGCGCCTCGGCGGCCTCCGCGTAGCTCAGGCCCGCCCAGACGCAGAGTGTGAACACCTCGCGTTCGGCCTTGCGCAACCGGCCGAGCGCGACGCGCGCGGCGGCCAGCTCCTCGGCGTCGGCGAGACGGCCCACGAGCTCGTCGGAGAAGTCCGGCACCACGTCCCGGCCGGGCATCCGGTTCATCGCCGCCTCGTGCCGCCGAGCGGACCGGGCCGCGTTGCGCAGGACGTTGGTCGCGATGCCCAGCAACCAGGGCCGCAGCGACTCGCCCTCTAATCGGATCTTCGCCCGCAGCCGCCACGCCTCCAGGAAGGTGAGCGACACGATGTCCTCGGCCACCGCCCAGTTCCCGGTGACCCGGACCGCATAGCGGTACACCACCCGTGCGTGCTCATCGAAAAGGTCCCCGAACGCGGCGGGGTCACCTGCCCGTATCCGGGCTCGCGCTGACAACTCCACATCACGCCCTGTCCGGCCACCCGGGTGGGTTCCATGTGACCCCGGTCACGGAGGCGAATGCCGGATGACTGGATCGTGAGAGGAGGGCGACGTTCCCGTCTAGGCGGCTTGCTGCCGTTACGCCAGGTCGCGCCCGGTTTTCTTGATACTTTGGAGGAGGATTCGGAAGGCGTCGTCCGATAGTGCGAGGTTGGGGCCAGTGGGGTTCTTGCTGTCGCGGAGGCTGACAGTTGCGCCGAGGTCGGCTACTTCGACACAGTCTCCAGTGGAGCCGCCTACGCCGGAGTAGCTGCTCTTGCGCCACTGGATCACTTAAGACGCTCCAACTTGTTCCTGAGAAAATCTCGCGAACCCTCTTCGGTCAGGGCAGATGCCCCGATTTGGTCCCACCGTAGCGCGAGTTCCCGCCAATCCGGAGTGTCGTGCACCAGCCTTCCACCCAGTTGCGCCCAGACATAGGCCACCTCCGCCCCGGAGGTCGTAGTGATCAGCTCGAAGTCTCCCTCCACCCCGACGTGGGGCAATGCCGCGATCGGCACAATTCTGACACTTGCCTCTTGCGAAAGTTCCAGAAGAGCCGCGGCTTGCCCTCGCATCACTTCCGGCGGGATACCCGGCAAGTGGAACGCCCGCTCATCGACCAGCAACCACAAGCGCATGCTGGCCAGCTGCTCCATCAGCATCTTCTTGCGCTCCAGCCGACGCTTGACGGCCTTGTCGATATCTCGCACTATGCGACCCGCCGTCACCAGCGCCCTCGCATAGTCCTCCGTCTGCGCCGGTCCGGGCACGACCTCACCGAAGTAGATCTTGATGATGAGGGCCCCGTCCTCGAAGTCCCAAAGTTGCTTGGCCCAGTCCTCATCCAGACTGATCTTGACCGCTATCTTCCGGAGAACCGCGATCATCGTTCCCCACGCCTGGTCTAGCGCCTCCGCGTGCGGAACGGTGATCCTCAGACGGCCCGCCTCGTAGCTTGAAACCCGCGCTTTGTCAGCGCCAATGATCATGGCGACATCGGTGAGGGTCAGCTTGCGTCGGAGCCGCTCTTTTCGCAGGTGAACAGCGATGTAGTGCCAGAGCGAGGACTCGGGGTTCAGTGACTCTGCGGCGGTCATTGATCACTCTTCCGGGTTTCAAAAACGTGCGTAAGTCTCCCGTGAACGCTTGCCGGAGAGCAGTCTAAAGCGTGAAGACACCTTTCGGGGACGAATCCAAGGAATGCGATCATGCCGCAGTTCATCAAGCCGCGAACCGAGCGCGACTATCTGGAGGGACTCAGCGAAGCACTGTCGCCGTGGCGCGAATCGCTGACGAAGATGCTCCTCACCGTCAACGGGAAAAGTGAGCTGGAGATCATCAATCGCTTTGTCCCGGAGATCACGCGCACCGTCCGGGTGAAGATCATTGATAGGCCGCCCGGTCCCCCCGCCATCATCGTCTGGACCGACGCCTGCGGTGAGGTCCCCGGAGAAACGGTCGCCGAGAAAGCGCAGGCCCTCGCGCGGGATCTCCAGGCCCACCGCACGAGCCGGCCCCGCTGGCACCTGCTGGGGCGAAAAAGCAGGTCAGTGCCATGACCATCCCAGGAGGGGAGGGACGGGGCCCGGCCGGTGGCGTCCTGCCGGGTCCCGTCCCCCTCACCGTCGCCGAATGGCTCGCCTACCTACGCAAGGCGTACCCGCACCACGGAATCCTCTGCGACGCCCAAGGTATGTGGCACGCCGTGTTGTGCGTCAACAAACGCACTTTCCTCGCGCGCGCGTACACGGCTCCAGAACTCGCCGTCGAACTCGCGCGCGCCTACGGAAACTCCGCGCTCCCTACAGAAAACGAGCCCGCGCCATGGAAGAAGCACTGACCGCGCAGAAGGCCATTCTTCACGCCGCCCTAGAAGTCACTAAGGCCGCCTATGAGGAAGCCCTACGGCAGCACGGCATGTTGCCTTCCACCATCGCCCTCATCACCACTTACGCTGAGCGGAACCTCGCCGCCTTGGACGAGGACGACTTCTCCTAGGCGTCAGGTCAGTTCCTCGTAGCGCGCGGTCAGCGACTCCTCCCCCGCAGGCGTCACGTCGCCGAACAGGCGCAGGCGCGCCAGGCCGCCGTCCGGGTAGATGTCCACGCGGACGTGCGTCACCTCTGCCGCTTCCTCTAGGCGTAGGCGGTGGCGGCCGTCCGGCTGGATCTGCGTGCGGGGCAGCAGCTCCGCCCACGCCGCCGGGTCGTCCAGGTCCGCCGAGCGGGCGTCGATTCCCGACAGCGCCACGGCGGCGGGAGAGTTGAACTTCAAGTTGATCGTGTCGAACTCCGCCAGGCGGATCACCCCCGGTGCGGCCAGCTTGATGACCGCCCAGTCGTTCCCCTCGTCCCGACGACGCGCCGTCTCCCACCCCTCCGCCTGGTTCCGCGCCCAGCCCGGGAACAACATGTTGTCCGGCGAGGAGTAGAACATGTTCGAGCAGGACGTCACGCGTGCGCCGTTCTCCAGCGCCGCCAGGTCCACCGTCAGCCCGTTCAGCAGCGCCGGGTCGGGCACCACCTCACCGTGCACGCGCAGCCGCGCGATCCCCCCGTCCGGGAACATGTTCAGCCGCACGTGCGTGAAGCGCCGCTCCACCGAAACGTCGAAGTGGTGCGCCTCGTCGCCCTTCAGCGGGCTCTTCGGCACGATCTCCACCCACTCCGCCTGCGCCAGGTCGGCCGGGGACGGGAAGCCGTCCGCCGCGCAGGCTTCGACCGAGGCGTGCGGCGGGTAGTTGCCCTTGAACCACGCCGTGTCGATCACCACGCCCCGGATCACGCCGGGCAGTCCCAGCCGCACGATCGCCCAGTCATGGCCCAGCTCGCCGTGCTCGTCCGGACGCCGCCGCGCGGTCTCCCAGCCGTCGTACTCCTGCCCCTTCGGCCCGAACGTCTCCGGGGAGAACGCCGGGGCCCACGGGTTGATCAGTTTCTCCTTGGCCTCGAAGGACTCGTCGCTCGCGGCGATCACCGAGCCGCCGAGGGGGCGCACGGCCAGGTCGGGGAGGGAGAGGAAGTCGCTCACAGGGGTTCTCCTATCTCAGCGGTGCAGCAGGGTGCCGCGCGGGGTGTCGTCGATGACCTCGCCGCGCAACCACGTCGCCTGGACGAGGCCGACCAGCGCGCGGCCCGCGTACGGGGTGACCGGGTTGCGGTGGTGCAGCGCGGCCGGGTCCACCACGTGCGGCTCGTCGGCGGCGAACGCCACCAGGTCGGCGTCGTGGCCCAGGGCGATCCGGCCCTTGCGGTGGTTCAGGCCCGCCAGGGCGGCCGGTGCTTCGGCCATCCAGCCGATGACGGACGAGAGCGAGTGGCCGCGTGCCCGAGCCGCCGTCCAGACCGCCGACAGGCCCAGTTGCAGCGACGAGACGCCGCCCCAGGCGGTGGCGAAGTCGCCCTCTTTCAGGTCGGGCGTGCAGGGCGAGTGGTCGGTGACGACGCACGAGATCACGCCGTCCGCCAGGCCGCGCCACAACTCCTCGCGGTTGCCCGTGTCGCGGATCGGCGGGCAGCACTTGTACGCCGTCGAAGTGGAGTCCGGAACGTCCTCGGCCGCGAGCGTCAGGTAGTGCGGGCACGTCTCGGCGCTGATGCGCAGGCCCCGTGTCTGCGCCTTGGCCAGGGGCTCCAGGGCGTCGGCCGCCGACAGGTGCAGGATGTGCGCGCGCACCCCGGTCTGCTCGACCAGCCGGATGACCTGCTCGATCGCGCTGCGCTCGGCGGACGGCGGGCGCGAGGCCAGGAACGAGCCGTAGTCCCCGGCAGCAGGCTCCGTCAGGGCTTGCGGGTCCTCCGCATGCACGATGACCAGGCCGTCCAGAGCCGCGATCGCAGAGAACGCCTCGTGCTGCTCGGCCGGGGACAGCGGCGGGAACTCCGGCACGCCCGAGTCCGAGGTGAAGCACTTGAAGCCGAACACCCCCGCCTCATGCAGCGGAGCCAGGTCGGGAACGTTCCCAGGGATCGCACCGCCCCAAAAGCCCACGTCAACCAGCACGTTGCCGCGCGCCGCCTCCTGCTTCACGCGCAGCGCGTCCACCGTCGTCGTCGGCGGCAACGAGTTCAGCGGCATGTCCACCAGCGTCGTCACGCCCCCGGCGGCAGCGGCGCGCGTAGCGGTCGCGAACCCCTCCCACTCCGTGCGGCCCGGCTCGTTGATGTGGACGTGGGTGTCCACCAGGCCGGGCAGCAACGCGATGTCGCCGAGGTCCACCTCGGCCGCCGCGGGCAGCGCCGCGTCCACGTCCTCAATAGCCGCGATGCGCCCGTCCCGCACGCCGATCGCCGCGGGCCGCTCCCCATAGGGCAGCACCGCCCTCCGGGACCTGATCACCAGGTCGTAGTCGTCGCTCAAACCGCTCCTCCTCTGGGGTCGGCGGAGTCGTCCAGCCAGGTGCGGCCGATCTCCTCCGCCAGTCGTTCGAGCAGCGGGCCTGCTTCGGCCATGCACCGCTCCGGGTCGGATTCGAGGTCGGTGAGGGCGTAGGCGCTCTGCAGGCGGGCCTTGCGGAGCTGCTCGCCGGTGAGGGTGCGGCGGCCCGCGACCGCGACCGCGGGCACGCCCTCGCGGGCGGCGGCGCGGGCGACACCGATCGGGGCCTTGCCGCGCAGCGACTGCCGGTCCAGGGAGCCTTCGCCGGTGATGACCAGGCGCGCCCCGGCCGCCTGCCCGGCGAAGTCGAGCAGGTCCAGCAGGTAGCCGATGCCGGGGCGCACGGTGGCGTTCAGGAACACCATCGCGCCGAAGCCGACGCCCCCGGCCGCGCCCGCGCCCGCGCGCTTGGCGGCGTACGCGCCGAGATCGCGGCGGGCGACGGCCTCCAGCCGGGCCAGGCCGTTCTCCAGCGTGCGGACCTGGGCGGGGGACGCGCCCTTCTGCGGCGCGAAGATCGCCGCCGCGCCCTCGGGGCCGAGCAGGGGGTTGTCCACGTCGCTGGCGACGATCACCTCGACGTCCCGCAGGCGTCGCGGCAGGTCGCCGACGTCGATGGTCGCCAGCGAACGCAGGGCCGCGCCGCCGGGTGACAGTTCCCTACCCTCAGCGTCCAGGAATCGGACGCCCAGGGCAGCGGCCATGCCCGCGCCGCCGTCGGTGGACGCGCTGCCGCCGAGCCCGAGCACGATGCGCCGCGCGCCGCCGCGCAGCGCCGCGTCGATCAGCTCGCCGGTCCCCCGGCTGGTCGCGGTGAGCGGCGCGGGTTCGCCGGGGAGCCGCCGCAGGCCGGACGCCTCGGCCAGCTCGATGACGGCCGTGGTGTCGCGGACGGCGTAGCAGGCGGTGACCGGCTCGCCGGTGGGGCCGGTCACGCTGGTCTGGAGCCGGGCGAACCCGGCGGCGACGGCCGCGTCCACGGTGCCGTCGCCGCCGTCGGCGACCGGGAGGGCGACGATGGGGAGGTCCGGCCGCACCCGCCGCAACCCGGCCGCCACGTGCCGGGCGACCTCGCCCGCGGTGAGCGAGCCCTTGAACTTGTCGGGTGCGATCACGACGTGACCCCGCATGTCGCCCTCCTTCGCCTGGTTCATTACCGACTATCCCTGATGGCGGTTTCCAGCGCGTGTCACTCCGGGACCGGCTCGTACTCGCGCATCCGGTCGATGCGCACGCCGTTGGCGGTGTCGGCCTCGCGCTCGATCATGATCTCCACCAGCACCGGCCGCGAGGTGCGGTCGGCCTCCTTGCGCGCCCACTCCAGCGCCGGGCGGATCTCGTCGGGCTCCACCACCCGCGTGCCCGCGCAGCCGTACGCCTCCATGATCTTGACGTTGTCGGTGCCGTAGGCGTCGTAGTGGATGTCCACCTCGTACTTCATGCCGTAGCCGCCGTGGTCCTCGGCCATCCGGATCAGCCCGAGGTACTCGTTGTTGATCATGATGAGCACGAACGGCACGTCGTACTGCGCCGCCACCGCCAGCTCCTCCACCAGGAACTGGAAGCCGTAGTCGCCGACGATGCCGACGACCTCGGCGTCCGGGTCGCTCTTGGCCAGCGCCGTCTTGACGCCGATCGCCGCCGGGATCTCCCAGCCCAGCGGCCCCGCCTGCCCGCACACCTGGTAGTGCCGGGGCTTGGGGGCCTTCTGGTGCTGGCCGCCCCAGATCTGGTAGAGCCCGATCGCCGTCACGAAGTAGGTGTCGGCCGAGTAGAACTCGTTGATCTCCTTGTAGACGCGCGGGGCCTTGATCGGCACGTCGTCGAAGTCCTCGCGGCGGGTCAGCGTCGCCTTGAGCTCCTGGACGCGGGCCGTCCACGCGCCCGGCTCGCCGCGCACGCCGCGTTCCCGCGCCAGGTCGATGATCGCGCGCAGGAACAGCCGCGTGTCGGACACGACGCCGAGGTCCGGACCGAACACCTTGCCGATCTGCGTCGGCTCGATGTCCACGTGGATGAACGTCCGGTCGCCCTGGTAGACGTCGAGCTGCCCGGTGTGCCGGTCGCCGAACCGCGCGCCCAGCGCGAGCACGAGGTCGGACTCCAGGAACGAGGCGTTGCCGTAGCGCTGCGACGTCTGGATGCCGGTCATGCCCGCGTACAGCGGGTGGTCCTCGTCGATCGCGCCCTTGCCCATCAGCGTGGCCTGCACCGGGATCTGGAGCAGCTCGGCCAGCTCGACCAGCTCGGCGTGCGCGTCGGCGAGGATCACGCCGCCGCCCGCCAGGATGAGCGGCCGCTCGGCGGCCAGCAGCAGGTCCAGGGCGCGCTCGACGCGCGGCCGGTGCGGCTCGACGGGCGTGATCGGCAGCGGCGCGTCGATCGAGGCGTCCCACTCGATCTCCTGCTTCTGCACGTCGATCGGCAGGTCGATCAGCACCGGGCCGGGCCGCCCCGACTTCGCCCGCCGGAACGCCTCGCGGAAGATCCACGGGGCCTGCGCGGCCTCCTTGACCTGCACCGCCCACTTGGTGACGGGCTTGGCGATCTCCACGATGTCCACCGCCTGGAACGCCTCCTGGTGCAGCTTGCTGGAGGCGGCCTGGCCGGTGATGACCAGGATCGGGACCGAGTCGGCGTGCGCGGTGTACAGGCCGGTGATCATGTTGGTGCCGGCCGGGCCCGAGGTGCCGATCGCCACGCCGACCTTGCCGGTGGTGCGCGACCACCCGTCGGCCATGTGGGTGGCGCCCTCCTCGTGCCGGACGATCAGGTGCGCGATGCCGCCGTCGGTCTCCATCGCCTTGTACAGCGGCAGGATCGCGGCACCGGGGCAGCCGTAGGCGATGTCGACGCCCTCGGACTTGAGGACCTCGACGACCGCCTGCATGACGGGGATCTTCGCCATGATGGAATGTCCCTTCTGGGGCGGACGGCCGGCCTCCTGGTTGGAGTTGGCGCTCGGTCGGGGACCGGCCGTCCGTTCTGGGTTGGGAGGGTCTAGGAGGCGCGGCCGGACAGGTCTTCGACGACCTTCAGCAGCGCGGAGTGGTCGAGCGGGCCGTGCCCCTGGGCGCGGGCGGCGGCGATGAGCTGGGCGACCTGCGCGGTCATCGGCAGCGCCACGTCGGCGGAGCGGGCGGCGGCGGTCGCGATGCCCATGTCCTTGTGGTGCAGGTCGATGCGGAACCCCGGCTGGAACTGACGCGCCAGCATCGAGTCGCGCTTGAGGTCGAGGATGCGGGAGGCGGCGAGGCCCCCGGCGATCACGTCGAGCCCGGCCTTGGCGTCCACGCCCGCGGCCTCCATCAGCACGATCGCCTCGGCGACCAGCGCGTAGGTGCCGCCGACGATGAGCTGGTTGGCGGCCTTGACGTACTGGCCCGCGCCGTTGCCGCCGACCAGCTCGAACGTCTTGCCGACGACCTCGAAGACGGGCCGTGCGGCGGCGAAGTCCTCCGCCGCCCCGCCGACCATGATGGACAGGACCGCGTCCACCGCGCCCTTCTCGCCACCGCTGACCGGCGCGTCGAGCACGCGCAGCCCGCGTTCCCTCCCGGCCGCGGCGACCTTCGCGGAGGTCTCGGGCTTGATGGTGGAGAAGTCGATGTAGAGGGTGCCGGGCTTGGCGTTGTCGAGCAGGCCGCCGTAGAAGACCTCCTCGACGTGCTCGTCCTGCGGCAACATCGTGATGACGATCTCGGCGGCGGCGACGGCCTCGGCGATGTCGGCGGCGGCGGTCCCGCCCGCCGCGACCAGCGCGTCCAGCCCCTTGGGCAGCACGTCGTACCCGACGACCTGGTGCCCGGCGCGGGCGAGGTGGGCGGCCATGGGCGCGCCCATGATCCCGAGCCCGATGAAGGCGATGTTGCTCATGCGTGGTCCTCCAACCACTGGAACTCCTGGGCGGACGGACCCTGCGGCTTGTACTCCAGCGAGATCCAGCCCGCGTAGCCGATGCCGTCCAGCACGCCGAACAGCGCGGTGAAGTCGATGCCGCCGGTGCCGGGACGGCCCCGGCCGGGGACGTCGGCGATCTGCACGTGGCCGATGTCGGCGGCGTGGGCGCGGGCGACCTTGTCGAGATCGTCGCCGTTGCTGACGAGGTGGAAGCTGTCGAACAGGAAGCGGACGTTCTGGACGCCCTCGGCGCGCACCCGCTCCACGACCGCGACCGCATCCTCGGCGGTCTCCAGCGGGTACGCGCCGTTCAGGCCGCGTGCGAGCGGCTCGACCAGCACGGTCCCGCCGAACGCGCCGACCTGGCGGGCGGCGTAGGCGAGGTTCTGGACGGCGACGCGGTCCTGCTCCTCCGTCGAGACGCCGTCGAGCCGCTGCCCGTAAAGAGCGTTGAACGCTCGGACGCCCGTGCGCTCCGCGATCTTGACCAGCACCGCGACGCTGTCGCGGAACTCGGTCGCGCGCGCCGGGTCCGACAACACGCCCCGCTCCCCCGCCGGCATGTCCCCGGCGTAGAAGTTGAGGCCGATGAGCTGGACGCCCGCGTCCGCGATCGCCGCGCAGAACGCATCCACCTCGGCGTCGGACGGCACGGCCGCCTCGGGCCACGGCCACCAGAACTCCACGGCGTCGAACCCCGCCGCCTTCGCCGCCGCCGGGCGCTCCAGCAGCGGAAGCTCGGTGAACAGGATGGAGCAGTTGACCGCGTACCTGCGCGTCACGCCGCCTCCTTCGTTCGTCGGTAGGCGTCCCAGCCGCCGTACTCGGTGATGTCGGTCAGCCTCGCGTACGAGGTGTGCGGGCGGCGCAGCAGCATCGCCAGCGACGAGGACCCGTCGGCGAGCTCGATCACGCCGAGCTCCAGCTCGGGCGGCTCGGCGGGCAGCAGCCGGTCGCGCAGGACGTCCATCGGGACGTCGAACACCTCGCCGGACACCGCCACGCCGCCGTGCGCGACGGGCGAGAGGGCGGGGCACTGGTCCCCGACCGAGTAGAAGCGGTACCGGGGCGCGGTGGTGGTCGTGGCCACCAGCGGCGCGCCGTCGAGCAGGTGATGCAGCGGTCCCCCGCGCATCGCCCCGCCGTTCAGAAAGATGAGCGGCATGGAAACGTGTCCTTTCCTCCAGGTCTAGGCCACCGCTGACGCGGAAGCCGATCGATCGTGGTGGATAGGCCCGTTGGTCTGCCCCAGGGGCAGCGCGGTACCTCCGCGGCGCGCGGCGACGAACTCCGCCGCGATCGCCACGGCCGTCTCCTCGGGGGTGCGGGCCCCGAGGTCGAGTCCGATCGGGGAGCGCAGCCGCGCCAGTTCCCGGTCGGACAACCCGGTTCGACGAAGCCGGGCGAGCCTGTCGTCGTGCGTGCGCCGCGAGCCCATCGCGCCGACGTAGGCGACGGGCAGCCGCAGCGCGACCTCCAGCAGGGGGACGTCGAACTTGGCGTCGTGGGTGAGCACGCAGATGACGGTGCGGCCGTCCACCGCGCCCCGCTCGGCCTGCGCCGCCAGGTAGCGGTGCGGCCAGTCCACGACCACCTCGTCGGCGGCGGGAAAGCGCGCGGGCGTCGCGAAGACCGGCCGCGCGTCGCAGACGGTGACGCGGTAGCCGAGGAACTTGCCGACCCCGGCGACGGCCGTCGCGTAGTCGATCGCGCCGAACACCAGCAGGCGGGGCGCGGGCGCGTAGGAGCAGACGAACACGTCCAGGTCCTCGCGGCAGCGGACCGAGATGGAGCCGGTCCTGCCGCCGTCCAGCATCGCGCGGGCCTCGCCGATGACGGCCTGGTCCACGTCGGCGAAGCCGGTGGTGCCGTCGTGGCGGTCCGGCCAGACGGCCAGGATCCCTTGTGCGGGCGGCATGACCTGCACCACCGCCACCTGCTCGTCGCGTGAGATCGCCGCCAGCGCCGCGTCCGGCACCGGGCCCGGCCGCACCAGGACCTCGATGGTCCCGCCGCAGGTCAGGCCGACCGCGAACGCGTCGTCGTCGCTGTAGCCGAAGCTCTCGCGCACCGTTTCCCCGGTGCGCAGCGCCTCGCGGCACAACTCGTACACCGCGCCCTCGACGCAACCGCCGGACACGCTGCCCACGGCCTCGCCGTCGGCGGCGACCGCCATGGCCGCGCCGGGCCGCCGGGGGGCGCTGCCCCCGACCGCCACGACGGTGGCGACGGCGTACGCGGTCCCGGCGTCGTGCCAGGCGCGGAGCCGGTCGGCGATCTCACGCATGGAGCCTCCTAGTTGATCCCTAGCGCCTTCTCGATCGGGTGCAGCGCGAAGTAGACGACGAACACCGCCGACAGCACGTACAGCAGCCAGTGGATCTGGCCGAGCTTGCCGCGGGCCAGCTTGATGACGGTGTAGGCCAGCACGCCGGCCGCGACGCCGACGGTGATGGAGTAGGTGAACGGCATCAGCACGATGGTCAGGAAGGCCGGGACCGCGATGTCCAGGTCGTCCCAGTCGATCTTGCGGACATGGGTCATCATCAGCGCGCCGACCAGCACCAGCGCGGGCGCGGCGGCGCCGACCGGCACCACCCCGGCCAGCGGGGTGAAGAAGATCAGCGCGGTGAGCAGGCCGCCGGTCACCACGCTGGCGAGGCCGGTGCGGGCGCCCTCGGCGACGCCCGCCGCCGACTCCACGACCGCGGTGTTGGCCGAGCCGTTGATGCCGCCGCCGATGATCGCGCCGAAGCCGTCCACGGTGAGGATCTTGGAGAGGCCGGGCAGCTTGCCGTCCTCGTCCAGCATCTTCGCCTCCTCGCAGACGCCGAGGATGGTGCCCATCGCGTCGAAGAAGCCCGACAACACCAGCGTGAACAGCACCACCGAGGCGGTCACCATCCCGGCCCGCTCGAACCCGCCGATCAGGTCGAACTCAAAAAGCAGGTCGAACTTCGGGCTCGCCACGACCGAGTCGGGCAGCTTCGGCTCCACCGGCCCCCACGTCTTGGGGTCGATCTTGGCGACCGAGTTGACGACCACGGCCACGACGGTCGCGGCCACGATGCCGATCAGCATCGCGCCCGGCACCCGCCGCACGAACAACACCAGCATCAGGATCAGGCCGACGCAGAACACCAGCACCGGCCAGCCCGCCAGCTTCCCGAACACCCCGAGCGTGACGGGGGTGGCGGCGGTGGCGTGGTGCCCGACGAACCCGGCGTCCACCAGGCCGATCAGCGCGATGAACCCGCCGATGCCGACGCCGATGGCCTGCTTGAGCGCCAGCGGGATCGCGTCCATGATCAGCTGCCGGACGCCGGTGACGGCGAACAGCACGATGACCACGCCCTCCAGCACCACCAGGCCCATCGCCTGCGGCCAGGTCATGTGCGGGGCGGCCTGGAACACCACGATCGGCGTGACGCCGAGCCCGGCGGCCATCGCCAGCGGCGCGTTGCCGACCAGGCCCATCAGCAGGGTGGACAGGCCCGCCGACAGCGCGACCATCGTGGTGAGCTGGGCGGGGTCCAGGGTGGCGCCGGTGACGTCCTTGGCGTCACCGATGATCAGGGGGATGAGGACGACCAGGTAGGCCATCGCGAAGAAGGTGGTGACGCCGCCGCGCACCTCGCGGGCGACGGTGGTGCCCCGGCCGGACAGGTCGAAGAACCGGTCCAGCGGTGATCGGGGTCCCGCCGAGGGGTCGGGGGCCGGGGACTGGGGCGGTGGGGCTTGGGTCTCGGTCACGGTTCGTGCCCTCCTTCAGGGCGCGATCGGCCCGCGGGCGGGCCGGTGGGGCCCGTCCGTTCGGTTCGATCGGTGCGGTTGTGGGGTCTGTCCCGCCGTCCCCCAAGCACACGGCCGGGCTGCCCCTGTTGATCAACTGCTGAAACCGGAGGCTGGCCCGGGACGGCTCTCCTCCGTCACCGTCCCGGGCCCGGGTGGAACGCGCCTGGTCAGGCGATGATGTGCTCCGGGCGGACCGGCACTCGGGTGAGCGCTTTGCCGGTGGCGTCGCGGATGGCCGCGACGACGGCCGGCGTCGAGGAGAGCGTGGGTGGCTCTCCGGCCCCCCGCAGCCCGTATGGGGCGTCGGGGTCGGGGTTTTCGAGGATGTCGAGCCGCATGGGCGGCATGTCGAGGATGGTCGGGATGAGGTAGTCGGTGAAGGAGGGGTTGCGGACCAGGCCGCCGGTCACCACGATCTCCTCCATCACCGCGAGGCCGAGGCCCTGCGCGGAGCCGCCGTGGATCTGGCCCTCCAGCGACAGCCGGTTGAGGATCTTGCCGACGTCCTGGACGGCGGCCATCTCCACGACCTTGACCAGGCCGAGGTCCACGTCGACGTCCACCACGGCGCGGTGCACGCACAGCGCGAGCTGGGTGTGGCTGTCGCCCTGGCCCGTCACGGGGTCCATGCCGGTGGTCGGGCGGTGGTGGTACTTGCGGGTCTCCTCGATGACGTCCTCGCCGAGGACCTCCTCGACCGAGGCCAGCACCCCGGCCGACCGCGAGACGACCTTGCCGCCGACCACGCTCAGGTCGTCGGCCCCGCGGTCGTCCATACGGTGGCCGAGCTTGCGGCGGGCCATGGCCAGCAGCTCGGCGCGCACGGCCTCGCTGGCGGTCTTGACCGCGCCGCCGGTCATGTAGGACTGGCGGGACGCGCTGGAGGACCCGGCGCTGTCGATGGTGTTGTCGGCGGGCGCGATCGTCACCCGCTGGATGCCCAGCTCGGTGCGCGCGATCTGCGCCTTCAGGGTGACCAGGCCCTGGCCGACCTCGGCGGCGGCGGTGTGCACCAGCGCGGTGGCCTCGCCGCCGATCACCTCCAGCCGGACGCGGGCGGTGGAGTAGTCGTCGAAGCCCTCGGAGAAGCAGATGTTCTTGATGCCGACGCCGTAGCCGACGCCGCGCACCACGCCCTCGCCGTGGGTGGTCTGGGACGCGCCGCCGGGCAGGTTGCGGATGTCGGTCGTGTCGGCGGCGGGCGGCAGCGGCATCGCCTCGGCCCGCGCCAGCATCTCCGCCAGCGGCGCGGGCGCGGTGATGACCTGGCCGGTGGCGAGCTTGGAACCCTGGCTGACGGCGTTGCGCTGCCGGGCCTGGACGGGGGTGATCCCGCAGGCGGCGGCGAGCTTGTCCATCATCGACTCGTAGGCGAAGCACGCCTGCACCGCGCCGAAGCCGCGCATCGCGCCGCAGGGCGGGTTGTTGGTGAACACCCCCCACGCGTCGATCTTGATGTTGGGGATCTCGTAGGGGCCGACGCCGAGCGAGGCGGCGTTGCCGGTGACGTTCTGCGTGGAGGAGGTGTACGCGCCGCCGTCGAGGATGATCTCGACGTCCGCGTAGACGAGCTTGCCGTCCTTCGTCGCGCCGTACTCGTAGCGCATCTGCGCCGGGTGGCGGTGCACGTGGCCGAAGAACGACTCGTACCGGTTGTAGGACATCTTCACCGGCTTGCCGGTGTGCAGTGCCAGCATCCCGGCGTGGATCTGCATGGACAGGTCCTCGCGGCCGCCGAACGCGCCGCCGACCCCGGCCATCGTCATGTGGATCTGCTCCTCGGCCAGGCCGAGGCAGGGCGCGATCTGCATGAGGTCGTTGTGGATCCACTGGGTGGACACGTACATGTCCAGCCCGCCGTCCTCGGTGGGCACGGCGAGGCCCGACTCCGGGCCCAGGAACGCCTGGTCCTGGATGCCGACCTCGTACTCGCCCGACACGACGACCTCGGCCTGCGCGCGGGCCGCGTCCACGTCGCCGACGCGGACCGGCTGGTGGCGGGTGATGCCGCCGCGCTCCTGGACCTTGAGGCGCTCGGGGTCGGCGACCACCGCGCGCGGGTCGGTGATCGGCTCCAGGACCTCCCACTCGATGGCGATCTTCTCCATCGCGCGGCGGGCGATCTCGGGGTGGTCGGCGGCGACCAGGGCGATGGGCTCGCCCTGGTGGCGGACCTCGCCGATGGCCAGGACGGGCTGGTCCTCGGTCTCGTCGAGGCCGAACATCTTGTTGCCCGGCACGTCCTCGTGGGTGAGGACGGCGTGCACGCCGGCGGTGGCGAGGGCCGGGCCGATGTCGATGGACACGATCCTGGCGCGGGGGTGCGGGCTGCGGAGCGTCGCGCCCCAGAGCATCCCGTCCATCCACAGGTCGGAGGAGTAGGCGAACTCCCCCGCGACCTTGAGGGTGCCGTCGGGGCGCAGCGGGCTGTCGCCGACGCCGCCCTGGCCGGGGGCGGCGACGCGTCCCGGGGTCTTGATCGGTGTGGCCATGGCTAGAGGACCTCCTCGGCGAGCTTCATGAGGCGGCGGTGGGCGTCGGCGCCGCGCCGGCCGACCTCGTCCTGCGGGACGGTCACCAGCTCGTCGTCGCGCACCACGGTCCTGCCGCCGACCAGCAGCCGGGCCAGCGGCGGGGTCGCGCCGTAGGCGAACGCGACCACGGGGTCGGCGACGGCGGCGTGGAAGCCGTCCACCCGCCACAGCGCGATGTCGGCGAGCTTGCCGGCCTCGATGGAGCCGATCTCGTTCTCGCGGCCCAGGCACCTCGCGCCGCCCAGCGTGCCGATCTCCAGGGCCTGGCGGGCGGTGAGCGCGGTCGGGCCGTACCGGGCGCGCTGCATGTACATCGCCTGCCGGACCTCCCCGGCGAGCGGCACCAGCTCGGCCGACGCCGAGCCGTCCACGCCGAGGCCGACGGGCGCGCCCGCCTTGAGCAGGTCGGAGACGCGGGCGATGCCCGCGCCGAGCCGGGCGTTGGAGCTGGGGCAGTGCGCGGTGCCGGTGCCGGTCTCGGCGAGCCGCTTGATGTCGGTGTCGTGCAGGTGGACGCAGTGCGCGAGCCAGACGTCGGGGCCGAGGTAGCCGATGGTGTCCATGTACTCGACCGGCGTCATGCCGAACTGCTGGAGGGTGTGCTCCTCCTCGTCGAGGGTCTCGGCGAGGTGGGTGTGCAGCCGCACGCCCTTGGCGCGGGCCAGCTCGGCGGACCGGACCATCAGCTCCTTGCTGACCGAGAACGGCGAGCAGGGCGCGACGGCGATCCGGAGCATCGAGCCGAACGAGTCGTCGTGGTAGCGGTCGATGGCCGCCTCGGTCTCGGCGAGGATCGTGTCGATGTCCTCGACGACCTCGTCCGGCGGCAGGCCGCCCTGCGACTGGCCCCGGTCCATCGAGCCCCGGCAGGGCTGGAAGCGCACGCCCAGCTCGGCGGCGGCCTCGATCTCGGCGGCGAACAGGTCGCCGCGCCCCTTGGGGAAGATGTAGTGGTGGTCGGTGGAGGTGGTGCAGCCGGACTTGGCGAGCCAGCCGAGCCCGGCGCTGGCGGCCCCGGCCACGACCTCGGCGTCCATCTTCGACCACGGCCGGTAGAGCGCCACCAGCCACTCGAACAGGGTGTTGTCCTTGGCGAGGCCCTGGCTGGCCCACTGGTAGAGGTGGTGGTGGGTGTTGACCAGGCCGGGGGTGGCGAGGCAGCCGGTGCCGTCGATGCGCTCGGCGCCCTCGATCCGGGGGGCCGGGCCGGGGCCGACGGCCGTGATCTTGTCGCCCTCGACGACGATGTGGCCGCCGGGGAACTCCGCGCCGGAGACCGTCACCACGTAGGCGTTCTCGATGATCCGCTTCACAGTGCTCATTGCCTCGCCTCCGCTCGGCGGCTCGCCGGCGTCTGACGCGCCGTCTTCCCTCGTCGCAGGCTCCTCAGTCCAGACGACGCGCGCCGGCTCACTGGGCCGCCGCCTTCCGGCTCGCGGCCAGGCGCACGGCGTCGAGGATCTTCTCGTAGCCGGTGCAGCGGCACAGGTTGCCCGCCAGCGCCTCGCGGATCTCGGCGTCCGACGGGTCGGGCACGCGGTTGATCAGGTCGTGCGACTGGACGATCAGGCCCGGCGTACAGAACCCGCACTGCACCGCGCCCGCCTCCACGAACGCCTCCTGCACGGGGTCGAGCTGCTGGTCGGAGCCGGTGGAGCCCTGCGCCAGGCCCTCCACGGTGCGGACCTCGCGGCCCTCGACCTGCCCGGCCGCCACCAGGCACGAGCACGCCGGGACGCCGTCCAGGTAGACGGTGCACGAGCCGCATTCGCCCTGCTCGCAGGCGTTCTTGGAGCCGGGCAGCCCCATCCGCTCCCGCAGGACGTACAGGAGGCTCTCGCCCTCCCAGACGTCGTCCACGGTCTCCTTGGAGCCGTTGACGGTGAAGTTCACGCGCATGTCAGGAAGCCTCCTTTCCGGCCTTCGCGCCGTCGCGGTAGTCGTTCCATGCCCAGGTGAGGGTGCGGCGCGCCATCACCGACAGGGCGTGCCTGCGGTAGTCGGCGGTGCCGCGCACGTCGTCGATCGGGGACGCGGCCCGCTTGACCAGCTCGCCGAACTCCTTGGCCGCCGAGATCGACAGCGGGCCGCGGCCCTCCCAGTCGAGTTCGGCGCTGAGGAAGTCCTCGGCGGCGGTGGCGCGGCGCGGGGTGGGCGCGGCCGAGCCGACGCCGGTGCCGACGCGGCGGCGCCCGGGGTGCAGCGCGATCGCGAACGAGCAGACCGCGATCACCATGGCGTTCCGGGTGCCGATCTTGGAGAAGTACTGCGGGCCGGGGGCCGGGTCGGTCCAGAACGCGCGGATCAGCTCGTCCGGCTCCAGCGCGTTGCGCTTCACGCCGGTGTAGAACTCGGTGGCCGGGATCATCCGGACGCCGCGCGCGGCCGACGCCACCTCGATCTCGGCGTCCCCGGCGATCAGCGGCGGGTGGCTGTCCCCGGCCGGGGAGGCCGCGCCGAGGTTGCCGCCGACGGTGCCGCGGTTGCGGATCTGCGGGGAGCCGACGGTGCGCGACGCCTGGGCGAGGCCGGGCAGCCGGTCCCCCAGCTCCTCGATCAGCCGGACGTAGGGGACGCCCGCGCCGACGCGCAGCCGCCCGTCCACCACGTCCCACTCGGCCAGCTCGCGGACCGGGTTGAGGTCCAGCAGCGCGGCGGGCCGGTGCAGATCGAAGTTGATCTCGACCATGACGTCGGTGCCGCCCTGGACGGGCAGCGCGTCGGGCTGCCCGGCCTTGGCCGCCAGCGCGTCTTCCCAGGTCGTGGGGCGCAGGAAGTCCATATCTCTAGAATCCCTCAGATCCAGGCCGACGGGGAGTCGGGGGCGTCGTCGGTGAGGACCGAGCCCTCGATCAGCCCGTAGGGGCGGTCGGCGGCGTAGAAGACCTCGTTGTCGTTGTCCATGCCGAAGGCGGCCATGTCCACCAGGAAGTGGTGCTTGTTCGGCATCGCGAGCCGCACCTCGCAGACCTCGCGGCGCTCGTTCAGCACGCGGCGGCCCATCTGGTACAACGTCTGCTGGAGCGACAGGCTGTAGGTCTCGGCGAACGCCTCCAGCAGGCAGCGGCGCGCGTCCCGGTAGGAACGTCCGAAGGACGAGTCGGTGCCCCGGTGCCGCCACTGGGCGGTGACCTCGGTGGCGAGGATGCGGTCGTTGGTGGGCTGGAGGGTGGTGAACTCGTCCTCGATGTAGCCGTGGAACTCGCTGCCGGTGGAGTTCAGCACCACCAGGTTCTTCAGGCCCGACACCACCGACTCCGCGCCGTCGCTGCCGTCGCTGTGGACCAGCGCGGTGCGGGTCTCGGTGCCCGCCCGGACGAACGAGTGCTGCTTGTCGCGCAGCCCGAGGTGGGGGGCGTCCTCCACCGGGATGCGCTCCCAGGAGTACTCCTCGACCTCCACGCGGGCGTGGTGGATGGTCGGCTGGGAGTCCACGAAGTGCCGGGCGAGCAGCAGCGCGAACTCCTCGATCTCCCCGACGCCGTACTTCTTGGCGAAGGCGAAGACGGTGTTCTTCTGGGTGTCGGTGGGCAGCACCGCGCCGTTGTCGCCGGTCAGATGGACCTCGTCCATGTCGCCCGACAGCGAGACGCTGACGTTGCAGTCCTTGATGCGGTGGACCCCGCCGTCCCTGGTGACGCGGACGACGCGCGTCTCCGCCTTGCCGTAGCGGTTGGGGCCGAGAACGATGGCCATCTGGGCTTAGCTCCCTCGGTAGGTCGAGTAGGCGAACGGGCTCAGCAGCAGCGGCACGTGGTGGTGCTGCGCCGCGTCGGTGATCGTGAAGACGACCGCGACCTCGGGGTAGAAGTCCGACAGGCCGGCGGTGTCGAAGGTGAGCCGCCAGGTGCCGGGGCCGATCTCGGCGCCCCAGTCCTTGATCCGGCCGTCGTCGTCGGTGCCGGCCTGCGCCACCTGGGTCCAGCCGCCGTCGTGCCGGTCGAGCCGGACGGCGAGGCCGGGGGCGGGGCGGCCCCGGGCGGCGTCCAGCACGTGCGTCGAGAGCGACATCTACTTCCCTTCGGCGGCGGTGCGGAGCTTGTCCAGCCGGATGGCGACGATCTTGGCCAGCTCGGCGCGGACCACCGGGCGCTCGGCGTCGGCGTCGTGGCTCAGCCGCTCTTGCAGGGCGGCGAGCATCTGACCGGCGCTGAGGCCGGTGGCGCAGATCAGGAAGACGTGGCCGAAACGGTCCTCGTAGGCGCGGTTCCCGTCGGCCAGGGCCTGCCTGGTGGCGGCCTCGGCGTCGTTGACGCCGGACTGCTCGCCGCGCGACCAGGCGGACTCGCGGTCCTGCCCGGCGGCCCGCTCCCCGATGCGGGGGTGGGCGTTCAGAGCTTCCTCCACATCGGCCCAGTCGAGATCGTCCAGGTGCTCGGCCGAGGCGGCGTGGAGGGCGTCCGCGTCGCGGTAGGGCCGTCCCGCGGCGACGGCCGCCGCCCAGCGGCGGGAGGCGCAGCAGGTGAGCAGCTCGGACTCGGCGTCCGCCGGGGGCAGCGCGTTCAGCCAGGCGATTCCGCGTCCTGTGGTCACCGGCACTCCCGCCTCCTTCGTCGTGGGGTTGCATGCAGTACACACAGCGGATCGGGGGTCGGTCGAGAGACAGGAAGTCCGAACTGTGGCCCCGGACACCGGGAACTTTTCGTGCGTTGCTCCAAGCAGGGCGGGTGTTAACCTCGCCGGGCATGAGGCTGAGTTCCCTGCTGGCCATGCCCGAACTGCGGCTGGAGGTCGTCACCGGAGGCGACGACCTCGACCGGGTGGTGCGCTGGGTCGTCACGACCGACCTGCTGGACCCGGGCCGCTACCTGAGCGGGCGCGAGCTGGTGCTGACCGGGCTGGTGTGGCGCAACGAGCCCGCCGACTCGGAGGTGTTCGTGCGGGCGCTGGCCAAGGCGGGGGTGTCGGGCCTGGCGGCCTGGGACCTGCGGGCGGGCGAGATCCCGGCCGACCTGGTGGAGGCGTGCCGGCGGCACCGGATGCCGCTGTTCCGGGTGCCGGAGGAGGTGGCGTTCGCGACGATCACCGAGACGGTCGTGCGGCACCTGTCCACGGCGCGGGCGTCGGACCTGACCGCCGTGCTGGACCGGCACCGCCAGCTCGTCGCGGGCGTGACCGAGGGCGCGGGGCTCGGCCCGGTGCTGGAGCTGGTGGGCGGCGACCTCGGGATGCGCTGCTGGGTGCTGACCCCGGCGGGCCGGGTGGTGGCGGGCTCGCACCCGCTGCCCGCGCGCGTCGACCCGGCGTCGCTGGCCCGGGTGTTCCTGACGACGCCCCGGCTGCCGCACCGGCTGCCCGCCGCCGACGTGTCGATCTTCCCGGTGGCGCCCGACACGACCTCGCGGGTCGCGGACTGGATGATCGTCTGTGAGGGGGACTGGGAGGAGTGGCCCGCCGAGCGGCGGGCGCTGACGGCGGAGCTGGCGGCGATCGTGGCGCTGGAGCGGGCCCGGCTGGACGACCGGCTGAGCGTGGAAGGGCGGCTGGCGCAGGAGCTGATCCGGCTGGTCGTGTCGGCGGCGGCGGCCGACGAGATCCTGCCGCGCCTGGAGCTGACGGGCCTGGACGTGCGGGCGACGTTCGTGACGGTCGCCGCCGCCGCGCGGGGCACGCTGCGTCCGGGCGAGCTGCGGGGCCTGCTGCGGGAGATCCTGCCCGAACGGCCGGTGGTGGGCCTGCTGGACGAGGAGGCGATCGCGCTGATCCCCGTCGAGCGCGGCCACGACATCGCGGGCGAGATCCACGAGGCGCTGCTGGCGCTGGCACCCGGCCTGGCCGGGAGCGGCCTGGCGGTGGGCGTCAGCGACATCGTGGAGGCCGGTGAGCTGCGCGGGGCCGTCGAGGAGGCCCGCTACGCGCGCCGCCTGGCCGCCGGGCGCACCGATCCGGTGTGCGTGGTGGGCCACGACGAGCTGGCGACGCACGTGCTGCTGCTGGCGAGCGTGCCCGACGACGTGCGGCACATGTTCCGCGTCCGCTTGCTGGACCCGTTGCGCACTTATGACGAGGTGCACAAGGCGGATCTGATCCGGACGCTGGAGACCTTTCTCCAGAACAGCGGATCATGGACGCGGTGCGCGGAACAATTGCATCTGCACGTGAACTCGGTGCGCTACCGGATCCAGCGGATCGAGGAGCTGACCGGCCGAAACCTGTCTCGACTGGAGGACCGGGTGGACTTCTTCCTGGCCCTCCGGCTGGGCTGAACACAGAAATTCTGGCCCCTTCATGCATTCACCTCCCGAGTTCGCAGGGCGTGCCGGGTAAGAGGAATGACGGGGGCCGCGCAGAGCAGGAAGACAACCGCGAGGATGAGCCATCCCGTCGCGGCCAGCCCGCCGACGAGGGCGGCGACCAGCGCGGGCGCGAAGGTCTGGACGACGCCGGTGAGGGCCGCGTTCAGGCCCTGGTACTCGCCCTTGCGGTCCTCGCGCATCAGGTCCATCGAGAGCTGCCACTGCCCGGCGATGAACAACAACTCGCCCGCCACGTGGACCAGCGCTGCCGCCAGGACGATCACGACGGCCAGCGCGACCGTCGGGCCGGACGCGCCGATCAGCAACACGCAGCCGACCGCCAGCAGCACCCCGGCGAGCGTCGCCGCGCGGGCGGCCCGGCCGGTGTCCTGGATGCGGACGCTGACGGGCGTCTGGAGCGCGGCGATGAGCAGGGAGCTGACCACCACGGCCAGGGCGGCGACGACGGGCCGGGCGGCGGTGTGCTCCGACACCCACAGCGGGACGCCGACCGACAACATCGCCCAGCAGAGCGACATGCCCGCGACCGGCGCCAGGACGGCGATGTAGGGCAGGTCGCGGAGGGCCTCGCCGCGCAGGCCCATCCAGCGGGCGGAACGCTCGGCGGTGGCGGCCTCGGGGACGCCGCGCAGGGTGGCGGCGGCGACGAGGAAGGTGAGGGCGTTGAAGGCGATGGCGGAGGCGTAGGCCCAGTGCGCGTCGACGCCGATGACGATCGCGCCGCCCGCCGCGCCGAGGGTGTTGGCCCCGTGGATGACGGCCCGGAGGCGGGCGAGGACGCGGATGCGGTCCGGGCCGTCGAACAGGCCCGCGACCAGCGCGTTGTTGACGCCCATGCCGACGATCTGCGCGCCGTTGAACAGCGTGGCGACGACGATGAGCCCGACCATGTCGTCCACCACGAGGAAGGCGAGGGCGGACGCGCCGCGCACGAGGTAGAGCCACAAAAGCACGCGCCGCGCGCCGTGCCGGTCGGCGACGGCCCCGATGGGCACGGCGAGGAGGAGCCCGGCGATACCGGCCACGATGAGGGCGAAGCTCATGCGTCCGGAGGAGAAGCCCAGGTCGCGGGTGAGGTAGAGGGCCCACACGGTGAACCAGACGCCGCCGCCCAGGCCGTTGACGCCGCCACCGAGCAGTAGCCGCCGTTCGACTCGACTGCAATCACTCTTCATGAGACTATGAAGTATGACCGAGGGTGGTGATGTCAAGTGATCGAGAGCGAACACACCGTCCGGCTGCTCGGCGCGCTCGCCGATCCGCTGCGCTTCGCGGTGCTGCGGCTACTGGCTCGGGAACGTGAACTTCCCGCTGGGGCGATGGCCGAACATCTGCGGGTGAGCGCGCCGCGCCTGGCCAACCATCTGGCGTTGCTGCGGGATGCGGAGCTGGTGGTGTCGCGGCGGGTGGGGCGGGCCGCGCTCTACCGGCTGACCGATCTGGAGGCGGTGGCGGCGCTGGTCCGGTCGGTGGACGCGCTGGCGGGGAACGCGGAGGCGGAGCTCCCCGGGATCACGGCGTTCGCGCGGGCTCGGACCTGCTACGACCATCTGGCCGGGCAACTGGGGGTCGTGCTGTACGAGCGCATGGTGGCGGTGGAGGCGCTGGTGCCGGGTCCGGAGGCGGAGTCACCGCTTGCTCCGGGCCCTGGCCTGGCCGCTGAACTGGCGCGTCTTGGCGTCGAGGCACCGGACGCGGGACGCCGCCACCTGGCGGTGGGCTGCCTGGACTCGACGGCGGGGACGCCGCACGTCGGAGGTGCGCTCGGGGCGGCGATCCTGCACTCGCTGAGGGAGCGCGACCTCCTGAGCGCTGGCCCGGCCGACCGGGTCCTGACCGAGTCCCCAGAAGCCGAAGCGGTGCTGGCGGGCCGCGCGTAGGCGGCCGGATCAGGCGTGGAGCAGGGTGACGGCTCGCCCCTTGGGGGTCTTGGCCTCCGTCAGGTAGGTGCGGTCGGCGGCGGGCGGGGCGGCGCGGCGGCGGTCGAAGACGACCAGGGTGCCGGTGTCGAGGCCGAGGCGGTCGAGGTAGCCGTCGAGTTGCTCCAGACCGGGCGGGACCTGGTCGCCGTTGTCGTCGGTCTGGACCTTGAGCTCGAACGCCGACCACTGCACGGCCTTGCGTCCGTCGGCTTCGAGGTAGGGCTTGCGGATGGTGAGGTCGAGGCGCTTGCGGCCCAGGGCGTACTCGCGGTCGATGAACCCGCCGCCGTTGACCACCCGCTGGAGGAACGCCATGAGGATGAGGTGGCAGGCGGCCTCGTGGTAGGTGCGCTGGGCGTCGAGGATCTCGGCGTTGGCCTTCCAGAACGCGACGAACTCGTCCAGGACCAGGGGGAGGTCGAGACGGCCGTCGGAGAGCAGGAAGGCGTGCGGATCGGCGTCGATCTGATCCAGGACCTGCTGGCTCAGGACCCGGATGATCACTTCCTGGTAGATCGGGTTGGCGACCTGGACGGGACCGGAGCGGGTCACCAGCCCCAGGTCACGCAGGTAGGACAGGTCCTCGTTGTAGGTGGTGTCCAGCGCCCGGTCCCGCCCGGCGATCATCGGCTCCAGGACGCGCTGCACCCGAGGTTCATGAAGTCGGGCGACCAGGGAGTCCAGGTGGGTGGCACGCTGGATGATCAGCCGCTCCACCGCCTGCTCCATCATCCCGTCGGTGATCGGCTGATCGAGCGGGACCCTCATCTCCTCGATGACGTCGCGGGCCAGCGCGTTGACCAACCACGGCTGACCCTGGCTGGCCTCAAAAGCTCGCTGCACGGCGTAGTCGGTGAAAACCTGCCCGGTGGCAGCAGTGTGCTGGCCGTACAACTCCGCCACGTCGGCGAAGGAGAAGTCACCGATCCGCAGCGACGCGATGCTGATGTTGAACGGACTGGACGTCCCCAACTGATTCGGATCGCCGCCGGAAGCTGCCTTGTAGTCCCGCACGTTCCGCATTCCGCACAACACCACCGAATACGGGAAGGGCGTGTTGGACGACGTGTAGCCGTCACGGAGCTGCCGCAACACGGTGACCAGGCTCCGTCCGCGCAGCGCGTCGATCTCGTCGAACAGCAGCACCAGCGGACGCGCACACTGCTGTGCCCATGCCCGCAGCCCCTGGTGAAGCAGCAGACCGGGCGACGCCTCCGGCCACTGTCGCGGCGGAAGGCACTCGACGGGCAGACCCGCATCCTCCGCCGCCGATCGCATGGCTCCGAGAATGTCCTGCTGCGCCCAGACCACATCGTCCTCGGCGGCTCCCGCGACCTCGCATGACAACCGGACCGCCGCGTATTCGCCCGTGGCGTTCAGCTCGCGAGCCATCGCCTCCAGCACCGTGGTCTTGCCGGTCTGCCGGGGCGCGTGCACCACGAAGTATTTGCCCTGCTCCACCAGCCCGCGGGCCTTCGGCAACCGGGCCAGGGGATCGAGCATGTAGTGCTTGTCCGCCTGGCACGGCCCCGTCGTATTGAATGCCTTCACTCTCCGCACACTAACGAACACGTCCGACAAACGTCGGCGGATCAGGTCACCCGCAGCGAGCCGATCACCGTGTTGATGTCCGGCCAGAGCCGCTTGTGCGTCTCGGGGATGTCGATCCACAGGTAGGAGGGACGGGGGCGGCCGGTGTCCACGATCACGACCGCCGACAGGTCCATCCGCGCGCGCACGCCCTTCTTGACGAAGCGGATCTCCCGGACGACCACCCAGCCCTTCCGGCCGCCGACCTTGATCGCTTGAGAGGCGACGTCCCGGCCGCGGGCCGTGTCGTCGAAGTTCATGCCCTGCCGGTAGTCCTGTATCGCCCCGGCCAGGGCGCGCAGCCGTCCCTTGGCGGGGGCGGCGGCCACCAGGTCGCCGTCCACGAGGCCGGAGACGAGGATCGCCTCCCAGTTCGCCTCGCTGTCGAACCTCTGCTTGCGGGAGTATCCGGAGAGCTGCGGGTCGACCTGGCGGCTGCGGCTCCAGTCACCGCCCAGCGACATGTAGGACAGGCGCGGATCGTCGTCGGTGACGCGGCCCGCGAGCGGGGAGCCCTTGCCGGGGTACCGCTTGACCGGGACCGTCCGGGTGAGGCGGGTCTCGCCGGGGAGCAGCCCGTTGCCCTGGGCCGGAACGGTGGCTCCGGGGATCGGCTTGGCGTCGAGCCTCACGTCGGCACAGAGGACGGACACGCTGTCGCCGAAGTCCGATCTCTGCTGCACGACCTTGTCGTTGACCAGAACGGTGCAGGTGACCTTGCCGGGGCCGTTGTCCGGCAGGTTCCGGATGCTCGCCGAGAAGGTGTCCTCGTAGCGGGCCACGAACGTCTTGCGCAGCGGGAGCACGGCGTTCGCGACGCGCGTGGGACCACCGTGCGGCAGGTCGTACTGGACGTCGGCGGTGCGCCGGTCACCGGTGAGCACGAAGGTCACCTTGGCCGGCCTCGTGTGCGGATCGCTCGCGACGGAGGACGGCTCGCTCGCGACGGGGGACGGCTCGGGACCGTCCGCCACCGCCAGCACCACGCCGGACACGAGCTGGACGATCAGCAGCAGCCCGCCGAACATGACCAGCAGCGGCGGGAAGTCGTGCAGCCGCCGCCGCATCTTGGGCGACAACTCGGCGCTCATGCCCGCACCTCTTCCACCGGCGGGGCGAGCACCTGGGCGGCCTCCCGGGCCTCGCGCAGGCTGTCGCGCAGCGGCTCCAGCCCGGACCGGCCGGCGAGCCCGTCGATCTCGGCGACCGCCAGCTCGTCGCGGGCGGTGCGGGAAAGGACGTCCAGGGTGTCGTCGCTCAATTCTTCCAACTCCTGGAGGGTGCGCCATTCGCGGTAGGCGGCGTCGGCGGCCCTGGTGCGGTCGGCGTACCGCTCCAGCGCCTCCACCCGCCGGGCCAAGGCGTCCGCCGAGGTCTTGAGGGCCTGGCGCTGCGGTTCCATGGCCCGCTGAACCTGCACGCTGGTCTGTTCCGCCCGCACGATGTCGACCAACTGCCGCCTGACGCGGGACAGCTCGGCCAGGGCCTGGGCGATCTCCCACTCCTGCTGGGGCAACGCGACGGCGTTGGCGGTGTCGTCGAGCAGCCCGGCGGAGTTGACCTCCGAGTCCAGCACGGTGGCGATGGCGGTCTGCGTGCGTTCCATCAGCTTCCGGGGCGAGAGGCCGAACCAGCGGTTCACCTTCTTGCCCGAGGCGAAGTCGGCTTCCAGGTAGTAGCGGCCGTGGTGCTTGCGGGCCAGCTCGGCGTGCTCGCCCTCTCCCCCGACGAAGACGAGGAGCGCGCCCCAGGAGATGAGTTGCAGGACCGTTCCAGTGATCAGGAAGAGGGTGAAGCCGCCGGACCACCAGGCCGCGACGAGCCCGAGCTGGGCGGCGGCCCCGACGGCGAGTCCGGCGGCGCCTTGGAGGAAGGGCCCGACGGCGAGGGGGAAGAAGCCGCACACGGTGGCGATGAGCATGGTCATCAGGACGTCCAGGCGTGTACGCCCGCCCCAGGAGGGTGGGGCCGGGGGCTCGTCGCCGGCGGGACGGAGCGAATCTGCGGCTTCGAGCAGCAGGAGGCGGTCGTCCGGCGGCAATGCCGGATCGACCACCGGACGCAAGGTGTTGGCCATGCTTGGAATCCCCCCAATGACGATCATCGGGATTCTGACAGAACACCTGTTACCGGACTAGAGCAAAGCCCCAGCTAGTAGCGGGATTGCGACACGCCCGCAACCTCAGGGGGTGCAGGGGGACGGAGTCCCCTTGCCGGGGGCGCGGGGG
>NZ_BCRO01000127.1 GCF_001552635.1 Actinomadura hibisca NBRC 15177 | reverse complement strand
CCCCGATGGCCAGGGTCACCGGTCAGGTTCGGGCACGGGGCTGGGGTCACTGGCCGGGTGCAGGGCACGGGACTGAGGTCACCGGTCACGCGCGCGGGACTGGCCCCAGAGCTCCTAGGGAGAGAGCCCCTAGGGAGAGAACTCCGAGGGAGCATGACCCCGCGGCCCTAACGCCACCAACCATCCAGCGGGCTCACCGGCACCGTCCGCTTGTGCCTCGTCGCCAAATACACCGACTCCACCCGCTTCGCCACCTCCGCCGTCACGTCCGCGTTCTCCAGATAGTCATCGATCTCGGCGTACCTCAACCCCAGCGCCTCCTCATCAGGCAGCGCCGGTCGGTCGTCCTCCAGGTCCGCCGTCGGCACCTTCTCCCACGTGCTCGGCGGCGCGCCCAGTTCCCTCAGCAGCGCCGCGCCCTGGCGCTTCGTCAGGCCCGTCAGCGGGGTCACGTCCGCCCCGCCGTCGCCGTACTTCGTGAAGAAGCCCGTCACCGCCTCGGCCGCGTGGTCGGTGCCCGCCACCAGCAGGTTCAGCTGGCCCGCGATCGAGTACTGGATCACCATCCGCTCGCGCGCCTTGATGTTCCCGCGCACGAAGTCCCGCAGGGCGGCGTCTTCTCCCAACAGGACTCGCAGAGCGGTCGACGTCTCCGCCGAGACCGCGTCGGCGCTCGGCTTCACGTTCACCGCCGTCGTCCGGTCCGGCTTGATGAACTCCAGTGCGATCTGCGCGTCGTGCTCGTCGGCCTGCACCCCGTACGGCAGCCGTACCGCCACGAAGGTCGCCTCGTGGCCCTCGGCGCGCAGTTCCTCGGCGGCGAGTTGGCACAACCTGCCCGCGAGCGTGCTGTCCTGGCCGCCGCTGATCCCCAGCACGTAGCCCTTGGCCGGGGTCGACCTCAGGTAGTCCTTGAGGAAGTCGACCCGTTGCCGGATCTCCTGCTTCGGGTCGATGGTCGCCTTGACGCCGAGTTCGGCGAGGATCTGCTCCCTGAGGTTCGCCATCCACGTACTGTACTGGCCGTATTCCCCTTCCTACTGCGGTGGGCCCTCCGTCAAAGTCACCTCGGCGGAGCGGCGCGGGCCGTTGTTGGGGTCGATCCACTCCAGCCGTACGACGTCGCCTGGATGTTGCGCCAGCATCAGTTCCGTCAGCTTTTCCGGCGAGTCCACCGCGACGCCGCCCAGTGCCACGATCACCGCGCCCCGCCGCATCCCCGTGCTGGACGCGGGAGTGTTGGGGACCAGTTCGGCCACCAGAGCGCCCGTCGTGGTCCCCGCCGCGCGCACCCGGACGCCCAGCAGCGCCGTCCGCCCTATATGCACCGTCGGGGACGCCTGGCCGCGCTCGATCTGGCGCGCCACCGCCAGCGCGCGGGTCGCCGGGATCGCGTAGCCGCGACGGGCCCCGCGCGTCTCCATCTTGTAGTCGCCCGACGCGGCCGTGTTGATGCCGATCACCTGGCCGCCGGTGTTCAGCAGCGGGCCGCCCGAGTCGCCCGGTTTGATCGGCGTGCTCGTCTCGATCAGGCCCGTCAGGCGCTCGGTGGTGCCGTCGCTCTGGTCCCGGGCCGTCACGGTCTGGTCCAGCGCCGTCACCGCGCCGGTCACCACGGCCGGTGTGCCGCCCTTGCCGCCCGCGTTCCCCACCGCCGTCACCGGGTCGCCCGGACGCACCCGCGACGAGTCGCCGAACACCGCCGTCTTCAGGCCCGACGCCCGCTCCAGCCGGATCACCGCCAGGTCCCCGGTCTTGTCGTAGCCGAGCACCGTCGCGCGGTAGGAGCGGCGGCGGTCGGGATCGGTGCCGGTGACGGCGGTCGAGCCCTGGATGACGTGGTTGTTGGTCAGCACCAGGCCGTCGGCGGTGAACACGATCCCCGTCCCGGCCGACAGGGTGCCGCTCAGGCCCTGCTCGCTCTCGATGTTCACCACGCCGGGGCGGCGGCCGCTCGGCTTGGCGGTGTTCCGCGCGACGGGCGCCTCGGTGGCGATGGGCTCGACCGGGTCGGGGTCGCCCGCCAGCAGCGGACGGCCCAGCACGACCGCGACCAGGACGGCCAGGGCCGCCGCCACCAGCAGGCAGCCCGGCGAGTTCGACCCGCGGTTCACGACTCGCGCGAGAAGTAACGGCGCGGGTTGTCGACGAGCATCCGGTCGATCTGCTCTTCGGTCACGCCCCGCTCGCGCAGCGCGGGCAGCACGTCGTCGCTGATGTGCTCGTAGTGCCAGTTGGGCGCCAGGCCGCGCAGCAGTTCCGGGTCGGGGCCGAACCAGTCGTTGTAGCAGGACGCGTCGTGCGCCAGCACCATCCGGTCGGCGTAGCCGCGCTCGCACAGCGCCACGATCGTCGAGACCCGGTCGGCGGTCGGGTTCAGCAGGTCCAGGCCGAAGCGGTCCATGCCCAGGATCGCGCCGGTGTCGGCCAGCTCCGTCAGGTAGTCCAGGTCGTTGCTGTCGCCGGCGTGCCCGATCACCACCTTCGCCAGGTCCACGCCCTCCTTGCCGAGCAGGTCCGCCACCACGCGGCCCGACCCGGACGGGCTGTGGGTGTGCACGGTCACCGGCGCGCCGGTCTCGCGGTGGGCCGCCGCCACCGCCCGCATGACGCGTTCGACGCCGGGGGTGAGGCCGGGCGCGTCGATGGCGCACTTGAGGAAGGCGGCCTTGACGCCCGTCCCGGCGATGCCCTCGGTCAGGTCGCGCACGAAGTCGGCGACCAGCGGCTCGGGCCCTTCGAGCAGCGTGCCCGGACCCCGGTAGTGCAGCTGGAACGGCAGCACGTCGTAGGTGTACAGGCCGGTCGCCACGATGACGTTGAGGTCGGGCACCTGCTCGGCGATCCGCTGGATGCGCGGGATGTAGCGGCCGAGGCCCCACACCGTCGGGTCGGCGATCGTGGTGACGCCCCGCTCGACGAGCGAGCGCAGCTTGGCGACGGCGTCGGCGACGCGCTCCTCCTCGTCCCACCAGCCTCCCGAGCCGTAGTTCTCGACGTACTCGGTGTTCATGAAGAACACGTGCTCGTGCATGAGCGTCCGGCCGAGCGCCGAGACGTCTACGGGTCCGCGTGCCGTTTCGACTGCGGGCATCGGGGCTCCTCTGCGCATACCGACCGGTCGGTTTTCTGGCAAGCTATTGGCGGGACGGGGCACCCGTCAATGGCACACGTCGGTGGGAGGTCCGGGAGTTGAGGGGCGGCACCGTGCGCAGCAGTGCGGTGGAGCGGCGCATCCTGGACGCGGCGGTCCGGCTGTTCGCCGAGCGCGGCTTCGACGGGACCTCCGTCCAGCAGGTCGTGGCGGCCGCCGCGGTCACCAAGGGCGCGCTCTACCACTACTTCGACTCCAAGGACGACCTGCTCTACGAGATCTACCACTCGCTGATCACCCGCCAGCTCGCCGACCTGGACCGCGTCCTGGCCGCCGGGCTGCCCCCGGCCGACACCGTCCGGGAGGTCATCGCCGCCCTGGTGCGCAGTACCGCCGAGCACATCGACGAGGCCAAGGTGTTCGGCCGGGAGATGCACCGGCTGGACGACGCCCGGATGCACGCGGTGCGCGCCGACCGCCGCCGCTACCACGTCGCCTTCCGCAAGGTGGTGGCCGACGCGCAGGCCGCCGGGGTGTTCGCCGCCGACGCCTCGGCCGAGACGGTGACGCTGGTCGCGCTCGGCATGGTCAACCAGATGCCGCAGTGGTACCGCGCCGACGGGCCCAAATCGGCCGACCGCATCGCCGACGAGGTCGCCGCCTTCGTGCTCGCGGGGCTCCGGCCGCGCTAGCGGCGCGTCTGGAGCGGCAGCACCGCCGCGCCCACCTCGGCCAGCTCGGCGTCCCAGTCGTCCGGCGGCACGATCGGGGCCAGCACGAACTTCGACAGGCCCGCCTCGATCATCCGCTTGAGGTGGGCGGGCAGGCCGTCCAGGTCGGGCACCACGTCGTCCAGGGGAGCCGGGCCGCGCACGCGGCGGGCCCGCGCGAAGTGCGCCTCGGCGCGTTCGGGCAGCGGGCCGCGCCGGTAGGGGATCACGGCTCCGAAGTGCTCCTCCTCGACCTCGCGCCCCGCCTCGGCTGCGGCGCGCTGCACGGTCAGGCGGCCCTGCTCGCCTTCGGTGGGGGTGGAGAACGCCGCCAGCCAGCCGTCCGACAGCCGCCCGGCGCGCCGCAGCTCGGCGTCCGACGCCCCGCCCATCCACACGTCGAAACCGCCCTTGACGGGCTTGGGCCGCACGCGCAGCGCGTCGTAGCGGAAACGTTCGCCGTGGTGGGTGACCTCGTCCTCGGCCCACAGGCGGCGCAGCAGCGGCAGCGCCTCCTCGAAGATCGCCGCGCGGTCCTCGCGCCGCACCCCGAACGCCTGCTGCTCGCCCGGATCGCGCTGCCCGAGCCCGAACGCGGGCAGCAGCCGGCCGCCCGCCAGCCGGTCCAGCGTCGCCAGCTCCTGCGCGACCAGCGCGGGGGAGCGGCCCGGCAGCGTCATCACCGCGTGGCCGAGCTTGATCCGGGAGGTCAGGGCGGCGGCGTAGGCGAGCACGACGTTGGGGTCGCCGCCGGGACCGGTGGCCCGCTCGGTGACCCACAACGAGTCGAAGCCCTCGCGCTCCAGCCCGCGCGCGAGGGCGGCGAGCGCGGCGGGGTCGGGGACGGCCGCGGCCGGGGCGTAGCCGATACGGACGATCATGTCCCGACGGTAGGCCGGTCAGTCCTCTGACGCAACCCTTGCTCGGGAGGTGACCGCGACGGCCAGCGCGGCGGCCACCGCCGAGACGGCGATGGCCAGCGCCATCGGCAGCGCGGTGCCGCGCCCACCGAGGCCGGTCAGCGGCCCGATCGCCCCGCCCAGCGCGAACTGCGTCACGCCCATCAGCGCCGACGCGCTCCCGGCGACGCGGGGCGGGCGGCCGGACAGCGCCAGCGCCGTCGCGTTCGGCAGGACCAGGCCCTGGCCCGCCACCACCAGGAACAGCGCGGGCAGCACGCCGGGCAGGCCGAGGTCGCCCAGCACCGCCGCGAGCAGGAGCAGCCCGCCGACGGTCACGACCGCCAGCCCGGCCGCCAGCAGCCGCCGCAACTCCACCCGGCCGGTCAGCCAGCCGCTGAGCTGCCCGACCGCGACGATGCCGAGCGCGTTGACGCCGAACACGACGCTGAACGTCTGCGGCGACAGGTGGTAGAGGTCCTGGAGCACGAACGGCGAGCCGGAGATGTAGGAGAACATCGCCGCGAACGCCAGGCCGAGCGCCAGCGCGTACCCCACGAACACGCGGTCGCGCAGCAGCGTCCCGAAGGTCGCGAGGGTGGACCGCACGCCGCCGGTCTCGCGCTGGTCGGGCGGCAGCGTCTCGCCCAGCCAGGCCAGCGACGCCAGCAGCAGCGCCACGCCGATCCCGGCCAGCACGGCGAAGACGCCTGGCCACGGCGTCAGCCGCAGCAACTGGCCGCCCAGGACGGGGGCAAGGATGGGGGCCAGGCCGTTGACCAGCATCAACATGGAGAAGAACTTGGCGGCGGCGGTGCCGTCGTACAGGTCGCGCACGATGGCGCGGGCGATGACGATCCCGGCCGCGCCCGCCGCGCCCTGCACCAGCCGCAACGCGACGAACGTCTCGATCGTCGGCGCGAGGACGCACAGGAGTGAGGCGAGGACGTACAGCGCGAGCCCGACCAGCAGCGGGCGGCGGCGGCCCAGCGCGTCGCTGAGCGGACCCGCGACCGCCTGCCCGGCCGCGAGGCCGATGACGCAGGCGGTGAGGGTGAGCTGCGCCTGCGCGGGGCCGGTGCCGAAGTCGGCGGTGAGGCGGGGGAGGGCGGGGAGGTACATGTCGATCGACAGGGGCGCGATCGCGGTGAGCGCGCCCAGCACGACGATCAGCCGCAACCGCCGGTCGGGCACGATGGACGGCGGCGTGGACGTCTCGGTGGCCTGCGCGTGCGACGTGGACGCCTGCGCGGGCGGTGGCGGGGACGCCCCGGTGGCCTGCTGTGCGTCGGACGGGACGCCGTTCACGGCGTCGGGCGGAGGTGCCGCCTCGGGCATGGGGACTCCTGGACGTGACGAAGCGCGTCGCCGCGCCGGACGGGGCGCGGCGACGCGCACATTGGGGGGAGGCAGGGGCCGGGAGGACCGCTCAGATCTCGGTGACGACCTGCTCGTACTCCAGCCGCGGGTTGCGCGCGAACCAGGCGTCCGGCCCGGGACGGCCCACGTTCACCACGGCCACGACCTGCTGGTTGCCGTCGCCCAGGAACTCCTTCTTGACGCCCTCGGCGTCGTACCCGACCATCGGCCCCGCGGCCAGGCCCGCCGCGCGGATGCCGACGATCAGGTAGCCGAGCTGGATCGTGGCGTTGAAGAACGCCATGCGCTCGCGGCCGGGGTTGGCGGCCATCTGCTCGCGGGCGTCCGGCTTGTGCGGGAAGGTCGTCGGCAGGTGCTCGTGGAAGTCGGCGTCGGCGGTGACGATCAGCGTCAGCGGGGCCGAGGCGGTCTTGGCCTTGTTGCCCTCGGCCATGTGCGCCACCAGCCGCTCGCGGGCCTCGGGCGAGCGCACCGCCACCAGCCGCAGCGGCTGGATGTTCATCGCGGTCGGCGCCCACTTCACCAGCTCGTAGATGGCGCGGAGCTGCTCGTCGCCCACCGGCTCGGCGGTGAAGGTGTTGGCGGTGCGCGCCTCGCGGAACAGCAGGTCCTGGGCGGCCTGGCTCAGCGCGAGGGTCTCCTCGGTCGCGGACGTGGTCATCTCGTCGCCTCTCTGTCGGGAGCGGGCCCGGCGGGGGGCCCGAGAATCCTCAACGAGATGACCGTCCGTTATCTGCCGTGTCAGAGAGTGGGGTGCGTCACACCCGCCGGGATGATCAGCCCAGGGTGAGCGCGACGGTGGAGCCGCGCAGCAGCCGCGCGCCCGGCGCGAAGCCCTGCCCGGTGACCGTGCCGCCGGTGCCGTTCACCGTCACCTGGAGGCCGAGCCCGGCGGCGGAGGTGCGCGCCTGCTGCTCGGTCTGCCCGAGGAAGTAGGGCACGGTGACGTGGGCGCCGGTGACCGCGCCGCCCTGGCCCGCCGACACGTACAGGGTGACCGCGCCGCCGGGCGGCAGCGGCGTGCCCGCCGGGGGATGGCTGCGCAGCACCAGGCCGGTGGCCTGCGAGGACGGCACGCGGATCAGCGCGCCGAGCGGGATGCGCCGGTTCGCCAGCCGCCCCACGGCCGTCATCGAGCCGAGCCCGGCCACCTGCGGCACGGTCGCGGCGGGTGCGGTGGGACTGGTGGAAGGACTCGGCGTGCCGGACGGTCCGGCGCTCGCGGACGGCGAGGCGGTCGCGGTGGGCTGCTCGGCGGGCGGGGACGCGGGGGCCGGCGCCTCCGAGGCGGCGAACCCGCCGTCGCGGGGCGCGGGGCTCGCGCCGGTCCCGCCGATCAGCAGGGTCAGGCCCAGCACCGACGCCACCGCCACACTGGCACCGCCGCCCAGCAGCAACATCGCACGCCGCGACATCTCCGGCTCCAGGAAGTTCCCGTTGTCCGGGGCCGCCGGTTCGGCGCTACTGGTGCTTCCGGCGCGCGTCTCCTCGGAGCGCCAGCCCTTCTGTGAGTTCCCGGCGTCTCCCGAACGCCATGCGCTCTCGGAGGGGCCCGGATTCCCTGGACGGCCCGCCTCCTGCGGCTGGCTCGTCTCCTGCGAACGCCAGCCCTCCTCCGAGCGGCCCGCGTCCTCCGGGCGCCATGCGCCCTGCTGTTCGTGTTGCCCGGCAGGCGGCTGGCCGCCTTGCCAGGGCACGGGGCCCGGCGCGGGCCGCTCGTGGCCGGGCGTCTGCGGGTCCTGCTCGGGCATCGGCCGTCCCCATCGTCAGGCGGGGTCTCGTCCCCTCTTGCGTCGTGGGACGCCGGTGCCCCGGCCCGGGTTCGGGCCATGCCCATAACGGCATCGATCCACGACCGACCCGCCTTGACCGGCCGAGATCGTCTTTTCCGGTCAGAACGGCAGCCGGTCGGCGGTCACCACCGACGCCGCCGACAACTCCGCCAGCGCCACCGCCGCCAGCACCAGCGCGGCGACCGTCAGCGCCGACAGCCCGGCCAGCACCGCCCACCGCCCCGCCTGGTAACCGGCCGGGACGCGCGCGCGGTCGCGACCCCGCACCTGCCACGGCGCGCGCAGCGGCGCGGTGCCCGGCACCTCGTGGCCGGGGTCGGGGGAGTCGGCCGGGGCGGTCGCGGCGTCGGACGACGGCAGCCCGCACGCCCAGCTCAGCAGGTCGGCGACGGCGGCCGGGTCGGTGCCGAGGCCCGAGCCCAGGTAGCGGACCCGCCCGGCGACCTGGTCCAGGGTGCGCACGGTGTTGCCGAGCCCGACCCGCGCCAGCCACGCGCGCAGCTCCTCGCCCTCGGCCAGGGACCGGCCGATCTCGGTGCGCACCAGCAGGTCGAGCTTGGTGACGACGACCGCGACGCGCTTCTGTCGCCCCTGGTCGGGACGGGTACGCAGCTCGTTCAGCACCCGTTGCAGGGTGTCGGCCGGGTCCTCCTCGGACGGGGCGGCGGCCCGGTCCACCAGCTCCCGTTCGGCGGCGGTCAGCGCGTGCCGGATCTGCGGCAATGCGAACGGGTCCAGCACGAACAGCAGCGCCTCGCCGTGGTCGAGGTAGCGCAGCGACTCCACCTCGGTCGCGCCGGTGTAGTGCTCGCCCGCCGGGTCGAACAGGTACAGGATGCGGCGGTTGGCGCGGCCCTTCTTGCCGCTGTCGGGCAGCTCCACGTCCAGCATGGTCGCCAGCGGCAGTTCCGGGCCGGTCTTCGCGGGCCGTCCGCCCTGCCGGAACTCGCGGATCATGGCGGCGTACGCCTGCGCGTGCCGTTCCTCCACGAACGCCAGCCGCCCGTGCACGCCGCGCGCCCGCGCGTGCAGGGCGCGGATGCCCAGCACCATGAACGTCGTCTTCCCGGCGGCGGGGCCGCCCACGATCGGCAACGGCTCCACCCGCACCCGCCCGATCCGTTCGGGAAGCTGCTTGTCGCAGTGCGGGCAGTACGCCGTCAGCCGGAACCGGCCCAGCGGAACCGTCGTCGGCAACCGCGCCCCGCACCGGCACACGTGCCGGAACGCGCCCGCGCGCCCCGGAGCCAGCGCGGGATGCCGGACGTCGCAGCTGGGGCAGGCGTAGACCGGCAGGCCGATGCGCTCGTAACAGAACGGGTGCGGGCACGTTTGCAGGATGCGTCCGTAGGCCATGAAGACCCGCTCCACGGCGGCCAGCAGCAACACGCACACCAGCCACACCCCCAGCCCGACCGCCGCGATCGCGCCGTACAGCAGCGTCAGCGCCACCCAGAGCACGGCGGCGGGCGGCGCGGCGGCGGCGATGCCCGCGCACAACGCCAGCCACACTGGGAAGGTGAAGAACCCCCACGGCCCGCTGAGCAGCAGCGTGCCGGTGAGCCGGGACAACGCCGAGCGGGCGGTGGTCCACACGCGCGGCACGACCGTGACGGTGATGGCCCACCAGTCGCGCCAGACCTGGCCGAGCAGGTAGTGCCGGTAGGACACCTCCGGCTGGGCGACGGGCGAAGGCCCGGTGCGGGCGGCTGGGACGAGGGTGCGCGCGGCGTGCAGCAGGTACAGCCCGGCGGCCGCGGCGGCGGCGGTGAGCAGCGCGGCCGGGAACAACACCGGGAACAACACCCAGAACCCCAGCCACATGGCGGCCAGCCACACCACGATCAGCAGCACCATGATGAGGGGATGCACCGGCTCACCTCCCCGGATCCTGGTCGAGCAGCTCGCGCAGCGCGGCGAGCAGGCCGGGCTCGCCGGACAGGTGGGCCTCCAGCCGCCGGGCGGCGAAGCGGCGGGAGGCGGCGGCGCGCGCCCAGGCGTCCAGCCCCGGCTCGGTGACGCCCCGGCGGCGCAGCCGCAACACGACCTCGATCAGCTCGTGGCGGGGGGCGTGGTCGGCGCGGTGCGGCCGGTCGGGCAGGCCGGAGGTCCAGCACGCGCCGAGCCTGGCCCGCACGGGCGCGGACGCGGCGGCCAGGACCGCCGCGCGGAAGGCGGGGGCGCGCCGGACCAGCCGCGCCGCGACGCTGTCCAGCGCCTCTTCTGCCAGGTGAGCGGCGCTGGCGCAGATCGTGGCGAGGGCTCGTGCGACGTGCTCGGGCTCGTCGGCGGCCAGCGCGTCGGAATGGGCGCGCACGACGGCGGCGTCACGCGCGGCGGGATCATCGGGCAGCAGCGCCTGCACGCGCGCGGCCAGCCGCAACGTGGACGGCTTGCTGAGCGCACCGGCGCGCAGCCGCCCGAACGTCCGCGACGGCAGGGCTGCCAGCGCGGGATGCTCGGCGAACCGGTCGGCGTGCGCATCCAGTAGACGCAGGCACTCGGCGGCGTCGGGCGGCACAGCCCACACCCCGCCGAGGGCGGGGTCAAGGTCGGCGGGGGAGACGGGGAGTGCGAGAAGCGCCCCGGTGACGGCGACGCGCTGCTCCCGACGCCGCCGCCCGACGGAGGCCAGCACGGGTAGCGCGACTTCTGGGAATGCAGAGAGCGCGCCTTCGCCGTCCGGTGCTGCGCCGGAGTTGCCAGGGGGCGGCGGGGTGGTGAGGAGAGGGTGGGCCAGCAGGTCGCAGGTCGTGTCGGTCAGCAACGTCGTGCGGGTTGTGGCGTCGGCTGCTGCCAGGGCGCGTAGGACGCCTTCCAGCAGGGCGTCGCTCGTCTCGGACGGACACGTGGTCAGGGCGGTGGCCAGATCCTCGTCCAGGGGCGTTTTTCTTGCCTGGACGTGTGCCATCGCCGCTGTTGTCACCTCGCCCGGATCTGGTGTCATGCCTACGCGGGCGGCTACGGCGGTTATCTGCGCGATGGCGGTCAGGGGCGGTGCCGCCTTTAGGGCTGCCGACGTTTCTGCGGCCAGCCTCGCGCGGGCTTCGGGGGGTAGGTCCGTCAGCAGGTGTGCGTGTCGGGCCAGCAGCGGGCGCACCTCGGCGTCTGCCACCGCCAGCACCGTCGCGCGTAGTGCGCACTGCGCCGCCACGTCGGGTGCGCCCGCGTCCCGAGCGCGGCCGTGTACCGCCACCGCCAGGTCGAAGCCCATCGCGGGCACGCCCGGCACCAGGTCGCGCCACACCCAGTCGGGGATCGTCACGCCGTGCCGGGCCAGCAGACGCGCCGCGCCCGCCTCCTCCGCCATGGTCACCGTCGTCTCGCCCCGGCACAGGGCCAGCAGCGCCGCCGCCCGGTCCAGCGCGGCGGGGTCGGGGCCGGTCTGGTCGGGAACGGTGTCCAGCAGGGCCAGTTCGCCCAAGGCGTCCAGGCCCGCGAAGTCCGCCTCGCGCCAGCATCCCGCCACCGTGCGCGCGAACCTGCTCGCCGCACCCGCCCCTGCCGACGGCGTCTCGTCCAGCGCGAACGCGTGCGCGCCCGCGCGATGCGCCGTCGCCCACACGTCCGGTGTCGTCCCCACGACGCGCTGCGCCGCGCCGTCCGGGTCGGCGCTGTAGGTCACGAACGACATCCGCGCCGCCGCCGCGACCGGCAGCGAGTACGACAACACCGCGATCCACCGCGCCACCTGCTCGATGTCGCCCGACACCAGCACGACCCGTCCGTGGCCCCGGCCCAGCACCCCTGTCACCGCGTCCACCAGGTGCGCGAGCAGCGAGTAGCCGTCCGGCAACCCGGCCAGCCAACCGGCGAGAGCATCGGGCGCCAGCGCGGCGTCGGGGGTGAGGTCTTCCAGTTCCGGCAGGTCTGTGCCAGGGGAGGGCTGGTCGGACCACAGCGCCGCCCGCCACAGCTCGGCCGGGCGCAGGCCCTCCAGTTCGTCGGGTTCGGCCACCACCGCGTGCGCGAAGAAGTTGCCGTAGCGGCCCGAGTAGTCGCGGCCCAGGTAGCGGCAGCGCAGCAGCAGCGGACGCACGCGTTCGTGCATCGCGACCCGGTCGTACAGCAGCGTCACCGGGAACCGCTCCAGCTCCCCGTCCCCCGGCTCGGGCGGCGCGTCCGGCGGCGGCCGGTACGACAGGTACGGCGTCACCGCCGCCCGCGTCCCGTCAGGCAGGCCCGGCGTCTCGGCGACGAACTGGAATCCCGCCCGGCCGGTCGGCCCGCGCCGCGCGGAGGTGTAGTGCAGCTGCCAGGCCACCGCCTCACCCGCCCTTGCCGCGAGATCCGTCCAGCATCCCGAACCGGTACAGCAGCCACAACAACGGATCTTCGGCCCGGTACGGCCGCACGCCGCCCGCGCCGACCCGGCCGCCCTCGGGCGTGCCGCCCAGCGCCGACAGCCCGAACAGCGCGTAGTCGGCGTACTGCTGGCCGAGGTAGGTGTCGAGCTGCCCGGCCTGCCACTCGTGCAGCAACGACCGGACCTGCTCGTGCACCGCCTCGCGGTCGTCCAGGTCCAGCACCCCGGCCCCCGAGCGCGAGCGGTGCAGCGCCGACTGCCGCAGCAGCGCCGGGCGCAGCACGTCGATCTTGGTGAGGGCGACCGCGACCGGCACCGGCAGCCGCTCGCCGGGCCGGGTGCCGTGCCGCTGCCGCAACGCCTCGGTGACCCGCGCGATGATGTTGATCGGCTCGCTGTCGGGGTCGTCGCCCGGCGTGCGGTCCCCGCCCGCGCCGCCCGCCGCCGCCACGGCCGCGTCCGCGCCGGGCAGCTCCAGCGGGTCCACCAGGAAGATGATCGCGTCGGCCGCCTCCAGGTAGCGCAGGTGCAGGTCGCGGACCTCGCGGCTGCGCAGGTCCTCGCCCGCGGTGTCGAACAGCACCAGCGCCAGCGACTCGGTGCGCTCGCGCGCGAACCGGGCCCGGCGGCTGCGCGTCAGCAGGTACACCAGCGGCTCGCGCGGCGCGGTCGCGGCGCTCGCGGTGGTCGGCAGCAGCCGCCGCTCCTCCAGCAGCGGACGCGCGAAGTCGCGCTTGTAGCGCTCGATCGTGCGGTCGTCGCAGGCCACCAGCGAGGTGTCCAGCTCGGTGCCGACGCGGTTCATCAGCTCGTGCAGCAGCACCGCGATGTAGGTGCTCTTGCCCGCGTTCTTCGCGCCGACCAGCGCCACGATGCGGCCGGGGGAGTCGCAGTAGGCCGACGGCAGCGGGTTGTGGCACCCGGGGCAGACCCGGTTGCCGGTCGCCTGCCCGCAGCCGGGGCACACCGCGCGGCCCTCGCCCCGGCCGCGCCGCGCCGGGGCGTCGAACACCGGCGGCAACGACGCGCCCGCCGTCGAGCCGGTGTAGTCGGCCAGCTCGCGGTCCAGCACCGGCGCGCAGCCCGACCGGCGGCCGGCCTGCCCCCGGCAGCGGAACGGGACGCGCGCGGCGGCCAGCTCCGCGAAGCAGTACGGGCAGGTGATCTCCGGCGGCGCGGGCAGCCCCGGCCAGCCGGGCAGGTTCACCCGGGGCGGGCTCATCCGCAGGCTCGCCCGTGACGGCAGGGACACCGGTACCTCCGCGTGAGTCTGGCCGGACGGCTGGTCGGGCGGTTCATCGGGCGATCTGGAGCCGTCGGACGGGGGGATCGCCGAGTTCCACCACATCATCCTCGGCGAAGCAGCGCAGCCAGAACGGCCCCGCCACCGTCGGCATCGGCAACGACAGCTCGCCGGGCACCGGCACCTGCGTCCACGACGCGACGGTCTCGCCGTCGCCCGCGCGGTGCGGCATCACCCGCCCGGCGCGCAGCACCAGGTCGATGCGCGCGACCCGCAGCGGGCGCGGCGCTGACAGCCGGACCGTCAGGTGCCGCCGCCACGGCGGGCCGCCGCGCTCCAGGTCGTAGCGGACCAGCATGCGGGCGGCCACCTCGGCGGTCACCGCGGGCCCGGTGACGCGCGCGCCGCCGACCGAACCGGACGCCGCCACCGAGATCTCCACGGCCTCGTCCTCGGGCACCGCGAGCCGGACCCCGCCCTGGGTGTCGTAGGCGGCGCGGGACACCACCAGCCGTTCGGGACGGCCGGTGTCCGGCCCCTCCGGCTCGGCCCGGCCCACCTCCACCAGGTTGGCGAACGTCGCGAGGCTGGCCTCGATGCGCCCGGCGGCGATGTGCTCCTGGCCGACCCGGTAGGCCAGCTCCACCTCGGCGACCTCCGGCGGCCAGTCGAACCCGACGTGCACCTGCGCGCCGCGCCGCTCGGCGATCAGGCGGCGCGGCGGCGGCAGGTTGACGTGCCGCACATACCCGCCGATCGCGGCCTGCCCCTCGGCGACCGTCACCGCCAGCAACCACCCGCCGGTGCCGGGACGCACGGCGAGCCCGCCGTCCAGCGGCGTCGCCGTCAGCCGCCGCCCCACCGCGCGCACCTCCTCCACCGGGACCAGCGCGCTGCGCGGCCACGGCGGCGGGCCGTCGGTCAGCACCAGCTCGACGGTCCCGTGCGCGGGCGGCTCGAACCGCACCCGCAACAACCCCGGGTCGGCCGGGTCGGGATCGGCGGCCACCTCGTACACCGGCTCGGGCGGCGCGCTGGGGGTGACCGAGCGCCGCACGCCCGGCGTCACGACCTCGCGGCCCGACTCGTCCAGGTAGACGGCGCTGACCCGGTAGTGGTGGGTCACGCCGTTGGCGACGCGCTCCTGGAAGCCCTCGCGCCCGGCCGCGACCGTGCGGCCGTCGCGCACGACCAGCACGCGCGCCGCCTCGCGCGGCAGCCGCCACCGGCCGGTGACCACGCCGTCGCCGGGCAGGACCTCCACGCCGCGCGGCTCGGGCCGCACCACCACCGGCCCGGCGACGGCCGGGGGAGCGGCGGCCTCGCCGCGCACC
This sequence comes from Actinomadura hibisca NBRC 15177, assembly GCF_001552635.1. Classification (GTDB taxonomy): domain Bacteria; phylum Actinomycetota; class Actinomycetes; order Streptosporangiales; family Streptosporangiaceae; genus Spirillospora; species Spirillospora hibisca. The sequence goes on along the minus strand of NZ_BCRO01000127.1, from coordinate 7,368 downwards.
GCGACCACGCCGTAGTACAGGGGCACGTTCACCGGCGGCCGGTCGTCGCGCGCGCCCGGCAGCGGCTCGCCGTCGGCCGCGCCGCGCGGGGGACGGCCGCGCCGCCGCACCGCGTGGTGCAGCACCTCGCCCGCCGTGGACGGCGACGGCTCCCACGACAGCCGCACCGCGCCGTCGTCGTCGCCGCGCTCCACGTCGGCGCGCACCGCCGGGACGGGCAGCGGCGGCAGCCGCCGCTGGTGCTCGGCCGCGCCGGGCAGGTCACCGGCCAGCTCCAGCGCGTCGGCCAGCAGCCGCCACGCCCGGTCGGGGTCGTTCTCGGCCAGCGCGGCTTCGCGCAGCCGCAGCGCGGTCGCGACGCGGCGTCGCGCCTCCCCGGCCAGCACCGACGCCTCTTCCGGCAGGGCCGCGCCGTCCTGTTGCAGGGCGTCGGCCAGCTCGGCGGCGGCACGCACCTCGCCCGCGTCGAGCAGGGCCCGCAGCCGTCCGGCGGGCCCGCCGCCGCTCTGCCCCGTCTCGCGCAGCACCGCGAACACCAGGCGGCGCGCGTCCTCGGCCGCCACGCCCAGCTCCTCGGCGGCGTGCCGCAGCAGCGCCCGCTCGGAGGCGCGCTGCCGCAGCCGCTCACGCAGTCTTTCAACGATGTCGTAGCGGACCAGTTCGGTCAGGTCGGCGCCCGACCGCAGCGCCGCCAGCACGGTGTCGGCGTGGGTGGTGCTGGTGTCGCGGCTGCGCCGCGCCCACTGCGCGCCCGCCGCCTTCACCGCCTGGGCGTCCAGCGTCACGCCGGGCGCGTCGAACCCGTCGAGCACCCGCATGGGGCCGCGCAGCGCCGGGCCGAACACGAACGCGGCCAGATGCCGTTCGCCCAGCACGTCCAGCGACTCGCGCACCTTGCGGTAGGCCGCGTACGGGGGAGCGACCGGAAGCGCGGCGGGCTCGACGACCTCGACGCCGTCGGCCGCCGCCACCCCCGCCAGCTCCTCGGGCGACACCCCGGCGGCCCGCGCGATGCCCGCCAGCTCGGCGGGCGTCACCATCTTCAGCAGCCCCGCCGCGTCCGACAACCGCGCCCGCGCGACGCCCGCGCGGCGCTCGTCGCGCGCCCGCCCGCCGCGCAGCCGCTCGGCCAGCGGCCGCAGGTCACCGCGCTCGGCCGCCTGGAACAGCGGCGCCAGCTCCCGGTGCCCGGCCTCCAGCCGGTCGATCAGCGTGCGGTACTTGAGCTGGCCGCGGGCGCGCCGCCAGCACTGCCGCACCTGCTTGACCCGCGCCGCGACCCGCTCGGGGGTGAGCGGGTCCTCCAGCGCGTAGCGCAGGCGCAGGTCGTCGGGCGGGCGGTCGCCGGCGGCGCGCGCCGGCTCCAGCACCGCCCGCTGGTAGTCCTCGTCGAAGCTCAAACCGTCATCAGCTCACCTGTCAGCTCACCTGGACGCGGGACAACGCCTTGCGGGACTTCTCGACCTCCTCCTCGGACATGCCGCCGACGTCCACCTTCAGCTCCAGGGTGTCGCCGGTCTCCTGCTCCACCGCCGTCACGTTCAGCAGCCCCGACGCGTCCAGCGCGAACGTCACCGCGATCGGCCAGCCCGCCTGCTTGCCGCGCGGCACCCGCACCTCGCCGGTCGCGATCTCGGTGTTGTCGATCAGCTCGGCCGACTCCACGCTGCCGGCCTGCTCCATCACCCGCACGTCCGCCGACGCCTGGTCGTCGTGCACGGTGAAGAAGTTCTCGGTCTGGGCCGCGGGCAGCTCGTCGTTGGCGTGCACCAGGTGCGCCACGTGCTCGGCGCCGGTCTCCCGGTCCACCACCACGATCCCGAACGCGTGCGAGGCCACCGTGCGGATGCGCCGCCCCGCGATCGCCTCCTGCTGCTCGGCCGACAGGCCCGCCCGGCTCGCCATCTCCGCCGCCCGCTCGGTCGCGCCCTCGCGCACCAGCCGCCGGTAGGTCTCCTCGAACGCGTACAGCGCCGCGCCCTTGGCCACCGCGAGGTCGGGGTCCTGGAGCCGGGGCCGCAGGCCCAGCTCGGTCTCCAGCCGCGCCGCGACCACCGGCATCTTGGTGGAGCCGCCCACCAGCACCAGGTCGTCGTAGTCGTGCACGCCCTTGTCGGCGGCGGTCGTGAGGGTGCGGCCGGTGATCTCGACGGTGCGGTCCAGCAGGTCGCGGGTCAGCTCCTCCAGCTTCTCCCGCGTCACCTCGATCGCGGCCGCGCGCCCGTCGTGCATCACCCGGACGGTGTGCGCGGTGCGGGTGGTCAGCGCCTTCTTGGCGTCCTCGGCGTCGCGCCGCAGCTGCTGCTCGGTCTGCTTGTCGTCCAGCGGGTCGCCCGCGTCGGGGTGCTCGGCGCGGAACCGCTCGGCCAGGTACTCCACCAGCCGCGCGTCCCAGTCGGCGCCGCCCAGCTCGTGGTCGCCGTCGGTGCACACCACCTCGATGTGGCCGCCGCGCAGCGCGATGACGGTGGTGTCGAAGGTGCCGCCGCCCAGGTCGTAGACCAGGATCGTGCGGTCGGCCTCGGGGTTCAGCACGCCGTAGGTGATGGCGGCCGCGATCGGCTCGGACACGATGTCGATCACGTTGAGCCCGGCGATGCGGCCCGCCTTGCGGGTGGCGTCGCGCTCGGCCGCGCCGAAGTAGGCCGGGACGGTGATCACCACGTCGCGGGTCTCGTCGCCGGTGGTGGTGCGCGCGTCGGTGGCGAGCTTCAGCAGGATGAACGCCGACAGCTCCTCGGGCGTGTAGTCGAAGCCGTGGATGCTGCGCGCCACCTCGCGGCCCATGTCCCGCTTGATCAGGCTGACGACGTGGTCGGGTTCGAGGACGGCGGTGTCCTTGGCGGTCGCGCCGACCACGACGTTGTCGCCGCTCTCGAAGTACACCACCGACGGGGTGGTGTCGGTGCCCTCCAGGTTGCGCAGGACCGCGGGGCGTCCCACATCGTCGATGGAGGCAATGCAGGAGTAGGTGGTTCCCAGGTCGATCCCGTAGACAGCCATGTCCCTTGGTCCCTCAGTCCCTCGGTCCCTCAGCGGGGGGTGGTCATCGCTCGTTCATCGTCTCGCTCCGCTCGCCCGCGCGCAGGCGACTTGACCCAGCCGTTGACCCGCCGTTCGTCTCAGGGGCGTTGCCGGGCGGGGCGTCCGGCGCGGGCTTGCCGACGCGGACGCCCGCCTTGCGCACCACGCGCCCCGCCCGTTCGAACCCCTCGGTGTGCACGGCGCGGACGGTGTGCGCCCGTGCGGGGTCGGTGACGGTCTCCACGTCCACCGGCCGGTGCCGGGTCGCGTCGTAGGGCACGCCGGGCTCGACGGGGAACCGTTCCACGCCGGTGCCCGCCAGCGCGTCCAGCACGTCGCCCGCGACCGACTCCAGCAGCGCGGCCGCGCGTTCGGGCGCGGGCGGGGCGGCGGCCCAGTCGGCGGCGGCGCGCCGCACCTGGTCGTGCAGCCGGTAGAGCGCGGTGCGGACGGGTTCCAGCGCGGACTGGAGCTCGTCGCGGCGCAGCCGCTGGTTCTCCTCGTGCAGCCGGTCGATGATGGCCTCGCGGTGCGCGGCGCGCTCGTGCTCGCGGTCGAGGCGTTCGGTGAGGGCGGCCAGCGCCGCCACCAGCCCCCCGGTGTCCTCGCTGGTCGGGGGCGCGGTTTCGGGCGCGGCGGAACCGGCCCCGGGCTCCGCCGCGGGGCCCCTGCTGACTGGGCGCTCCCGGTCGTTCGACACGTTCAGTCACCCTAATGGCCCGTGATTGCCAAAGGTAGCTCCGCCGTTGACCTTCCCCGGTCGTGTCTTTGCCAAGCCCGGCGCAGACTTCTCGGTGATGAGACGTATGGGTAACACGTCCGAAACGCGCCCGCGCCACGCTGGGCGCACGGCGCGAACGGCGCGGAGGGGACACGAGGGGGGTACAGGAGGTGACGATGTTGCTGCGGATTCGGGTCCGGCTGCCGGACCGTCCCGGCTCGCTGGGACAGGTGGCGCGCATCCTGGGCGTCGCGGGCGCGGACGTGGTCCAGATGACGGTGCTGGAGCGTGACAACGGCCGCGCGCTGGACGACTTCACCGTCGCCTGGTCCGCCGGGGCCGGGATCGACCGGCTCTGCGACGGGCTCGGCTCGGTGCCGGGGGTGGAGATCGTCGGCGTCTGGCCCACGGCGGAGCCGCAGGGCGCCTTCCCCGACGCCGCGCTGATCGGCCAGCTCGCCGCCGATCCCGCGCGCGGCGCGGTCACGCTGGCCGACGCCGTGCCGTGCCTGCTCAGCGCCGACTGGGCGGCGCTGGCCGAAACCGGCCCCGGCGGGACGGCCACGCGGCACCGCAGCGGGCCCGGCACGGCCGACGCGGACGGCGCGGCCGGGGACGGGCTGCCCGACCTGGAGCCGGTGCGGCCGCGCGCCTTCACCGCGCCGGACGGCACCCAGTACGCGATCAGCCCGGTGACCGGTGATCTGGTGCTGGTGGTCGCCCGCACCGGCGCGCCGCCGTTCCACCGCACCGAGGTGTTCCGGCTCGCGCAGCTCGCGGGTGCGGCCGAAGCGGTGCTCGACGGCACGACGGACCATGATCTAGTACGTAGTTCGTAACGAGCGGGAAACCGGAGAGACGTCTCAAGCGTCTACTTTGTTGGACATGGCCCTCGGGTGCGGCGGCGCGGTCGCACCGGGGGCCATGTTTCATTCCCGACGTTTCATTCCTCCGCCAGCAGGGCCAGGACGCCGTCCAGATCCGTCAGGCACGCGTCTGAGCCCAGCCCCTGCGCGACGGTCGCCGCGGCGGCGGTGCCCCAGCGCGCCGATTCCCGCAGATCACGTCCGTGCAGCAGGCCGGTGATGAACCCGGCGCAGTAGGCGTCCCCGCAGCCGGTGGTGTCCACGACCTCGACCTTCAGCGCCGGCAGGTGATGCGCGCCCTCGGCCGACACCACGAGGCTGCCCTCCGCGCCGAGGGTGACCAGCACGGCCTTGGGGCCCTGGGCGAGCAGCGCGCGGGCGGCGCGTTCGGGATCGTCCTCGCCGGTCATGGCGCGGGCCTGCTCCTCGTTGGGCAGGAAGTAGTCCACGTGCGGCAGGAACGCGGCGGTCGCGGCGACCAGGTCGGGCAGGTTGGACAGCAGGTCCATGGTGACGATCGTCCCGGCGGCGCGGGCGGCGTCCAGAGCGTCGAGGAACGCCGGGTCGTTGAGGCCGAACGCCACGTCGGGGCCGCCCACGTGCACCGCGTCGGCGGCGGCCAGCAGGCCGGGGTCGACGGCGCTCGCCGCCAGCGTCAGGTTCGCGCCGGGCACGTGGAAGGAGGGGCGGCCGCCGTCGGCGCGGATCGGCAGGATCGACGCGCTGGTCTGGTCGTCGGTGCGGCGCACGAGCCCCGAGACGTCCACGCCGTGCCGGGCCATCATCGCGGTCAGCAGGTCGCCCAGCGCGTCGTCGCCGATCGCGCCGACCGACACGACCCGGTTGCCGAGCCGGGCCAGCGTGACGGCGGTGCCCGCGGCGGTCCCGGCGGCGGTGACGCGGACCTGGTCCACGACCACGGTGTCCTGGCCGGGCGGGATGGCTTCCACGGGGCGGGCCAGCACGTCCACGATGTGCGCGCCGAGGGTGACGACGGTCGGGCGCGGAGGCGTGCCGGACGGGGCGGCGGCGGGCTCGGTGGGGGACACGGCGGATCTCCCTTGCTGATCGTGAGGGCCGTAGCGTACGCCCCACGGGCCGTCGAAAGTGAAGGGGATTCACATGATTCTGGGACGGGAGCGCGCGGCGTTGTGCGAGACCGGGCGGCGGCTGGCGGCGGCCGGGATGGTGGTCGGCGCGGCGGGCAACGTCAGCGTGCGCGTCGGCGACCTGGTGGCCGTCACGCCGGGCGGGGTGATGCTCGACCGCATGGCCCCGGGCGACTGCCCGGTCGTGGACGTCGAGGGCCACTTGGTGGACGGCGAGCGGGCCCCGTCGTCGGAGACCCCCATGCACCTGGCGCTGTACGCCGAGACCGACGCGGCCGCCATCGTGCACACCCACTCGACCTACGGCACGGTGGTCGCCACGACGATGGACGAGCTGCCGCCGGTCCACTACAACACGCTGCTGCTCGGCGGGGTGGTGAAGGTCGCCGAGTACGCCACCTACGGCACCCCGGAGCTGGCGGCCAGCGTGCGGGCGGCGATGGCGGGCGGGATGCGCGCGGCGCTGCTGGCCAACCACGGCGGCGTCACCGTCGGCCGCGACCTGGAGGAGGCGTTCGAGCACGCGCGCCTGCTGGAGTGGTTGTGCGGGGTGTACGTGCGGGCGAAGACGATCGGGGAGCCGCGCGTGCTGAGCGAGGAGCAGCTCGCGCGGGTGGTGGAGCGGGCGCTGAACCCGCCCGCGTGGCCGCGCCGCGCGGCGGAAGATGTGTAACCTAGCGCTTGCTAGGTTGACCGAGAGGGGATGTCCCGCCCATGTCCTTCGTCCTGCTCGACAAGCCCCGGCCGCACGTCGCGCTGATCACCCTCAACCGGCCCGAGCGCATGAACGCGATGGCCTTCGACGTCATGGTGCCCTTCCGCGAGGCGCTGGAGGAGGTCGGCCGCGACAACGACGTCCGCGCCGTGGTGGTCACCGGCGCCGGGCGCGGCTTCTGCTCGGGCGCCGACCTGGAGTCGCCCGGCCGCATCCCCGGCATCGAGGGCCTGACGGTCTCCGGCATCGCGCTGCGCTCGATGGAGCTGCTGGACAAGGTGGTCGCGGCGCTGCGCGGGCTGCACCAGCCGGTGATCGCCGCCGTCAACGGGCCCGCGATCGGCGGCGGGTTGTGCCTCAGCCTGGCCGCCGACATCCGGCTCGCCGCCGACACCGCCTACTTCCGGGCCGCCGGGATCAACAACGGGCTGACCGCGAGCGAGCTGGGGCTGAGCTACCTGCTGCCGCGCGCGATCGGCGCGTCCCGCGCGTTCGAGATCATGTTGTCGGGGCGCGACGTGGACGCCGCCGAGGCCGAGCGCATCGGCCTGGTGTCGCGCGCGGTGCCCGGCGACAAGCTGCTGGAGACCGCCTACGAGCTGGCCGAGCGGATCGCCGGGTTCAGCCGTCCCGGCGTCGAGCTGACCAAGCGGATGTTGTGGTCGGGCCTGGACGCCGGGAGCCTGAACGCGCACATGGACCACGAGGGGCTGGCGCAGCTGTTCGTGCGGCTGACCACGCGCAACTTCGAGGAGGCGATCCAGGCGCGCAAGGAGAACCGCGCGCCGGAGTTCCGCGACTGACGGCCCCGGGTCGGGCTCGGCTGACAGCCGCGTGTGGGTCTGGCTGGCGGCCACGGCTAGGGCTTGTCTCAAAGACCTCAGCCGTCACGCGAGTGCCTAACTGTCCCTGCGGGGCAAAGTCGAAGGCGAG
>NZ_BCRO01000126.1 GCF_001552635.1 Actinomadura hibisca NBRC 15177 | reverse complement strand
GCCAGGCGAGCCCCCTGGGCCGGGACTTCAGGAAACACTGGCTAGCCGTAGACGGCGTCGCGGGTGAGGTCGAGGGCGGTCAGCACCGCGCCGCGCAGGATCGCGTCGCCCTCGACCACGCTGGGCCGCACCTCGGTGGGGGCGGGCGACAGCGCGGCCAGGCGTTCGGCGACGAGCGCCGCCAGCTCGTCGCCGCCCTCGCGCCCGGTGCGCCCGCCGAGCACCACCAGCCCCGGGTCCAGTACCGCGACCAGCGAGAACACGCCTTCCACTATCCGGTCGGCGACCGTGGCGGCGGGCAGGTCGTCGATGTAGCCGGTCTCGACCATGTGGCAGAAGTCGGTGTCGTAGAAGCGCAGCAGCCCGACCTCGCCCGCGCCGCCGGACGCGCCGCGCCGCAGCCGCCCGTCCAGCACGACGCCCGCGCCGATGCCGTCGTCCAGCCACAGCAGGACGAAGTCGCCGCGCCCGGCCGCCGCGCCCGCCCGGTGCTCGGCGACGGCGGCGAGGTTGACCTCGTTCTCCAGCACCACCGGCACGCCGAGGCGCGCGCCGAGCGCGTCGCGCAGGTCGGTGCGCCAGCCCGGCACGCCGCTGTCGGTGGCCAGGCCCGTCGCGGGGTGGACCAGACCGGGCGCGCCCGTGACGACGGTGTGCAGCGCGCGGCCGCCCGCCGCCTCGGTGACGGCGTCGGCGATGAACGCGGCGAGGTCGGGGGAGGCGGGCAGGGGACGTGACAGCTCCGCCACCTGCGTCCCGGCGATGTTCGCGACCGACACGTGCACGGCGTTGCGCCGCACGTCCACTCCGGCCAGGTGGGCGCGGCCGGCGACGATCCCGTACAGGCGCGCGTTGGGGCCGCGCCGGTCGCCGCCCGTCTCGCCCGCCACCTCGATCAGCCCGCCCGCGCGCAGCCGCTCGACGAGGTCCGACACCGTGGGCCGCGACAGCCCCGTCAGCGTGCGCAACTGCGGCGCGGTCAGCGGGCCCTGGTCCAGCAGCAGGTCCAGGGCGAGCCGGTCGTTGATCGCGCGGGCCAGGGTGGGGGTGGCGGTCTTCACGGCCGCCATATTAGTCAGGGTTCCTGCCTGATGCTCTTTCCATCAGGAACCCTTCCTGTTAATTTATGCGGCCATGACCCCCCATCGCTCCATCGCCGCCGTGTTCGCCGTGCACGGCGCGGTCTCCGGCTCGCTGGCGACCCGCCTGCCCTGGCTCCAGGACCGTCTCGACCTCAGCCCCGGCGTGCTCGGGCTGGTGCTGCTGTGCCCGTCGGTCGGCGCGTTCGCCGGGATGCCGATGGCGAGCCGCCTCGCCTACCGCGTCGGCAGTCGCGTCGCGACCCGGCTGCTGCTGGCGTTGTGGTGCTCGCTGCTGCTCCTGCCCGCCCTGGCCCCGGCCCTGCCGCCGCTGCTGGCGGTGATGTTGCTGTACGGCGCGACGGCCGGGATGTGCGACGTGGTGATGAACGCCCACGGCGTCACCGTCGAACGGCACCTGCGCCGCCCGATCATCTCCGGCCTGCACGGGATGTGGTGCGTGGGCAGCCTGCTCGCCGGAGGTGTCGGCGTGCTGGCGGCCCAGGCCCGCGTGGACGCCCGCCTGCACCTGGGCGCGGTGTCGCTGGCGCTGCTGCTCGTCGGCCTGTACGCCGGGCGCGGCCTGCTGGCCGACGCGCCCGCCGACCGGCAGGGCTCGCCGCCGCGCCGCTTCGCCCTGCCCGGCCGCGCCATCGCCGCGATCGGCCTGGTCGGCTTCTGCGGCACCTTCGCCGAAGGGGCCAGCGCCAACTGGGCGGCGGTCTACCTGACCAAGGTGGCGCACGCGGGACCGGGCGTGGCCGCCGCCAGCTACACCCTGTTCATGTTGTGCATGGCGGTGACGCGGCTGGCCGGGGACCGGCTGGTGGCGCGCTTCGGCCCGGTGCCGGTGGTGCGGTGCGGCGGCGCGCTGGCGGTGACCGGCGGCGTCCTGGTCGTGCTGGCCCGCACGCCCGCGCTGGGCGTCACCGGCTTCGCGCTGCTGGGCGTCGGGACGGCGACGATCGTGCCGCTGGTGTTCGCGGCGGCGGGCGACGCCGGGCCGACGCCGGGGGAGGGCGTGGCGGGCGTCGCGACGATCACCTACCTGTCCGGGCTGACCGCGCCCGCCGTGACCGGCTGGACGGCCGGGGCGCTGTCCTACCCGGCCGCGTTCGCGCTGATCACGGGGGTGGCGCTGCTGATGGCGCTGACCGCCGGGGCGCTGCGCCCGAAGCCCGCCGCCGTTGCCGCCGAACCGGCCGTGGCCGTCCCGACGGGATCATGACAGGCTTCCCCCATGCCCAGGCTCCCGCCGGACGAGGCCCGGGACCGGCTGGCGTCGGTCCCGGTCGCGCGGCTCGCCACCGCCGACGAGCACGGCCGCCCGCACCTGGTGCCGGTGACGTTCGCGGTGGCGCGCGGCAGCGTCTACATCGCGGTCGACCACAAGCCCAAGAGCGGCCGCGACCTGAAGCGGCTGGCCAACATCCGCGCCAACCCGCGCGTGACGCTGCTGGCCGACCACTACGAGGACGACTGGGACCGTCTGTGGTGGGTGCGGGTGGACGGTCACGCGCACGTCGTCGACGAACCCGCCCGCACCGCCGGGCCGATCGACCTGCTGGCGGCCCGCTACCCGCAGTACCGGGAGCGGCGGCCCGACGGCCCGGTCATCGAGATCGTGATCGACGGGTGGGCGGGCTGGGCGGCGTCAGTCCCAGGCGGCCCCGACGCGCTCTAGCCGGTCGGCGTACTCGATGCGCCCGGCCCACTCGGCGGGCCAGGCGTCCATGCCCAGGTGCGCCCCGGCGAAGGCTCCCGCCAGGCAGGCGATCGAGTCGGAGTCGCCCGAGCTGGCCGCGCCGCGCCAGATCGCGCTGACGGGATCGTCGGGGAAGTAGAGGAAGCAGAGCAGGCCGGTCGCGAACGCCTCCTCGGCGATCCATCCGGCCCCGGTGCTGTCGCACGGGTCGCTCTCGCGTCGCGGGTGGGCCAGCGCGGCGTCCAGGCGGTCGAGCACGCCCAGGCACTCGTCCCAGCCGCGCGCGATGAACTCCTCCGGACTCTTGTCGTGGGCGCGCTGCCACAGGGAGCCGAGCCAGCGCTCGTGGTAGACGGCGCGCTGCTCGTGGCAGCGCGCCCGGAGCGCGCCGGGCAGGTCGCCGGGGGCCATGCCCTCGCGCAGCCACCACACCGTGAACGTCGTCAGGTCGCTGGCGGCGAGGCCCGTGGGGTGCCCGTGCGTCATCGCGGCCTGCAACTGCGCGGCACCGGCGCGCTGCTCGTCCGTCAGGCCGGGCACGAGGCCGACGGGCGTGACGCGCATGTTCGCGCCGCACCCCTTGGAGCCGATCTGCGTGGCGTTCACCCATTTGACCCCGGCGTCCAGTCCCGCCACGGCGCGCATGCAGGTCGCACCGGGCGCGCGGTTGTTGTCGGGGCTGCGCATCCAGTCGATGAAGCGCCGCCGCCACATCGGCGTGACGAGGTCGGGCGTGAACGGCGGGTTGCCGAGGGCGTCGATCAGGGCCTCGGCGACGGCCAGGCCCATCTGCGTGTCGTCGGTGACCAGGGCCGCGCCCAGGTCCCGGGGGCCGTCGAAACCGAACCGCTTGCGGATCTGCCTCATGTCGAGGAACTCGGTGGGCGCGCCGAGCGCGTCCCCGTACGCCAGCCCGAACATCGACCCCGTCGCCCGGCGCTTCGCACTCATACCGGCACTCATGTCGCCATTGTGCCGCTGACCGGCCGCAGCCGCCCCTTGCCAGAACGCCGTGCGGTGTCGTTTCCTTGAGACTCCCATGCTCGGAGGACGACCGTCGTGACCATGTCGGAGCATCGTCCGCCGCGCCCGCTCACGGCGGTGGACCCGCCGCGCCTCGGCCCCTACCGGCTGCTGGGCAAGCTGGGCCAGGGCGGCATGGGCACCGTCTACCTGGCCGAGGACACCACCGGGCGGCGCGTCGCGGTGAAGGTCATCAACCCCGACCTCGCGCACGACGAGGCGTTCCGCGAGCGGTTCCGGCGCGAGGCGGAGGCGGCCCGGCGGGTGCGGCGCTTCTGCACCGCCGCCGTCCTGGACGCGCACGTGACCGAGGACCCCCTCTACGTGGTGACCGAGTACGTGCCCGGCCCGAACCTGGTCGAGGCGGTGCGCGCCGACGGCCCGCTGCGCGACGGCGACGTGGAGGCCCTGGCGGTGGGCGTGGCGACGGCGCTGTCGGCGATCCACGCGGCCGGGATCGTGCACCGCGACCTGAAACCGGCCAACGTGCTGCTGTCCCCGCTGGGCCCGCGCGTGATCGACTTCGGGGTGGCCCGCTCGGTGGACGTCGACACCCAGCTCACCCGGACCGGCACGGCGATGGGGACGCCCGCCTACATGGCGCCGGAGGTGTTGCGGCACGAGCCGGTGACCCCGGCGTCGGACATGTTCTGCTGGGGCTGCGTGGTGGTGTTCGCGGCGACCGGCCAGGGCCCGTTCACCGGCGAGAACATCGCGCAGGTGATGCACCGCATCCTGCACGAGCCGCCGCAGCTCGACGGCCTGGGCGACTCGTTGCGCCGCGTCGTCGCCCGGACGCTGGCGAAGAACCCGGCCAACCGCCCGACCGCCGAGCAGGTGCTGACCGAACTGCTGGGCCGGACGCACGCCGACACCGAGCTGGTGGTGGAGCGGCTGGCGGCGGCGCGGAAGCGGCGCGCGCCGTCGCGCCGGATGTCGCTGGCGCTGGTGCTGGCCGTGCTGACGGGCGCGGGGGCGTACACGTGGGCGAGCGCGGAGGAGGCGGCGCCGCGCCCGCTGCTGACACCGCCGCCGGTGACGCGCTACGCCGTCCCGCCCGATGGCTTCGACAACCCGGGTTCGGGGTGGACGAACGTGCCGCACTCGAACTACAAGGGCGGGGCGTACAACCTGGCGACGTTCGGGAAGTACCTGGCGTACACGGCGTGGTCGAGCGCCCTGCCGCTGCTGCCGCAACGCCAGCTCGTCAGCGTGACGGCGCAGATCAAGGGCGGCGCGGGGCAGGCGGCGGCGGGCGTGTTCTGCTGGGGCAAGTCGACCGCGGACGGACTGGTCTCCTACGAGTTCCAGATGGCGCGCGACGGTCGGGTGAAAATCGTGCGGAACTCGGCGGGGTGGTCGGCGGTGCTGGCGGACCGGACGACGACGGCGCCGGGGTCGCGGAGCGTGCGCTTGCAGGCGTTGTGCTCGCGGGAGCGCCTGGCGTTGTGGGTCGATGGCCGGAAGGCGGCGGAGTACACGGTGAACGAGGCGCTGCCGGTGCAGGAGACATCGGGGATCTCGGGCCTGCTGGTGAGCCGCCCGCAGCCGGACGCGCCGAACACCGAGGCGGTCTTCGACGACTTCTCGGTGGCGGAGGTCTAGGGGCTGACGGCCTGGGCGTCGTCGGCCGAGATGCCGACGAGCCGGGCGAGCCGCCGCCGGTGCTCGTCGGGGGAGCCGAAGAGCTCCTGGGAGGACTTGGCGCGCTTGAAGTAGAGGTGGGCGTCGTGTTCCCAGGTGAAGCCGATGCCGCCGTGGAGCTGGATGCCCTCACCGGCGACGTGGAAGTAGGCGTCGGAGCAGTAGGACTTGGCGAGCGCGGCGGCGGCGGGCAACTCGCCGGGACTCTCGTCGGCGACGAGGGCGGCGTGGAGGACGGCGGAGCGGGCGGACTCGACCTGGACGAACATGTCGGCGCAGCGGTGCTTGACGGCCTGGAAACCGCCGATGGGACGGCCGAACTGCTTGCGGACCTTGAGGTACTCGACGGTCATGTCGAGGACGCGCTGCGCGCCGCCGGCCTGCTCGGCGGCGAGGGCGACGAGACCGACGTCGAGGGCGCGGGCGAGGGCGGCGCGGTCGGCGACGGGGCGGGCGGGGACGTTGGCGAGGTCGAGGCGGGCGAGCTTGCGGGTCTGGTCGAGAGTGGGGAGGGAGTGGCGGGAGAGTCCTGGCGCGTTGCCGTCGACGGCGAAGAGGGCGACCTGGCCGTTGAGGCGGGCGGCGATGAGGAGGAGGTCGGCGAGGTGGCCGTCGAGCACGTAGGACTTGGTGCCGGTGAGCTGCCAGCCGTCCTCGTGGCGGGTGGCTTGCATGGCGACGTCGTCAAGGCCCCAGCGCCCGTCCTCGCTCCAGGCGAGGGTGGCGATGACCTCGCCGCTGGCGATCCCGGGCAGGAGATCGCGCTTGGCGTCCTCGTCGGATGAGGCGCTGAGGGCGGCGGCGGCCATGACGGTGGCGAGGTAGGGGGAGCAGACGAGGGCGCGCCCCATCTCCTCGAAGACGACACCGAGCTCGCGGACACCGAACCCGGCCCCGCCGTACTCCTCGGGAACGGCCATGCCCTGGAGGCCGAGCTGCCCGGCCATGAGCTCCCAGACCTTGGGGTCATAGCCGTCACCGGAGGCCATGAGGCGTCGGACCTCGGCACCGGCCGAACGCTCGGCGAAGAACCGCCGCAGCGCGGCGCGTAGTTCCTCCTGCTCCTCGGTGGCGACGAGCTGCATCCGGGACCTCCCAACCTGACGCTTGCTTGGTAGGTCATTATGCCGAACGGGGTGTCGTGTCCGCCATCCCGGTCATCGCCCTTGAGGGATCTGCGCCGTACCCTGGAAAGGCATCTCCGTTGAACGCGATCTGTAGGCGAAAGGTGACACCCTGCGTCTATTCTCGTCGTGACGAGGAAGGAGCAGGGCATGACTGCCATGGCTCATGACCGGTACGTGGAGGAAGACATCCTCCTGGAAGGTTTCCTCGCCCTCGGTGTCCCTGAGGGCTTCCGCGCCGAGCTGATCGACGGAGAGATCGTCGTGACCCCACCCCCCTTGGGCAACCATGAGAAAATCATCGGTCTGATCGTCAAGCAGCTGCTCGGCGAAGGAGCGATCGACCTTGACTTCTCCGGCAACAAGGGCCTGATCACACCAGGTCCCGACGGCGTGCCCGACAACCGCGTCATCCCGGACGGCACCTTCGCGCCCGCTGACCTGGACCTGTTCAATGACGCACCCTCGTGGATGCCGTCCGACGGGGTCCTGCTGGTCCTGGAGGTCACCTCGTCCCGGCCTGAGCACGACCGGTTGGTCAAGCGGCGCAACTATGCGCAGGCCGAGATCCCCTTCTACCTGCTGGCCGACCGGGACAAGAAGACGGTGACCCTCTTCTCGGACCCGGAGGAGGGGGCCTACGAGACCGTTGAGACCGCCGATTTCGGGAACAGGCTCGCCCTGCCCAAGCCCTTGGGGTTCGAGCTGGACACGAGCAGATTCACCTGATCAGGCGGACCAGTCGTGGGGCCCGAGGACGTAGCCCTTGGCCGTCGAGTGCAGGTGCCCGGCCGACACCAGCCTGCTCAGGGCGGCCCAGAGGTCTTCCTCGGGCCGGTCGATCTGCGCCTTGAGGGCCTCGATGTCGGCGGCCCCGCCATCCTTGTCGATCTCGGCGACGGCCTCGTAGACGAGCAACTCGAAGTCGGTCAGGGCTTGCACATCACCACGTTCTTCGGTCATGAAGAGGCCATTCCCCTTGAGGACGCCTTCGTATCAGTCCGGGGGGACGATTGGCGTTCATCTGTGGGGTGGAGGGGTGGGAGTGCTCTCTCGCCCCGCACCAGACCAGCAAGCCCAGCCCCGTGCCCGAACCTGACCGACACCCCCGGCCACCGGGG
>NZ_BCRO01000125.1 GCF_001552635.1 Actinomadura hibisca NBRC 15177 | reverse complement strand
ACTCGTCTAGGAGGGAGTCGCGGGCGGCCTCGGCGGTCCCTGCGAGGGGGCCGAGGTCCGCTCCTGGCGGCGAAGCGCCGGAGACCTGCTGCGGGCGAGCATCAGGGCAGCTCACCGATGTGGAGGCTGTCATGATTTCCAGGGTTACCGGGTTCTCGGCGCGGCGGCCGCTGCTCGTCGTCGCGGTCTGGGTGCTGGTGCTGGGGGCCGGGTTCGGGATCGGCACCGGCGTGTTCGAGCGGCTGGTGGCCGACGTCGGGACCGTGCCGACCAGCGAGTCGGGGCGGGCCGAGGACCGGTTGGAGAAGGTCGCGCCCAGCGGCGAGACGCTGACCGCCGTCATCTCCGGACGGCCCGTCGACGACGCGGGGCTGCTGCGGGACGTGAACGCGGCGATGCGGCAGGCCAGGGCCGTGCCGGGCGTCGCCGAGGTGGCGGGGCCGCTGCCGTCCACGCGGACGGGACGGGCGGTGCTGGTCGAGGTCGGGCTCATGCCCGGCGACGGCATGGAGGACGCGGCGGAGGCCGCCGCCGCCCGGCTGCGCGCCGTCCCGGGCACGACCGCGCACGTGGCGGGCGGGCCGCTGTCGGACGCCGAGTTCGACGAGCAGGCGCAGAAGGACGTGGCGCGCGCCGAGATGTTGAGCATGCCGGTGGTGCTGATCCTGCTGCTGGTGGTGTTCGGCGGGCTGCTGGCGGCGGGGTTGCCGCTGCTGGTCGCGGTCGTCGGCGTCGGCTCGACGTTCGGCATCCTGTTCCTGTTCAGCACCGTCACCGACGTGTCGGTGTACTCGATCCAGATCACCACGATGCTCGCGGTCGGCCTGGGCGTGGACTACGCGCTGCTGGTGGTCAGCCGGTTCCGCGAGGAGCGGCGCACCGCGCCGGACGTGGCGGAGGCGGTGGCCCGCACCTGCGCGACGGCGGGCCGCACGGTGGTGTTCTCCGGGCTGACGGTCGCGGTCGCGCTGGCCGGGCTGGTGGTGTTCCCCGACCCGTTCCTGCGCTCGATGGGACTGGCCGGGGCCGCCGTCGTGCTGGCCGACATGGCGGCCGCGCTGACGTTGCTGCCCGCGCTGCTGCGCCGGTCCGGGCACCGGATCTCGCCCGCCAAGCCGAAGGCCGAGGGCGACGGCGCGTTCGCGCGGATCGCGCGCGGCGTGCAGCGGCGGCCGGTGCTGGTGCTGGTCGCGGCCGGGGCGGCGATGGTGACGCTGGCGCTGCCGGTGCTGGGCCTGAAGATCTCCGGCGGCGACCCGCGGCTGCTGCCGGACTCCACCACCACGCGCCAGATGTGGAACGACCTGACCGTGCACTTCCCCGAGCGGGCGCACTGGTCGGGCGACATCCAGGTGCTGGCCGACGCGCCGCTGACCGACCCGGGCGTCGCGGGGCTGCGCGAGCGGATCGCGGGCATGCCGGGCATCGGCGCGGTCGAGGCCGAGCAGGTCGGCGGGGTGAGCGTGCTGCGCGCCGAGCCGCGCGGGGCGGCCGAGGACGCGGCGACGCGGGACGCCGTCGAGGCGGTCCGGAACCTGCCGTTGCCGTTCGAGGTGCAGGTCACCGGCGACACCGCCCGCTTGATCGACTACCGGCAGATGTTGTCCGACCGGCTGCCGTGGGCGGCGGCGGTGGTCGCGATCGGGACGTTGCTGCTGCTGTTCGCCTTCACCGGGTCGGTGCTGCTGCCGCTCAAGGCGGTGCTCACGAACCTGCTGAGCATCGGCGCGGCGCTGGGCGTGGTGGTGTGGGTGTTCCAGGACGGGCACCTGGCCGGGCTGCTGGGCAGCGAGGGCCTGGGGTCGGTGAACCTGACCGTGCCGGTGCTGGTCGGGGCGATCGCGTTCGGGCTGTCGGTGGACTACGAGGTGTTCCTGCTGTCGCGCATCCGGGAACGGTGGCTGGCCGGGGCGACGCCGCAGGAGGCGGTGGCGTCGGGGTTGCAGCGGACGGGCGGCATCGTCACGGCGGCGGCGCTGCTGATCTCGGTGGTGTTCGCGGGCTTCGTGTTCGGCGGCTTCGCACCGATCAAGGCGATCGGGCTGGGCCTGGTGCTGGCGGTCCTGCTGGACGCGACGCTGGTGCGGATGTTGCTGGTCCCGGCGACGATGACGCTGCTGGGCCGATGGAACTGGTGGCTGCCGGGCCCACTGGGGCGCGTGCACGAACGGCTGGCACTGAGCGAGACGGAGACCCCGTCCGAGCCGGAGAAGGCACTGGCCGCGCACCGATGACGGACCCGCGCACCGCCCGCCTCCCGAAGGAGGCGGGCGGTGCGCGTGGCGTCAGTGCTTGTGCGAGACGGGCGGTGTGCGCGACGTCTAGTGCTTGTGCGAGGCGACCTGGTCGGCGTACACGCGTTCGGCCAGGTCGAGCCCGGGACCCGGGCCGAGGTGGCATTCGGCCTTCACCTGCGCCGCGCCCTTGAGCATCCCCGCGTAGGTGGCGTAGTGCTCCCAGACCGAGGCACCGCAGTCGGCGGGCTCCCCCGGCAGGCAGCGCGGCGTCGTCATGCCCAGGGCGTGCAGGGCTGCCCGCAGCGCGCGGGCCTCGCGCAGCCATTCCGCCATCGTCCAGGAGGAGTTCGGCTGCCAGTTCGCAAGCGTTTCCATGAGCGCACGGTAGCCGGGACGTTACGGATGTGGCGGAAGGTTCGACCAAAGCGGTCTCACGCTGTTAGTTGAGGTTCGCGGGCGGGGTCACCATTCGGAGAGCACTAGGAGTTGCACCAGCAGGGCCGTTGCCGCTTGGGCGGCCAGCCAGGTTCGGGCTGGGGGGCGGTGTAGGGCTGCTGCGGTGACGATCCATGCTGCGTAGGGCACCCAGATGCGTTCGACCTCTCCCTTTGTCACGCCTGACACGTCCAGGGCGAGGGTGCCTAGTAGTGCGCCGCCAGCCAGCAGCGCCACGGGGATTGAGCGGCGGGGGCGTGTTAGGGCGTGCACTGTCGCGGGGCCTACGAGCAGGCCCAGGACGGCCAGGTTCGCGATCGCGAAGTAGGTCGTGGAGCGTTGCGCCGAACCTCGGCTGACCAGGTAGGTGTCGAGGGTCGCCGCTACTCCGTCGGGCCACCAGAAGCCCAGCGCGGTGAACGCGGCGGGCACGATCGCCAGGCCGCCGAGCAGGGCGAGCAGGACGCCGGGGCGGGGGCGGGTCAGGATCAGTACTGCTAGGGGGACTGCGAAGAGGGGGAGGAGGCCGTAGCTCAGGTAGGGGAGGCAGCCCAGGAGGAGGCCGCTTGCGGCGGCCAGCCATGGTTTGTTGCGTCCGGCCAGGGCCAGGAGCGCTGTTCCCCAGGCTCCTACGCCCAGGAAGAAAGCGTCCATGGCTGTGGCGATCCATAGTGCGAACGGTGCCAGTGCCAGGAACGGGACGGCGTTCCGTGCGATCTCCTCGCCTGCCAGGCGTCGCAGGGTGATCGTGATGGCGGCCACGGCCGAGCCGCCGACGGCGATGATCAGCGCGGCCGCCCAGCCGGTGCCGCGCAGTCCCGCCGCGTCCAGCGCCCACAACACCAGGGTCGGCAGCGGCGGGTGGCCGCGCACGTGGGTGGGGTAGGCGTGCAGGCGCTCGGTGAAGGTCTCCAGCCAGGTCAGGGGGTCGGGGCGGACGGCGGCCAGTCCCGCAGGGTATTCGGTGGGCGCGTCCAGCGGGCGGGACAGCGCGTCCCAGCCGTCGCTGAGGGCCAGCACGACCGTCCAGAGCGTGGTTGCGGCCCAAGCCGTCAGGGGTAGCGCCCGCCAGGGCAGGCGTCTGGCCAGTGGGGGCAACACCGCTACGCCTATGACCGCCAGCATCAGGGCGGGCAGGATCTGCCAGGTCAGCACGCGGAACTCGGCGTGCAGCGGCGGTAGCTTGTCCTCGGTCGCCAGGCCCGCGCGTCGCAGGTGGTGCCCGACGGCGAACGCACCGGCGATCAGGGCGGCCCAGAGCACGACCATGATCCGGCTCATCGGGGACGTTTCCGGCGCAGGAGCGCGGCGACCGCGATGACGGCCAGCACGATCAGCAGGTTGCGCCCGTACGGCAGCGGCAGGATCGACGGGTTGTCGGCGCGCTTCCCCAGCCCGAGGACCATCGGCAGCGCCACCAGCGTCACCGCGCCCGCCACCACCAGCGCGGCCCGCGTCCGCCGGTGCGTCACGACGGCCCCGGCGAGCAGGACGGCGGGGGCGAACAGCAGGTCGTGCACCAGGACCGCGCCGCCGAACCAGATCGCCCAGCCGATCAGGTCCACGTGGGAGGCCAGGCCGTAGGCGCCGTAGGCGATCAGCGCGCCGCCGACGACGTAGGCGGGGATCTTCACCAGACCTCCAGCCGGGTGATCCACTTGGTCTGCATGACGCCGGGCCGGTTGGGCGCGATCAGGCGGCAGGGATGGCCGTGGTCGGGGGCGAGGGGTTCGCCGTTCAGACCGAGCGCCAGCAGGGTCCGGGCGTCCTGCCAGTGCGGCGGATCGACCCGGGAGGTCCGGTAGCGGCCCCCGCGTTCGAGGGACTCGACG
Organism: Actinomadura hibisca NBRC 15177; assembly: GCF_001552635.1. Classification (GTDB taxonomy): domain Bacteria; phylum Actinomycetota; class Actinomycetes; order Streptosporangiales; family Streptosporangiaceae; genus Spirillospora; species Spirillospora hibisca. Next base: position 26,002 of record NZ_BCRO01000125.1, on the reverse strand, counting down.
CGGACGCGCGCATCGTCGGCGACCCCGGCGCGGCGCAGCACGTCGCGCAGCCGCACGCCCCGCCAATCGCCGGACGCGCTCCAGCCCTCCACGCACGCGATCGGCAGCCGCACGGTGTGCTGCGGCAGGGCGCGCAGGTCGGCCAGTGACAGGCTGAGGGTCCGGTCGACGCGGCCGGTGACGGTCAGCCGCCAGGACGCGTCCGGCGTCACCCCGGCGGCCAGGGCCGTCCGGTTGACGGGCAGGTGTTGCGGTCCGACGCCGGGGCGGCGCGGCGCGAGCAGTGCCAGGCGGGCCAGCGGCGAGAACGTCTCACCGGCCGTGGTCAGCGCGACCGCTCCCCCGGCCGCCGCCACGGTCAGCAGGAGGCCGCGCCGGGAGAGGCCGTCCTCGGGCCGGGTCATGACGGTGCGGCGGACCTTGCCCCACTCGTTGGCGACGTGCACGACCAGCGCGCCGACCAGCACGTACGACGTCCAGTAGTGGGCGTCGGGGAAGAAGAACGGGAACGGGTACCAGTAGGCGATGTTGAACAGGCCGGTGGCGAGCTGGAACAACGAAGCGCCCACCAGCAGGAACATCACGCCGCGCTCGGCCGCGTGCGCGGGCGACCGGAACGGCGGCCAGCGGAACAACTTCGGGTAGACCGTCCACAACTTGGCCAGCAGCAGCGGAATCGTGGCGAGGCCGCCGATCACGTGCAGGCCCTGGGTGACGCGGTAGAAGCCGGACGGGCTCGACGGCCACGCCGCCCAGGACGGCGGGTGTTGCAGGAAATGGCTGATCAGGCCGGTCACGAACGCCGTGCCGAAGCTGATCCCGAGCGCCAGGCCGAGCCAGGCGGCGGCGCGCTCGTCCGAGCGCCGCCCGATCACAGGGACGCGAACCACCGTCCCGCCTCCTCCCAGATCTCGCCCACCGCCAGGCCGCACCTCGTGGCGAGCCCCGCGACGTCGTCGGCGGACACGTGCGCCCACGCGAACCACTCCCCGACCGCGCCGCCGGTGCGCAGCCGCACCGACTCGACGCGCGACGGCGCGCCCGGCGGGGCCACCTCGACGAGCACGCGGCCGTCGGGCGCGCGGAGTTCGGCGACGCGGCGCAGCAGCGCGGCCGGGTCGCCGCCGATGCCGATGTTGCCGTCGGCCAGCAGCACGGTGCGCCAGCCGCCCGCGCCGGGCACCGCGCCGAACACGTCGCGGTGCAGCGCGGGGCCTCCGGCGGCGACGGTGAGCGCCACCGCGTGCTCGGTGACGTCGATGCCGAGGGCGAGCACGCCGCGTTCGGTGAGCGCGACGGTGAGGCGGCCCGGACCGGACCCGACGTCCAGGACCGGCCCGGCGCACCGTGCCAGCAGCCCGGCGTCGCCGGGGCGCGGGGCGCGCCACTGGTCCACCGGGAGCGGGCGGCGGCGGCCCGCGCCGTCCTCGATCTCGACGCGGCGGCCGGTCAGCGCCTCCTCGTACAGCTCGCCGATCATGCGCGGGCCGCCGTGTGGTGGCGGAACGCCGCCGCGAAGCGGCCGTGCGGGGCCAGCGCGGCGACCACGGCGGCGTCGGCGGCGGTGTCCACGTCGGTCAGCTCGGGCAGCGCCGCCACGCTCAGCCCGGCGGCGCGCAGCCGGGCGAGCTGGTGGCGGCCGGTGTCGGGGCGCGACATGGGCACGCCGCGCAGCAGCGCCGCGTCGGGGCGGGTCAGGCCGAGCAGCCAGAAGCCGCCGTCGGCCGCCGGGCCGAGCACCGCGTCGTGGGTGCGCAGCGCGGCGGCGGCTTCGCGCAGGTGGTCGGCGGTGAGCTGCGGGGTGTCCATGCCGACCAGGACCAGGGGGCGGCCCGCGTAGGCGTCGGCGAAGGCGTGCGCGAGCCGTTCGTCAAGGCCGTCGCCGCGCTGCGCGAGCACCTGGAAGCCGGGCGGCAGCCACGGGCCGGGCGCGCCGTCCAGCGCCAGGGTCCGCGCCCCGGCGGGCGCGGCGGCGACGGTGGCGAGGGTGTCGGTGAGCGCGGCCTCGGCCAGCGCGGCGGCCTCGCGGTGGCTGTAGTGCGGGGTCAGCCGGGTCTTGACGCGGCCGGGCACCGGCTCCTTGGCGATGACGATCAGGTCGGCGGTCACGGCGTCACCTCCGCCAGGACGCGGCGCATGTCGCGGACGGCGCGGACGGTGCCGCGCACGGTCCCGGTCACCTTCGACCGGCCGGTGCGGGGCAGGTAGGCGACCTCCAGCTCGGTGACGCGCCAGTTCGCGGCGGCGGCGCGCAGCACCATCTCCAGCGGGTAGCCGAACCGGCGGTCGGCCAGGTCCAGGTCCAGCAGGTCGGCGCGGCGGGCGGCGCGCATCGGGCCGAGGTCGTGCAGGCGCGTCCCGGCACGGCGGTTGAGCGAGCGGGCGAGGACGGCGTTGCCGAGCCGGGCGTGCGGCGGCCACGCGCCGCGCCCGGTGGGGCGGCGGCGGCCCAGGACGAGGCTCGGCCGGGTGGCGTCGAGCGCGGCGACCAGGCGCGGCAGTTCGGCGGGGTCGAGGGAGGCGTCGGCGTCCATGACGCACACGACGTCGGCGGTGGCGGCGAGCAGCCCGGTATGGCAGGCGGCTCCGAATCCGCGTTGCGGCGCTGGGACGACGAGGGCTCCGTATTGTGCGGCGACTTCGGCCGAGGCATCGGTGGAGGCGTTGTCCACGACGATGGGCCGGAATCCCTCAGGCATCCGCGACAACACCCACGGCAGCGCCTCGGCCTCGTTGAGACAGGGCAGCACGACGTCAACGGCGGTCATCGCGCGGAACCCGTCGAGGCGAGGGCGAATTCGGCCATGCCTTCGGAGAACGGCACCTGCGCCGTGAAACCCAGCTCGCGGCGTGCTTTTTCAGGCGAGGCCACGATGTGCCGGACGTCGCCTAGGCGATAGCCGCCCGTGACTACGGGATCGGGGCCGCCGTAGGCGTCGGCCAGGGCGTGGGCCATGTCGGCGATGGTGCGGGGTTCGCCGCTGGCGATGTTGTAGGCGCGTAGGCCGGTGTGCGTGGTCTGTAGGGAGAGGACGTTGGCGCGGGCGACGTCGCGGACGTGCACGAAATCGCGGCGCTGGCGTCCGTCCTCGTACACCTGGGGTGCCTCGCCGCGTTCGAGACGGGAACGGAAGAGGGCGGCCACTCCGGCGTAGGGGGTGTCGCGCGGCATTCTCGGGCCGTAGACGTTGTGGTAGCGCAGCGCCGTCACCGACGCGCCGGTAGCGCGCGCCCAGGAGGCGGCCAGGTTCTCCTGGGCCAGCTTGGTGTCGGCGTAGACGTTGCGCGGGTCGAGCGGGGCGTCCTCGGAGATGACGCCGGGGGCCAGCGGGTTGCCGCACGCGGGGCACGGCGGCTCGAAGTGCCCGGCCCGCAACGCCTCCTCGGCGCGCGGGTCCGGCCGTACGGCCCCGTGCCGGTCGCAGGTGTAGCGGCCCTCGCCGTACACGACCATCGAGGAGGCGAGGACCAGCGTGCGCACCTCCGCCCGCGCCATCTCCGCCAGCAGCACCGCCGTGCCCTGGACGTTGACCGAGGCGTAGGCGGGCAGGTCGGACATGTCCACGCCGAGGCCGACCATCGCGGCCTGGTGGCAGACGGCGTCGATCCCGGCCAGGGCCCGCGCCACGTCGTCGGGGCTCCGGACGTCCTGGCCGGTGCGCAGGTCGAACCCGTGCACCTGGTGACCGGCGGCCGTCAGAGCCTCGGCGATGTGGGACCCGATGAACCCGGACGCGCCTGTGAGCAGCACTCGCATGGCACGAACGTAGGTCGGGAACGGCCGGCGCGGGCGCTCCGGCGGCACCACGTACGCACCTCGTAAGATCTGCCGGCCCGCCCGCGCGGCCTTCAGTCGCCGGGCGGTCCTCAAGCATCGCGCGACGTCTCAGACACCACGTGGGGTCTCAGCCGCCACGCAGGTCTCAAGCGTCACGCGGGGCTCGGGTGGCGCGCGTGGGGCTCAGTCGTTGGACGCGAAGGCGGCGCGGGCTTCCGCCAGGGTCGGGAAGTTCGGCACCACCCTCGTCACACCCGTGATCGCGCACGCCGTGCGCGCCGGGCCCGGCGGCGGCAGCACCAGGTGCAGGCGCAGGCCCGCGCGGCTCGCGCGCACGTGGGCGCGGAAGATGACCTCGATGCCGCTGGAGTCGCAGAAGTGCGTGCCGGACATGTCCAGCACCAGGCCCGCCGGACGCTCCTCCAGCAGGCGCAGCAGGCGGGATCGGATCAGCGGCGCGTTGGCGAGGTCGATCTCCTGCGGGAACTCCACGACCAGGTGGTCGCCGTCGTTCCGGAAGCGGAGGTCTTCGGAGGTGGCGGGATGCATGTGCGCGGCCTCTTTCACCCAGGACGGGATGGCGGGCGGCCGCGCTGTTGGACCGGCCCGGCGCGGCGGCGCCGGACACCACCAAGGATGCGAGCGCGGCCGGTCCGCGTCAACCCACCGGTGAGCCATCCGCCCCGACGCTGATTACCGTCCGTCCGGATGCCGGTCATGGGCGTGACCCCATCCCGGACGGAGTTGACCAACGAAGATCATCCTGGTGACGATTGGCGCGCCGACCTCGGGTTCCGTTCTTGACCGGGCGGGCGCTGTCGGCCTGTCACACGGGTGGGGGCACAGGGGTGGGCGCAGCGGTGGGCGAGGGCGCGTCGGTGGAGCGGCTGTTCGCCGGGACGGACCCCACCCTGGAGCTGGCCCGCGCCACCGACTGGGCCGCCACGCCGCTCGGACCCGTGGCCGCATGGCCGCCGGAGTTGTGCGCCGCGATCCGCACGGTGCTCCCGTCGCGCATCCCCATGTTGTTGTGGTGGGGGCCGGAGCTGGTCCAGATCTATAACGAGTCCTACTCGCGCGTCCTGGGCGCCAAGCACCCCGCCGCGATGGGCCAGCGCGCCGCCGAGTGCTGGGCGGAGGTCTGGGACGAGCTCGGCCCCATGGCCACGGGCGTGCTGGACGGCGGCGGCGCGACCTTCTCGGAGGAGCTGCTGCCGTTCATGGAGCGGCACGGCTACCGCGAGGAGACCTACTGGACCTTCTCCTACAGCCCGGTCGAGGACGCCGAAGGGCGCGTGGCCGGGATCTTCGTCGCGACCACCGACACCACAGCCCGCGTCCTGACCGAGCGCCGGTTGCGCACGGTGCGCGAGCTGGGCACCGTCTCGGCGGCGCAGGCCCGCGAGGACGGCGAGCCGGTGGCCGAGGCGTGCCGCGCGGCGGTGGAGGCGCTGGGCCGCGAACCGCTGGACGTGCCGTTCGCCCTCGCCTACCAGGCCGAACGCCGCCGCGCCGAGGCCCTGGCCGAGCTGGACGCCGCCAAGACCCGCTTCTTCCAGAACGTCAGCCACGAGTTCCGGACCCCGCTGACCCTGCTGCTCGGCCCCCTGGCCACGCTGCTGGACGATCCGGACCTGCCCACCGGGCAACGCGTCCCGCTGGCCGCCGCGCACCGGGCCGCGCTGCGGCTGCGACGCCTGGTGGACACGCTGCTGGACGCCGCCCGCGCCGACGCCATGCGGCTGCGCGCCGACCCCGAGCCGACCGACCTGGCGTCGCTGACCGCCGACCTGGCCAGCATGTTCCGCGCCGCCGCCGAGCGCGCCGGGCTGCGCCTGGAGGTGGACGCGCCGCCGCTGCCCGGCCCCGTCCTGGTGGACCGCGAGATGTGGGCCAAGATCGTGCTCAACCTGCTGTCCAACGCGCTCAAGTTCACCGCCGAGGGCACGGTGGCCGTGCGGCTGCGCGCCCTGGACGGGGCCGTGGAGCTGGCCGTCGCCGACACCGGCGCGGGCATCCCCGAGGACGAGCTGCCGCGCGTCTTCGAGCGGTTCCACCAGGTCGCCGGGACGCGTGGCCGCAGCCGGGAGGGCACGGGCATCGGCCTGTCGCTGGTGGCGGACCTGGCGCGGGCGCTGGGCGGCGAGGTGCGCGCGGCCAGCACGCCGGGCGAGGGCAGCACGTTCACCGTGCGGCTGCCGTGCGGCGGGCGGGACCTGGCGGAGCCGTGCCCGCTGGGCGACGAGCACGAGACCGCGACCCCGTTCGTGGCGGAGGCGCTGAGCTGGACCGCCGACGAGGAGGCGAACCCGGCCGAGCCCGCCGAGGACGCGCCCCGCGTGTTGCTCATCGAGGACAACCCGGACATGCGGGCCTACCTCGTCCGGCTGCTGGCGGAGCAGGGCTGGCGCGTGGACGCCGCCGTCGACGGCGACGCCGCGCTGGAGCTGGCCCGCCGCGCGCGCCCCGACCTGGTGTTGTCGGACGTGATGTTGCCCGGCCGCGACGGCGTCGCGGTGTTGCGGGAGCTGCGGGCGGACGCCGGGCTCGCGCGGCTGCCGATCGTCCTGCTCACCGCGCGGGCCGGGAGCGACGCGGCGGTGGAGGGCCTGGAGCACGGCGCCGACGACTACGTGGTCAAGCCGTTCGAGCCCGCCGAGCTGGTCGCGCGCGTCCGCGTCCACCTGGAGACCGCGCGGCTGCGCGAGCTGATGATCTCGAACAGCGAGCGCCGCGCCGACACCCTGTCCGGCGCGCTGGACACGCGCTCGCTGGTCGGGCAGGCCATGGGCATCGTGATGGCGCAGCGGCGCTGCGGCCCCGACGAGGCGTTCGACCTGTTGTCGCGGATGTCGCAGCGCCGCAACGTCAAGCTGCGCGACCTGGCCCGCGACCTGGTGCAGCGGATCAGCGGCGCCGCCGCCACCAGGCGCGTGCACGGGACGGCGGCTCCGGCGGCTCGGCAGGCTCCGCCGCCGCCTCCCCCAGCCGCTGGTGCAGGCGCTCCCTGACCTGGTCGGGCGTGTAGGAGCGGCGGCGGCGTTCGGACCGGGCGAGCACCGCCCCGGTCGCCGCCACACCGACGAAGCTCGCGATACCGAGGGCCTTCCACCAGCGCATGTGCCTAAGGTAGCGATCATGTCCGGGACGAGCATCTCCCTTGCCGAAGCCGTCGAGCTGACCCGCACCGGCGACGTGTGGTTGTTCCGCGGCCGCACGGCGGCCGACCGCGCCATCCAGATGACCACCAACAGCCCGGTGAACCACGTCGGCATGGCGCTGGTGATCGACGACCTGCCGCCGCTGATGTGGCACGCCGAGCTGGGCCGCTCGCTGCCCGACATGTGGACGGGCCACCACCAGCGGGGCGCGCAGCTCCACGACCTGCGCGACGCCGTCGTCGCGTGGGGCACCCGCTACGGGCAGCGGGCCTGGTTGCGGCAGCTCGAACCGCCCGCCGGGAAGGCGATGGAGGACGCGGCGCTGCGCACGGTCGCCCGCCTGGACGGCACGCCCTTCCCGTCCACCACGCGGCTGGCCTCGCGCTGGTTGCGGGGCCGCGTGCCGATCCGCCGTCCCGAGGAGCGCGACGCGAACCTGGAGACGGCGTTCTGCGCGGAGATCGTCGCGTCCACCTACCAGGACATGGGCCTGCTCCCCCGCGACCGCCGCCCCAACTGGTACGACCCGGGCCGCTTCTGGAGCGGCGACGATCTGGAGCTGGAGACGGGCGCGCGGCTGGGTGGGGAGATATCAGTGGAAATCCCCACGTCCGCTTGACCTTCCGGGACATCTCCATAGCGCGGCGGTAAGGCGGACCTCTCCCCTCCGCACCCCCCATTTAACGCGGTCATGCCTTCCCGTTGGCCTTTCGCGTACTCGATCACGGGCAGATCGGACAGGACAGGGCAATCGCCCGTGAGCACCCGGTAGATCGCGAAGGAGCCGACGATGGTCGATCCCCTCTACCCGCGTGAAACCTATCCGCGCGAGGGTTATCCGACCGAGAGCTATCCCGCCGACGGATACGACCCCGCCCGCGGGGCGGCCGGGGGGCGTTCCTCCCGCCGGCCGACCGTGCGCGCGGCGGGCCTGTGGGCCGGCGGGCTCGCCACCGCCGTCGTCGCCGCCCTCGTCGTGCTCGTCGGGCTCATGGCCGCGCGCGGCGTGCTGGACGTCCCGGTCGCCGGGCCCCGCACCGACCGGCTGATCGGCGACTCGCCCGGCCTCACCTACGCGATGATGGCCGGGGCCGTGGCGCTGGTCGGCACCGCGCTGCTGCACGCGCTGCTCCTCGCGGTGCCCAGCCCGCTGAAGTTCTTCGGCTGGATCGGCGGCCTCACCACCGCCGCCTTCGCGCTCGCCCCGCTCGCCCTGCACTCCGACCTGCTCGCGGCGGTGGCCGCCGGAGTGATCAACCTCGTGGCGGGCACGGCCATCACCGTGCTGCTGATCTCGGTCGGCAACGCCACCTCGGAACCAGCGGAGTAGCCGATGAGATGGCGCGACTTCCCCTGCCGCTCGGTGGCCGCCGACCTGGGCAGCGACACCGCGCGGTTGTTCGTGGACGGGCGGGGCGTCGTGGCGTCCGAGCCGTCGGTGCTCGCCCGCTGCATGTGGACGGGCCGGTTCCTGGGGGCGGGCGCGGAGGCGCAGGCCAAGGCCGGGCCGGGCGTGGAGCTGGTCCGGCTCATCCGCGACGGCGTGCCCGCCGAGCAGGAGGGCACCGAGGCGCTGCTGCGGACCTTGCTGCGGCGGCATCTCGGCAAGCGGTACATGGCCAAGCCGCGCATCGCGATCACCGTGCCCAGCACGGTCACGCCGGTGCAGTACCGGGCCGTCGAGCACATCGCCTACGGGGCCGGGGCGCGCCGGGTGACGGTGGTCCCGACGCCGCTGGCGGCCGCGCGGGGCGCGGTGGAGCGGCCCAACGCCGCGATCGCCGACATCGGGGCCGAGGTGACCGACGTCGGGGTGCTCGGCTCGGACGGCCTGGTCAGCGCGTACGGGGTCCCGACCGGCGGCGCGGCGCTGAAGCGCGCGATCGTCACCCTGGTGCGCCGCGAGCACGAGCTGATGGCCCGCGAGGAGGACGTCGACGCCGTCCGGCTCGCGTCCGGCGGCGTCGTGCCCGGCCGCGACGTGAACACCGGGATACCGCGCGAGGCGACGCTGACCGAGGAGGAGGTGCGGCGCGTCCTGGCCGGGCCGCTCGCCACGATCGCCGAGACGGTGCGGGCCGGGCTGACCGAATGCCCGCCGGACCTGGCCGCCGACCTGCTGCGCAACGGCGTCACGCTGACCGGCGGCGGCGCGCGGCTGCCGGGCCTGGTCGAGCTGGTCCGCGACGCCACGGGCATGCCGGTGCGGATCGCCGACGAGCCCGAGGAGGCGGCGGTGAAGGGCGCGGCGCGGTTCCTGCGCAGCGAGGACATCGGCGACCTGGTGCCCCGGGCCTGGCCGAGCGGGCTGTTCGGCGGCCTGGCCAGCGCGTGACGTCCCTGACCAGGGGCTACCGGAAGGCGCGGCGGCCCGGCGGGCGGGTGAGGCCGGGCAGCGCGGTGGCGACCAGCACGATCACCGCGAGCGTCGTGAACGCGACGCGGTAGGAGCCGCCCGCCGCCAGCGCCGCGACCAGCAGCGGCCCGACCACGCCGCCGATGCTCCAGGCGATGTTCATCAGGCCGTAGATGGCCCCGGCGTTGGTGAGGCCGAAGAAGTCGGCGGCGGTGGCGGGCATCACCGCGTAGCCGCCGCCGAAGTTGGCGAACACCACCGCCGCCAGCGGGATGAACAGCACCGGCGAGGTCGCGTACGGCATCAGCAGCAGGCAGCCGCCCATCAGCCCGAGGATGCACGTGAAGATCCGCATCCGGCCGTACCGCTCCGACAGCCAGCCCCACAGGATGCGGCCCGCGCCGTTGAACAGGCCCATGAAGCCGGTCAGCGCCGCCGCGGCCGCCGGGCCCATCCCGGTGATCGCCACCGCGGTGCTCGCGGTCACCGCGACGAAGCCGATGCCCGCGATCGTGTTCAGCGTGAGCATGGCGGTCAGCAGGTACCACTGGCGGGTGCGCAGCGCCTGCGCGCAGGTGAAGTCGCCGCGCCGGGACGGCCCGGCGGCCGGGCGCGGCGGCGGGTTGCGGAACAGCAGCGCGCCCGCCGTCGTCAGCACCAGGTAGCACGCGCCGAGCGGCAGGAACGCGCGGGTGGGCGTGGTGCGGCTGGCGTCCACCAGGTACTGGGCCAGCGGCGAGGTCAGCACCGCGCCGAACCCGAAGCCGCCGACCGCGACGCCGGTGATCAGGCCGCGCTTGTCGGGGTACCACTTCTGGAGCATCGCGACCGGGACGATGTAGGCGATGCCGAGGCCGAACCCGCCGACCACGCCGTAGGACAGCAGCAGGAACCACAACTGGCTGCGGTCGGCGGCCAGCGAGGCGAGCATCGCGCCCGTCGCGTAGAGGGTGCCGCCCAGCAGCGCGGCCGTGCGCGGGCCCCTGCGGTCCTGGAGCCGCCCGCCCAGGTAGGTGCCGACGAACACGACGCCGATCGCCACCGAGAACGGCAGCACGGCCTGGGCGCGGGTGAGCGTGAAGCCGTTGCCGGGTTCCTGGAGGGCGCGGGCCAGCACGCTCCAGGAGTAGACGCCGCCCAGCGACGCCTGGAACACCACGGCCCCGGCGGCGATCGCCCAGCGCGGCGGGCCGCTGGCGGGGCTGCGGTGGCGGCCGGGCGGGCGGCGTTCCGGGACGCGGCGGGGCTGGGGGAGGCGGCAGGGCTGCGTCCGCTCGCGCCGTGTGCCATAACCCGTGTCGTACGCGGTGTCGTGCGCGGTGTCGTACGTCGCGCCGTACGCCGTGTCGTACGACCTGCCGTACGCGGACTCCGGTGCCGCGCCGTAGGGCCCCTCCCGCACCTCGCCATGGGGCGCCTCACGCGTCGCGCCGTATGCCGTCACCCGCCCCACGTCCCTCACCCGGTGATCACTGCCTCGCAGAATGTAATCACCTGGCCCGTGCCGAACCGGGCTGCGGAACGCAAAGGCCGGGCCGGGGTTTGCCCCGGCCCGGCCGCCGCGTGGTCAGAACCGGTAGATCACTTCCCGGCGGAGGTCAGCCGACCTTCGACAGGTCCAGCAGGACGGTCCCGTCGCCCTTGACGGGCAGGCTCAGGACGGCGTCGCCGGGCGAGGCCAGCAGGCCCGGCACCTTGCCGCCGCTCAGCGTCCGCACCCCGGTGTCCAGGAGGCGGCCGGTCCGCAGGTCGTACAGCGTGTAGTTGTGCGGGCCCCGCCGCCCAGGGCCGTAGACGATGTAGCGGTTGAAGAGGATCTTCCCGTCCATCAGGCTCAGCAGGCTGCCCGTCGTGTCGGTGGGCAGCGCGCGGCCGTCCCGGCCGTCGCGGCGCTGGACCGTCTGCCCCACCGGCCCGGTGTAGGTCACCCCCGACGCGGGGCCGCCGACGCACCATTCCAGCCCGCAGGTCCACGTGCCCTTGAACGGCGTCGTGGTGGCCGTGCGGCGCTCGCCGGTGCGCAGGTTGCGCAGGTCCTTGAACACCACGGTGCCGGCCCTGTCGCCGTTCGGCCCCTTGCCCGGCGTGCCGATCCACGGCCAGGAGACGATCTGGTGGCCCTTGGTGCCGGGGAGCACCCGGGGCTTGCCTCCGGCGAGCGGGACGGTGAGCACGCCGGCGGGCACGGCCCAGGCCGCCTCGCCGCCGGCGACGACCAGCTCGGAGGTGACGGCGTCCTGGAGCGGGCTCTGGTCGGGCGCGATCGAGGTGACCCTGCGCGCCTCGCCGCCCGCCAGCGGCGCGGTCCACAGCTCGATCTGCTCGGGGTCGGCCTCGTCGGTGCTGCGGTGCATCGTCCAGGCGACCTGGCCGTCTCCGGCGGCCATGGCGTTGGCGAACCACTTCTGGCCGCGCGGCAGCTTGATGGTGGTGACGACCCTGGCCTTGCCCTTGGCGAGGTCGTAGACCCAGATCCGGTCGGTCATCTCGAACGACGACCAGGTGACGCCCAGCACCTGCCCGTCGTCCAATACCTGGACGCCCTGGAACTCGCGGCCGTTCGGCAGGTTCTTCGGCAGCGTCCGGAACGCCTGCGGCGCGGTCTTCCTCAGGTCCACGACCGGGCCCGGCTTGGACGGCTTCAGCGGGCCCGGCACCGGCTTGCTCGCCGGGCGCGGGGCGTCGCCGCCGCCCGGCCGCAGGGACGCGCCGAGCACGCCGGTCGCGCCGACCGCGAGCGCCACCGCCGCCGCCGTGACGCCCGCCGCCCTGCGCCGCCGCCGGCCCCGGTAGCGGGTCTCGACCCGCTCCAGCAGCCCGTGGTCGGGCGCGGGCGCGTGCCCGGCCGCGTCCTTGAAGACGGCCCGCAGGTCGTCGGTCATCTGCTCATCGACCATTGCCAACTCCCACCGTGGGCGCGCCGGAGACCGGGCGCCAGTCCGCGCGCAGCTTGTCCAGGGCGCGGGCGGCCTGGCTGCGCACCGTCCCGCGCGAGATGCCGAGCACCCGGGCGATCTCCTCGTCCGCCATGTCCTCGTAGTAGCGCAGCACCAGCACCGCGCGCTGCCGCCGGGGCAGCGCCGCGAGCGCCGCCCACAACCGGGGGTCGCGCTCGGCGCGCTCCAGCCCGGCGTCCTGGTAGTGCCGCTCCGGCACGTCGTCGACCAGGCGCTCGCGCCGTCGCCGCCGCCAGAGGCTCACGTGTTGCCGCGCCATGATCGTCCGCAGGTAGCCCTCGGGGTCGTCCTTGTTGACGACCTTGGGCCAGGCGGCGCGCAGCCGCACCAGGCCCTCCTGTACGAGGTCGGCCGCGTCGTCCGGATCGCCGGTGAGCACGTAGCCGTAGCGCAGCAGAGCGTGGGCGCGGGTGGTCACGAACTGCTCGTAGGTCGCACCGCTGTCGTCCAAAGGCCCGTCCTTCCCATCGCCCCCAGGACGCACAGGGATTCCGAACTGTTGCACGGCTTCCGGAAAACGGGCGATCTCACCGATGCGCGGCAAGCGGGGCGCTCTCACAATCGCATCTGTCGAGACGTTCCCGAGGCCCGGCGGCACCCGCTTCCACCCGGGCCTCCTCCCCCCGAAGGAGTTCGTCGACATGCCGCACCGGACCACCCCGTCTGGCAGTCCCCCGCCCGCCAGGCCCGGCCGCCGCCCCCGCCGCGGCCCCCGCCGCGCCCGCGCCGTCGCCGCCCTCTCGCTGGGCGCCGCGCTGCTGACCGCCGCTCCCGTCCAGGCCGCCGCCAACCCCTACGAGCGCGGTCCCGCCCCCACCGAGGCGAGCATCGAGGCCGTGCGCGGCCCGTTCGCCACCGCGCAGACCACCGTCTCGCCGCTGTCGGTCAGCGGCTTCGGCGGCGGCACGATCTACTACCCGACCAGCACCGCCGAGGGCACCTTCGGCGCGATCGCGATGTCCCCCGGCTACACCGCCGACCAGACCAGCCTGGCGTGGCTGGGCCCGCGCCTGGCCTCGCAGGGCTTCGTGGTGCTGATCATCGACACGCTGACCCGGCTCGACCAGCCCGCCAGCCGGGGCCGCCAGCTGGAGGCCGCGCTCGACTACCTGACCCAGCGCAGCTCGGTGCGCACCCGCATCGACGCGACGCGGCTCGGCGTGATGGGCCACTCGATGGGCGGCGGCGGGACGCTGGAGGCCGCGGTGGACCGGCCCGGCCTCCAGGCGGCGATCCCGCTGGCCCCGTGGAACCTGACCAAGAGCTGGACGGGCGTGCGGGTGCCCACGATGGTGATCGGCGCGGAGAGCGACACGATCGCGCCGGTGGCCTCGCACTCGATCCCGTTCTACACCTCGATCCCGGCCGCGTCGGAGAAGGCGTACCTGGAGCTGGACAACGCGTCGCACTTCGCGCCCAACACCTCCAACACGACGATCGCGAAGTACAGCGTGTCGTGGCTCAAGCGCTTCATCGACAACGACACCCGCTACGAGCAGTTCCTGTGCCCCGCGCCCCAGGGCGACCGGGCCATCTCCGACTACCGCGACACCTGCCCGCACACGTAGCGACGATGAGACCCGATGGCGGCCGCACCACGCGGCCGCCATCGGCCGTGCCCGGGGCCGTGCCCAGGGTCGTGGGCGGGGCTGTGGGCGTGGGCGTGGCCGCCGCTACTACGCGCGCGGGGTCGCGTCCTTCAGCAGACGGGCCGCGCTCAGCGCCAGGACCAGTTCCACCAGGGCGTTCGGGTCCGACAACATCCGGCCCGTCAGCCGCTCGACGCGGCGCAGCCGGTTCAGCACCGTGTTGTGGTGGCAGTACAGCCGCGTCGCTGCGCGCGACGCCGAGCCCTCGCACTCCAGCCACGTCGCCAGCGTCGTCAGCAGCACCTCGCGGTAGGCGTCGTCCAGGTCCAGCAATGGGCCGAGGACGCTGCGGCCCAGCCGTCCCGCCAGGCGCGGCTGGGAGATCACCAGCGCGTCGGGCAGGCAGCGGTCCAGCAGCGCGATCTCGCCGGGACGGCAGGTGCGCAGCGCCAGTTCCGCCAGCCAGCGCGCGGTGCCCAGCTCGGCGAGGGTGTCCACGACGGGGCTGATCCCGGCCGGGACGCGCACGTGCGGGCGCAGCGCGGCGGCCAGCTCGTCCAGCGACGCCGCCCCCAGCGCCACCAGCGCGACCTGGGTGCCGTCGGCGCGGGTCCGCCACAGGCAGCGCGCCCCGGCCGCGTCGGGCGGGCGGACGGCCGCCGGGCCGAGCACGACCACCGCGTACCGGCCGCGCGCGGGCAGGCCCAGGATCTCCGGGGCGGCGGCCGGGGTGCCGCCCTCGGCGCCGCGCCCGTCCAGCAGCGCGTCCACCACCGCCTGGACGCGCTCCTCGCTGCGCCGCAGCAGGTCGTACTCGGTGCGGTGGTAGGCCGCGGCGGCGGCGCTGGACTGCTCGTCGATGGTGTGCCAGGTGCGGCCCGCGTGCCGGACCAGGACCGGCACGTACGCCGGGTCGTCCTGCGCGACGATCTCCACGACCGCCTCCCAGAACACCCGCCCGGCCAGCCGGTAGGAGCGCAGCAGCAGGTCCAGGGGCTGGCCCTGCTCGGCGCGGCGGCGGCCGAGCTCCCGCGCCCACGACAGGTCGGCGCGGCCCGCGCCGGGGTCGAGGATCGCGGTCATGCCGTGGCCGAGGCCGGTGTGGGCGACCTGCCACAGGTCCTCGCGCAGCCCGGCGGGCCGGTCCCACTCCTCGCCAGCGAGGATCTCGCCGACCAGGGTGTCGGCGAGGTCGGGCAACCGGTCCGCCAGGCGGCGGGCGGCGCGCCGCATGATGTCGCTGCCGGTGCGGCCGTCTGTCACGGTCATGCCCTCGGTCTCCTGCCGTGCGGGGCGTTCATGGTGCCATCGCGCGGCGGCGCTGAACAGACGGCCGGGGCAGGGATTGTGAGCGCTCACAATCGGGGCGGTCACCGGTTGCGGCCGTTCCCTCAGTTAGAACGGCGCTCTAGACCGGCCTTCCGGCCGCGTGTTGACCTATGCCACCGATTCCCACGAGGAGGCATGGGTTGGGTGCTGATCACGCACTGGCCGTGCGCGGGCTGACGGCGGACTACGGTCCGGTCCGGGCGCTGCGCGAGGTCTCGTTGGAAGTGCCCGAGGGCGGGCTGGTCGCGGTGCTGGGCGGCAACGGGGCGGGCAAGTCCACGCTGCTGCGCGCGGTGTCGGGCGTGCTGCCGTTCCACGGCGGCGCGGTGCGCGGGGGCGAGGTCTTCGTGGACGGCGAGCCAGTACACGGCCGCCGCCCCGACCAGGTCGTGGCGCGCGGCGTGGTGCAGGTGCCCGAGGGACGGCAGGTGTTCGCCCGGCTGACGGTCGCGGAGAACCTGCGGGCCGGGGCGCTCGGCGCGCGCGACCGCAGGGCGGTCGCGGCGGCCCGCGAGCGGGTGTTGCGGCTGTTCCCGGTGCTGGCCGAGCGGGAGAGGCAGAAGGCGGGGCTGCTGTCGGGCGGCGAGCAGCAGATGCTGGCGATCGGCCGCGCGCTGATGGCGGGGCCGCGCCTGCTGCTGCTCGACGAACCGTCGCTGGGCCTGGCCCCGATCATGATCGACCGGATCGCCGGCACCGTGCGCGCCGTCAACCGCGAGGGCATCGCGGTCCTGCTGATCGAGCAGAACGCGGCGCTGGCGCTGCGGCTGGCCCGGTACGCGTACGTGCTGGAGATCGGCGCGGTCGCGATGGAGGGCCCGGCCGACGAGCTGGCCGCCTCCCCCGAGGTCCGCGACCGCTACCTGGGCGTGGGGACGGCCGAGCAGGACGAGGCCGTCACCGGACGCACGCTGGCGCGGTGGGCCGGATGAACGCGCCGGTCTCCTCCCCCGACGCGGCGGTCCGGCCCGGCTCCGAGGACGTCCCGGCGCTGGTCGTGCGCGGCCTGACGGTGCGGTTCGCCGGACTCACCGCCCTGGACGGCGTGGACTTCACCGTCCGCCCCGGCACCCTGCACGCGATCATCGGCCCGAACGGCGCGGGCAAATCGACCTGCTTCAACGTGCTGTCGGGCGTCTACCGGGCCGCCGCAGGAAGCGTCCGGTTCGGCGACGCCGAGCTGACCGCGCTGCCGCCGCACCGCATCGCCGCGCTCGGCGTCGCGCGCACCTTCCAGAACCTGGCGCTGTCGCCGCACCTGTCCACCGCCGACAACCTCATGCTCGGCCGCTACCGCCTCACCCGCACCGGCGTCGTCGCCGCCGGGCTGCGGCTGCCCCGCGCGCGACGCGAGGAGCGGCGGCACCGGGCGCGGGTGGAGGAGATCGCGGAGTTCGTCGGGATCGCCGCGCACCTCGCGACGCCCGCCGGGCTGCTGCCGTACGGCGTGCGCAAGCGCGTCGAGCTGGCCCGCGCGCTGTGCGTGGAGCCCCGGCTCCTGCTGCTGGACGAGCCGGTCGCCGGGATGAACGGGGCCGAGCGCCAGGAGATGGCCGCGACGATCCGGCAGGTCCGGGCCGCGCTCGGGCTGTCGGTGGTGCTGGTCGAGCACGACATGGGCATGGTCGCCCGGCTCGCCGACGAGGTCACCGTCCTCGACTTCGGCAGGCGCATCGCGGGCGGCGCGCCCGAGCAGGTGCGCCGCGACCCGGCCGTCGTCCGCGCCTACCTCGGAGGGGAAGCATGAGCGGCCTGGCGGAGGTCCTGGTCAACGGGCTGTCCAGCGGCTCGGTGTACGCGCTGATCGCGCTCGGGTTCGTGGTCGTCTACAAGGCGACCGAGGTCATCAACTTCGCGCACCCGTCGTTGCTGCTCACCGGCGGCTACCTGGTCGCCGAGCTGCACGACGACCTCGGGTTCTGGCCCGCCGTCGGCGCCGGCGTGGCGGCGACGGCGCTGCTGGCGGTGCTGGTGGAGACGCTGGTGTTGCGCCGGGTGCGGGCGAGCGGGCACGCGGCCGTCAGCATCATCACCATCGGCGTGGACATCGTGCTGACCGTCGAGCTGGCCCGCCGCATCGGCACCCGCGTGTTGCCGCTGGGCGATCCGTGGGGTGACAGGGTCGTGCGGATCGGTGACGTCACCGTGGCGCAGGCCCGGATCGCCGCGATCGTGGTCGCGGCGGCGGCGATCGCCGCGTTCCTGCTGGCGTTCAAGCACACCGCCTGGGGCGTGGCGATGCGGGCGACCGCCGAGCGCCGCGAGACGGCGGCGCTGATGGGCGTGCGGCTCGGCCGGGTGTCGGCCGGGGCGTGGGCGGTGGCCGGGGTGTTCGCGGCGCTGGCGGCGATCTTCCTGTGCGCGTTCCCGACGCCGGGCCTGGACCGCGCCACCTCGTTCGCGGCGCTCAAGGCGCTGCCCGCCGCCGTGATCGGCGGGGTGGACTCCACCACCGGCGCGCTGGTCGGCGGCCTGCTGATCGGGGTCACCGAGGCGGCCGTCGTCGGCTACCAGAACGACGTGGCGCTGCTCGGCCACGGCTTCGCCGACGTGGCCCCCTACATGCTCATGGCGGTGGTGCTGCTGTGGCGGCCCGCCGGGCTGTTCGGAACGCGGGAGGCCGTGCGTGTCTAGGTTGTCGTGGATCGCCGGGGCCGCCGGGCTCGTCGTGCTGCCCTTCTACGCGGGCTCGTTCTGGCTCCAGGCTGGACTGTTCGCGATGGCCGCCGCGATCGGCGCGATCGGGCTGAACGTGCTGACGGGCGCGGCCGGGCAGCTTTCCATGGGCCACGCGTTCTTCCTGGCCGTCGGCGCGTACTCCTATGTGTGGCTGGCGAGCGAGGGCCTGCCGACGGCCCTGGCCGCGCTCGCCGCCGTCACGCTGTCCGGGGTCGCGGGCGGGTTGTGCGCACCGTTGGCCGGACGTCTCAAGGGCGCCTCGCTCGGCATCGCGACGCTGGCGCTGGTGTTCCTCGGCCAGCACGTGCTGTTCCGCGCGGGCTCGGTGACGGGCGGCGCGAACGGCCGGGACGTGCCGCCGCTGGAGATCGCGGGCCTGCGCTTCGCCGACTCCCCTGAACCGCCGCTGGTGCTGGGCGTGCCGTTCGGCGGCATGGAGCTGCTCTGGTACCTGGCGCTGGTGCTGCTGGCGGCGTCGGCCTGGTTCGCGCGCGGGGTGTTGCGGTCGCGGCCCGGCCGCGCGTTCAACACCCTGCGCGACCACGAGATCGCGGCGGGCGCGCTGGGCGTGCCGGTGGCGCGGCACCGGGCCACCGCGTTCGTGTTGTCGTCGATGTACGCGGGGCTCGCCGGGGTGCTGCTGGCGCTGGTGTTCCAGCGCACGGTGCCCGAGTACTTCGGGCTCGCGCTGGCCCTGGACTACCTCGCGATGATCGTCATCGGCGGGCTCGGCACGGTCGCGGGCGCGGTCGCCGGAGCCGCGTTCGTGACGCTCCTGCCCGCGCTGCTCACCCGCTTCGGCGACGCCCTGCCGCTGGTGGCCGAGCCCGGCGGGGACGGCCTGTCGCCCGCCGAGGCCGCCCGCGTCGTCTACGGCGCGGTGTTCGTCGCGGTGCTGCTGTTCCTGCCCGGCGGCCTGCACGGCCTAGCCGCCCGGCTGTCCCCCACCCATCCCGAGGAGCGAGCCACATGACCCCCATGATCCGGCGCACCGCCGCCGCGACGCTGGCCCTGGCCGCCGGCCTCGCCGCCGCCGGTTGCAGCGGCAAGGCCACCGGCGGCACCGCCGACGGCGACCTGAAGATCGGCCCCGGCGTGACCAAGGACAAGATCACCCTGGCCGCGCTGACCGACCTGACCGGCCCCTACGCCGCGCTCGGCAAGGGCGTCACGCAGGCGCAGAAGTTGTACTACGACCAGCTCAACGCGGCCGGGGGCGTGTGCGGGCGCAAGATCGAGCTGGTGGTGCGCGACCACGGCTACGACGTGCAGAAGGCGCTGGCGGCCTACAGCGAGGTCGCGCCGCGCTCGGCGGCGCTGCCGCAGGTGATCGGCTCGCCGATCACGGTGGCGCTGCGCGGCCGGGTGGAGTCCGACAGGCTGCTGACGATCCCGCAGGCGTGGGCGCACACGCTGCTGGGGAGCAAGTACGTGCAGGTGACCGGCACGACCTACGACCTCGACATGATCAACGGGGTGGCGTTCCTGACGTCCGAGAAGGGCGTGAAGTCCGGCGACAAGATCGGCCACCTGCGGCTGGAGGGCGACTACGGGCAGAGCGCGCTGGCCGGGGCCCGGTACGCGGCGGAAAAGTCCGGGCTGACGCTGGTGGAGCAGCAGGTCAAGCCGACCGACGCGGACATGACGGCGCAGGTGGGGGCGTTCAAGAAGGCCGGGGTGAAGGCGATCCTGGTGAGCGTGAGCCCCAAGCAGGCGGCGTCGCTGGTGGGGGTGGGCGCGGCGACGGGGCTGAACGTGCCGTACGCCGCGAGCAACTCGGCGTTCGCGCAGCAGCTCCTGGCGACGCCGGTGGGGCCGGTGTTGCAGAAGGACTACTACGTGGTGACGGCGGCGGCCCCGTTCAGCGCCGACCTGCCGGGCTTGAAGAAGCTGGCCGGGGAGTACCAGACGGCGTACAAGGGGCAGCCGCTGGACAGCTCGGTGTTGTCGGGCTACAGCACCGCCGCCGTCGTGGGCGAGGCGTTGAAGAAGGCGTGCGCGAACAAGGACCTGAGCCGGGAGGGGATCGTGACCGCGCACCGGTCGTCGAAGAGCCAGGACCTCGGCCTGGGGTACGCGCCGGAGGACTTCACGCGCTGGGACGTGCCGGCGGCGCGGGCGAGCTACATCGTGCGGCCGGACAAGAACGCGCTCGGCGGGACGAGCCTGGTGAAGCAGGCGACGGAATCCGAGCTGGTCAAGGGCTACCGGGCGTCGGCCGGAGGCTGAACGATGGGCCCGGTGCTCACGACGCCGGTCCCGGCCGCCGCGCTGCGCGGCCGGGACCGGGAGGCGGCGGCGATCACGCGGCTGCTGGAGCGCGCCCGCGCCGGACAAGGCGGGGCGCTGACCATCGCGGCCGCCCCCGGCCTGGGCAAAACCGCACTACTAACCACAGCTGCACAACCCGGCTTCCGAGTGCTGGCAACACGAGGCGTACGACACGAGAGCGACGTGCCGTACGCGGGCCTGCACCGGCTACTGCACCAGTGGCCAACAGCCTTGGCAAGGGTGCTAACACCAACGGGATACGTGCCCTTCGCCCTATGCGAAGCGCTAGCGAAGGCCGACCGCCCCCTACTGTGCCTGGTAGACGACGCACATCGGCTGGACCGGCCGTCACTGGAAGCGCTGGCGTTCGCGGCGCGACGGGTGTCCGGTCTGCCCGTAGCGCTGCTGTTCACCGCCGGAGACCCGCCACCTGGCTACCTGTCCGACCTACCGCGCCTGGCCCTATCCCCGCTCGACGACCAAACGTGCCTGCACGTGCTGGAGGACATGGCGGGCCAAGACCTGAGCGCGGACCTGGTGGAACTAGCAGCCGGACGTCCACTGGCACTAGCGGAGCTAGCCAGCTGCGCAACACCACCCCAGGCACTCCCCATCCACGGCGACCTACGAACCCGCTATCGAAGGCGTTACCTGCGCCTATCCCCCGAGGCACGACGCCTGATCCTGCTGGCCACAGCAGCAGACCGCCTCCCCCTAGAGGTGCACTCCGGCGGCCTGGATGAGGCACGAGCCAGCCGCCTGATCACCCTGGACGGGGACACGGCCATCCCCGACCCGCTCCTACGCGCAACCGTCTACGCCGACGCGTCCCCCACCGAACGCCGCGCCGTACACGCCCTGCTAGCAGCACGCGGCCCGACCGCCGACCGCCCCTGGCACCGCGCCGCAACGACCACCACCCTGGACGACGCCCTGGCGGACGACCTCGCCACCGCCGCCGGAAACGCCTGCGACGCAGGACAGCACAACAAAGCCGCCCGCTCCTGGCAACGCGCCGCCGAACTCACGGCCACACCCAAGACACGCGCCGACCGCCTGCTCACCGCCGCGTCCTGCGCCTGGACGTCCGGCCGCCCCCTGCGCGCCCGAGCCCTGCTACGGCAGGCCGGATCATTGGGCCGAGCCGACCTACTACGCGGCGAGATCGAGCTGGCGGACGGCCTGCCGGTGATCGCGGTATGGACACTGCTGAACGCCGCCGACCACCTGGCCGCGACCAACCCAGCGCTGGCGTTGACGGCGCTGACCAGAGCGGGCGACGCAGCCGACGCGATGGGCGACGTGCCATGCCGCATAGCCGTCGCCGAACGCGCAGCAGCCCTAGGCCCGCGCCAAGACGCGACCGAAGAATTCATGGCGGCCCACGCGATCGGAACGGCCGCCGCCCTCCAAGGCAACCACGAGAAAGCAACCGGCCCCCTGAACCGCGCGCTGACTCTGGCATCCACCCTGGACGACTCCGCATCCCGCACAGCCGCAGCCATAGCGGCGCTCATGCTGGGCGACGACCACCGCGCCCGCGACCTGGCGGCGCAGGCCGTCGCCACCGCACGCGGCCACGACATGCTGGAGCCGCGCGCACTGACCGTCCTGGCACACGCGGAGATCGCGTTGGGCCGCTACCCCGCAGCCCTGGCCGCAGCCCACGAGGGCCTGCGCCGGGCGACGGGCCAACGCAACCGAGCCGTCGAGCAACACGCACTGATAGCCCTGGTGGCGGCCCTGTACGGGGACGCCAAGACAGCACTCAGCCACCTGGACGGCGTACTGGAAGAAGCAGGCCAACGCGGCCTAACGAGAGCCGCCGCCCTGGCCTCATGGGCACTGGCCTGCCTGGACATAGCGGCGGACCGCCCCGCCGACGCGGCGGCCCGTCTGGGCACACCAGCGGGCCCGGCGATCCGGATGCTGGCGGCCCCGCTCTACGTGGAAGCGGCCCTGAGCGCAGGCCGCCGCCCGTCAGCAATACGCGTCGCAGCGGCATTCACACGCTGGGCCGAGGCAACCCAGAGCCCAGCCCGAAAAGCCCAAGCCGCCCGCTGCCAGGCCCTCCTAGCCGAAGACGAGCACGAGGCAACAGCCCATTTCACCGAAGCGATCCGCCTGCACCAAGATGCAGGCTCGGCATTCGAGCTAGCCCGAACGGAACTGCTCTACGGCCGCCGCCTACGCCGCGACCGCCACCCACGCGACGCCCGCGACCACCTACGCGTCGCGCTGCACGTGTTCACCGAGGCAGCGGCGGAGCACTGGGCAGAGCAGGCCCGAACAGAACTGCGCGCAGCAGGCGCACCGGTGCCCCCTGCGACCGGCGATCCGTTCATCGCCCTAACAGCGCAACAACAACAAATAGCGCGCCTAGTAGCGGCAGGGGCAACCAACCGGGAGATAGCGGCGCGCCTGACGATCAGCCCGCGCACGGTGGACGGCCACCTGCGGAACGTGTTCACGCGCCTGGGCATCCGGTCGCGGGTGGAGCTGGCGCGGCTACTTCCCTGAAGTTTCTTCTTGACGGAGGACAAGAACGCGCCACCGGCTCCGACCACTCTCCGGAGGAAGGACCTCCTGGGCGTGCAAGCCCAGTACCCGTGACCGGAGGACAGGCGATGAACCTGCCGCGTATCGGAGTCACCTTGCAGAGCTTCGGCCCCCATGTCGGGCCGGAGGCCGTCGTCACCGTGGCGCAGGCGGTGGAACGGCTGGGATTCGACGCGGTGTCGGTCTCGGACCGGCTGCTGATCCCGGTGGGACCGCACTGGACGAACGACGCGGGCCTGCCGGAGACGCCGTCGTGGGACGCGCTGGAGCTGCTGACGTGGGCGGCGGCGCACACGCGGCGGATCCGGGTGCTGACGAGCATCCTGAACTCGATCTTCCACTCGCCCGCCATGCTGGCGCAGCGGCTGGCCACGCTGGACCAGCTGTCGCGGGGACGGCTGGACGTGGGCCTGGGGCAGGGCGGGGGGACACGGCTGCCGCCGTATTACATCCCGGAGGAGTTCGTGGCGGCCGGAGTGTCGACGGAGCGTCGCGGGGCGGGGTTCGTCGAGCACGTGGCGGCGATGCGTGCCTGCTGGGGGTCTGATCCGGTGGAGTTCGAGGGGCGGCACTACCGGATTCCGGCGGCGAAGGTGGGGCCGAAGCCGTGGGGTGAGCGGATCCCGCTGTACTTCGGGGCGATCACGCGCCCGACGATCGAGCGGGCGGCGCGGATCGGGGACGGGTTCACCGTGGTGGCGGTGGACTGGGAGACGACGGCCGAGCAGATCCGCTGGTACCGGGGGGCGGGCGGGAGCGGGAAGGTGGTGGTGAGCGTGTTCCCGGTCATGCCTGGTGCTGAAGTGACGGCGGCCGGGTTCGTGGAGGGGGCGGTGCGGGGGCTGGAGCGGGCGGCGGCGATCGGTGCGGATGAGGTGCACGTGGTGACGACGCTGCTGGGCGTTGATCCGGAGCGGCAGGTTGAGCTGCTGGAGGGGCTGGCGGCCAAGCTGCGCTGAGCGGATGGGGCGGTGGTATTCGGCCGGATACCACGCGCGGAGCTGCCCGGGGGGCGGCAACGACGACGGCCCCGCTCGATGGCGCGAGCGGGGCCGTCGTCGTTGCGCGCTTAGAGGTCGAGGGCTCCGGCCTTGATGTGGTCGAAGAGCCCGGCGACGTCATCACGGCCGAGCAGGAGGTGGGGGCCGGAGGGGTCCTTGCTGTCACGGACCAGGGTCGCGTCGGCGACGTTGGTCGAGACTTCGACGCACTCGCCCTGCCCCTGGCCCTGGCTACGGCTACTCTTCCGCCAGTGGATCGTCATCGAGCATTGCCTCCATAACGCGTCGAATCAGGGCGAGTGATGCGGGTTCACTCAGCGCCATCCCCCTGATCTCATCGAACATCAGGCCCAACCGTGCAGCTTCAGGTGGATCTTCGATCAGTCTTCCACCGAACTGAGCCTCGACGTAACCCACTCTGGTGCAGTCTCTCTTGGCCAGGACCACAACCGCGCCGTCAAGCCCGTAGTGCCATCCCTGCGTCATGCGGACGACTTGAATGTGCACGTGAGGCAGGGCCGCCATTTCGAGCAGATGCGCGAGTTGCTCACGCATTACAGCGGCTCCACCGATGGGCCGCATGATGACCGCCTCGTCCAGGACGGCGAACAGGTGCGGTGGATCATCGCGACGTAGCAACTTGGCTCGCGCCAATCGCTTGGTGATGCCCTCTTCCACGAGGTTGCTGGGACGCGCATCGGCGCGCATGTAAGCCTCTGTCTGGAGCAGGCCAGGGATGTATGCGGGCTGGAAGGTGCGGATCTCGCTGGCTTCGCCCTCGTGAGGCAGGTACAGCTCGAACCAGGAGGCCACGTGCTCGCGCTGCATGTGGTGCCGAAGCCCTTGGAGCATCTCGCCGGTCCCGAAGAACTCGTCCGCTTTGACGCAGAAATTGTGGTCCGGGGTATTGCGCCGATTCTCATAGCTGGCGATCACTTCGCGCGTGGTGATCAATTCCTTCGCCAGCGCACTCTGCGACAGACCCTTCAGTTCCCGCAGGACACGCAGGGTATGGGCAAACTGGGCGCGGAGGCTGGTACGTGGGTCAATCGGGACAGGCGCAGGCATAAGGGGGCTCCCGCCGTGGCATTCCTCTGGACTCACATCGGCATGCATTCCGCAGCATAGATCGTGGCGCAACGCTTGGCCTGGAAAACAAAAAGGAACCTTCTTCCGAGGCCATGATGCAGAACAAAGACGCCTGGCTGCTTCGACTAGCGAATTCGCTAGTCGAAGCAGATCTGATCGCCAAGGTCACCAACGCCCCGCCCACGCCGTACACCCGTCGAGGCGAACGATGCGTGTGGGTCGAGAACCCCAGGCATCCCGGCTGGGTCGCCCGGATCCTCCTCCGCGAGCCCAAGAGCCTGCCCCAAGGCGTCCGCTGGTGGCACTTCTCGTGGAACGAGCAGATCGCGCCCGTATACGACCTGGACAAGGCCGCGCACCGGATCGCCGAGCGGCTGACGCCCCGTCCCACCAGCTTGGCCTTGGCAGAGGCCGCGCGGCTGATCGAAGGCCGCCTCATCGCCCTGCCCGGCCTCCCCGCCGACTGCGGCTGGGGCCTCCAAGACACGTGCTGACTCCCAGCTCCCTCGAAAGGAACGACATGTTCAGGCAGCCCAACGAGTCCCGCGCCACCGCTTCGTCCCGTCCCGTCGAGGGGGCGGGACGGGACGAAGCGGCCGTGCGCAAGGGGCACCTGGAAACGCTCCAGCAGGCGATCGTGGCGCGCACGGACCTGCGTGCCACGATCCGCCAGCCCGGCCGCGAGCAGCCGTACGCGGTGGAGGTGCGTGGGGCGTTGCCGGTGCTCGGCTCGGAGTTCGTCAGCGCCGCTCCGCTGCCTGACGGAACTTGGGCGTACTGGTGGCAGGGGTGGGACGGGTTGATCGGCCTCGTCACGGATCTGGACAACGTGGTGCCCACGATCGAACGGGTCCTGACGCCGAAACGAACCTGAGCATGTGCCATGCCCAGGGCCTCACCGTCGCGCAAGCAGCTCCGTGGCTGAAACGGCTGCGGAGCAGGTGGCCGTACTGGGGCATCATCTACGACGGTTCGGAGTGGTGGGCGCTACGCACCATGGACGGGCGGCCGGTGACGCTGCGGTGCTCCTCCGGCATTGAGCTGGAAACGCGCCTGGAGGAATTTCGCTACGCGCACCGTTACGCGGGGCTGTAGGAAATAGAACTCCCCGTACGCAACCGGCAACCTCAGCCCGCGCCCCCAACCTGACCAACAACCCCAGCCCGCACCCCGCACCCGACCAACAAGCCCAACCCCGCGCCCGAACATGACCAGCGACCCCGGCCACCGGGG
>NZ_BCRO01000124.1 GCF_001552635.1 Actinomadura hibisca NBRC 15177 | reverse complement strand
TCTACAGCCGACCAACCGCCTCAACCCCGCGCGGGTTTTCCGCACCCAACCAACAACCCCCAGCCCGCGCGGGTTTTCCGCACCCAACCAACAACCCCCAGCCCGCGCGGGTTTTCCGCACCCAACCAACAACCCCCAGCCCGCGCGGGGTTCATCCAGATACCCAACAACCCCAACCCGCGCGGGTTTTCCGCACCCGAGCATCTACCTCAGTCCCGCGCCCCGCGCCCCGCGCCCCGCACCCGACCACCAACCCCAGCCTCGCGCAGGGTTGATCCAGACACCCAGCAACCCCAACCCGCACGGGTTTCCTGCACAGGCCCATCAACCTCCACCCCGCGCGGGCTTTCCGCACCCAAGTACCAACCCCAGCCCCGCGCCCAACCATCTACCTCGCCCCCGAGCCCCGCGCACCCGCACCTCGCGCCCCACACCTCGCGCCCCGCGCCCGCGCCCGACCACCCCCACCTAAACCCCAAAAGTGAACCTCCGCCGCCTCCCCGGCACCGGCGGCCCCCCGCCCAGCCACCGTTCGAGATACTCGCAAGCCACCGCCACCCCATCCTCAGCACGAATCCGCTCCCCCACCCCCGCCGCCCTCTCCGCCATGCCACCATCCCCAACAGCCCGCGCCACCGCATCTGCCAAGCGCGGCACCGACAGCTCCGGGAACGGCACCGGATCCGGTCCCGCGCCCAGCGCCGCCACCCGCGAGCCCCAGAACGGCTGGTCCACGAAGAACGGCACCACCACGTTCGGCACCCCAGCACGCAACGCCGCAGCCGTCGTGCCCGCGCCGCCGTGGTGCACTACGGCGGCGGTGCGCGGGAACAGCCAGTCGTGCGGTGCCTCGCGGACGACCAACAGTTCCGGCGTGGACTCGATCCGCTCCGGGTCCGCCAGCAGCACCCCGCGCACGCCCGCGCGCGCCAGCGCCTCCCGGATCGTCGCCGCGGTGGCCTCCGGGTCGGGCGGGACCATGCTGCCGAATCCCACGTACACCGGCGGCGGTCCCTCCCCCACGAACCGGGCCAGTTCGGGGGCGGGTTCGCGGCCGGGCGCGTCCAGGAACCAGTAGCCGGTGATCTGCGCGTACCTCGGCCAGTCGGGCGGGCGCGGCACCACGGTGGAGCTGTAGCCGCACAGGCGCGGCATCCGGTCGCGCGCGAACGAGCGCGCCTGGCCCGCGAACCACGGCAGCGGCGCGAGGCCCAGTTCGGTGGTGCGCCACTCGTTGACGGCCGGTCGCCGCGTCCGCCACATCGTCTGCTGCGCGGCGGTGTGGCTGAGCCGGTTGCCGAGGCGGCCCAGCGAGCGGCCGCCGGGCACCAGGTGGCTCGGGTACGCGCCGGTCGGGTGGCGGGGCAGGTATTCGGCCGTGCACGCCGGGACGCCGCGCGCCTCGGCCACGTGGTAGGCGTTGGCGCCGAGGTGGGAGAAGACGATGGCGTCGGCGTCCGCGCAGGCGTGCGCGGTGGCCGTCATGAACTGCTCGGCCATCGGCGTGACGAACTTGCGGAAGCCGCGCACCGAGGCGCGCGTGCCGCCGCCGTCGCTCAGCCAGCGCTGGCCCTCGCCGCCGCCGAGCCGTTCGGGCATGTCCACGTCGAGGGGGAAGAAGTCGATCCCGGCGACGCCCGCCAGCGCCTCGTAGCTCTTGCTGGCGACGAGGCGCACCTCGTGGCCGCGCCGCCGCAGGCCCTGGCCCAGCGCGGCGTAGGGCTCGGTGTCGCCCCGGCTGCCGTTGGTCGCAATCACGATCCGCATGTCGGCCATGCAACCCCCGGCCGCTCAAGGCCGCCTGTAGGGCGGCTCGACCGGTCTCTGTGACCTTCGCCTGCGGAGACACCTTCGGAGAGGAGACGCCCATGGCTCATGCCGTCACCGCGCCGCCGGGGACCGGCGGCGGGGAGCGGGCGGCCGCGCTGGCCGTCCGCGGGCTCGCCAAGACCTACCCGGGCGGCAGGCGCGCCCTCGCCGGCGTGGATTTCGAGGTGGCCGCGGGCGAGGTGTTCGCGCTGCTCGGCCCCAACGGGGCGGGCAAGTCCACCACGATGCGCATCCTGACGACGCTCTCGCGGCCGGACGCGGGCACCGCGACCATCGGCGGCGTGGACGTCGTCCGCGAGCCGCAGAAGGCGCGGCGGCTGATCGGCTACGTGGCGCAGCGGTCGGGCGTGGACGCCTCCGGCACCGGCCGCGAGAACCTGACGCTCCAGGGGCGGCTGCACGGCCTGTCGGGCCGGACGCTGGCGGCCCGCGTGGACGCGCTGCTGGAGACCGTCGGGCTCACCGAGATCGCCGACCGGGGCACCCGCGAGTACTCGGGCGGCACCCGCCGCAAGCTGGACATCGCGATGGGGCTGGTGCACGAGCCCCGCGTGCTGTTCCTGGACGAGCCCACCACCGGCCTGGACCCGGAGGTGCGCGCCGAGATCTGGGAGCACATCACGGGCCTGGCGGGCGCGGGCGCGCTCACCATCCTGCTCACCACCCACTACCTGGAGGAGGCCGACCGGCTGGCGGGCCGGGTCGCGATCCTGGACCGCGGCACGATCGTCGCGCAGGGCACGCCCGCCGAGCTCAAGGGCGACCTGCGCGGCGACGCCATCCACGTGGAGGTGCTGGACCCGGCGGCGGCCGAGCCCGCCCGCCGCGTGCTGGCGGGGCTGGCGCGGGTCCGGGAGGTGACGGTGGACGGCGTGACGGTGCGCGCGCTGGTCGAGGACGCGGCCGGGGCCGTCCCGCTCGTCCTGGCGGCGCTGACCGAGCGCGGGGTGACCGCGTCCTCGGTCGCGGTCGCCCGCCCGTCGCTGGACGACGTCTACCTGCACTACGCGGGCCGCTCGGCGAAGGAGGAGAGGGCATGAGCACCATCGCGAGCCAGTCGTGGTTCATGACGGCCCGGCTGCTGCGCGGGACGGTCCGCGAGCCGCTGTTCCTGATCATCGGGCTGGTGCAGCCGGCGATCTGGCTGCTGATCTTCGGGCAGCTGTTCTACCGGGTGACCGACCTCCAGGGCTTCGGCGACGGGCGGCCCTACCTGGACTACCTCACCCCGGGCGTCGTCGTCATGATGGCGCTGACGCGCGGCGCCTGGAGCGGCGGGAACGTGCTGGAGGAGCTGGACCACGGGGTGCTGGACCGGTTCCTGGTGTCGCCGGTGTCGAGGGCGGCGCTGATCGCCGGGCACCTGTGCCAGCAGGCGATCACGATCATGGCGCAGGCGGTGCTCGTGCTGGGGCTGGCGCTGGCGATGGGCGCGCGGTTCGCGGGCGGGCCGGTCGGGGCGCTGGTGCTGCTGCTGGCGGCGATCCTGATGGTGCTGGCGGTCGGGTCGTTGTCGATGTCGTTCGCGCTGGTCATCCGGCGCAGCCAGTCGCTGACGGCGGTGATCCAGTTCGTCCTGCTGCCGCTGGTGTTCCTCAGCTCGGCGTTCATGGACCAGAGCCTGGCGGCCGGGTGGATCCGCACGATCGCCCGCTTCAACCCGATCGACTGGGCGGTCCTGGCGGGCCGCTCGGCGCTGGCCGAGCACCCTGACTGGCAGCTCATCGGGACGCGGCTGTTGTGGCTGGCCGTCCTCGCGGCGCTGTGCGCGCTGGTGGCAGTCCGCTCGTTCCGCTCCTACCAGCGGTCGTTGTAGGCCCGGACGCCTACGGCCCCGCCTCCTCGGAGGCGGGGCCGTTGACGTGCGGGGCCTGTCAGACGTCCAGGTCGAGACGGACGCCGTAGTCGCGGAGCCAGGTGTCGAGTTGCAGGATCAGCTCGACGTTGGTGCGCCCGCGCCAGCCCTCGGCGAGGCTGTTCGGGTCGTCGAGCAGCTCGCGGGCGCCCTGCGGGTCCAGGAACGGCGCGACGGGCGCGGACGGGTCCGCCAGGATCTCCGACAGCTCGGTGCGCAGCACCTTGGCGTAGCCGGGGTCCACGCTCACCGGGAACGGGCTCTTCGGGCGCTTCAGCACCGACTCGGGCAGCAGGTCGGCGACGGCGGCGCGCAGCAGGCTCTTCTCGCGGCCGTCGAACGTCTGGAGGTGCCAGGGCGTGTTGAACGCGTACTGGAGCAGCTCGGGGTCGCAGAACGGGACGCGCGTCTCCAGCCCCACGTAGGCGCTGAGCCGCTCGTCGTTGCGGATGAGGGTCTCGGGGTAGCGGGTCAGGTGGGTGTAGGTGATCTCCCGCATCCGGCGTTCCTGCGGGTCGGCCTCGCCGACGTGCGGAACCTCGGCGAGGGCCTCGTGGAAGCGGTCGCGGACGTAGCCGGGGATGTCCAGGGACCGGCGCAGCGCCGGGGCGAGCAGCCCGTTGCCGAGCCCGTCGGGGCAGGCGCGGCGCTGGGCGAGCGCGACCCACGGGAAGGTGTCGGCGTTGGCGAACTCGGGGTCCTGCACCCAGGCCGGGCCGCCGAACAACGAGTCGGCGAGCTGGCCGGTGAGCGCGACGGTGGAGTGCTCGGCCGCCGCGCGGTACAGCAGGTACAGGCCGGTCTGCATGTCGCCGAGCGGGCTCGGCAGGTCGCGGGCCCGGATCGTCTCCGCGCGCATGACGGGGTCGAGCAGGTCGCTCGTGTCCAGCATGACGTCGGTGTGCTCGGAGCCGACGTGCGCCACGAGGTCCTTCACGTACGGCGCGTCCAGCGAGGTGCGGACCTGGTCGGGCACGAAGTTCTCGGCGAGGCCCGCGTAGTCCACGGTGAAGGTGCGGACCGGGCCCTCGCCGCGCTCGGCGAGGATGTGCGCGGCGATCGCGGTGAGGCCGCTGGAGTCCAGGCCGCCCGACAGCAGCGAGCAGACCGGCACGTCGGCGCGGAGCTGGCGGCCGATCGACTCCTCCAGGAGCCGCCGGACGTTGGCGATGGTGGCGTCCCGGTCGTCGGTGTGCTCGCGGCCCTCCAGGCCCCAGTACTTCTCGGTGACGATGCCGCGCTCGCCGATCCGCACCACGTGCCCGGCGCGCACCTCGTGCATGCCCTTGAACACCACCGCGCCGGGCGTCCCGGCCTGCGACAGCAGCTCGCGGAACCCGTCGGTGTCGACCACCGCGTCCACCCACGGGTGCGCCAGCAGCGCCTTGGGCTCGGACGCGAACAGCACGCCGGTCGGCGTCGGATAGTAGATGACGGGCTTCGCGCCGAGCTGGTCGCGGGCGAGCAGCAGTTCCTCGCTGCGCGGGTCCCAGACGGCGAACGCGAAGATGCCGTTCAGCTTCGCGGCGCAGCCCGCGCCCCACTCCAGGTACGCCTCCAGGATCACCTCGGTGTCGCTGCGGGTGCGGAAGCGGTGGCCGCGCGCCGCCAGCTCGGCGCGCACCTCCCCGGCGTTGTAGATCTCGCCGTTGAAGGCCAGCACCGCCAGCTCGCGGCCGTCGTGCTCGGCGCGCATGGGCTGGCGGCCGCCCTTGGGGTCCAGCACCGCCAGGCGGCGGTGCCCGAACGCGGCGCGCTCGCTCAGCCAGACCTCCTCGGCGTCGGGGCCGCGGCAGGCCATCGTCGCGGTCATCGTGCGGGTCGTGGCGCCCTCGCGGCGCAGGTCGCGCTCGTAGTCCACCCAGCCGGCGAATCCGGACATCGGTCCTCCTTGCTCTCACACGACCCAGCGGCCGTCGGACATGATCACTCGGTCGGCCATCTCGCCCAGGTGCCGCCAGGCCAGCACCCGGCGCGGGACGACGAACAGGTACACGCAGCCCGGCACGCGTCCGGGGTCGAGGGGCAGCGCCGCCAGCGCGGCGCGGTCGGCGTCGGGCACGTCGGCGGCCTGGACGAGGGCGGCCTCGCCGTCGAGCAGCACGACGTCCTCGGCGGTGCCGAACGCCAGCCGGACCGTGCCGTTGGCCGCCAGGTTGCGGGCGGTCAGGGAGGCCGCCTTGGTGGACATCACGACGCGCCCGCCGTCCCAGACGCAGGCGAGCGGCACCAGGTGCGCGCCCTTCTCCCCACCGGTCGCGGCCCAGGTGTGCCGGACGGTGGCGAGCAGGTCCAGCGCGTCCTGCTTACGTTGCGCGGGCGATCGGGGCGGCGCGCCGGTGACGCCGCGCGCGCTCACGCCATCACCGCCGTGACGTTGCCGACGAACGCGGCGAGCGCGAGCGCCGTCCGCGCCAGGTTCCAGCGGCCCCAGCGGCGGCGCGGGTCGGCCCAGTCGGCGGGCATCGCGTTCTCGTCCAGCGCCTTGACGCGCTTGTTGATCGGCACGTTCTGCGTCTGCGACACCAGCGCGACCCCGGCCAGCAGCAGCGCCGACACCCCGTACAGCGGCTGCGCGACACCGCTCGCAGTGACCGCCAGGACGGTGTCGGCCAGCGTCGACGACAGGACCAGGATCGGCATCATCGGGTCGTAGGCGCGGCCGACGAGCTTGTGCGCGGCGACGTACTGGCCGGGCGCCATCGCCTGGAGCGCGGGCCAGACGCCGACCGCGTGCGTGAACAGCACCCCGGCGGCCAGCCCGCTGCTCACCAGCACGGCGCCGCCGAGAATCTCAGGCACCAATGTGAACACTCCTCTCCCCTTCGCCGCCGCAGTCTCCGCCCGGCCCCTAGAGGGGCGCTTGAAGGCCGCTGACGGCGCGCTCCGTTCAAGGGCCCTTCGAGGACGCCGCGAGCACCGCCGTCGACGCTTCGAGACCGGAGGCCAAGGCCGTCGATGGGAGCACCCCTGGTGAGCGAGAACCGACCGACCAAGATCACCGCCGCGGACGTGGCGCCGAACCGGCGGCGCGGCGGCGACCTGCGCGTGCTGCTCGGCCCGAAGACCGTCGGCACCACGACCGGCTTCATGGGCCGGCTGTCGCTGGAGCCCGCCGAGTTCGTCTCGGAGCACTACCACCCCTACTCGGAGGAATTCCTGTACGTCGTACGCGGTGAGGTGCTGGTCCGGGTGGACGGCGAGCCGGTCGTGCTGGAGCCGGGTGCCGCGCTGTTCGTCCCGATCGGGGTGCGGCACCGGGTCGAGAACGTCGGCGTCGGGCCGGCCGAGGTGGTCTTCACCCTCGGCCCGCTGGCCCCGCGCCCCGAGCTCGGCCACGTCGACACCGAGGAGCTGCCCGCCCCCGACGAGCAGGGGCTCGACGTCGGGGGCCGCACGTGAGCCGACCGCAGGGGGGCGGGCCGCGCCGCGTCGCGATCACCGGCATGGGGGTGGTCGCGCCCGGCGGCTCGGGCCGCAAGGCGTTCTGGAACCTGCTGACCGACGGCCGCACCGCGACCCGGAAGATCTCGCTGTTCGACCCGGCGGGCTTCCGGTCCCGGATCGCCGCCGAGTGCGACTTCGACCCCGCCGCCGAGGGGCTGACGCCCCGCGAGGTCCGGCGCATGGACCGGGCCGCGCAGCTCGCGGTGGTGTCGGCGCGCGAGGCGCTCGCCGACAGCGGGCTGGTGGCGGGCGAGGGCGACCCGGCGCGGTTCGCGGTGTCGCTCGGCAGCGCCGTCGGCTGCACGATGGGGCTGGAGGACGAGTACGTCGTGGTCAGCGACCAGGGCCGCGACTGGCTGGTCGACCACTCCTACGGCGTGCCGCACCTGTACCGGCACCTGGTGCCCAGCTCGCTGGCGGCCGAGGTCGCCTGGGCGGGCGGGGCCGAGGGCCCGGTCACGCTGATCTCGACGGGCTGCACCTCCGGGCTCGACGCGGTCGGGCACGGCGCGCGCGTCATCGCCGAGGGCTCGGCGGACGTGGCGCTCGCCGGGGCCACCGACGCGCCCATCTCGCCGATCACGGTGGCGTGCTTCGACGCCATCCGGGCGACCTCGCCGAACAACGACGACCCCGAGCACGCGTCCCGGCCGTTCGACCGGGAGCGCAACGGGTTCGTGCTCGGCGAGGGCGCGGCGGTGTTCGTCCTGGAGGAGCTGGAGCACGCCCGCCGCCGGGGCGCGCACGTCTACTGCGAGGTCGCGGGGTACGCCACGCGCGGCAACGCCTACCACATGACGGGCCTGAAGCCCGACGGCCGCGAGATGGCCGAGGCGATCAGGGTGGCGATGGACGCCGCCCGGGTCGCCCCGGCCGACCTCGACTACATCAACGCGCACGGCTCGGGCACCAAGCAGAACGACCGGCACGAGACGGCCGCGTTCAAGCGCAGCCTCGGCGAGCGCGCCTACGAGCTGCCGGTCAGCTCCATCAAGTCGATGGTCGGGCACTCGCTCGGCGCGATCGGCTCGATCGAGCTGGCCGCGTGCGCGCTGGCGATCGAGCACGGTGTGGTGCCGCCGACCGCCAACCTGCACAACGCCGACCCCGAATGCGACCTGGACTACGTGCCGCTGGTGGCGCGCGAGGGCCGCATCCGCACGGTGCTGAGCGTGGGCAGCGGCTTCGGCGGCTTCCAGTCCGCCACCGTCCTGCGGGAGGCCGCGTGAGCGTCCTGACGGCGGACGCGCCGGCGGTCACCGGGATCGGCGTGGTCGCGCCGACCGGGATCGGCGTCGAGGAGCACTGGGCGGCGACGTTGCGCGGCGTCCCGGTCATCGGGCCGCTGACCAGGTTCGACGCCTCGCGCTACCCGTCGCCGTTCGGCGGCGAGGTGCCCGGGTTCGACGCCGCCGAGCGCGTCCCGGGGCGGCTCATCCCGCAGACCGACCACTGGACGCACCTGGCGCTGGCCGCCACCGACCTCGCCCTCGCCGACGCGGGCGTGGTCCCGGCCGAGCTGCCCGAGTACGAGATGGCGGTGGTGACCGCCAGCTCGTCGGGCGGCGTGGAGTTCGGGCAGCGCGAGATCCAGGCGTTGTGGCGGGACGGGCCCCGGCACGTCGGGGCCTACCAGTCGATCGCCTGGTTCTACGCGGCGACGACCGGCCAGATCTCCATCCGGCACGGGATGCGCGGCCCCTGCGGCGTCGTGGTCGCCGAGCAGGCCGGGGCGCTGGAGTCGTTCGCGCAGGCCCGCCGCTACCTGGCGGACGGGGCGCGGGTGGTGGTGTCCGGCGGCACCGACGCGCCGTTCAGTCCGTACGGCCTGACCTGCCAGCTCGGCAGCGGGCGGCTTAGCACGGGTGCCGACCCGGCCCGCGCCTACCTGCCGTTCGACGCCGCCGCGAACGGCTTCGTGCCGGGCGAGGGCGGCGCGATCCTCATCATCGAGCAAGCCGCCACCGCGCAGGACCGCTCCTACGGGCGGATCGCGGGCTACGCGGCGACCTTCGACCCGCCGCCGGGCTCGGGCCGCCCTCCGACGCTGGAGCGAGCCGTGCGCGCCGCCTTGGACGACGCCCGGCTCACACCCGCCGACGTGGACGTGGTGTTCGCCGACGCGGCGGGCGTCCCGGATCTGGACCGCGCGGAGGCCGACGCGATCGGCGCGGTCTTCGGGCCGCGCGGCGTGCCCGTCACCGCGCCCAAGAGCCTGACCGGCCGCCTGTACGCGGGCGGCCCCGCGCTCGACGCCGCGACGGCGCTGCTGGCCATGCACGACTCGGTGATCCCGCCGACGGCCGGCGGCGCGGACGTCCCGCCCGGCTACGCGCTCGACCTGGTCGGCGCGGAACCGCGCCCGGCCCGGCTGCGCACCGCACTGATCATCGCCCGCGGCTACGGGGGCTTCAACGCCGCCCTGGTGCTGCGCGGCCCGAACACCTGACAACGACCCGAGAGGACGGACGAGATGGCAACCCGCGAACGCACCATCGACGACCTGCGCGCGCTGATGCGCGCCGCCGTCGGCGAGGCCGACGACATCGACCTGGACGGCGACATCCTCGACTCCACCTTCACCGAGCTGGAGTACGACTCGCTCGCCGTGCTGGAGCTCGCGGCCCGCATCGAGACGCAGTGGGGCGTGCTGATCCCCGAGGACGACGCGTCCGGGCTGGAGACCCCGCGCATGTTCCTCGACTACGTGAACGGGCGGGCGGTGGCCGAGCGATGACGCAGTGGCGCACCGACAGCGTGATCGTGATCGACGCGCCGCTCGACGTCGTCTGGGACATGACCAACGACGTCGCCTCCTGGCCGGAGCTGTTCGACGAGTACGCCTCGGCCGAGATCCTGGAGCGCGACGGCGACACCGTCCGCTTCCGGCTGACGATGCACCCCGACGCCGACGGCAACGCCTGGTCGTGGGTGTCGGAGCGCACGCCCGACCGCGCCGCGCTCACCGTCAACGCGCACCGCGTGGAGACCGGCTGGTTCGAGCACATGAACCTGCGCTGGGACTACCGCGAGGTGCCCGGCGGCGTGGAGATGCGCTGGCGGCAGGACTTCGCGATGAAGGAGGCGTCGCCGGTGTCGCTGGCGGCGATGACCGAGCGCATCCAGAGCAACTCCCCCGTCCAGATGAAGCTGATCAAGGACAAGGTGGAGCGGGCGGCCCGGGGCGCGCGGTGATCGAGTTCCTGCTCCCGGTCGCGCTGCTCGGCAACGGGTTGTGCGCGGGCGTGCTGACGGGCAGCGTCCTCGGCGTCGTGCCGTACTACCGGACGCTGCCCGAGGACCGCTACATCGCCGCGCACGCCTTCGCGGTCGGCCGCTACGACCCGTTCCAGCCGGTGTGCCTGCTGGTCACGGTGGCGGCCGACGCGGTCGCGGCGGCGGTCGCGCCGACCGCCGCCGCCCGGGTGCTCTGCGCGCTCGCCGCCGTGCTCGCGCTGGCGGTGGTGGCGATCTCGCTCACCCGCAACGTGCCGATGAACCGCCGGATCAAGCGGCTGGACCCGGCCGCGCCGCCCGCCGGGTTCAGCGCGCCCGCGTTCCTGCGCCGCTGGGCGGGCTGGAACGCGGCGCGCACCGGCCTGACGCTGGCCGCCCTGCTCAGCAACACGGCCGCCCTCGGCGTGCTGCTGTGACCGATCGGGAAGGGAGGGACATGACCGAACCGGAAGGACCGCACGCCGCGAGCCTGCGGCTCCAATCTCTGCTGGACGGCATGCGCGTCGCCAAGGTCGTGCAGGTGCTCGCCGAACTCCAGGTGGCCGACGCGGTCGCCGACGGCCCCTGCAAGCCCGCCGAGATCGCCGCCGACGTCGGCGCCGACCCCGACGCGCTGTACCGGGTGCTGCGCTGCGCCGCCTCGTTCGGGGTGTTCACCGAGGACGAGGACGGCCGGTTCGGGCTCACCCCGATGGCCGCGCTGCTGCGCACCGGCACCGACGACAGCCACCGCGACCTGTTCATGATGGCGGCGGGCGACCTGTGGTGGCGGCCGTACGGCGAGCTGCTGGAGACGGTGCGGACCGGCCGCCCCGCCGCCGAGCTGGCGTTCGGGATGCCGTTCTACGACTACCTCGGCACCGACCCGGCCGCCGCCGGGCTCTTCGACCGCGCGATGACGCAGGTCAGCAAGGGCCAGGCGAAGGCGATCCTCGGCCGCTGCTCGTTCGAGCGGTACGCGCGGATCGCCGACGTGGGCGGCGGCCACGGCTACTTCCTCGCGCAGGTGTTGCGCAGCAGCCCGCGCACCGAGGGCGTGCTGCTGGACCTGCCGCACGT
The DNA here is from genome assembly GCF_001552635.1 of Actinomadura hibisca NBRC 15177. Lineage (GTDB taxonomy): Bacteria > Actinomycetota > Actinomycetes > Streptosporangiales > Streptosporangiaceae > Spirillospora > Spirillospora hibisca. The sequence goes on along the minus strand of NZ_BCRO01000124.1, from coordinate 19,266 downwards.
GGTGGCCGGAGCCCCGGCGGTGCTGGAGAAGCACGAGGTCGCCGACCGCGTCCAGGTCGTCCCGGGCAGCTTCTTCGACGCGCTGCCCACCGGCTGCGACGCCTACCTGCTGAAAGCGATCCTCATCAACTGGCCCGACGCCGACGCCGAACGCATCCTGCACCGGGTGCGCGAGGCGATCGGCACCGACCGCGACGCGCGGCTGCTGGTGGTCGAGCCCGTCGTCCCGCCCGGCGACGTCCGCGACTACAGCAAGGCCACCGACATCGACATGCTCGCCATCATCGGCGGGCGGCAGCGCACCGTCGCCGAGTGGCGGCGGCTGCTGCGCGCGGGCGGCTTCGAGCTGGTGGGCGAGCCCACGCCGGGCCGCCGCGAGGTCATGGAGTGCCGCCCCATCTGAACCCGTCCCACCCGTCGCCCACATCCAGGGAGAACGCATGACCGACACATCGTTCGCCGGCAAGAACGCGCTGATCACCGGCGGCACCCGGGGCATCGGCCGGGCCGTCGCGCTCGGCCTGGCCCGCGCCGGGGCCAATGTCACCGTCTGCTACCGCAGCGACGCCGAGTCCGCCGCCGCGATGGAAGCCGAGCTGGCCGCCACCGACGGCAAGCACCACGTGCTCCAGGCCGACATCGGCAACGCCGGGGACGTCCGCCGCCTGCTGGACGAGGTCGCCGCCCGCATGGGCTCGCTCGACGTAGTCGTGCACAACGCCGGGCTGATCAGCCACGTGCCGTTCGCCGACCTGGAGCCCGAGGAGTGGCACCGGATCGTCGACTCCAACCTGACCGGCATGTACCTGGTGGTGCGGGCCGCGCTGCCGCTGCTGTCGGAGGGCGGCGCGGTCGTCGGCGTCGGCTCCAAGGTCGCGCTCGTCGGCATCTCGCAGCGCACCCACTACACCGCCGCCAAGGCCGGGCTCATCGGGTTCGTGCGCTCGCTCAGCAAGGAGCTGGGGCCGCTCGGCATCCGGGTCAACCTGGTCGCGCCCGGCATCACCGAGACCGACCAGGCCGCGCACCTGCCCCCCGTGCAGCGCGAGCGCTACCAGAGCATGACCGCGCTCAAGCGGCTCGGCCAGGCCGACGAGGTCGCCGACGTGGTGCTGTTCCTCGCCGGTCCCGGCGCGCGCTACGTCACCGGCGAGACCGTCAACGTGGACGGGGGGATGTGACCATGGCCGACAGCGGCCCGGTGTTCCGGGTGATGCTCCGGATGGAGATCGTCCCGGGCAGGGAGGCGGAGTTCGAGCGGGTCTGGTACTCGGTCGGCGACACCGTCAGCGGCAACCCCGCCAACCTCGGCCAGTGGCTGCTGCGCAGCGACGACGAGGAGAGCGTCTACTACATCATGAGCGACTGGATCGACGAGGCGCGGTTCCGCGAGTTCGAGCGCAGCGACGGCCACGTCGAGCACCGCCGCAAGCTGCACCCGTACCGGGTGAAGGGCAGCATGGCGACGATGAAGGTCGTGCACGACCTCGGCCGCGCGGCGGCGGAGCCGGTCCGGTGACGGCCGGGCAGGTGCGGGTCCTGGTCCGCTACCAGGCTCCGGGCGACGACCCCGAGGCCGTCGTCCAGGCGTACAAGCTGGTCTGCGAGGAACTGCGCGGGACGCCCGGCCTGCTCGGCAGCGAGCTGCTGGCGTCCACGCTCGACGAGGGACGGTTCGCGGTGCTGAGCCTGTGGAGCGACGCCGCGCGGTTCCAGGAATGGGAGCAGGGCCCGGCGCACAAGGGCCAGACGTCCGGCCTGCGCCCGTTCCGGGACACCTCCTCGGGGCGCGGCTTCGATTTCTACGAAGTGGTGCACGCCCTGTAAGAACAACGAAGGGCCCGGCACGCGCATGGCGTGCCGGGCCCTTTCACATCCGTGCCTACCAGGCGATGGGCAGCGCGTCCGGCCGCGCGAACGCCAAGCCGGGCCGCCAGGTGATGTCGGCATCGTCGATAGCGAGACGCAGCGCGGGCGTCCGCTCCACCAGCGTCTCCAGCACGACCTGAAGCTCCAGCCGGGCGAGCGGCGCGCCCAGGCAGTAGTGGATGCCGTGGCCGAGCGCGATGTGCGGGTTGTCGGTACGGCCGAGGTCGAGTTCCTCGGGATCGGCGAACACCTCCGGATCGCGGTTGGCGGCGTTGAAAAGCGGGATGACCGCCTCGCCCGCGCGCACGAGGGTGCCGCCGACTTCCACATCCTCGACCGCGATGCGGATCGCGCCCGCGCCGCCGCCGATCTGCCCGTACCGTAGCAGTTCCTCAACGGCCGCCGGGATACCCGACGGGTCCTCGCGCAGCCGCGCGTACCGCGACGGCTCGCGCAGCAGGTGGTAGACCGAGTGCGTGATCGCCGCCGTGGTGGTGTGGTAACCCGCCGCCAGCAGCGTCATGCCGAAGGTGAGCAGTTCCTCCTCGCTGAGGCCGTCGTCGGCGTGCGCGCGGCTCAGCAACGACAGCAGGTCGTCGGCGGGCGCGGCCGTCTTGGCGTCGATCAGCTCGGCGAGGTAGCCGCGCAGCCGCCCGACCGCGGCCTTGATCTCGTCGGCCTGCGCGAGAGCGGGCGCGCCGATGGTGAGCATCCGGTCGGTCCAGTCCTGGAAGCGCGGCCGATCCTCCGGCGGAACGCCCAGCATCTCGCAGATGACGGTGACCGGCAGCGGCAGCGCCAGGTGCGCGATCAGGTCGGCGGGCGGGCCGTGCTCGACCATCTCGTCCACGAACCCCGACGTCAGGTCGCGCACGTGCGCGCGCATCCCCTCCACACGACGGGCGGTGAACGCGCGAGACACGATCTTGCGCATCCTCGTGTGCTCGGGCGGGTCCATGATGACCAGCGACTTGGAGCCGCGCTGCATCGGGATCAGGCGCGGCGCGCCCGGCCGGGTCACCGCCTCCTTGCTGAAGCGCCGGTCCGAGGTGACGAACCGGACGTCGGCGTAGCGCGTCACGACCCACGCGTGGTCGCCGGTCGGCAGCACCACCTTGGCGACCGGGTCGGACGCGCGCAGGCGCGCGTGCTCGCACGGCGGCTGGAAGGGGTCGTCCGGCCGGAACGGGAAGGCCGGCGTGACGTCGGGGCGGGGGTCGACGGTCGGGGCATCCTTCGAGGAGGGCATACGCCAGGCTTGCAAGGACGCCTCGAAGCGGGCTCAACGCGGGCTCGCTCCACCGTCCTTCGAGCGGCCCCCGAGCTGCGGTGACCACACTCTGCGGCTACCGGCTCACAGCCCCGACCGAGGGATGGTTCCCATGGACAGGTTCCTGATCGTCGCCCGCATGTCCCCCTCGTCGGAGAAGGAGGTGGCGCGCCTGTTCGCCGAGTCCGACGAGGGCACCGAGCTGCCGGAGGTGGCCGGGACGGTCAGCCGCAGCCTGCTGTCGTTCCACGGCCTGTACTTCCACCTGACGGAGGTGGAGGAGAGCACGGACAGGACGCTGAACGGCATCCACGAACACCCCGAGTTCGTCCGGCTGAGCCGCCAGCTGTCCGGTCACGTCCAGGCGTACGACCCGAAGACGTGGCGCTCGCCCGCCGACGCCATGGCCCGCGAGTTCTACCGGTGGGAGGCGGGGACCGGCGTCGTGCGCCGCTGACCCGTCCCGAGTCCCACCGGTCGCAGGTTGCTCACTCTCCGTTGACTCCCTTCCTCGATAGCGTCATCGTTGGTGGCCCACCTGGACGACGGAGCCATCTGAGGGGAAGCGTTGGGTACCGATACTCTCCCGAGACTCACCGACGCCGGAGAGCTCGTGCTCCCGGGCAGAGACGGCGGAGAGGTCGGCATCGACCTGTTCGCCCTCGGGGAGCTGGGGGTCGCGGGGCGGGGCGCGCCGCGGGCCATGTACGCGCTGCTGGCGGGCCTGCTGTCGGAGGAGTCCTGCCCGGACGTGCGCATCATTGGCGCGGGCGCGGACCTGTCGCTGCTGACCGGCCTGCCGATCGGCCGGTTCCGGGTGCCGGGCCCGCGCGAGTTCCGGGCGCTGTCCACGCACGCGGAGGCGCTGCGCGTGTTGTGCGACGAGCGGGCGCGGATCGAGGAGGGCGACGGCCCGTCGCCGTACCTGATCCTGCTGTCGTTCACCAAGTGCGACGTGCAGCGCGACCTGCCGGACCTGGTCGCGCCGCGACGGGGCAGGCGGCGCGTGGCGGCGATCCTGGTCCCGTGCGCGCCGCACGGGCTGACCTGCACCCTGGACGAGGACGGCGGCATCCTGGAGGTGCAGGGCAGCGGCCCGGACGAGGAACTGCGCGCGAGCCTCGCCCGGGTGCGGTTCGCGCAACTCGACCTGGACGAGGGCGCGGCGCTGTTCGTGGAGTACCTGGCCGGGGCGATCGCACGCTACGAGACCCACAACTTCTGGGACGACCTCCCCTGATCCCCGCCGCCCCGGCCAGAAGGCGGCTCAGGTACCGGCGGCCTCGGCCGTGGCCTCGACCGCGGCCTCCTCTTCCTTGCGCCGGGCCTCCCGCTCGTGGGCCTCGACGATGTGCCGGACGGCCTCGTCGGGGTCGTCGGTGAGGTGGAACAGGTCGAGGTCGGCCTCGGCGATCTTGCCGCCGGTCAGCATCGTCGCCTTGATCCACTCGACCAGGCCGCCCCAGAACTCGGTGCCCATCAGCACGATCGGGAACCGGGTGATCTTCTTGGTCTGCACCAGCGTGATGGCCTCGAACAGCTCGTCCAGCGTGCCGAAGCCGCCCGGCAGCACCACGAACGCCTGCGAGTACTTCACGAACATCGTCTTCCGCACGAAGAAGTAACGGAACTCCAGCCCGATGTCGATGTACTCGTTCATGCTCTGCTCGAACGGCAGCTCGATGCCGAGGCCCACCGACAGGCCGCCGTCGTCGTCGCAGCCCTTGTTGGCGGCCTCCATGATGCCCGGACCGCCGCCGGTGATGACCGCGTAGCCCGCCTGGTGCAGCTTCGCGCCGACCTCCACGCCCAGCTTGTACTCGGGCGAGTCGGGCTTGGTGCGGGCGCTGCCGAAGACGCTGACGGCCTGGGGCAGCTCGGCCAGCAGGCCGAAGCCCTCCACGAACTCGGCCTGGATGCGCAACACCCGCCACGGGTCGGCGTGCAGCCAGTCCGAGGGGCCCCGGCTGTCCAGCAGCCGCTGGTCGGTGGTGGTCTGCGGGAGGGCGCGGCCGCGCAGCGTCGCGGGCCCCTGGCGGTGCGTGCGGGACTCTTCGGATGTCATGCCGTCACCGTAACCGGCCCGCCGGGACCTGGTCCCGCCGTTCAGCCGAGCCACGACATCATCCGGCGCTCGCACTCGGCGATCAGGGGCAGCTCGACGTACTCGTCCTTAGTGTGGGCGAGGGTCGGCTCGCCGGGCCCGTAGTTGACGGCGGGCACGCCCAGCTCGGCGAAGCGCGCGACGTCGGTCCAGCCGAGCTTGGCGCGCACCGCCGCGCCGCTCTCGGCGACGAACGCGGCCGCCGCCGGGTGGTTCAGGCCGGGCCGGGCCGCCGGGGCCGCGTCCACCACGCGCAGCTCGAAGCCCGCGAACCGCTCGCGCAGCAGCGCCTCCGCCTCGGCCACCGACTTGTCGGGCGCGAACCGGTAGTTGACGGTGACGACACACTCGTCGGGGATCACGTTCCCGGCCACGCCGCCGCTGACGAACACCGCGTTCAGGCCCTCGTGGTACTCCAGGCCGTCGACCTCGGGCTTGGTGGGCTCGTAGGCGCGCAGCACGTCCAGGATCCCGGCCGCCTTGTGGATGGCGTTGGAGCCCATCCAGGCGCGGGCGCTGTGGGCGCGCTCGCCGCGCGCGACGACCTCCACGCGCATGGTGCCCTGGCAACCGCCCTCGATCAGGCCGCCGGTCGGCTCCAGCAGCACGGCGAAGTCACCGGCCAGCAGCTCGGGGCGGGTCTCGGCGATGCGCTTGAGGCCGTTGCGCTCGGCCTCGACCTCCTCGCACTCGTAGAACACGTAGGTGACGTCGCGGCTGGGCTCGGTGAGCGCGGCGGCCAGCTTGAGCTGGACGGCGACGCCGCTCTTCATGTCGGTGGTGCCGCAGCCGTACAGGCGGTCGCCCTCGACGCGGGAGGGCAGGTTGCCGTTCAGCGGGACGGTGTCCAGGTGCCCGGCGAGCACGACGCGCTCGTCGCGGCCCAGCTCGGTGCGCGCCACGACCGAGTCGCCGTCGCGGACGACCGTCAGGTGGGGCAGCGCGCGCAGCGCCTCCTCGACGGCGTCGGCGAGGGCTTTCTCGTCGCCGCTCACCGACTCGATGTCCACGATCGCCGCCGTCAGGTCCGCCACGTCCGAGAAGAGGTCAAGCCGCATGTCAGCAGGGTACTTGACCTTGACGCGACGGCAGGGCGTTGGATGGGTGGCGTGCTGAGGATCGGAGAGATCGCCGAGCTGGTCGGCGTGACGCAACGCACCATCCGCCACTACCACCACGTCGGGCTGCTGCCCGAACCCGCGCGGGACGCCTCCGGCTACCGCTCCTACGGGATGGACGACGTGGTGCGGCTGATCCGCGTCCGGCAACTGGCGTCGCTGGGCCTGTCGCTGGCGGAGGTCGCCGACGCGCTCGCCGACGGCTCGGCCGACCTCACCGAGGTGCTGACCGACCTGGACGCCGAGCTGGCCCGCCGGGAGGCCGAGATCCGGCGGCAGCGCGAGACGGTGGCGCGGCTGCTGGCGGGAGGCGGCGAGCCGGGCCTGTCCCCCGAGGTGACGGCGGCGCTGCACGAGCTGTCCAGCGCCGTGGACCCGGAGATCATCGAGCTGGAGCGCAACGCCGCCCGCCTGCTGGAGCACGTCGCGCCCGCCGCGTGGGCCGCCGGGATGGCCGGGATGTACGGGCAGGTGGCCGCCGACCCCGACCGCACCGCCCGGCTGGCCGCGCTGAGCCGCCGGTTCATGGACCTGGCCGACGACGAGGTGGAGGAGGTGGCGGCGGGGTTCGTCGAGGAGCTGGGCGCGCTGCTGCCCGCGCCCGTCCCCGACCAGGCGGACGACCCGCTCGGCGGCCTGCTGGGCGAGCTGATGATCGCCGACTTCTCACCCGCCCAGCAGCGCGTGATCAGGCTGGCGGCCGAACGCCTGCAGGAAGGACCCCTTTGAAGATCTTCACCGACCCCTGCGCGGTGCCCCTCCCCAAAGGCGACCGCTCAACGGTGACCACCGTGCTCAACGCCCTACGAACCCCCGCCGTCACCCACTGACGCCGTGATCCCGCAAGAGCTCGTTCAGCGCGGCCTTGTCATGCCGCCGTCCCTCTTCCAGCCGCTTGATGACGAGCACGGCAGGCAACCCGAAGGTGCCGCCGGGAAACTCCCTCACCCGCGTGCCACTCACCGCGACACACCAGTCCGGGACATACCCCCGAGCGATCTCCTCACCGCTCTCCACATCGATGACAGGCGTGGAAGCCGACAGGTTGGTGCCGGCGCCGACGACGGTCCCGCGCCCCACCCGGGCCCCCTCGGTGATCATCGACCGGCTGCCGATCATCGCGTCGTCCTCGATCACGACCGGCCGCGCGTTCGGCGGCTCCAGCACCCCGCCGATCCCCACGCCGCCCGACAGGTGCACGTTCCGGCCGATCTGGGCGCACGACCCGACCGTGGCCCAGGTGTCGACCATCGTGCCCGCGTCCACGTACGCGCCGATGTTCACGAACGACGGCATCAGCACCACCCCGGGCGCCAGGTAGGCGCCCCAGCGGGCGATGGCGCCGGGCACCACGCGCACGCCCTCCAGCCGCGACTTCAGCGGGATGCGGTCGTGGTACTGGAAGTCCCCGACCTGCGAGCGCACCATGCCGAGGACCTTGAAGCTGAGCAGGATGGCGCGCTTGACCCGTTCGTCCACCACGACCTGACCGCTGCCCGGGTCCACGAACGCCGCGCGGGCCTCCCCGGCGTCGATCTGGTCGACCGCCGCGACGATCGCCGCCCGCGCGCCCGCGTCGTCGGGCGACAGCTCGGCGCGCCGCTCCCACAGCTCGTCGACGACCCCCGAAAGCGGGCTGGTGAACGTTTGGGTCATGGCCCTTGAGCTTAGTGGGGCCATCTCCCGGTACGGTCGTCGCGTGGCTGCAACGGCGAAGGACAAGCGAGGTGCGCGGCGGTGGCGCTGGACCGCCGTCACGCTGGTCACCGTGCTCGTTCTGGGGACCGGCGGTTACCTCCTGTTCCGCCAGGTCCGCCCCTATCTGCACGGCTCGGGCTGCGAGGTGCGGACCCCCGCCGGGAAGATGCCGCTGGACCTGGAGCAGGCCGCCAACGCGAGCACGATCGCGGCGGTGGCCTTCCGCAAGCAGCTCCCCGAACGCGCCGCCGTGATCGCCTACGCGACCGCGATCCAGGAGTCCCACATCCGGAACCTGGCCGACGGCGACCGCGACTCGGTGGGCATGTTCCAGCAGCGCCCGTCCCAGGGCTGGGGCAGCCCCGACAAGCTGCGCGACCCGGTCACCTCCACCAGCAAGTTCTTCGACGCCCTGACCAAGGTGAAGGACTACCTGGACCGCGACCTGCACGACGCGGCCCAGCGCGTGCAGCGCAGCGCCGACGGCGACGCCTACGCCCAGCACGAACCGGACGGCAAACTGCTGGCGAAGGCGTTCACGGGCCGCGAACCGGCGAGCGTGCGCTGCTGGTTCCCGCCGGACAAGAAGACGAAGCCGCGCCGCCCCGAGGCGATCCGCGAACTGCGCCGAGCCTTCGGCAGCCGCCTCCAGCTGGACACCCCGCAAACAGTGTCGAGCCCGCCCCCACCCCGGCCAACGGACGCGATCCGGGTCTCCAGCTCCCGCACGGGCTGGGCGGTGGCCTCGTGGGCGACGACGCACGCGCAGGTGTACGGCCTGACGGAGGTACGCCACAACGGCCGCCGCTGGAGCGCCGAAAACGGCCACGACGGCTGGCTGAAAGACCCCGAAGCCCCCACCGACCGCGTCATCCTCCGCTAGCCGGACCACAACCGGCCGCCCTTTCTCCACCGTTCCGAGAACGGCGACCTTGACAATTCCGCAGAACCACATTCCCCACCTCCAAGAGGAAACGGGAAACGCCGGAACCGTCTTGTAACCCCCCGGAGCCTGACGCACGCTTACAGACGAGAAGCTCTTGCGGAGCTGTGTCCGCGTACATGGATTCGCCCGATCGTCCTGCCCGTCACGCAGAAGTTCCCGAACGACGATCCGCTCTACTTCCGACTACAAAGAAGGAAATAGCACCACCGAAGCCGGCCCGGCCACAAAGCAGCACTGCACCCCGAAGGCATAACCATCACGCCGAGGAGTGAAGAATGCACGGCAACGCCGAGGCGTGGCCACGAGGACCGTTCGGCCCGTCCGGGGCCGTGGGTTCGACCGTGCGCGCACGCCGCACCGTCTTGGCCGTCACCCACCATGTCACCGCCGCCACGCGCCTGGCCGACGTCATGCCCCTTCTGGAGAGCGATCCGCGCATCGCGGTCGCCTACACCCGCGCGCCCGCCTCGGCCTTCACCGGCGGACTCGACGAGATGCTGCACCGGATGGGCGGGCTGGTACTGCCCTGGCAGCAGGCTGTGCAGACGCCCTTCGACCTCTGTGTCGCAGCGAGCCACGGGATGCTGGAGCAGTTGCACGCGCCGGTGCTGACGATCCCGCACGGCGCGGGTCCGGGCAAGCTGCTGCACCGTGCGCCGGGATTCGGCCCGGCCGCCGACCGTCCGGTGACGGGGCTGCTGCGGCACCGGGTGGTGGTGGACGGACGGGTCGTGCCTTCGGCGATGGCGTTCGGGCACGAACGACACCTGCGGCAGGTCGAGGCCGAGTGCCCCGAGGCGCTGCCGGTCGCCTTCGTCTGCGGCGATCCCTGCCTGGACCGGCTGATCGCCAGCCTGCCGTACCAGACGGCCTATCGCCGGGCGCTCGGCACCGGAGACGGACGACGAGTCGTCCTCATCAGTTCCACCTGGGGCGCGCACTCCCTGCTGGGGCAACGCTCTGACCTGTTGCAACGCGTCGTCGATGAACTGTCACCCGACCAATACCAGGTCGTCGTGGCCCTGCACCCGCACATCTGGGCCTGGCACGGCCGCCGCCAGATCATCGCCTGGTGCGCCGACGGGCTGCGGTTGCTGCCCCCTGAGGAAGGCTGGCAGGCCGCACTGGTGGCTGCGGACCACGTCATCGGCGATCACGGATCGGTGACCTGCTACGGCGCGGCGCTCGGTGTTCCGGTGCTGCTCGGTGCGTTCTCCGAGACCGAGGTGTCACCCGGTTCACACGTCGCACGGCTCGGCGCGATCGCACCGCGCGTGGATTGGGAACAGCCGCTCGGTCCGCAACTCGACGACTCGCTCCACGCTTTCGACGAACGCGCCTGCACCGCGTTCCGCGACGAGCTCAGCTCGCGGCCCGACGAGTCGGCGCGGTTGTTGCGTAAGGAGATGTACCGGCTGTTGCGGCTGGACGAGCCCGACCGCCCTCCCCTCGTCGAGCCGGTGTCCTTGCCTCAGGCGGTGAATCCGCCTGCGGATCGGCTCTTGCCGGATCGCATGTTCGGCCACCAGCTCGGAGACTGCGCCCAGAAGCACGGTCACGCCGAACCGCCCGACGAGCCGGAGCGCCGCCTCGACAGGCCCGAAGATCCCGAAGCTCCGGCGGATCCCGTCCCGGGCGGTGAGGACGAGACTCCGGCCAGCGCGGAAGCAGGCCGGGGCCGCGCTGATTCCCGCGGAAGCCCGGCAAGTGTCCGACGCCGTTGAGAGCATGGTCGGGTGCCCTTCCTAGGAAAGATCACTCTTGCCGGACCCCGACCGGACGCGGACGAGACGACCGCCATGATGGACGCCCTGGCCGCCGCCGTGGAGGAGGGCTGGAGTTCGCCGCTGCCCCTCCTGCCCGCAGCCGAGGACGAGCACGAGGGCACCGGCGGAACGGTGCTGGACTACCGCGTCCTCGGTTATCCCGGCGGCGGGATGGTCCTCGTCGTGCTGGACGGCGAGGACATCCGGTACGAGCAGGCCGCGCTGGCCACCGCGGCGCTCGGCGGGCACTGCACGAGCTGGAGCCCCGGGCTGATGGAGTACACCGTGACGGAGGTGCTGATCACGCCGCTCGACGAGCCGCACGACGCCGAGAACTGGCTGCCCCCTTTCGCGGACGAGGAGGAGCCCACGGTGCGGTGGCCGTTGGAGCACCTGATCGGCGACGATCTGCAGTCCCTGGCCGCCCGGTACCTGCTGCTCGCGGGTGTGCGGTCGCTCTGGAACGTACCCAGGCGGTCCGACCGGCCGCGGATCGACGCCGACGACGTGGCCATCGGCGCGGCCGATCACGCTTGGAGCCCCGAACTGGCGGGAGAGCTCGGCACGCTGCTGATCCAGGCGGCACGGCTGGAACGGGAGCTGTCCTCCGAACCCGGACCGGTCGTCCTCGGAGAAGCCGACGCGGAACTGACGGCCGATCTCCTCCAGCTCGTGAGAGCGACAGCTGTACAGCACGAGACAGAGGGCTGGACCGAGGACCATATGCGGGGTCACGCCCTCCTTGAGCGCTTCATGGAGGACCATGCGCTGCTATGGAACCGCGTCCTCGACGATGATCCGGAAGGCCGTCATGACCAGCTCAGCGCCAGGCGGCTGCGGAACCTGCTTCGCGCGGGCATGTCTGCCCTCGCCACGCTCCTGTCCCCGCTGAGCGGGACCAACAACCCGTGGCAGCTCCTGGACGAACTCGATGACAACGACGTGGTCGCCGCGCTGGCGGAACGGGAGACGTCCCGTGTCGAGCGAGGTGAGGCGAACGACGCCCACGAGATCCGCGCGGCCGCATTCGCGCATGCCGCCGTATGGCTGGCCGTCCGGCAACCGGAACTGCTGACCGCCGAGGAAGGGTGGGGGCTGCTCGACGCGCTCGCCGAAGACGTCACCGGCTTCTACCAGGTCGCCCACACCGCGCTCCTGCTGAGCGGTGCCGGGCCGGTCGGCGTCGCTCTGGAGGAACTGGCGGACGAGCTCAGCGAAGAGATCCTGAGGCCCATGGCCGACTTCGTCGGCGCTCTCCGGATCACTGAGGCAGTCGCGCCCGAAGAGTTCGAGAGCGACCCGTACAACGACATGTACGCGGCCTTGGAGAGAGCGCTGGAAGAGGGCGATGACCTCACTCAGGAACTTCGCGACCTGCTCTCCGTCATCGGCAGGGCGGCATCGCTGACCGCTACCGAAGCCAATCCGCGACGCGGCCTCGATGGGCACGTCTCGGCACCGAGTGAACTCACCTCGGACCTGCTGGCGCACGCTTCCGAACACGCGGCGCTGGTCGTCGCCGAAGAGGACGATGACGTGGCGGTCCGCAGGCTCATGCTGGCCTTCGTCGCGCGGCTCGATCCGCGTGCGGCCGGCGCGGTGGCCGCCCAACTCCCCGACCTCACCGGAGACGATCCCCGCACCGAGCCCGCAGCCCGTGAACGGGCGTACCGGTGGGTCGTGGACGCTCTGGTGATCGCCGAGGAGCGCGGGACGGACGTACGGCGCATCGAGACCAGCGCGGACGGACACACGGTGCTGGACGCCATCGTGTCCGGCGGCCGCCCGCCCGCCGAGTGGCCCGTCGAACAGCTGACGGCGGCGGCCGCCGAAGCCGCCACCGCCGTCCTCCATGCCGCCCACGCCGTCGATCGCGCGGAAAGCGTCTTCGCCGCAGGCTAGAGGATGGAGCGGCCGATGATTTCCTTCATGATCTCCGTCGTGCCGCCGAAGATGGTCTGGATGCGGACGTCCTGGTACGCCTTCGCGATCGGGTACTCGTTCATGTAGCCGTAGCCGCCGTGCAGCTGCACGCAGCGGTCCACCACCGTCTTCAGCATCTCCGTCGTCCACCACTTCGCCATCGACGCGTTCTCCGCCGACAGCGCGCCCCTGGTCTCCTCGGCGATGCACTGGTCCAGGAAGGCGCGGGCCACCGTGATCTCGGTCTTCATCTCGGCCAGCGTGAAGCGGTTGTGCTGGAACTTCCCGATCGGGCGGCCGAACGCCTCACGGGTCTTGCAGTACTCCACCGTCTGGTCGAAGGCCGCCTGCGCGCCCGCCACCGCCGACACCGCGATGCACAGGCGCTCGCGCGCCAGGTTCTGCATCAGGTAGATGAAGCCCATGCCCTCCTCGCCCAGGAGGTTCGCCTTCGGGACGCGCACGTTGTCGAAGAACAGCTCGGCGGTGTCCTGGGCGTGCATGCCCACCTTGTCCAGGTTCCGGCCGCGCTCGAAGCCCGCCATGCCGCGCTCGACCATCAGCAGGCTCACGCCGTGCGCGCCCGCGTCGGCGTCGGTCTTGGCCGCGACGATCACCAGGTCGGACAGGATGCCGTTGGTGATGAAGGTCTTGGAGCCGTTGACGATGTAGTCGTCGCCGTCCTTGACCGCGGTCGTCTTCATGCCCTGCAGGTCCGAGCCCGCCGCCGGCTCGGTCATCGCGATGGCGGTGATCAGCTCGCCGGAGCAGTAGCCGGGCAGCCAGCGCGCCTTCTGCTCGTCGTTCAGCAGCTGCACCAGGTAGCCGCCCACGACGTCGTTGTGCACCGCGAAGCCCGGGCCGCTCGCCATCGCCTTGGCGAGCTCCTCGTTGAAGACGGTGTAGTAGCGGTAGTCGGTGTTGCCGCCGCCGCCGTACTCCTCGGGCATCTCGATGCCCAGCAGGCCCTGGCGCCCGGCGGCCAGCCACACCTCGCGGGAGACGATCTCGTCCTTCTCCCACTGCGCGTGATAGGGCGCGATCTCCTTCGCGATGAAGGACCGCACCATGTCGCGGAACGCCTCGTGCTCCTCGGTGAAGATCTCCCGTGCCATGCGGCGGCTCTCCTCAGGGGGTAAGTAGGTCCTGATACAGAGTTAATGTAACACTGGTGGTGTCACATAGATCGGAGCGGGGAGCCCCATGGCGGACATGACGGTGGACGAGCTGGCCGCCCGTGCCGGGGTGACCGTCCGCACGCTGCGCTTCTACGCGGGCAAGGGGTTGTTGCCGCCGCCCCGGCTGCGCGGGCGGACGGGGCTCTACGGGGCCGAGCACCTGGCGCGGCTGGAGCTGATCCGCGAGTTGCAGGCGCTGGGGCTGACGCTGGCCGCCGTCGAGAAGCACCTGGAGAAGATCCCGTTCGACACCCCGCCCGAGGACCTGGCGTTGCAGCGGGCCTTGTTGTCGCCCTGGGCCCCGGAGGGAACCGAGGAGCTGGGGCGGGACGAGCTCGATCAGCGGGCCGGGCGGCATCTTGATGATGAGGCTTTGAAGAAGCTCGCCGCCCTTGGGATCGTCGAACTCTCCACCGGTGGTGTTGTGCGGGTGCTCAGTCCCGCCTTGTTGGGAGTGGGCGCCGAGCTTTCGGCCATGCCTCTGGACACTCTGATCGCCGCGCACGAGGCCGTCGAGCGGCACACCACCGAGCTGGCCGCCGAGTTGCAGCGCGTCTTCCGCGACACCGTCGTCCGCCCCTACCGCGAGCGCGGGCGGCCCCCCGAGGAGCGGCGGCGGTTGCTGGAGCTCACCGGCAAGCTCAAGCCCCTCATGATCCAGTCGCTGGTCACCTCGTTCCAGCGCTCGGTCGACAAGGCAATCCGCGCCACCGTGCCCCGCGACTGAGGGCTAGGCGTCCTTCCACTCGTCGTTCTCGTACTCGACGAGCCGCGGGTTCATCAGCGTGTTCACCTCGACGTCGTCGCGCCGCAGGTCCTTGGCGAACGTCGCGGACGCACGCAACACCCCGGCGTCCAGAAAGCGCAGGTCGGCAGGGGTGTCCGAGGCCAGCTCCAGCTTCGGGTCCGCGCCCGCCAGCACGTAGCCCCAGTCCCCGAAGCTCGGCACGTCCACGTGGTACGGCACCGTCGCCAGGCCCGCCGCGCGCACCGTCTTCTCGATGCTCCAGAACGAGCGGGGCGCGAAGTACGGCGACCCCGACTGCACCACCATCCGGCCGCCCGGCGCGATCACCCGTTTCACCAGGCCGTAGAACTCCTGCGAGTACAGCTTGGCGGTCGCCACGTCGTCGGGGTCGGGCATGTCCACGATCACCGAGTCGTAGCGGGCCGACGCCCCGCGCAGCCACGAGAACGCGTCGGCGTTCACCACCCGCACGCGCGGGTCGGCGAACGCGTGCCGGTTCAGGTCGGCGATCTCCCCGTAGGTGCGGGCCAGCCGGATCATCTCCGGGTCCAGCTCCACCAGCGTCGCCTCGCGCACGTCCCGGTAGCGCAGCACCTCGCGCAGCGCCAGCCCGTCGCCGCCGCCCAGGACCAGCACCCGGCCGCGCGATCCGGCGAGCACCGGATGCACCAGGCTCTCGTGGTAGCGGTACTCGTCCACCGACGAGAACTGGAGGTCGCCGTTCAGGAACAGCCGCAGGTCCGGACGGCCCGACAGCGCCACCTTCCGGGTGATGACGATCTCCTGGTACGGGGTGCGCTCGGCCAGCGCGATCGGGTCGCGGTACAGCGCCTGCCGCGCGTTCACCTCGAACCCGTCGGCCAGCAGGTAGGTCGCGCCCAGCACCGCCAGCACCCCGGCCATGCCCGTCCACAACCCGACCCGCACCGCGCGCCGGAGCTGCCGCCGGAACAACCACAACACCACCGCGATGCCCGCGACGGCGTTGACCGCGCCGACCAGCAGCGCCCCCTTGATGTGCCCGAACAGCGGCAGCAGGAAGAACGGGAACGCGAGGCCGCCCACCAGCGCGCCCACGTAGTCGGCGGCGAACAGGTCGGCGACCGCCGAGCCCGCGTCCTGCCGCCGGATCCGCTGGAGCAGCGTCATCAGCAGCGGGATCTCCGCGCCGATCAGCGCGCCGACCGTGAACGCGACCACCACCAGCGCGGGCACGTACAGGTCCAGCCACGCGAACGCCGCGTACAGCAGCAGCACCGACAGCCCGCCGACCAGCGCCAGCGCCCCCTCGATGATCGCGAACGCGGCGACCGGACGGGTCTGCAACGGCTTGGCCAGCAACGACCCGACGCCCATCGCGAACACCATCACCGACAGCACGATCGACGCCTGCGTGACGGAGTTGCCGACCAGGTAGCTGCCGAGCGCCACCAGCGCCAGCTCGTACACCAGCCCGCACGCCGCGCAGGTGAACACCGCGGCCAGCACGGCCGACCGCGCGGCGCGCGCGGGCAGGCTCAGTTCGGTCGTCATGTCAGGACCTCCCCCCGGTACGGTCCCGAGCCGGGCTCAGGAGATGGCGGCGGCGACGATCGCCGCGGTGGCCAGGTCGGCGGCGGCCACCACCCAGGACGCCGGGTGCAACGTCCCGTCCTGGACGATGGTCGCGCCGAGCTTGCCCGGCGTCAGCAGGTCCAGCAGGTAGAACGCGACGACCATCAGCACCATGCCGAGCACCCCGTACACCGAGGTGCTGAGCAGGCCCGCGCCGAGGTCGTCCTCGCTGCTGACGATGGCGGTGGTCACGATCGCGCCGACGCCCAGCAGCTTGGCCGCCAGCACCAGCGCCGCGCCCCGGTTGCGCTCGACCCAGATCTGCTCGCCGAGCTTCCCGGGCGTGGTGATCTCCACGACCAGGTAGCCGAGCGCCATCAGCAGCACGCCCAGCACGCCGTAGGCCAGCAGCGCGCCGCTCTCGGCCAGGATGTCGTCGATCATCAGGAGCTGCCCTTCCGGCTGCGGACTGCGGCGACGGCGATCCACACCGCGCCGCCCGCGATCAGCACGATCGCGATGGTGGTGAAGACGTAGAAGCCCGCGCCCCGGGACGAGGAGATCTCGTCCCCGGCGGGCACGGCCCCGGCGGCGGGCGCGACCGGCCGCGCCCGGCCCTCCTCGGCGAGCAGCAGCGGCACCGCGCCGATCGCGTCGGCCAGCCGCCCGGTGGCGTTGTCGCCGACCAGGTCGGCGGAGGTGAGGCCCAGCCGGTCCAGGTTGGACAGGCGCAGGTCGTTGCCCGCCCCGAGGTTGTCCTGCACGCTGACCGAGCCGCTGGTCCACTCCTTGTCGATCGAGGAGTAGGAGTACTGGGCCGTCAGGATCGCCCACTGCGGGCACCGGGCGGGCGCCTGGCGCGGGTCGACGCCGACGCCGAGGTTGGAGCCGAACTCCACGCCCGGCTCGGACAGTTCCCTGGTCACCTCCGGCGGCACGGTGGGCGGCGGGCTCGCCGGCCGGGGCACGGCGGTGGCGCGCGGCCTGGCGGCGGAGCGCGGCGACGCGTTCGGGTTCGGCGCGGACGGCGGGGCCGGCACGGCGGAGCGCTGCGACGTGCCCGGCGCGGGCGGCGCGGACGGGTTCGGGACGGGCCGCGCGCTCGGCGCGGTGGTCGGCTGCGGGCTGAACGTCCCGCCGTAGGACGGCGTCACCACCGGGATGCGCGCCGACCGGCCCGAGTCGATCACCCAGCCGTAGCAGATCCCCTGCGCCCTGGCGGCGGTGTCGAGCCGCTCGACCAGCCGCCCGGCCTCGCTCGGCCCGAAGATCGGCGCGGTCGCGGGGTCGGGCTGCTTGCCGTCGAACACCCCGTTGTCGTACATGTTCCACAGGAACGGCACGCCGAAGACCGCCGCGAAGATCAGGATGATGATGCCGCAGCCGATCGCGCCGCCGCGGTCCTTGCTCTCGCTCACTTGCCCTCCCCCGGGCCGCCGCCGCGGAAGGTGGAGGCGTGCCCGCCCGGACCGCCCCAGCGGCCGCCGACCGAGGAGTGGTAGCGGGCGTAGCCGCGCGCGGCCGTGTCCACGGTGATGCGCGACCCCTTCCCGCCCTGCGGCAGCACCGCCACCACCAGGTCGGGGTAGCGCAGGTAGACGCCGGTCGGGTCGGCGGCGCGGTCGGACGGCTTGTACTTGGCGCTGATCCGCTGCGCGGTGCGCAGCGCCGAGTCCGTCGACAGGTAGGTGCCCGGCGCGGTCCTGGCGTAGGTGCGGGCGATCCAGCCCTTGGGCGAGGAACCGCCGGACACCAGCGCCATCACCAGGATGAACACCCCGATGGCGGCCAGCAGCCCGCCGCCGACGAGCGCGCGCTTCATGGCCGGGGCTCCAGCCGGCTCCAGGTCATCACGATCTCCCGGGTCTGGGGGTAGGCGTGCCAGGTCCGCCAGGCGAGCCCGGCGGGGTCCAGGGCCAGGGCGGTCAGGGCGTGCGGGGAACCGGGGAAGGTGCCGGTCAGCGCGTCGTCGCGGCCCTCGGTGTGCCGCCGCGCCGCGTCCACCGCGCGCACGAAGTCGCCGTCGCGGTGGTGGGCGGCGGTCTCGGCGCGGAAGTCGTAGGACCAGCCCGCCACCTGCCGCTCCACGCGGGACGGCAGCGGTCCGGGGTGGCCGGGCAGGCAGGCGACGGTCTCGCTGAAGTCGGCGTCGTCGGGCGCGCCGACCAGCACCTGGTGGGACGCGCCGAGCAGGCGCAGCAGCACCCGGTGCCCGGCGCGCTCGACGGCCAGGGTCGCCAGCGCCTCCAGCGGCGGCAGGCCCAGCACGAACGTCAGCTCGTCGGCGCGGGTGTCGGAGTAGGGGGTGTCGAGGGCGGCGCGCAACGTCAGCTGCCGGGATAGATCGTCATGGTGCCCGCCGGGACCTTCTCGCCGGTGCCGAGTTCCCAGGTGCCGCCGCCGTAGCGCTCGAACGACAGGTAGCGGCCGCCGGGCCCCTCGTAGTCGACGTACTCGACCTGGCCCTGCACGCCGACGCCGGTGGTGCCCTCGCTCTCGTAGGTCGCGGTGCCGTGCTCGTCGCGACGGTAGGAGACGCCGTCCACCTCGATCAGCTTGGCGTCGGGCTTGAGGTCGCCGATCTCGCGGCCGGTCCACCAGACCACTTCCAGGTCGGGGTCCTCCTCCACCGAGATCCAGACCTTCTCCCCGGCGGCGGTGTCGGCGTCCAGCAGGTGCTCGGCCCAGGTGAAGCCGCCCTCGCGGATGCGCAACGAGCCGCGCACGAAGTAGCGCACGCCCAGGTACTCGACCATGTCGCCGGCCTTGATGGCGCGCGGGTCGCCCGCGGGCAGGTCGGCGGCCTCGAACGGGTCGCGCGGCATGCCCGACGGGGCGGGCGGCGCGGCGGGCGGGCGGCGGCGCAGCACGACCACGATCAGCGCCACCAGCGCGACCAGGATCAGCACCAGCAGGACGACGACGACCCCGGTGTCCACGCGAACCTCCCGATATGACCGCACTTGCCAGCAAAGGTCAGCGGATCGTATCGGATGAAGATTTCTCCCAGGTCACGACCGCCGGAAAGGCCGCACGGCATGGCCCCAGGGCCTGTCTCAAAGGCCTCAGCCGTCGCGCGAGTGCCTAACTGG
>NZ_BCRO01000123.1 GCF_001552635.1 Actinomadura hibisca NBRC 15177 | reverse complement strand
CCCCGGTGGCCGGGGTTGCTGGTCATGTTGGGGCCGGGGCTGTTGGTCATGTTTGGGGTCGGAGCACCCTCACGTCCCCGGGCGCACCAGTGGGAACGGGATCGTCTCTCGGATCGACCGCCCCGTCAGCGTGATCAGCAGCCGGTCGATCCCCATCCCCATGCCCCCCGCAGGCGGCATCGCGTACTCCAGCGCCCGCAGGAAGTCCTCGTCCAGCTCCATCGCCTCCGGGTCGCCCCCCGCCGCCTGCAAGGACTGCTCCGTCAGCCGCTGGCGTTGCAGGATCGGGTCGATCAGCTCCGAGTACGCCGTGCCCAACTCCAGGCCGAACACGATCAGGTCCCACTTCTCCGCCAGGCGCGGGTCCTTGCGGTGCGGGCGCGTCAGCGGTGACGTCTCCGCCGGGTAGTCCCGCACGAACGTCGGCGCCTTCAGCTCCTCCTCCACCAGCGCCTCGAACAGCTCCTGCACCAGCTTCCCCTGGCCCCATTCCGGGTCGAAGTTCAGCTTCACCCGCTGCGCCAGGGCGTGCACCGCCGCCACGGGAGTGTCGGGCGTGATCTCCTCGCCCAGCGCCTGCGACACCGAGCCGTAGACGGTGATCTCCTGCCACGGCTCGCCCAGGTCGTACTCGACGCCGTCGCGCACCACCACCGTGGTGCCCAGCGCCGCCTGGGCCGCCGAGACCACCAGGTCGCGGGTCAGTTCCGCCATCGTGTCGTAGTTGCCGTACGGCTCGTACGCCTCCAGCATCGTGAACTCGGGGTTGTGCTTCTGCGAGACGCCCTCGTTGCGGAAGTTGCGGTTCAGCTCGAAGACCTTGCCGACGCCGCCCACCAGCAGCCGCTTCAGGTACAGCTCCGGTGCGATCCGCAAGTACAGCTGCATGTTGTAGGCGTTGATCCGGGTGTGGAACGGCCGGGCCGTCGCGCCGCCGTGGATCGGCTGGAGCATCGGCGTCTCGACCTCCAGGTAGCCGCGCCCGCGCAGGCCGTCGCGGACGGCCGCCACCGCGTCGCCGCGCATCCGCAACATCTTGCGGGAGTCGTCGTTGACGATGAAGTCCACGTACCGCTGCCGCACCCGCGCCTCGGGGTCGGTCAGGCCGGCGTTCTTGTTCGGCAGCGGATGCAGGCACTTGGCCGTCAGCTTCCACGTGTCGGCGAGCACCGACAGCTCGCCGCGGCGGGAGGTGACGATCTCGCCGGTGAAGCCGACCTGGTCGCCGAGGTCGATCAGGTCCTTCCACGCGCGCAGCGCGTCCTCGCCCAGCTCGTCGGCGGTCAGCATGACCTGGATGTCGGCGGTCTCGTCGCGCAGCGACACGAAGATCAGCTTGCCGTGCTCGCGGGCCAGCACCACGCGGCCGGCGATCGCGACGCGCTCGCCGGTGCGGGTGTCGGGGGCCAGCCCGGCGCACCGCTCGCGGATGTCGGCGGCGTGGTCGGTGCGGTCGAAGCCCAGCGGGTACGGCTCCAGCCCGGCCGCGCGGATGCGGTCGAGCTTGGCGTGCCGGACGCGTTCCTGCTCCGACAGGCGGCGCTGCGGGGCGCGGGCGGCGTCGGCGGCCTCCTCGATCTCCTTGATCTTGTCGACCAGGGAGCGGGCGGGCACCATGTTCGCGGCGCGGTCCAGCTTGGGCCGGTTGAGGCTCGGCAGGAAGCCCTCCGCGCGCGCGTAGGCGAGGCCGAGACGCACCAGGTCGCGGTTCTGCTGGTAGCAGATGAAGCGGGGCCGCCAGTCGGGCAGGTACTTGGCGTTGGCCAGGTACAACGACTCCAGCTGCCAGAACTTCGAGGCGAACGACAGGAAGCGGTAGTACAGCCGCGCCACCGGGCCCGCGCCGATCTGCGAGCCGCGCTCGAACGCCGAGCGCAACATCGCGAAGTTCAGCGAGAGTTGCTGCGCGCCGACCGTGGCGGCCTTCTCGGCGAGCTTGGCGACCATGTACTCGTTGAGGCCGTTCTCGGCGGCGCGGTCGCGGCGCATCAGGTCCAGCGACAGGCCCGACCGTCCCCACGGCACGAAGCTCAGCAGGCCGCGCAGCTCGCCCGCCGAGTCGAACGCCTCCACCATCACGCAGCGCCCGTCGGTCGGGTCGCCCAGACGGCCTAGCGCCATCGAGAAGCCGCGCTCGGTCTCCTCGCCGCGCCAGGCGTCGGCGCTGCGGATCAGCTTGGCCATCTCCCAGTCGGGGATCTGCGAGTGACGGCGGATGCGCACGGTGTATCCGGCGCGCTCGACGCGCCGCACGGCCTGCCGCACCTGGCGCATCTCGCGGCCGTCCAGGTTGAAGTCGGTCAGGTCGATGATCGCCTCGTCGCCCAGCTCGATCGCGTCGAAGCCGTGCCGCCGGTAGCTGTGCGCGGCGCGCTCGCTGACGCTGACCGCGCCCGGGATCCAGGCGTGCGCGCGGCACTCGGCGAGCCAGGTCTCGATGGCCTGGTCCCAGGATTCGGGGTCGCCGAGCGGGTCGCCGCTGGCCAGCGAGACCGAACCCTCTACCCGGTAGGCGATGGCGGCCTTGCCGTTGGGTGCGGTGATGACGTCCTTGTCGCGGCGCAGCGCGAAGTAGCCGAGGGAGTCTTGGTCGCCGTACTCGGCCAGCAGGCGGCGGGCGTCCAGCTCCTCGCGCTCGCTGAGCACCGCGTCCTGGCGGCCGGGCCGGAACAGCGCCCAGAAGGTGACGATGAGCAGGCCGGTGCCGAGCACGCCGATGATGACGTCCACCCAGCTCGGCACGTCCACGTTGATGGGCTCGCCGGTGACGCCCGACCCCAGCACCGTCTGGAGCAGCACGTACCAGGGGTGGGTGAGGAAGCCGCCCTCGGGGTCGCGGTCGGTGACGGTGACCAGGAAGGTGCCGATCCCGCCGCTGACCACCAGCAGCACCGAGAACACGATCGCCGCGACGCGCCGGTTGGCGCGGTCGGGCAGGGTGGTGAACTGGCCGCGCGCCGCCACCAGCAGGCCCAGCAGCACCAGGTAGATCGCGCTGGTGATGCTGACGCCGACGGGGGTGGGCTCGGCCGGGTCCAGCAGCAGCGTCAGCGTGACCGCCAGGGAGGAGGCGGCGAACAGCCCGATCAGCAGCACCAGGATGCGCCAGGCCGCCTTCTTGCGCCGCCGGACGCCCATCGACAGCAGCAACAGCAGCAGGCCCCACGGCACGCTGGCGAAGAAGCCGAGGAAGTACAACCAGCGCAGCGCCCAGATGTCGGCGATCTTCAGGATGAGGTCCGACGACAACCACGACAGGATGGACAGGACGCCCGACAGCCGGGTGTACCAGAAGAAGATCGTCGGTACCGCCTCGATCAGGCGCCGCCACGCGCCGAGCAGGCCCGTCGTACCGTTGGGCGCGCCCGTCCGCACGTTCATGGTCCCCCTGTCGCCACTCCGTCGAAGTATCCTAGTTGTACCGGTTTTGACGCCTTCCCTGCCGTGCACGGCGGGGATTTCGGGCTGCCGGTGGCTGTCCATCATCCTGCCTCCGGCTCCCGGTGGGCCCGCGCTTCGGCGAACCGCGCCGCCGCGAGCCGATCACACCGGCCCTTCGCAGGGAGGACGCCCGGCGATGACGATGCGTTGTCCCCTGGACGCGACATCGGAGGTACGGTCGTGTCGGGCGGCCCGGAGTCCCGGAACGTCTTCGCCGTCCCGGCACGCCGACGGAGGACCGGGCACGGACGGTGGTCGTGATGGAACCGCACGTCGTCGAACGTAACAGCGAGGAGGCGTGCGCGGCGCCACCGCCGATCAAGCCCGGGAAAGCCTTGGCGGGCCGCTCGCGCCCGGAAGACCGCTCCCGTCCGCCCCGCGCCGCGAACCCCGGCGTTACGGCGGACGTCGTACGGGTAGGGGGATGTGGCTTGCACACCGAGTCCAAGATTGTCAGCAAAAGTCGATATGGTCGCGGATATGCCAAATGAGACCACCGGGGAGCGGTTGCTCGCCCAGCGCTACCGACTGGTGACCAAGGTCGGCCGCGGTGGCATGGGCACGGTCTGGCAGGCGCACGACGAGGTCCTGGGCCGTGACGTCGCGGTCAAGGAGGTCATCCTGCCGCACGGCCTCACCGACGAGGAGCGCGCCGTCCAGTACAAGCGCACCTTCCGGGAGGCGCGCACCGCCGCCCGGCTCGGCCACCCCGGCGTCGTCACCGTCTACGACGTGGTGGAGGAGGACGGCCGCCCCTGGATCATCATGGAGCTGATCCACGCCCGCTCCCTGGACCAGGTCATCAAGCAGGACGGGCCGCTGGAGGTCCGCCGCGCCGCCGAGATCGGCCGGCAGATGCTGGCCGCCCTGCACGCCGCGCACGACGCCGGCGTGCTGCACCGCGACGTCAAGCCCAGCAACGTGCTGCTGACGGCGGGCGACCGCGCCGTCCTCACCGACTTCGGCATCGCCACCGCCGCCGGCGACGCCACCCTCACCCAGACCGGCCTGGTCATGGGCTCGCCCGCCTACATCGCCCCCGAGCGCGCCCGCGGCCGCACCGCGGGCCCCGCCTCCGACCTGTGGTCGCTCGGCGTGACCCTGTACGCGATGGTGCACGGCCGCTCGCCGTTCGAGCGCTCGGAGCCGATGGCCGCCCTGGTCGCGGTGATCTCCGAGGAGCCCGACCCGCCGGACAAGGCGGGCCGCCTCGCCCCGGTGATCGAGGGCCTGCTGCGCAAGAACCCCGACGAGCGCATGGACGTGATCGAGGCGGGCGCGCTGCTGGACGGCATCGTCCGCCAGGAGACCGTGGACACCCAGCGCACGATGACCGTCGAGGTCACCGAGGACATGCTGGCCCCGCCCGAGCCCGCCGCCCCGCCCGCGCCCCGCGCGGAGCCGCCCGCCGAGCGGCCCACCGACGGCCGCACCCGCGTGACCCCGGCGGCCGGCGAGGAGCCGGCCGGGGCGTCGGCCGCGACCTGGCACGCGGGCCCGCA
Source organism: Actinomadura hibisca NBRC 15177 (assembly GCF_001552635.1). Lineage (GTDB taxonomy): Bacteria > Actinomycetota > Actinomycetes > Streptosporangiales > Streptosporangiaceae > Spirillospora > Spirillospora hibisca. Next base: position 25,876 of record NZ_BCRO01000123.1, on the reverse strand, counting down.
CACCGAACCGGCGTCCCGGCCGCCCGCCGAGCGCGGCCCGTCCGGCGGCCTGAACCGCAACGCCGTGCTGGTGGGCGCGATCATCCTGGTCGCGCTGCTGGCGGTCGGCGGCATCGCGCTGGCGCTGACCGGCGACGACAAGCCCGCCGACAAGCAGAGCAACCAGAAGCCGATCCCGGCGAGCAGCGCGCCGTCCAGCAAGCCCCCGAATTCGCCCTCGCCCTCGGCCACGCCGACGTCGGAGAAGCCGAAACCGTCCGACACCCCGAAGCCGGACGGCGTCCCGGCGGGCTTCCGCTCCTACAAGGACAAGACCGGCTTCTCCCTCGCGGTCCCGGAGGACTACAAGGGCCCGCGCCACGGGGGCAGCAGCGTCTACTTCGACGCGCCGGGCGGCGGCTACATCCAGATCGACCAGACGTCCAGCCCCGGCCCCAGCGCCCTGAACGACTGGAAGAACTCGCACGCCGGCGCTGGCAAGCGCTTCAGCAACTACAGGATGTTGCGCCTGGAGCCCACCGGGAACCACCCGCCCGTCCCCGACAGCGGCGACGGCGACAAGTCGGCCGACTGGGAGTTCACGCACGGCAAGAACAGCCGCATCCTGAACCGCGGCTTCGTGGCCAACGGCCACGGCTACGCGATCCTGATCTCCGGTTCCCAGGACGGCTGGGACGAGCGCATGGCGAAGCTGGCCCCCGTCTTCTCCTCCTTCGAACCCGCCGGCGACTGAGTCCCGCCGCCGAAAACTTCGCACTGCGGGACGAAAGTCGCGAATGTGGGGTAGGTATGTCGTTCCGTTGGACAGGCTCGGTAGTGTCGCCACACATGTCGCAGGGGGACCAGGACGCACGGGGGAGCGAACGGCTGCTCGCGGGCCGCTACCGGCTGCTGTCGGTGGTCGGGCGCGGGGGCATGGGCACGGTGTGGCGCGCGCACGACGAGGCGCTGCACCGCGAGGTCGCCGTCAAGGAGGTGCTGCTGCACGAGGCGCTCAGCGACGAGGAGCGCGAGCAGCGGCACCAGCGCACGTTGCGGGAGGCGCGGGCGTCGGCCCGGCTCAACCATCCCGGCGTGGTGACCGTCCACGACGTCGTGGACGAGGGCGGCCGCCCCTGGATCGTCATGGAGCTGGTGCAGGCCCGCTCCCTCCAGGAGGTCCTGGACGAGGACGGCCCGCTGCCGCCCGGCCGGGCCGCCGCCATCGGCCGCCAGGTCGCCGGGGCCCTGCGCGCCGCGCACGCCATCGGCATCCTGCACCGCGACGTCAAGCCCGCCAACGTCCTGATCACCGGCGAGGACCGCGCCGTGCTGACCGACTTCGGCATCGCGCAGATCGCCGGGGACGCCACGCTGACCCGGACCGGCCTCATCATGGGCTCGCCCGCCTACATGTCGCCCGAGCGCGTCAACGGCGACCCCGCGCTGCCCGCCTCCGACCTGTGGGCGCTCGGCGCGACCCTGTACGCCGCGTGCGAGGGCCGCCCGCCGCACTACCGCACCGACGCGATGGCCGTGCTCGCCGCCATCCTCACGCAGGAGCCGCCGCCGCCCCGCAACGCCGGGCACCTGGGGCCGGTGCTGCGGGCGCTGCTGGAGCGCGACCCGGCGCGGCGGCCGGGCGCCGACGAGGCGGAGAAGGCGCTGGCCCGCGTGCAGGCGGGCGAGCCGCCCGCGCCCGCCGCCGAGACGCGCTGGGAGGACCGCCCGGCCCCGGCCGTCGCCTCGGGCATGCCGACCGGCGGCACCGGCACGCTGGTGGGCGATCCGGGATCGGGGACGGCCGACGTGCGCTGGTCCGGCGGCACCCTGCACGTCCCGGCGCCGGAGCCGACGCCGTGGAGCCCGCCGACCGGGCCCGTCCAGCGGGACCGGCCCGGACGCAAGTTGTTGTGGCCGCTCGTGGCGGGGGCGCTGGGCGTCGCGGTGGTGGCGCTCGCCGTCGTGCTGATGATCAACAGCAAGGGCGACGGGAAGAAGGACGAACCGCCCGTGCCGCCCGTCGCGGGCAGCTCGTCCAAGGTCTCCCCTCCGGCCACGCGGAGCGACCGGCCCGCCGACGATCGCACCCGCCAGGCCAAGCCTCCTGCGCCGCCCCTTCCGACCGGGATGCGCTGGGTGGGCGACGGCTACAAGGTCCCCGTTCCCCTCGGTTGGACGAAGCGCGTGGAGAGCGCCGACCGCGTCTACTGGGAGGACCCCGCCTCCGACGCCTACATCATGGTGGACCGCACCGTCTGGACCGGCGACCCCCACGCGCACTGGCGGCAGTGGAGCGACGAGGTCGTCCAGAAGGGCGACCTCCCCAACTACAACCTGATCAGACTGACCCGCACCCAGCACCAGGGGCTGAACGCGGCCGACATCGAGTTCACCGCGACCAGCAAGAACCTGCGGTTCCGCGACCGCGGCGTCATCATCGACGGCCAGTCCTACGCCATCGCCGTCGCGGTCCCGCAGGCGCAGTGGAACCAGCGGCTCTCGACCGTGAACAATGTCCTGGACGGCTTCCATGCGTGAGAAGCCGTTGAACCGGGGCGGGCTTTCGCGCGTCCCAGAGACGGAAGTTGCAGCAGAGGCGCGGCCGCGGTGCTCCTCTAGGCGGCACCGCGCGCGACGGGGGACCATTTAGTCATGGAAGAAGGCCGTCTGCTCGGCGCCCGCTACCGGCTGGACTCGGTGGTGGGCCAGGGCGGGATGGGCGCCGTGTGGCACGCGCACGACCTCACGCTCGACCGCGAGGTCGCCGTCAAGGAGGTCGTGCTGCCGCCGGGGCTCACCGAGTCCGAGCGCAACGTGCTGTTCGAGCGCACCTTCCGGGAGGCGCGGGCGTCGGCGCGGCTCAACCACCCCGGCGTCGTCACCGTGCACGACGTGGTGGAGGCCGACGGCAGCCCCTGGATCGTGATGGAGCTGGTCCACGCCCGCTCCCTCCAGGAGTTGCTGGACCAGGGGCCGCTCAGCCACCGGCGGGTCGCCGAGATCGGGCTCCAGATGCTCGGCGCGCTGCGGCACGCGCACGAGAAGGGCATCCTGCACCGCGACGTCAAGCCCAGCAACGTGCTGATCACCGACACCGGGCGCGTGGTGCTGACCGACTTCGGCATCGCGCAGATGGAGGGCGACGCGACGCTGACCCAGACCGGCCTGGTCATGGGGTCGCCCGCCTACATCCCGCCCGAGCGCGCCGCCGGCGAGCGCGCCGTGCCCGCCTCCGACCTGTGGTCGCTGGGCGCGACCCTGTACGCGGCGCTGGAGGGCCACTCGCCCTACGAGCGGTCGGACGCCATGTCCTCGCTCCAGGCCGCGCTGACCGAGCCGGTCCCGCCGCCCCGCAACGCCGGGCCGCTCGGGCGGGTGCTGGACGGGCTGCTCGCGCGCGAGCCCATGCACCGCATGAACGCCGCGCAGGCGCTGCCGCTGCTGGAGCAGGTCGCGCGGATGCCCGAGCCGTCGACCGAGCCGCCCACCGCGATCGACGCCACGGTGCTGGACGAGCCGCCGTCGCGTCGCGGCCCCGGCGTCGCGTCCGAGACCGTCATGGACGTCGCCGAGTTCGAGGCGCCCACGCGCGAGGACCCCGCGTCCGACCGGGGGCCGTCGTCGTCAAGCCCGCACTGGCCCCGGCAGGACGAGCGGCCCGGCCACCGTCCCCAACAGGCCGAACGCCCGAGCCACCGCCCGCACCACGACGAGCGGCCCAGCCAACGCCCTCCCCGGGACGAGCGTTCCGGCCAACGGCCTCACCAGGACGAGCGGCCCAGCCACCAGCCTCACCAGGCCGAAAGCCCCAGCCACCGTCCCCACCAGCCCGAACGCCCCAGCGAGCGCCGCGATCCCGCGTCCGGCCCGGCCGCGCGGCAGCGGCCCCAGGTCGATCCCGACGCGCACACCCTGCTGGAGGAGACCGAGTGGTCGGCGGGCCCCGGCCCCACGCCGTCCACCTCGCAGCCCTGGGAGAGCAACCAGCAGACCCACTACCCGCAGTGGCGGCAGCACGCCCCGGCGGCCGACCGGCAGCGCCGCACCACCGTCGTCATCGTGACGGTCGCGGTGCTGCTGGTCGTGGTCGCGGTGCTGGCGGGCGCGTTCCTGCTGCGCATGAACGTGACCGGCTGACGGGCCGGACGCCGGGTCAGCAGCGCCCGGCGTCCAGGGCGTCCAGCGCCAGCCGCAGGTCGGTGACGTGCGAGGACAGTTCGGCCAGCGCGAGGTCCTCGCCGAGCGCCGCGCGCAGCCGCTCGACGTCGTCCTCGACCCGCGCGAGCCGCTCGCACAGCGCCGGCAGCAGCTCCGCGCGCGCGACCTCGCCGTTCTCGCCCGCCAGCGCCCGGCGCAGCAGCGCCGCCTGCTCGCGCAGCTGCAGGTTGCGCTGGTGCAGCTCCACGAACACCGACACCTTCGCGCGCAGCAGCCAGGGGTCGAACGGCTTGGTGAGGTAGTCCACCGCGCCCGCCTGGTAGCCGCGGAACGCCTCGTCGCCGGTCGCGCCGGCGGCGGTCAGGAAGATGATCGGCACGTCCCGGGTGCGGGGCCGGGCCTTGATGTGGGCGGCGCACTCGAAGCCGTCCATCTCCGGCATGATCACGTCCAGCAGGATCAGCGCGAAGTCGTCGGCCAGCAGCTCCTTGAGCGCGGCGCGGCCCGAGGTCGCGGTCACCACCTCGACCGGCAGGGAGTCGAGCACGGCCGACAGCGCGACCAGGTTCTCCGCGCGGTCGTCCACGGCCAGGACCCTGGTGGTGTTCGGCACCGCACCCCTCCGCGTCGGCGACGCTCGGCCCAGGTCCCGCCTGGGCTCCGCGTGTCCCACCCTGTCACGTCCGCGCCGCGGGTGACAGGGAATCGCCGCTGAATCGTCACGTGCGGCGAAGGGGCGGCCCGCGGCGCCGGGTCAGGGCAACCAGCCGGGCCTGACCAGGCCCGACTCGTAGGCGAACACCACGAGCTGGGCGCGGTCGCGCGCCCCCAGCTTGATCATCGTGCGGCTGACGTGGGTCTTGGCGGTGGCGGGGCTGACCACCAGCCGGGCGGCGATCTCCTCGTTGGACAGGCCCTCGCCGACCAGCGTCATCACCTCCCGCTCGCGCTCGGTGAGCGCGTTCAGGTGCGGGGACGCGACGGGTTCGCGGGCGCGCGCGGCGAACTCGGCGATCAGGCGGCGGGTCACGCTCGGCGACAGCAGCGCGTCGCCGGCCGCGACCGCCCGCACGGCGTGGATCAGCTCGACCGGCTCGGTGTCCTTGACCAGGAAGCCGCTCGCGCCGCCGCGCAGCGCCTCGAAGACGTACTCGTCCAGCTCGAAGGTGGTGAGGATGACGATGCGGGTGGCGGCCAGGCGCTCGTCGGAGGCGATCTTCCGGGTGGCCGACAGGCCGTCCAGGCCGGGCATCCGGATGTCCATCAGCACCAGGTCGGGGCGCAGCCGCCGGGCCTGCTCGACGGCCTCGGCGCCGTCGCCCGCCTCGCCGACCACCTCGATGTCGGGCTGGGCGGCCAGCAGCGCCCGGAAGCCCGCGCGCACCAGCGCCTGGTCGTCGGCCAGCAGCACCTTGATCATGACGGGTCGCTCCGTTCCGGGGAACCGGCGGTGGGCAGCGTGGCGCGGACCCGGAAGCCGCCGCCGGCGCGCGGACCCGCGTCGAACGTGCCGCCCAGCGCGGCGGCGCGCTCGCGCATGCCGCGCAGCCCGCTGCCGCCCGGCCGGTCGTCCAGCAGGGGCGAGCCCCGGCCGTCGTCCTCGACCTGGACCGCGACGTCGCTCTCACCGTAGGCGATGCGGACGCGCGCCGTCACCGGGCCGGGGCCCGCGTGCCGGGTCACGTTGGTCAGCGACTCCTGCACGATGCGGAACGCGGCGAGGTCGGGCCCGGCGGGCAGCGGACGGCGCTCCCCGGTGATCTCGGTCTCCACCGCCAGCCCGGCGGTGCGGGCGCGCTCCAGCAGCTCCGCCAGCCGGTCCAGCCCGGCGGTGGGGGCGCGCGGGGCCTGCTCGCCGTCGGCGCGCAGCGCGCCGATCACCGAGCGCATCTCGGTGAGGGCCTCCTTGCTGGCCACCTTGATCGCGGCGAGCGCGGTGCGGGCCTGCCGCGGGTCGTCGTCGATCAGGTGTAGCGCCACCCCGGCCTGCACGTTGATCATGGAGATGTTGTGCGCCAGCACGTCGTGCAGCTCGCGGGCCATGCGCAGGCGTTCCTCGCTGGCCTGGCGGCGCTCCTCCTCGGCGCGGCCGCGGGCCGACGCGGCGGCTTTTTGCGCGCGCATCCGCACCAGCTCGGCGGTCACCAGCACCACCAGCGCCCAGCCCAGCGTGGCGATCGTGCCGCCGAGCGTCGGCCGCTCGACGGGGAACGCCATGCCGGGGCTGCCGCGCTCGGCGGCCGGGACGCCGATCACCGCCGTCAGCGCCAGCCAGCCGCCGAGCGCGGTGAAGGTGCCCACCCAGGCGAGCAGCCGCTGCCCGGCGGCGACCGCCGCGAACATCGCGACCGGCGCCGACAGCAGCGCGGGGCCGTAGGTGTAGGCGCGCAGGAAGTACAGGCCGGTGACCGCGCCGACCGCCGCCAGCGTCACCACGGGATGGCGGCGGCGCAGCAGCAGCAGCGCGGGCCCGGCCAGCAACAACGCGACGCCGAGCGCGTCCAGCGGCGTGCTGGGGTAGGCGGCGTGCAGGTCGTTGTCGGGCCCCTTCCAGTGGCCCGGCGACCCGCCGCCCTGCTGCGCGCCGAACGAGCCCGCCACCTGGACGAACGCCAGGAGCAGCGGGACCGCCCACACCGGCCACGCCGCCGGGTTCAGCAGCGTGGGGCGGTCGGGGCCGCGGTGCTGGGAGAGGCTCACCACCGCACGGTAACCCGGCCGCCCGCGGCCCGGCGTCGCCCGGGAGGAGTGATCGCCCCTACTCCTGGCGGGGTACGCGCCAGGCCCCGGCCGCTCACGCCGGGCCCCGGCTACTCGCGCCGGGCCCCGGCTACCTGGGCAGGGCCCCCGGCTATTCGGGCCGGACCTGTCTGCCCAGCCAGGACAGGATCTGCGGCAACGACGGGCGCGCGTCCTTCAACGTCGCCGCCGCGCCCGGCAGCGCGATCTTCTCGGCGCGCAGCGGCGGCCTCGCCAGCGCCACGAACCGCGACGCCTGCTGGTCGGCGGGGCCGCTGTCCTGCCCGGCGGCGACCAGCACCGACACCGGGGGAGGCGGCAGGTTCTTCAACCGCCACAGCAGGTCGTTGTCCTGCTTGAGGACCTTGCTGCCGCCGTACAGGTCGGCCTTGGCGGGGCCGCTGGTCACCGGGCCCGGGGGCGGGTCGAACGTGCCGTTCAGGCTGGCCCCCGCCGCGAACAGGTCCGAACGCACCATCGCGAACCGCGCCGCGCACTGCCCGGACGAGCCGAACCCCGCGACCGCCCAGCCCTTGCGGGTGCGCGGCACCCGGTAGGTGTCGCCGACCGCGACCGGCAGGTCCTGGGTGAAGAACGTCTCGGCCTGCCCGAAGCCCCAGCCGGGCACGTTCAGGCACGACGCAGGGTGCCCGCCGCCCGCCGCCCGGGTGGTCGGATGCTTGGCGAGCCCCTTGTCGGCGCCGGGCCCGGCGGGCGGCTGCCGCGTCTGGGTGAGCCCCTTGGCCGAGCGCGTCATCACGTAGATGACCGGCTGGCCGTGCCCGGCGGACCGGGCGAGGGTCTGCGCGGCCCGGGGGACGTCCGCCTGCCTGATCCAGGCGAGCCGGTCGTCGGACGGGCCGCCCTGCGGGCGCGCCTGCCCCGACAGCAGCAGCACCACCGGCAGGCGCTTGGCGGCGTACTGCGGCTGGAAGTACTCGGGCGGCAGGTAGACGTGCGCCTCGCCGTCCAGCCCGGAGCGCGCGCCGGTGATCTTCAGCCGGTCCACCCGCCCGTCCCTGGCGGGCTCGGGTTTGTGCCCCTTGCGGTGCGGGCCGAGCGCGGTGGTGGTGCGGTGGATCAGCCCGGACGGCTCGGCCTCCTTGCCCTTCTCGGTCTGCACCTGCTTGACCTGCACCCTGGCCTTGTCGCTGCCGAGCAGGTCGTTCCAGGTGGCGTAGAAGACGAAGTATTTGTTGGCGACCATCACCAGCGCCGCCGTCAGCAGCGCCTGGGTGGCCACCAGCAGCCCCGAGCGGGCCGCGACCTGCCGCGCCCCGCCGCCCGACACGCGCGACCACAGCCAGAGCGTCACGCCGAAGACGGCGCCGGCCACCAGGCAGAGCGGGGCGAGCAGGCCCCAGTCGGTGGGCTCCATCGTCACTCCCCCTGGAGGTGGGCGCTCAGCCACTTGATCGTGGGCGGGATGTACTTGCGGAAGGTCTTGAAGTTGTGGCCGCCGGTGGGCAGCAGCACCTTGTCCACCTGGAGCGGCGGCCGCGCGGCCGCCATGAACTTCTGCGCCGACGGGTAGGTCTTCTCGCCCACCAGCGCCGACCCGACCAGCACCGAGATCGGCGGTTGCGGCAGGTTCTTCAGCCGCCAGATCAGGTTGTTGTCGCGGCGGATCTCCTTGCTGCCGCTGTAGAGGTCGCGGGTGGTGGTGTCCAGCAGCGCGTGGAAGTGCCCGGCCATGCTGGCGGCGGCGGCGAACCGGTCCGAGTGCAACATCGCGAGCTTGGTCGCGCAGAACCCGCCGGTGGAGTACCCGGCGACGCCCCAGCCCTTGCGCGACAGCGGCGCGCGGTAGGCCCCGGCGATCGCCTCGGGCACGTCCTGGGCGAAGAAGGTCTGCACCTTGGGGCCGCCCGGCACGTCGGCGCACTCGGTGTCCCAGCCGTCCTGCACGGTCGGCCGCATCATCACGTAGATCATGGGCTGGATCTGGCCGGAGCCGCCCATGGCCAGCGCCTCCTCGGGCAGGTGGCCCTTGTCGATCCAGGTCAGCCGGTCGGCGGCCGGGTAGCCCGCGATGAAGAGCGCGACGGGCAGGCGCTTGGCGGCGTACCGCGGCTGGAAGTACTGCGGCGGCAGGTACACGTACGCCTCGGACTCGATGCCGGTGCGCACCCCGTGGATCTGGAGGTGCTCGACCTGCCCGTTCACGGCCGGGTCGGCCTTGCCCTTGCGGCCGGGCGCGAGGTCGGCCACCACCTTGCGCTCCACCTGCGAGGCGGCGACGTCGGCGCGCGCCGGGGGACGGGCCTGCGGCTTCTGCTGCGCCTTGCCCCCGGCGGCGCTGAGCAGGTCCTTCCAGGTGCCGTAGAACAGGTAGTAGCTGTTGACGCCGGTGAGCAGGGTCAGCACCACCGCGACCTGCGTCCCGAGCAGCAACACCGGGCGCAGCGCCGTCCGGACGGCCCCGCGCCCGGCCAGGCGGGGCCACACCCACACCGTCGCGGCCAGGCAGCCGGCCGTCCCGGCGGTGAGCAGCCCGAGCAGCCCCCAGCTCGTCAGTTCCACACCCAGTCTCCCTCGGTCCCCGAACCCGCCCCCGAACAAACCGGGCGCGAGTGAATAACTCAGCAGATATGACGCTGAGTTCCAGCAAACGTTCAGAAAGCGGTCATGATCGTAATGGGCGGGGTCACGAGGACTCGGCCACCACGTCGCCGCTGGTTCACCCAGGGATCACGGGTGTGGGGATCGCGCACCGGGCGCGGTGCGCCGCCGTCAGCCGGCCCAGCGGATCGGAAGCCGCTCGAAGCCGTGGCGCGCGCTGGAACGCAAGGGTACCGGTTTACCGGACGATTCGGGGCGTCCTGGATGATCTACGACGGCGGCCAGGAAAGTGCGCAGATGCACCCGCGCCAGCCGCCCGCCGAGGCAGGAGCGCCCGCCGTGGCCCAGGCCCAGGTGCGGGGGAGCACCGTGCAGGAACCGGGCGGCCTGGAACCTGTCGGGCTCCTCGAAGGCGGCCTCGTCGCGGTTGGCGGCCGTCAGCCAGAGGACCAGGTCCTCACCGGCCAGCAGGGGGACGCCGCCCATGGAGGTGTTGCGCAGCACCGTCCTGCGCAGCCGCATCACGGGCGTCCACCAGCGCAGGACCTCCTCGACGGCGCTGTCGAGCAGCCGGTCGCCGCCCTCGCGCAGCAGCTCGTGCTGGCGGGGGTGGCGGAGCAGCGCGTAGAGGCCGCCCGCGAGGGTGTTGCGGAGCGTCTCGGGGAGGTCGGCGGCGACCTGTGTGACGAAGTCCACAGGCTCCGGCCCGGTCATGCGCTCGATCAGCAGGCCCGTCGGCGGGTCCATGTCGATGCAGCCGGCGTGCTCCCCGCCCGCCCGGGAGACCGGCCCGTGCAGGTCCTGCCCGGGAGGGGACCCGAACAGCTCCGGATGCTCCAGCGCGCGCCGCACGTCGGCGTACCTCAACACCGCCCACGCGCCCTCGTCGGCGAGCCAGGTGACCGGGGTGCGCGTCCGCAGCCGCTCCAGCCGCTCGTAGGGGACGCCGCGCACGTAGGTGGCCGGGCTGCACAACACTCCCGCGTCGGAGCCGGAGGGCGCGCCTCGACGTTGAGGCAGTTGAGGCATCGGGGGGAACCTCCTCTTCCAACGGAAGGTAACGCGTCCCTCCCCGGCCTGGCATGACCGAAACAGGCCGCCCCGCTGACTCTCACTTACGCCGTCCCGTACTCGGCAGGGCCACACCGGCCCAGCCCTGCACCGCGAGCGACTAACCGCCGCAGCGGGGCCGACGCCGAAGGCGAGGCCCCGCTGCGGCGGATCGCGAAGCGATGTGGCGCTCGCCAGCTTTTCGGCCGGTTCCCGAGCCCCCAGGCGAGGGGTTCGGGCCGGAAGGCCACATCAACACAACCATTCGCCGGTCTCCACGCTGACGAGGCCGTGCCGCGCCGCCTCGATCACCGCCTCGCGCTGGGAGTGCACGCCCAGCTTGCTCAGCACGCTCTGCACGTGGCTGCGCGCGGTGCTGCGCGTCACGCCCATCGCCTTGGCCAACGCCTGGGTGGACTCGCCGCGGGCCAGCCGGGTCAGCACCTCGCGCTCGCGCGGGGTGAGGAACTGGGCGAACTTCTGCGCCTGGCTGCGCGGGCGCGCGCCCGGACCGCGCCGGGCGGCCTGGTCGACGACGACCTCGCCGTCCGCCACGCGGCGCAACACCGCGAGGATGTCGCCGGCCTGCTGGCCCTTGTGCGCGAAGCCCCGCACGCCCGCCGCCAGGCCCGCCTCCAGGACCGGCTGCTCCAGGTAGCCGGTCAGCACCACGAACGCGACCGAGGGGGCGGCGGCGCGCAGCCGCGGCATCCACTCCAGCGCGGTGCAGGCCGGGAAGTGCAGGTCGATCAGGCACACGTCGGCGGGACGGCCGCGCAGCACCGGCACCGCGTCCTGGGGGGAGTAGGCCACGCCCACCACGATGTGCCCGGCGTCGGTGAGCACCAGCGACAACGAGTCGGCGAACACCGCGTGGTCGTCGCAGAGGATCACCCTCATGGACGGGGCCGCCAGTCGTCGTGGGCGGGCGGCGCCGACGGCAGCAGCATGCGCACCCGCGCGCCGCCCATCTCGCCGGTGCGGATCTCCAGGCTGCCGCCGTAACCGGAGATCAGGTCGTGCACGATGCCGAGGCCCAGCGAGGCCAGGCCGTGCGGGGCCTGCTTGCGGCGGCCGAAGCCGGGGCCGTCGTCGTCGACCTGGATGACGACCCAGCCCTGCTCGACCAGGACGCGGACCTCCACCCGGCCGTCGGCGACGCGGCAGGCGTTGTCGAGCACGTTGCGCAGCGCCCGCCACAGCGCGACCGCGTCCATGTGCGCCCACGCCTGCTCGCCCGCGAACTCCACCGCGTGCGGCGTGGCCAGCCGCATCCCGGTGACGACCTCGGCGGTGAGCCGGTCGACGCGCAGCCGCTCGGGGCTGGGCAGCCCGGTGTCGGGGCCCGCGCCGTCGGGGTCGTCCTCGTCGAGCCGGCGGATCAGGTGGTCGAGCCAGCGGGTCTCGCCGAGCAGCTGCTCGACGCGGGCGCGGCTGCCCGCCCCGACGTCGTCGGCGACCATGACCGCCGACGCCAGCATGATGATCGTGCCGAGTTCGTGGCGGATGTCGTGCCGGAGCCGGCGCCGCCACAGGGCCGGGTCGCCCGGCGCGGTGTCCCCCGGCCCGGTGTCCCCCGATCCGGTGTCCTGGTCGCCGGAGAGTGTGGCGACCCGTGCGGGCGGGTCCACCGGCGACGATCGAGACTGCCCCTGGTTCATGGAAGGACCCCCGTCCGTAATACCAGCACCAAGGCGACCGTCACCCGCACCGCCGTTCCTGTCCAGTCAATTGGCCGCAACCGACCAACGACTGACCGGAAGTGGACATGACAAAACGGCCGTAAACCACCGGCATTGTCCGAGCGTCTAAGACAGGATTGTCGGTCGCCCGAGCGACATTTCTTTCATGCCTACGGCGTAGGCGGCTTGCGCATTCCGCCGGGTGCGGGCGGCAGGGCCGGGGGAGACAGTCGCCCTATGCCGACGGTCACCTTTCTCGGACATGCCGGAATCGCCCTGCGCGCTTCCGCGTTCCGCCTGCTCGCGGACGCCTGGCTCGCTCCGACGGGCGCGTTCCTGGGCGCCTGGCACCAGTACCCGAGAAACGATCATCTCGATGTTCCCGCCTTGGTCGACTGCGACTGGGTCGCCGTCTCGCACGAGCACCTGGACCACTTCGATCCCTGGGTCGTCGAGCGACTGCCCGAGCGGGCCCGAATCCTCATTCCGCGCTATCCCGGTCCCGCCTTCCGGCAACGTATGGCGGAGGTCGCCGGTTCCCGGCAGGTAATCGAGATCGCCGCCTGGGAGAAATTCCCGCTCGACAATGCCGGGTCCTGGATCACCGTGATTCCCGAACTGTCGCCGATGTGTCATGACGCGGCATTTCTGATCGTCGCCGACGGTCGCGCGGTGCTCCACTGCAACGACGCCCGCCTCACCGCCGCCCAGGCCCGCCGCGCCAGGCACCTGGCCGGCGGCCGCCTCGACCTGATGGCGCTGCAGACCTCCGGGGCGTCCTGGCACCCGATCTGCTACGAGTACCCGCCGCAGGAGATGGCCGAGGTGTCGATGGCCAAGCGGATCTCCAAGCTGCGCGCCGTCCAGCGCCTGGTCCGGCAGACCGCGCCGGAGTTGGCGGTGCCGTTCGCGGGGCCGCCCTGCTTCCTGGACGACGAGGTCGCCCACCTCAACTGGGTGCTCGACCAGGACGACGGCGCGTTCTGCGACCCCGACGTGGCCACCCGGTGGTTGCGCGAGCACCTGCCCCGGCAGCGCTGGGACCACTTCAACCCGGGCGACTCGGTCGACCTGGACACCGGCGAGGTGGTGCGCGACCCGGTCTCGGCGGCGTTCTCCTTCGCCGACGCCGACCGGCCCGCCTACCTGGCGCGCTACGCCGCCGACCGGGCCGCGCTCATCGATCAGGTACTGGCCGACCACCCCGAGCCGGGCCCCGACCTGTTCGACCGCTTCGTCGCGCACTTCGAGTACCTGGGCGGGCTCAGCGACTACTTCCTCGGCCAGATCGACATGGTGGTCCGCTTCGAGGTCACCGGCCCGCACGGCGGCGTGTGGGACGTGGACTTCTCGCCCGAGGGCCTGAAGGTCGGCGAGGCGTCCCCGGGCGCCCGCCCGCACTACCGCATCACGACCGCGGGCCGCTGGCTGGACGGGGTGCTGCGCGGCCGGATGGCGTGGGAGGACCTGCTGATCTCCTTCCGGGTGAGCCTCTACCGCGACCCCGACGTCTACAACGACTACCTGGTGGGCCTGCTCAAGCACGCCAACGCGCCCGCGCTCCAGGCCGTCGAGGCGTACGAGACCGGCCGCGACGAGTCCGAGCGGATCGTGGTGGAGTCCGGCGGCCGCTCCTACGACATCCCGCGCTACTGCCCGCACGCGGGCGAGGACCTGTCGATCGGCGCGGTGGTGCGCGACGGGCAGGTGCACTGCCTGGCGCACAACTTCGCCTTCGACCTGGCGACGGGCGTGTGCGTGAACGCCCGCTCGGCCGCCCTCGGCAGCCGCCCGGTCGGCTGACGCCCCCTGACGAGAGACGGGCCGCCCCCGGCGAGGGGGCGGCCCGTCGTATTACAGGGTCAGGTGCGATGTGATGTTCGCGACCTGCTAAATTCTCCCTGGTTGTTGGGGTTTAAGGGGTCGGGGTTTGTCGCGCAAGAAGCTCTTTCTGAGCGGTGTTGGACTCGTTCTCGCGGTGGTCCTGATGGAGTTCGCCGCACTCAAACTTGGGCCGCTGGAGCTGCCGCTGCCCCAGACGGCGGGGTCGGAGGCGGCGGTCGCCGACCATGAGGACCCGCTGATCCCCTGATCCGCGCGGTTCAGGACTTCGCCTGGTAGCGGGCCCGGACGAGCGAGTGCAGGTCGGGGTGGTCGCCGCCGTCGGCGTCGCGCAGCGTCGGGCACGCCCATTCGCCCTGGTGGCCCCACGAGTAGGAGACCTCCAGCGGCGGGCGCGGGGCCAGGCGGTCCCAGCGGCGCAGGATCTGCCGGAACTGGTCCTGGGTCGGCAGCCAGTACTGGCGCTGGCCCTTGGAGCAGCTCTGCCCGAAGGTCTGGAACACCGGCACGACGAGCCTGCGCGGGATGCCCGCCTCGTCGGCCATCCGGACCATGCGGTCGATGGCGTCGATGTTGCAGTCGGCGCGCGCCTTGGCCGAGCCCTTGCACGGGTAGGGGTCGAGCCCGACCAGGTCCACGTTGACCTTCTTCGGGGTGACGGGCTTCATCGGGAAGTCGGTCAGCGAGATGAACGAGACCTGGCCCGGCGCGTGCCGTTCCAGGTAGTCGGCCCGCCGCTTGATCTCACCGGCGATCTTGGGGCACTTGCCGGGATCGGGTTCGTCCGACAGGTACCAGCCGTAGACCTTGGGGTGGCGGCCGAACCTCTGCACGGCTTGAGTGAAGTCGTCGAAGGACAGCTCGTAGTCGTCGCACTGGAAGTTGCCGACCCACAACATCGCGCGCATCCCGTCCGGCACGCCGTTGACCAGGGCGTCGTCCGGCTTCACGTCCACCAGGTCGTAGCCGAGTTCGCGCAGCTTGGGGTAGTCGGCGGGCTGGGTGTTGAGCGCGATGCGCCGCGTGCCGCCCGGGGCGGTCGCCGGGGTGCCGGGCGAGGCGAGCGGCCCCCGGTACGGCTCGGACCCGCTGCTGGAGGGGGCGTCCCGCAGGTAGTACAGGAACCCGCCCGCCAGCACGAGCGCGGCCACCACCGCCAGGATCTTGTAGCGGGCCTCCATCGCCTTCTCCCCGGACGTCGGTCGAGCGGGTCACGTCGGTCAGGCCGCGGCGTCGGGTTCCCCCTTGCGGGCGTTGACGGAGGGGCCGCCGTCGGGCGCGCGGGAGTCGGGGCCCTCGCGCACGGTGCCGTCGGCGGTCACCCGGAGCGGCGGGATGGTGAAGCCGAGGATGTGCCGCACGGTGTCCCACAACGCGCGCAGCGTCGCGGCCATGGACGGGTCGCGCAGGTAGATCGCGTCCACCGCCACGCGCGCCGGGACGATGCGCTCGATGTAGTTGACGAGATCGACCTCCTCGCCCGGCCCCAGCACGTCGAAGTCGCGGAACCGCACCTCCGACACCCCGGTCAGCCCCGGCCGGTGGTCGAAGATCCAGCGCGAGCCCGCGTCGTAGTGCACCGCCAGGTCGTAGGTCTCCGGGCGCGGCCCGACCAGCGTCATCTGGCCGCGCAGCACGTTGACGAGCTGCGGCAGCTCGTCCAGCGACCACTGCCGCAGCAGCTTGCCGATCCGGGTGAGCCGGGGGTCGCGGTTGGCGGTGACGGTCAGCCCGCCGACGCCCTGCCGCATCGTGCGGAACTTGTACATGGTGAACGGCCGCCCGCCCTGGCCCACCCGGGTCTGCCGGAACACCCCCGGGCCGGGGCTGGTCAGCCGGACGGTCAGGTAGACGGCCAGCAGCGGCACGCTGAGCAGCACGAGCCCGGCCAGCGCGCCGAGCACGTCCAGCGCCCGGCGCGGTCCCGACGGCGCGACGCCGTCGGAGGGGTCGATCGGCCGGGTCTCCAGTTCAGGCTTGTCGGTCATGGGACCGTCCCTTCAACCGGGCGAACCAGAACAGCAGGACGAGGGTGGTGGTGTAGTAGGACAGCGCCGACGCGACGGCCGCGCCGACCGCGCCGAAGTGCGGGATGAGCGCCAGGTCCAGGCCGACGGTGACGATCAGCCCCGCCGTCTGGGCCAGCGAGGTCAGCCCGGGGCGGCCGACGCCGTACAGGTAGGCCATGACCAGCCCGGACACCCCGAAGGTGACCAGGCCGCCGAGCAGGATGTAAGTAGGGGTGAGGGCTCCGTCGAAGGCGTCGCCGAACACCACCGGCAGCACCGATCCGGCGATCAGGGCCAGGGGCAGCGCGCTGAGGGCCGACACGGCGAGGGCGGGCAGGATCAGCTTGGCAGTGCGGGCGGTCGCCGTCGCCTTGTCCTCCTTGGCGAAGTCGGGGTAGAGGACGTAGTTGACGGCGAGGCCCGGGAGCTGGACCAGCTCGGCGAACTTGCTGGCCACGGTGTAGACGCCCAGCACCGACGGGCCGGCGATCGCGCCGAGGAACGCCACGTCGAGCCGCAGGTTGAGCAGATCCACGAGCTGGCCGAGCTGCCCGCGCATCCCGTACGAGGCCACCGCGCGCGCCAGCTTGCGGTCCGGGCGGCCCCAGCCGTGGAAGAAGCCGCGCTTCTTCAGCCGCGCCGCGATCCACGCGGCGGCCGCGAGGTCGGCGAACACCAGGCCGGTGATCAGCGCGCCCGGCCCGTACCAGCCGATGAGGATCACCAGGTAGATGGGCAGGAACACCAGTTCCTCGACGGTGATGGCGAGGCTCGCGCCGCGCAGGTCGTCGGTGCCCTGGAGCAGGCCCTTGCCAACCGACACGAAGCCCTGCGTGAAGGCCGGGGCCGCCGCCGCGACCGCCACCCACACCCCGAACGACTTGAAGAACAGCAGGTAGATCAGCGGGCTCAGCGCCAGCCAGGCGAGACCGCCCACGGCCGCGCCGCCGAGCGTCATCCAGATCAGCGTGGGCCGCACCCGCGCCTGGTCGTGCTCCTTGCTCGCCAGGAAGAACGGCGCGGCGCTGGGCAGCCCGGCGTTCGACAGGTGGCACAGCAGGCCCGGCAGGATGCGGACCAGCGTGAACGCGCCGACCAGCGCGGGACCGCCGATCCGCGCGACCATGACGGTGGCGACGCCGAGCGAGGCGAGCGCGCCGATGCGGCCCGCCATGTTGCCCGCCACCAGCGCGATCAGCCGCCCGCGCAGGCCGCGACCGCCGTCATTGGGGACGACGGGGTCGCCGGTGCCGGGCCGCTGCGTCTCGGTCATCCGGCCTTCCCTTCCGCCGTGCGCAGGACGGGCGAATCCCGGCGGCCGAACAGGTGCAGGGCCGCGATCAGCCCGAAGAAGGCCCAGCCGTGCCGGTAGTGCAACGTCTCGTAGAACAGGCCCGAGATCAGGAACACCGCGACCAGCGCGCCCAGCAGCTCCGGATGCGGCATCGCTTTGGCGTATTCGGGCGTGAGCGCGTCGCGTCGCGCGATCCGCGTGCACGCCAGCAGCAGCGTGAACACCAGCACGATGAGCGCGAGGCCGCCGAGGAAGCCGCGCTCCAGAACGGCGGCGATGTAGTCGTTGTGGGCCTCGCGGACGTAGGTCTCCTGGTTCTCCAGCATCGCGGCCTCGGTGTGGCCGGGGCCGATGCCCCACGGGTGCCGCTGCTCTTCGATCATCCGCACCGTCGTGCCGAACACGGTGCTGCGCGAGTTGGTGGACTCGCCGGTGGTGCGGCCGATCGAGTCGCGCAGGAAGGGTGACGCCTGGCTCGCCTGGTCAAGGTAGGGCTGGATGTCGACCTGGCTGAGCAGCGCGATTCCACCGCCGCCGACGACCGCCGCCAGCGCGCCCGTCGCGATCGCGTGGTGCGCCTTGTCCTCGCGGAACAGACGGAACAGGTAGCCCAGCACCAGCGCGCAGCCGAGCGCGAGCGCGCCGCCGTTGGAGCCGGTCAGGATCTCGGCGAACAGCAGGATTCCGCACACGGCGTAGCGCTGCCAGTTGCGCTCGGGCACGCGCGCCGCGCGCGCGAGGAAGAAGCAGACGATGAACCAGTTCGAGCAGTAGTTGGCGTCGCCGAAGGTGAACATGGCGCGCTCGCCGTCGATCTGCTTGCCCGACAGGACGTCGTTCCCGGCCAGGTAGCCGAAGATCATGACGAGGGCGTAGAACGTGCCGATGTAGACCCAGGACTTGAGCGCCAGCCGGAACAGCCCGAGGTCGCGCCCCAGGTTGGCCAGGCACACGCCCCACAGCAGCACGAACAGGTCCTTGACGAGGGTGAGCGCGCCCGCGTCGTTGACGATCGCGGCGACGCCCCCGGCGATGATGGTCAGCAGCGTCGGGATCAGGAACGGCCAGTGCACGGTGCGCCGCCGCCCGGCCGCCCAGAACAGCGTGGTCACCGTCAGCACGACCAGCGCCAGGTCGGGCAGGCCGGTGTTGCCCGGCCCCGCGCCCAGCCCGAACGGCATCAGCATCGGCAACGACGCGATGGAGCCGACGAGCACCACGGCGGGCACCGACCAGCGCCGCCGCGCGGACCGCTCCGGCGGAGGCGCGACGGGGGGCGTCGCCGTGGGCGGCGGCTCCTGGCGGGCCGTGGTGGTCGTGGTCATGCCTTCTCCTGAACGGTCGCTGCCGGTCGCCCGATCACTTGCGGTATGGCCGTTCGGAAGTCCCTCGGTAGACGTCGTCGAGTTGTTCGCCCAGGTAGGCCGGGGAGAACCACTCCCCGACGCGGTCACGCGCGCGGGCGGCCATGCGGGCGGCCGCGGCCGGATCGTCGAGCAGGACCGAGATCGCGGTGGCGAGCTGGCCGGGGTCCTCCGGCCGCACGAGCATCCCGGTCTCCCCGGCCAGCACCAGGTCCTGGTTGGACGGCACGGCGGTCGCGACCAGCGGGACGCCCGCGCCGATCGCCTCCACCAGCACGCACGGCAGTCCCTCCCAGCGCGAGGCCATCGCCATCACGTCGAACGCGGGCAGCACCTCGGCCACGTCGTCGCGGTGCCCGAGCCAGCGCATCCGCTCGGTGAGGCCGAGCTTGGCGGTCAGCTTCACCAACTCGTCGGCCATCGGACCGCCGCCGACCCAGATGCCGAACACGTCGTCGGGCAGCTCGGCCAGCGCCTTCACGAAGATCTCGGGGCCCTTCTGAAAGGTGAGGCGGCCGATCGACCCGACCACCTTCACGCCCAGCGGCAGTTCCAGACGGCGGCGCGCCTGCGCGCGGGACCCGGCGGCGGTCGCGTAGGCGGCCACGTCCACCGAGGGCCACGACAGGCGGAGGCGTTCGGGGGTGGCGAGGCCGAGGCGCAGCGCCGTCGTCACCGTCTCCGACCCGATCGCGAGGAACGCGTCGGTGTGCTTGGCGGCGACGCGTTCGAGGCGGATGTAGACCGAGCGCCGCAGCCGCGACTGGAACTCGTTGAACGGGAAGCCGTGCCAGGTGTGGACGATGCGCGGCACCCCGGCGCGCGCCGCCGCCAGCCGTCCGATGACGCCGCCCTTGGCGCTGTGGGTGTGCACGACGTCGAAGCGGCCCTCGGCGAGGACGTGGGTGAGGGTGCGCAGCGCGGCGAGGTCGTCGCGCGGGGAGATCTGCGGGACCAGCGGCCGGACCTGCACGATCTCGCATCCGGCCTGGTGGGCGGCGGGGGTGAGGTCTCCGGCGGCGGCGTTGGCGACGGCTTCGTCCCCGTGCAGGACGTCCTGCTCGTTCTGGGCGGCGGCGACGCTGTCCATGCCGACGCCGCCGGTGACGACGGCGCGCTCGTAACCGCCGGGCGGCAGCGCCAGCAGGCCGTTCAGCGCCACCTGGCCGGCCCCGCCGTTGAAACGGGTGATCACTGTGGCGACTCGGAGCTTACGAGTGGGGCTCATGCGCACCTCATTCACAGACCTGGGGCGTCAGGGGAACAACCCGCGTCGCACACGTCGTCATCTGCGCACCTCACAGACCTGGGGCGTCGGGGGAGCAGCCCGCGTCGCACAGCGGGGTGCCGCCGGGCGGGGTCGCGCCGGAGGGGCGGCGGCGGACGGGCCGGTACTCGGGCAGCAGCCGCCGCAGCAGCAGCCGCACCCGCTCGGCGTCACCGTCGGCGGCGGCGGCCGACAGGTCGTCGAGCAGGCGCGGCAGCCCGGCGGGCGGCGCGGCCGGGCGGGTCGCCCAGATCTTGGGGTGCGCGGTGGCGAGGCGGCGCTCGGAGTCGGCGAAGGTCTTCTCCGCCAGCTTCTCGCCGGGCCCGAGGCCGCAGAACCGGATCGTCACCTCCGGCAGCCGGAGCTGCTCGGCGTAGCGGTGCACCAGCTCGATCACCGGGACCGGGCTGCCCATGTCCAGCGCGAACGTCTCGGCCTCCTCGGCCAGCGCCGCCGCCTCCAGCAGCAGCCCGGCCGCCTCGTCCACCGTCATGAAGTGCCGCGCCACCTCCGGATGGGTGATGGTGACGGCCTCGCCGCAGGAGATGCGGTGCGCCAGCACCGCCAGCAGCGAGCCGGACGAGCCGATCACGTTGCCGACCCGGACGGCCGCGAAGCAGGTCGGGCCGCCGGTCGCGGTGCGCAGCAGCAGCTCGCCGAGCCGCATCGTCGCGCCGAACACCGACGTCGGGTCGGCGGCCTTGTCGGAGGAGACCAGCACCAGCCGCTGCACCTGGTGCGCGACCGCGCCGTCCACCAGGTTGCGGGTGCCGACGACGTTGGCGGCCACGCCCCGGCACGGGTCGCGCTCCACCTTGGCCAGCTCGTTCTGCCCGGCGGTGTGGAACACGAGGTCGGGACGGGCGGCGCGCAGCACCTCGTCCACGCGGGCGCGGTCGCGGACGTCGGCCTCGGCCAGCGCCACCAGGTCGCCGTCCAGCCGCCCGGTCATCTCGTGGCCGAGCCGCGCGAGCCCGGCCCCGTCCTTGTCCACCAGCCACAACGCGGCCGGTTCCAGGTTCTTGACCTGGTGGCACAGCGCCGACCCGATCGTCCCGCAGGCGCCGGTCACCAGCACGCGGCGACCGCGCACCATCCGCCCGCCCCGCGACCCGGCGACCACCTCGGCCCGGCCCATGAGCAGGGCGAGCGGGCTGGGTTCGGCCGGGGGCGGGACGGGGACGGGACGCGGGCGGCGCCGCAGGAACCTGAACACCGTCAGCTCCGCGCCCGCAACGCCTTGGCGAGCGCGGACACGACGCGGTCCTGGGCGTCGGCCGACAGCCCCGGATACAGCGGCAGCGACAGTAGTTCCTCACCGACACGATCGGTGACCGGCACCGTCGCGCACTCCTCGGCGCCCAGTACCTCCCGGTAGAGGGTCATCTGGTGGGCCGGGATGAAGTGCACCGACGTGGACACCCCGGCCGCCGCCAGCTCCTCGATGATCGCGTCGCGGTCGGGGACGCGCACCTGGTAGAGGTGCCAGGCGTGCTGGACGCCGTCCAGCTCGCGCTGCGGCAGCACCAGGCCGGGCGTGCCGGCCAAGCGCTCGTCGTAGCCGGCGACCAGCTCGGCGCGCTGTCGCTGCCAGCCGGGCAGGACGCCGAGCTGGGCGCGGCCGATCGCGGCCTGGATGTCGGTCATGTTGGCCTTGAGCCCGGCGCGCTTGACGTCGTAGCGCCAGTTCCCGCCGGGCAGGTACCGCTTCCAGGAGTCCTTGCTCATGCCGTGCAGGCGCATCGCGCGGACGCGGTCGTTCAGCTCGGGATCGCTGGTGGCGATCGCGCCGCCCTCGCCGATCGGCATGTTCTTGGTGGCGTAGAAGCTGAAGCAGGCGGCGAACGAGTCGGCCCCGACCGGGCGGCCGTCGCGTCCCGCGCCGGGGCCGTGCGCGGCGTCCTCGATCACGCGGGTGCGGTCCAGCCCGGCCGCCTCGGTGAGGGCGGGCACGTCCACCGGGTAGCCGCCCTGGTTCTGCACGATCATGGCGGCGGGCCTGACGCGGGCGGCGGCGGCCGCGACCGTCTCGGGGCTGGGCACGAGCGTGCGCTCGTCGATGTCCACCAGGACGGGGCGGTGCCCGGCGTGCAGGATCGCGTTGATCGCGCCGCAGAACGTCAGGCTCGGCGTCAGCACCGCCGAGCCGGGCGGCAGGTCGAGCGCGCGCAGGCACAACTCCAGCGCGGTGGTGCAGGAGGCGACGGCGATCACGTGCGCGGCGCCCAGATAGTCGGCGAAGTCCTGCTCGAAGGCGGCGGTCTGCGGGCCGGTGGTGACCCACCCGGAGTCCAGGACCTTCACCAGCGCGTCGGCGGTCTCGCCGGCGAACGAGGTGATGTTGAAGGGAATCGTGGTCTGCTCGCTCATGGCCTGGTTACCCCTCTTACCCCTTGATCTTGCGGGAGGTGGCGACGACTCCGAGCAGCGGCCAGCCGGACGCGGCCACCAGGTCGCGCACCGAGTCCAGCCCGGCGACCGGGGTCACCGGGCCCGCCACCGCGACCACGCCGACCTCGTCGTCGGCGCCCGGGTCGAGGTCCGCGAAGGCGTGCACGTGGCACGTCGCGCGGGACGGCAGGGGGACCGGCATGGTGACGTCGGTGGGCGACACCGCCTCGCCGGACTTCTTGGTCATCACGGCGGTGCCGGGAGCGCTCGCGCGTACTACGGACGTGCCCTTGCCGCCGGTGGGGCCGCTGTGGTTGACGTTGTCGTCCTTGCCGCCGCTGCTGCCGTCGTCGGTGACCTTGCCGGTCGAGGCGCGCGGGGGGACGACCTTGGTGGCGTCCCCGTACACCGCCGCCGCGATCCTGGACACCAGCTCGGCGGGCAGCGGCCCGCCGCCCGCGCCGACCAGCGTCACCTGCGCGACCCCTGCACGCCGGGCGGCGAGCCGGACGCGCCGACCCAGGTCGGCCAGCTCGGCGTCGGTGCGGTCGGCCCAGCCCAGCAGCGGCACGCCCAGCCGCCGCGCGACGCGCTGCTGGCCGGGGACCGTCGGCCGGAACATCTCGATCACGACCGCGACGAGGATGCCGAAGATGAGCCCGACCAGGCCCGCGATCAGCGACATCATCACCACGGGGTCGGTGCGCGGCGCGAGCACGGCAGGTTGCACGACCGAGGCCGTCCCGGCCGCCGACAGCTGGGTGCGCAGCTCGGTGCGGCTGCTGCGCAGGTCGGTCAGCTCGGCGGCGACGCGCTCGCGCTCGTTGGACGCGCCGATGTCGGGCACCGGCACGCGCCCGGCGCGCTGCGCCAGCGGCCCGAGCCGGCCCTCCAGCTCGCGGATGCGCTTGTCGAGGTCCCTGATCTGCTGGGCGATCGTGCCCTGGTTGGAGTCGTTGATCTCCTTGACGACGGCCGCCGCCAGCGCGTCGCTGAGCCGCCGCGCGGCCTCGGCGTCGGCGTCCTTGACGGCGAGCTCCACGACCGTCGAGGTGCCGAGCCCGGTGACCGCGATGTTCTTGGAGAGCTTCTCCTGGTCGCGCTGCAACCTCAGGTCGCGCAGCACCCTGTCCTGGAGGTTGCGGCTGGTGGCGAACGCCTTGACCTGGCTGACCACGATGCTGACCCCGGCGTCGCCGGGCGCGGCGTCGGTGGCCCTGCTGCTGGCCTGGAGGCGCGACTCGGCGACGTGCGGGGGCTCCTGGCCGTTCATCACGTACCCGACCACCAGCACCGGCGCCACCAGCATGACCAGCAGCAGCGCCCAGTAGGTGCGGACCACGCGGGCGGCGACTTCGTCGATCTCCACGATCATCCCTCCGGCTTCGTCAGCCAGAGCGTAGGAAGGGCCGGTGGTGATCGAATCGCCCAACGAGACGAGCGTTCGCTACGTCGTTTGATGGGTGCGGCGGCCCGAGGGTGGTTCAGTCGCGGGTTCCGGGCCGCATCCCGGCGCGCATGGCGAGGGTGATGGCCTCCAGCGCCGAGTGCATGTCGAGCTTGGCCAGCAGGTTCTGGGTGTGGGTGCGCACGGTGTTGGCCGACAGGCCGAGCCGGTCGGCGATCTCCGCGCGGGTGAGGCCGTCGACCATGCACTGGAGGACCTCGCGCTCGCGCGGCGTCAGCTCGGCGAGCAGCTGCTGCCCGCCGCCCGGCTCGGGGTCGGCGGCGAGCAGGCGGCGCAGCACCTCGCCGGCGATGTCGGGCGGGATCCAGCCGCCCCGGCGGGCGGCCGACCGGATGACGCGCGCGACCAGGTCGGCGCTCTCGGTCTTGGACAACCAGCCGACCGCGCCCCGGCCGATCGCCTGCACGACGGTGTCGACCTCGCTCATGGCGGTGAGCATGACGACCCGGACGTCGGGATGCCGCTCGCGCAGGCGCTCCAGCACGTCCAGCCCGCTGTCGGAGCCCAGCGTGACGTCCAGCACGACGACCTGCGGGCGCTCGGTGGCGGCCAGCGCCAGCGCGCGGCGGGCGTCGGCGGCGGGCGGGAGGATCACCAGGTCGGGCTCCCGCGCCAGCCGGGCCGCGAGGGCCTCGGCGAACAGCGCGTGGTCGTCCACGATGAGGACGCGGATGGGCTGCATGGCACCGACGATGCCCGTCGCGGCGCTCCGGCGGATCCTGCAAACGCTGTACTCCGTGCCTGGGACGTGGGCGTCCCGAACGTCGGCCGAACGTTTGCTGAAAGGGATCGGCGCAGGTGGGCGATGGCGGGGAAGGCTCGGGCGCGGACGCCCGACCGGTGCCGCCGGTTGACGCGCGTCCTAACCCGGACAGTTGCCGATCGGGCCGTTGACCGCCTGCGACCGCCTGCTGATCCTGTGCGTACCGAGGCATGGGGACCACGAAGCAAGCAGGGGATGCACCGTGAAAGTGCTGATCACAGGGGGAGCCGGGTTCATCGGGAGCACGATAGCCTCGGCGTTCGCCGAGCGCGGCGTGACGCCGGTGGTGCTGGACAGCCTGATCACCGGCCGCCAGGAGTTCGCCCAGGACAAGATCTTCTACCAGGGGGACATCGGGGACGGCCCGCTGCTGGACGAGATCTTCGCCCGCCACCCCGACATCGCGGGCGTCGTGCACTGCGCGGCGCTGATCGTGGTCCCCGACTCGATGCGGGACCCGCACCGCTACTACCAGGTCAACCTGGCGCGCACCCTGGACCTGGCGGGCCACCTGGTGCGCAACGGCTGCGACCGCATGATCTTCGCGTCGACCGCGGGCATGTACCGCCCTGAGTCCGACTTGTCGGTCACGGAGGAGTCGGCGCTGGAGCCGCAGAACCCGTACACGCGCTCGAAGATGATGGCCGAGCTGATGCTGGCCGACTTCGCGGCGGCGTACGGCCTGCGGGTGGTGTCGCTGCGCTACCTGAACCCGATCGGCGCGGACCCGCGGCTGCGCACGGGGTTGCAGAACAGCAAGCCGACGCACGCGCTGGGCAAGATGATCCAGTGCTACGAGGAGGGCGAACCCTTCACGATCACGGGTGTGGACTGGCCGACGCGCGACGGGACGGCGGTGCGGGACTACATCCACGTGTGGGACATCGCGCGGGCCTTCTACGAGGCGTTCGACCGCTTCGAGACGATCATCCCGCCGCTCCGTCCGGCCGGTGAGGGGGCCGCCTACCAGGTGGTCAACCTGGGGACGGGCGGGGGGACGACGGTGCGGGAGCTGGTGGGGGCGTTCCGCGAGGTGGTGGGAGAGGAGTTCCGGGCGGTGGAGGCACCGGCGCGCCCGGGGGACGTGGTGGGGGCGTTCGTGAACCCGGACAAGGCGTGGGAACTGCTGAGGTGGAAGCCGGAGTACACGATCGGGGACGCGATCCGGCACTCGCTGCAGTGGGCGGAACGGAGGCGGGAGCTGGACGTGGCGTAGCCCCCGCCGTCCCCGCCGTCCCCGCCGTCCCCGCCGTCCCCGCTGCGCCCGCTGCGCCCGCAGGGGTGCAGGGGGCGCAGCCCCCGCGC
>NZ_BCRO01000122.1 GCF_001552635.1 Actinomadura hibisca NBRC 15177 | reverse complement strand
GGCGCGGGCCCGGCCGCGCCCGCCGCGCCGGTGCAGGGTGCGGGCGAGGTCGGCGAGCGCGGCGTCGTCGCGCGCGGGCAGCCACTCGGCCAGCAGCGCGGCGTGCTCGCGGACGCGGTCGGCGGTGGTGTCCGACAGCGGGAAGGTGCGCAGCGTCTCGGCGACCGGGGCGGCGGGGGCCTCCGGCGCGGGCGCGGCCTCCAGGATCACGTGCGCGTTGGTGCCGCCGAAGCCGAAGCCGGACACGCCCGCGCGCGCCGGGTGGCCGCGGTCGGGCCACGGCGTCTCGTCGGCGACGACCCGCAACCGCAGGTCGTCGAACGGGATGTGCGGGTTGGGCTCCTTGTAGTGGGCGCTCGGCGGGATCACCCGGTGGTGCAGCGCCAGCACCGCCTTGATCAGCCCGGCGACCCCGGCGGCCGACTCCATGTGGCCGAGGTTGGACTTGGCCGAGCCGACCAGCAGCGGCGCGTCGGCGGACCGGCCCGCGCCCAGCACCTCGCCGACGGCCTTGGCCTCGATCGGGTCGCCGAGGAAGGTGCCGGTGCCGTGCGCCTCCAGGTAGTCGACCTCGCGGGTGTCGACGCCGGCGGCGGCGTAGACGTCGCGCAGCAGGGCGCGCTGGGCGTCGGAGTTGGGGGCGACCAGGCCGTTGGAGCGGCCGTCGGAGTTGACGCCCGAGCCCCTGACCAGCGCGAGCACGCGGTCGCCGTCGCGGACCGCGTCCGACAGGCGCTTCAGCACGACCGCGCCGCAGCCCTCCGCGCGCACCATGCCGTCGGCGGAGGCGTCGAACGGCTTGCAGCGGCCGTCGGCGGCGGTGCCGCCCGCCAGGTCGAAGGTCATCGTGACGGTCGGCGACAGCAGCACGTTCACGCCGCCCGCCAGCGCCACGTCGGCCTCGCCGTCGCGCAGCGCCCGCACCGCCAGGTGCGTGGAGACCAGCGACGACGAGCACGCGGTGTCGACGATCATGGACGGGCCGCGCAGGTCCAGCAGGTAGGACAGGCGGTTGGCGATGATGCTGAGCGCCGCGCCGGTCGCGGTGAACGCCTCCAGCGAGGCCAGGTCGGAGGCGGTGAAGGCGGCGTACTCGGGCGCCGACACCCCGACGAACACGCCGGTGCGGCTGCCGCGCAACGACGCCGGGCCGATGCCCGCGTGCTCGAACGCCTCCCAGGCGACCTCCAGCACCAGGCGCTGCTGCGGGTCCATGACCGCGGCCTCGCGCGGGGTGATGCCGAAGAACTGGGCGTCGAACCCGGCGACGTCGTCGAGGAAGCCGCCGAGCCGGGTGGTGCGGGCCAGCAGGTCGCCGACCTCGGGGGAACCGTCGTCGAAGGCGTCCCAGCGGCCGCCGGGCACCTCGCGGACGGCGTCGCCGCGGCCGGTGAGGAAGTTCCAGTAGTCGGCCGGGCCGGTCAGGTCGCGCTCGCCGCCGGGGAAGCGGCAGCCGACGCCGATGACGGCGATGGGCTCGTCGGAGGGGGCGGGGCGCGCGCCGGAGCCGGCGGGGGAACCGGCGGGGGCGTGCTCGGCGGCGCGGACGGGCGCGCGGTCGGCGCCCGAGGCCAGCGCCGCCGACAGCTTGTTGATCGTGGGGTACTCCCAGACCAGGGTCGCGGGCAGCGAGCGGCCGAGCATCTGCTCCAGGTCGCCCGCGATCGCCACCGCGTCCCGGGAGGCGAGGCCGAACTCCTCCAGGGGGCGGTCGGGGTCGATGTCGGCGGCGGCCGTCCGCGAGCGGCGCGCGATCTCCTCGACCAGGTGCCGGCGGAGCGCGTCCTCGGTGATGGGCGGCTGCTCGTCCTGCGCGACTCCGGAACGATCGTTGCTGCTGTGCATGCGCGGGGTTCCCCCAATGAAACCGGGATCGTTCGAAGACGAGGGACCACGATGTCCTACTTTGACCGTCTCACGATGCGCATCCAGACCACTTTTCTCGTCCGCTACTTGTCACGGGGATGACAAGACTCGGGAGTAACCGGTGTGGCCTGATGGGATAGTTGAGGTTCCCTGTCCGGAAGTGGGGACGGGTGACCGGTGACCAACGAATCGTAACAATATCCACTCACGCTTATAGGGGGAAGCGGCGGATCGCCCGGCCGGCCGGGGGCCCCGCCGCACAGGGACTTGACCCGGGGCCGATACCGATGGGCGCTGGCGGTGGTCGCCGTCAGCGCATTCATGATCACCATGGACAACACGGTGGTCGCCAACGCGCTGCCCACGATGGTGGCCGACCTCGGCATGTCCAAGGGCGCGCAGGAATGGGTGGCCACCGGCTACATCCTGATGTTCTCCTGCCTGATGATCGCCGGCGGCCGGCTCACCGACATCTACGGCTGCCGCACCACTTTTGTCAGCGGAATGACGATCTTCACCGCGGCGTCGGCGGTGTGCGGGCTGGCCCCCGACGAGGCGGTGCTCATCGTCGGCCGCATCGTGCAGGGCGGCGGCGCGGCGCTGGCGCTGCCGGCCACCCAGGTCATGATCACCGTCGGCCGCACCGACAAGCAGCGCTCGCTCGGCATGATCGTGTGGGTCGGCGCGGCGGGCGGCGCGACCGCGCTCGGCCCCACCATCGGCGGCATCATCGTGCAGCACTGGCACTGGGGCTGGATCTTCCTGATCAACATCCTGCCCGGCCTGCTGGTGATCATGCTGGGCACCGTGGTGCTGACCGCCCGGGGCGAGAACCGCAACGCCCGGGTGGACCTGCCCGGCGTGCTGATCTCGGCCACCATGCTCTTCGCGCTGATCTACGCGCTGGAGGCGGGCCGCAAGTTCGGCTGGACCGACCCGTCGGTGGTGTCGGTGTTCGCGCTGGCGGTGATCGCGCTGGTCTGCTTCGTGGTGGTGGAGACCTGGGCGCCCGACCCGATGATGAACCTGCGCTTCTTCCGCAACCGGGTGTTCGTCGGCGGGTTGTTGTCGCAGATGATGTGGGGCATCGGCTTCAACGGCATGATCTTCTACGCCGCCACCTTCCTGCAACGTTTCCTCGGCTTCTCCCCGGCCAAGGCCGGGCTGGTGCTGCTGCCCCCGGCGATCATGGTCATGGTGATGACGCCGGTGTCGTTCTGGCTGGCGGCCCGGCTCGGCCCGCGCATCGCGATCGGCGGCGGCATGACGCTGATGGCGGGCGGCATGGTGCTGTTCTCGATGATCCGGCGCGAGGACCAGTTCGCCGACCTGATGCCGGGCGTGCTGATCGTCGGGTTCGGGTCGGCGATGTGCATGCCGCTGGTGATGTACGTGCTGAAGGCCGTGCCCGAGCACCAGGCGGGCGTGGCCAGCGGCATCATCAACGTGATCCGCGAGGCGTCGGGCGCGTTCGGCATCGCGATCGTCGGCCTGCTCATCCACGACATCCCGGGCCCGAAGGCGACCGCGCAGGAGCTGGAGTCCTTCCGCAGCGGCACCGCCTCGGGCCTGATCCTGGGCGCGGCCCTGGTGCTGGTCGGCGGCCTGATCAGCGGGCTGACGCTGCCCAGCAAGCGCGGCTGGATGGGGCCCAAGCACAACCGCCGCGCCCGCCGCGCGGCCGCCGCCGCTGCCGCCGCCGAGAAGGCCGCGCAGGAGGCGGGGCAGGAGCCCGCGCCGCTGGAGCCGGTGCCGAGCGTGCAGCCGCTGCCGGTGGCGCAACCCCAGCCGCACGGCCAGCCCGAGTCGGTGCTGCCGGCCCCGCACCTGGAACACGCGATGAGCAGCCGCGTCACCCCCTACGACGGCATCCCCTACGACGGCACGCCGCGCAGCACCTCTCCCCGCAACGGCCCTCCGCGCAGCGCTCCGCCCCGTGACGCCCCTCCCCGCGACGACGCCCCGGCCGGGTCCGAGGAGCAGTGGCCGCCGCCTCCGCCCGAGGGCTGGTACCGCCCCTACACCCCCGACGACGCCCCGCCCCAGGACGATCCCGGGCGTCCACGCAACGACGCCTGGTGAGGACCGCACCGTGACCGACCCGACGCCCGGCCCGACGACGCCCGCCCCTGCGCCCGGCCCGACGCAGGAACCGACGCCTGATCCTGCGCAGGACCCGACGTCCGGTCCGGCGCAGGACCCGACGCCCGCCGTCTCCCCCGCGCGCGGCGGCCGCACCGTCGTCATCTTCGCCGCCGGGTCGCGCGGCGACATCCAGCCCTGCCTCGCCCTCGGCCGCGCCCTGCGCGCCCGCGGCGACCACGTGCGCCTGGTCGCCAGCGCCCGGTACGCGCCGCTCGCGCACCGCGCCGGGCTGGAGCTCGCGCCGCTCACCGCCGACCCCACCGAGATCCTCGACTCCCCCGAGGGCCAGGAGCTGCTGGCCGGGGGCCGCAACCCGGTGAAGTTCCTCGGCGGCTTCCGGCGCATCCTCGGGCCGCTCGCCGAACGCCTGCTGACCGAGTGCCTGGACGCCTGCAAGGACGCCGACCTGCTGCTCGGCCCCACGCTGGGCCTGTTGCCCGGACACATCGGCGAGCACCTCGGCGTGCCGTGGGCGCTGGTCCACTTCCAGCCGAGCCAGCCGACCGGGGCGTTCCCGCACCCGTTCGTGCCGCAGGCGGGCGCGCTGGGGCCGTGGGCCAACCGGGCGAGCTTCGCCGCCGTCGAGCAGATCGCCTGGCAGCTGTCCCGGCCGTTCATCAACCCGTGGCGGCGCGACGCGCTGGGCCTGCCCGCGCTGCCGCTGCGCGGGCCGATGCGGCAGGTGCAGCGCGCCGGGCCGCCCGTGCTGGCCTGCTTCAGCCCGGCCGTGGTGCCCCGGCCCGCCGACTGGCCCGGCAACGTGCACCTGACCGGCTACTGGTTCCTGGAGGAGCCCGAGTGGGAGCCGCCGGCGGAGCTGGCCGACTTCCTGGCCGCCGGTCCGCCGCCGGTCTACGTGGGGTTCGGCAGCATGGTGCCCAAGGACGCGCGGACGACCGGTCTCGCCGTGCGCGCCGCGCTGCGCCTGGCCGGGGTGCGCGGCATCGTGCAGGGCGACCCGGCGACCTCCGACGACGACGTCCTGGCCGTCAACGACGTGCCGCACACCTGGCTGTTCCCGCGCACGGCGGCCGTCGTCCACCACGGCGGCGCGGGCACGACCGCCGCCGGGCTGCGCGCGGGCGTGCCCACGGTGGTGTGCCCGTTCTTCGGCGACCAGCCCTACTGGGGCGAGCGGGTGCACGCCCTCGGCGCGGGCCCCGCGCCGCTGCCGTTCAAGACCCTCACCGTGCCGCGCCTGGCCGCCCGCGTCCGCGCCGCCACCAGCGACGCCCACCACGCCGAGCGGGCCGCCGACCTGGGCCGCCGCATCACCGCCGAGAACGGCGTCGCGCGCGCCTGCGCCGTCCTGGACGCCCTCTGACCGAACGCGAACCGCCCGGCCCCGCGAGCGGGACCGGGCGGCGGAGATCCGTGCCGTGCCGTCAGCGCATCGGCTTGGCGCCGATGGTCTGCATCATCGACGGCCAGGCGGTGTGCATCTCGCGCTTCCAGTACGGCCAGGAGTGCCGGCCGTTGCCGTAGATGTGCGCGGTGATCTTCACCTTCTGGCGCTTGGCCTCGTTGGCGAAGTCGCGCACGGTCGGGCCGATGGCGCGCTCGCTGAGGTAGCCGATGTCCCACGGCGGGAGGTTCGGCGGGTCCAGCGGGCCGCGCTCGCCGGTGGTGCCGGCCGACACGTAGAGCCGCGTCGAGCGCATCTTCGGCAGCAGCTTGATCGGGTCGTGCGCGTCCCAGTTGGCCTTGTTGATCCAGGGGATGCCCCAGATCGCGTTCGGGTCGGCGCCGTTGCCGCTGTTGGTGTACATCAGCAGCGACGGGATGCCGGGGCTCGACATGGACAACACGCCGCTGAAGCAGGCGGCGTAGCGGAACATGCCGGGCGCGCGGCCCGCGTAGGTGCACGCGCCCTGCGCGCCGGAGGAGATGCCCATGGCGGCGCGCGCGCCGCCCGCGTGGAAGTTGCGCTCCACGAGCTGGCGCACCTCGCGCAGGTGGAAGTCCTCCCACTTGGGAGTGCCGCCCTTGCCGCCGTTGAACCAGTTCGTGTACGACCCGTTGGCGCCCTCGGGCATGACGACCATGACGCCCCACTTGCTGGCGGTCGCCTGGATGTCGGTGCTGCGCGTCCAGGAGATGTAGCTGTCGCGGCCGCCGTGGTAGGCGTACACGACCGGCCAGCTCTGCCGCGAGTTCTTCTTCCAGGTCTTGGGCACCACGACCCGGACCTTCTGCACCTGCCCGCCCAGTGAGGGGGACTTGACGGCGAAGTCGAAGGCGGTCTTGTTGATCCACTTGTACGACTGCACGTAGGCGCCGGTGTCCGCCTTGGCGAACCCCGCGGCCTGGGCCGGGGCCGCGACGGCCGGGAGCACGGTCGCGGTGACGGCGGCACTGGACAGGATCACCCCCGCCCGCCGGACGGCGCGGCGACGTGACTCAGTTGACATCGTTCTCCTCCACGGTGCTCCAGCGCCACCCCGAACCATCGGGGTTGGGAACTATCTCACGTTTAGTACGGGGCGCGCGCTGGGGTTGGGGTTGAGGCTGTCCGTTGGCCCACGGTGACCAAGGAGGCTTGGCGGCGGGGGTTGGCGCCGGGGCGTGCGGATCGGCCGAGTCGGGTGTGGTCTGGGGCGGCGGCGCGGGCCGCCGGGGCCCCTGGGGGGCCACTTGTGGACGGGGCTTGGGTGACAACCGGACGGGCTCTTCGCGCGTCGGGGGCGCGGCGTGCCTGCCCTCCGGGACGGCCGCCTGCTCCCAGCGCATCGCGTACGGGTACGGCTGGTCCTCCGGGAGCGGCGGCGCGGCGCCGACCAGCGGCATGTCGTCATCGTCGTAGAAGTCGCTGCGCTCGCGCAGGTCCATCCGGGCGTGCAGGCCCGCCAGCGGTCCGGGCAGCCACCAGTTGGCCGCGCCCATGAACCGCATCGTGGCCGGGACCAGCAACGACCGCACCAGCGCGGCGTCCACGACGATCGCGACGAACATGCCGACGCCGATCAGCTTCACGACCGTCAGCCCGGCCATGCTGAACGCGGCGATGACCACCAGGAACAGCAGCGCCGCGCTGGTGATGATGCTGCCGGTGTGCTGCATCCCGGCCGCCACCGCGACCCGGTTGTCGTGGGTGCGGTCCCACTCCTCCCGGATCCGCGACAGCAGGAAGACCTCGTAGTCCATCGACAGGCCGAAGACCACCGCGAGGATCAGCACCATCGAGGTGGCCTCGACGCCGCCGGTCGGGGTGAAGTCCAGGATCCCGGCGAGGTGCCCGTACTGGAAGCCCCACACGATCGCGCCGAACGAGGCGCCGATCGACAGCACGTTCATCACGATCGCCTTGAGCGGCAGCACGATCGAGCCGAAGAACATGAACAGCAGCAGGAACGTCGCCACGCCCACCACCAGCGCCATCTTCGGCAGGGTGCGCATCAGGCTGTTCATCAGGTCGAGCTGCGCGGCCGTGCTGCCCCCCACGTCGATGTGCATGGGGTAGCCGTTCTTGGTCAGCTCCATGGCGCGGATGCGCTCGACGAGGTCCTGCGCCCGTTTCTCCATCGGGTCGTACCTGTGGGTGACCGAGATCCGCACGCCGCCGTACTCGCCGGAGTAGCCGGTGAACTTCGACAGCGTGACGCCCGGCAGCCCCTCCAGGTCCTTGCGGAACTTCTCCAGGTAGGGCGGGATGTTGTCGCCCTTGCGCACCGGCCGCCAGTTGCGCGGGATGAGGTCGCCCGACACCACCACGTCGATCGGCTCGGCCGACCCGTTGGGGAAGTCGCGCTTGACGGTCTCGACGACCTGCCGCGTCGGGCTGTCCTTGGGCAGCACGCGGGCGTCGATGCTGCCGAACTGCACGTTCAGGAACGGCCCGAACATCACGCCCAGGATCACGATCACGGTGGCGAAGTAGGGCAGCGGGTGCTTCATCACGCTCTGCCCGAGCCGGTACCAGAAGCCGCTGTCGGGGTCGCGCCGCGCGCGCTTGGCGCTGGGCCTGCGCCACGGCATCCGGCCGAACTCCACGCGCGGGCCGAGCAGCGCCAGCAGCGTCGGCAGCAGCACGGTCGCGCCGAACACCGCCACCATCACGGTCGCGATCCCGGCGAGGCCGATGGTGCGCAGGAACATCTGCGGGAACAGCAGCAGCCCGGCCAGCGCCGCCGACACCGTCACGCCCGACACCATGATGGTGCGGCCCGCGGTGGCCAGGGTGTGCGCGAGCGCCCGCTCCCGGACCGGGCGCAACGTCTCGCGGTACGCCTTCTTGGCGGCCTTGCGCGCGGCCTTGTCGGCCTCGGCCTTCCACGGTTTCCCGGGCGGGATGCCGCGCGCCCGCATCCCGTTGTCCAGCTCCTCGCGGAACCGGCTGATGATGAACAGCGAGTAGTCGATCGCGAGGCCGACGCCCATCATCGTGACGACTTCCAGCGCGAACGACGTCACGTCGGCGGCGTAGGTCACCGCGTGCAGCACCGCCAGGCCGCCCACGATGGAGAACAGGCTCACCACCATCGGCAACATCGCGGCGGTCAGCGCGCCGAACAACATGACCAGCAGGATGATCAGCGGCAGCGCGGTGATCATCTCGGCGCGCACGATGTCGGTGACCACCTGCTCGCCGAACTCGGTGCCCAGCGGGAACGCGCCGCCGAGCCGGGCGTCCAGCCCCGGCGCGGCCAGCAGCTCCTTGGCCTTGAGGTAGTTGGCCGTGCGGGTCGGCTCGTCGTGCCCGGCCATCTTCAGCGAGACGAACGTGGCGTGCCGGTCGCTGGAGGCGAACGACGCCGCGTCCTTCTTGTTCTCGATCGACCAGTAGGAGATCTGCTCGGAGACGACGTCCTTCGGCAGCCGCGCCACCGTCGTGATCACGGCCGCCTGGTACTTCGGGTCGTCCACCGTCATGGAGTCGCTGCGGTACAGCACCAGCACGTCGGGGTTGGTGCTGCCGAAGTAGGTCGCGCCGAGCTTGGCGACCAGGGTGGAGGACGCCTTGGGGTCCTCGAACCCGCCCTGCTTGAACTTGCCGAGCACGCCGACGCCCCACGCGCCGGCCGCGGCCGTCGTCAGCAGGATCAGGACAAGGCTGGCCCAGCGCCGTCGGTGGATGAGGCGACCCAGCCCCGCGAGCATGATCCTCCTGAGTCGGTGCCGCCGCCGGGACGGGAGCTGTCCCGGCGGCCCTGCTGTCGGTCGGGCGGCGCGCCGCTACTTGCGCGCCGCGAGCCGCGCGGCGGTGGTCGGCAGCGCGCCGTCCAGGTAGCGCTGCCGGGTGGCCGCCCTGGCGATCTTGCCGCTGGAGGTGCGCGACACGCCACCCGGTTCGATCAACACGAACTCCGCCACGCCCATCTCGTGCTCGACGTTGACCGCGCCGCGCACCGCCGACTCGACCTCGGCGAGGTCCAGCCGGCCGAGCGGCACCCGCCGGTTGCGCTCGGCGACCACGACGAGCCGCTCGGTCTCGCCGCCGTCCACCGCGAACGCCGCCACGTAGTCGGGGCGGACCGCGGCGTGCGCCTCCTGCGCGGTGACCTCGATGTCCTGCGGGTAGTGGTTGCGGCCGTCCACGATGATCAGGTCCTTGATGCGGCCGGTGACGTACAGCTCGCCCTCGTGCAGGACGCCGTAGTCGCCGGTCTTCATCCAGGGCCCGGCGGGCAGCCCGCCCGGCTCGGCCAGCTCGCCGCCGAAGGTGTCCTGGCTGCGCTCGGAGTTGCGCCAGTAGCCGGGGGCGGTGTTGGGGCCGTGCACCCAGATCTCGCCGACCGCGCCGTCGGGCTGCTCCCGCCGGGTCTCGGGGTCCACGATCGCCACGATCTGCCCGATCGGGCGGCCGCACGACACCAGCGTGCTGGCGCGCTCGGCGTCGGCCCCGCACAACTCCAGGCGGCCCTGGGTGAGGGCGTCGCGGTCGGCACTGATGATCTTCGGGGGGACGTCCTCGGCGGCGGCGGTCACGAACACCGTGGCCTCGGCCAGGCCGTAGCCGGGGGCCTGCGCGCCCGGCCGCAGGCCGACGGAGGCGAACGCGTCGGCGAAGGTCGTCAGCGTGGAGGTGCGGATCGGCTCGGCGCCGTTCAGGCAGGTGACCAGGCCCGACAGGTCGAGCTTGGCCAGCTTCTCGGGGGTGGCCATCGACGCGGCGTACTCGTAGGCGAAGTTCGGCCCGGCGGTGTAGACGTTCCTGTTCTCCCGGCTGGAGATCAGCTCCAGCCAGCGCATCGGGTTCATGATGAACGACACCGGGTCGGTGTAGATCGCGTGGTCGCCGAACACCAGCGGCAGCGCCATCGTCGCGATCAGGCCCATGTCGTGGAACAGCGGCAGCCAGCTCACCAGCTCGGGGTCGGGCTTCTCGGGGGCCCAGCCCGACCACAGCTGGATGGCGTTGGCGGCGACGTTGCCGTGGGTGATCTCCACGCCGGCCGGGCGGCGGGTGGAGCCGGAGGTGTACTGGAGGTAGGCCAGGTCGTCGAAGCCGATCGGCTCGTCGGTCCAGGTGTCGGCCAGCGCCGGGTCCACCTCCTCGGCGAAGACGATCTCCCTGGGCCGGGGCACCGGGTGGTCGGCCAGGAACTTCTCCACGTGCGGCAGCGCGTTGCGGGTGGTGACGATGACGGCGGGCTCGGCGTCGGTGTAGGCGCCGATCAGCCGGTCGGCGTGGCCGGGCAGGTCCGGGGAGAACAGCGGCACCGCGACCACGTGCGAGTACATCGCGCCCAGCATGGTCATCATGTAGTCGAGCGTCTGCGGCAGCAGCAGCGCCGCGCGGTCGCCGGGCTCGGCGGCCTGCCGCAGCCGGACCGCCATCGCGCGGGCGCGCCGGTCGGCCTCGGCCCAGTCCAGCGTCAGGTGCGCCCCCGCCGGGTCCAGGGAGTAGTCCACGAACGTCCAGGCGGGCGCGTCCGGCTTCTCCGCCGCCCACCGGGCGACCCGCTCGATGAGGGGGACGCGGCCGGAGCCGCCGGGCCGGAGTTCGGGAAGCAGCGAGCCCAGTGCCATGTGTTCAGTCTCCCGGGGGATGTGCCGGGCGCAGGTCCTTCGGGGCGTGCGCGCCGTCGGCAGGGGGTGGTGCGGCGATGGCCGGGCGCGCTTTCGCGGGCGCCCCCCGGCCACCGGCAATGATCGTGCAGCGTGAAGCTACCGGAAGGTAGTCACCGGCGGGTACTGGCCTGGAGGCACATTAGTCCCCGCGTGCTTTGTCACAGTAGTGACAAGTGCGCGGTGATCGCCGCACGGTCCCCGCGCGCTTTCCGCCAACCGGATCAGCGTCCCCCGGGCGGTACGAGTGCTCGTTCTCGTCCACCCGGCGGGCCGCGGACCGGGATCCGGACGACCGGAACCGGTTACCGGCTGGTACGCGCGTCGGGCTACTTCGGCCCGCGGCGGGGCGCCAGCCGTCCCGCGGCCCGTCCGAGGGCGGCGACGGGGCGCAGCGGCAGCGGGGCACGGCGGGCGGGCCGCGCCGGGCGCGCGGCGTCGAGGGCGTCCAGGCGGGCGGTGCGGGCGAGGGCCATGCGCCGCCGCCACAGGCCCAGGCAGGCGGCCAGCCACAACAGCCCGACCTCGGCGACCAGCGTGATGCCGAGGACCACGGCCCAGTCGGTGCCGTCGCCCTCCTGGTCCATGCCGGTCGGGGAGATCAGCGTCATCTGGTTGTCGGCCGCGCTGAGCGGCGGCAGCGCGATCCCGTCGTGCCCGGTGAGGGTGGGGAGCGCCGAACCGCCGGCCGGGCCGGTGGTCGGCAGGTCCATGGGCGGTCCGGGCGGCGGCGCGACCGGCAGGCCCGGGGCTCCGGGCACGCCCGCCGACGACGGCGCGGGCACGGACGCCGGGCCCAGTGCCTCCGGGCCCGGAAGCGGGATCGGGGCGGGCTGCGGGACGAACATGGGCGCGTTCGCCGGAGGTTCGTTCACAGCGGGAGCCTGCGGGACGGGTGCCTGGCGGGGCTTCTGCACGGGCGCGTGCTGCGGCCGTGCCTTCTCCGTCTTCGGGGCGGTCGCCTTCTTCGTCGCAGGAGCCGGTCCCGAGGGCGGCAAGGTCGGGGCCACCGAGTCCGTGGCCCCCGGACGCGGCGTCGCCGGGCGCGTGGTCGCCGGGCGCGGCGTCGCGGGACGCGTGGTCGCCGGGCGCGGGGCCACGCCGGGCTGGGGCGGCCGGGCCGTCGCGCTCGGCTTCCCCGTACCGCCCGGCGCGGGCGCCTGCGGCCGGACGGGCTCCGGCAGCATGATCATGGCGATGGACTCGTCCCTGACGTTCCGCGCCCCCGCCACCACCACGACCCGGGGCGGATGCGCACGGTCGGCGGCCCCCGCCGCCCGCAGCGCCCGCTCGGCGTCCGCCGTCTCCAGATCGGCGGACGCCCTCCTCCGCACCGTGTCCGACACGCTCCGCACGGCTTGCAGAGCGCGCCCCATCCGGCCCCCGTCCCCGGCCTCCGGCCCGTGCGCCGCGCTCGGCTCGATCCGCCCCCCGGCCTCGCGGCCGGTCTTGGAAGCGGCCAGGCGGACGGCCACCTTCGCGCGCCACGGGCGGTCCAGGTCGCCCAGGTCGCACTTCAGCGGGGCCGAGACGGTCTGCGAGGTGCAGCCGGGCGGCACCTGCCCCCAGGCCAGCGGGCGCTGGGCCAGCAGGAGCAGGTCGGTGCCGCGCGTCGTGCCGCCCAGCGGGCGCACCTCCACGACGTAGTCGAAGACCCGCGCGCCACCGCGCGTCGCCCGCCCGGCGGGACTGATGGTGGTGCTCAGGCGGACGCCCCCCTGCCGGGCGGACGCGCCGGTGCGCGCCTCCGGCCTCGGGTCGGCCAGCAGGGACGACACCATGCTCTCGACCGGGCCGCCCTTCGCCGCCTTGGCCGCGGGTCCCACCAGCGCGAGCGGCGGCAGTGCCAGCATCCCGCCCAGCGCGACCGCCCCCCAGCGCCGGGCCCGCGTGCGCCGCTTCCCTGCCGTGCTGCCCCCGGTAGGCACACGTCCCCCTCGTCACTGACCATCGCTGCTGACCGTCTCGCCTGGGGGGCGGCGCCGTGGGACGCCGGGCTTAGTGAGTATTGCCGGGCGGACACGAAGAGTAACGTCGCGAGCGCGAAAGGTCGCCATTTCGCACAGCGAAATCATTTCTCCGTAGAATCGGGTGTCCGCGAGGAGAGGAGACACCGGTGGCGGAGGCCGTACGGTCCCTGGAACGCGCCTTCGAGCTGCTGGAACACCTGGCCGACGCGGGCGGCGAGCTGGCGCTGTCGGAGCTGACGGAGGTCTCCGGCCTGCCCATGCCGACGATCTACCGGCTGATGCGCACCCTGGTGAACCAGGGCTACGTGCGGCAGGAGCCGTCCAAGCGGTACGCGCTCGGCCCGCGGCTGATCCGGCTGGGCGAGGGCGCGTCCCGGCTGCTGGGCTCCTGGGCCCGGCCCGCGCTGGCCGAGCTGGTGGACGAGGTCGGCGAGACCGCCAACATGGCCGTGCTGGAGGGCGACGCGGCGGTCTACGTCGCCCAGGTGCCCTCCCGGCACTCGATGCGGATGTTCACCGAGGTGGGGCGGCGCGTGCAGCCGCACTGCACCGGCGTCGGCAAGGCGCTGCTGGCGCAGCTGCCCGAGCGGCGCGTCCGGGAGATCGTGGCGCGCACCGGGATGCCCGCCCACACCCCGCACACCTTCACCGACCCCGACGCGCTGGTCGCCGAGCTGGCCCGCGTCCGCGAGCGCGGCTACGCGCTGGACGACGAGGAGCAGGAGATCGGCGTGCGCTGCGTGGCGGTGCCGCTGCCGGGCGCGCCCGCGCCCGCCGCGCTGTCGGTGTCGGGGCCCTCGGTGCGCATGACGCGGGAGGCGGTGGCCGGCGTGGTGCCGGTCATGCGCGAGGTCGCCGGGCGCTTCGCGGCCCAGCTCGACCCCGCCGCCGGCCGGGAGTGACCGCCGGTCCCGGCGGGCGTCCCGGGCCTCCCGAGGGCCCCGGCCGGGCTCAGCGGTCGACGACCTCGCCGACCACGACGCTGGGCCGGCCGCCCCGCTCCCAGCCGACGAAGTCGCCCGCGGCCTTCACCAGGGCGGCGGCCAGCCACAGGGCCACGCCGGTGTCGTCCATCACGCCGACGACCGGCAGCACCTCGGGAATCGCGTCGATCGGCGAGACGATGTAGACCAGGCCCAGCGCCAGCAGGCCGAGCGTGCCGTACGACATGCCCTTGTACTCGCCCCGCAGCACCGCCTTGAGCATGCGGGGGACGGCCTTGACCCGCTCGCCCAGGCGCGGGGCGTCCGGCCGCAACGTCTCGCTGTAGATCTCCCAGGCCGCCCCCGCGGCCGCCGCGCTGCGCTTCTTGTCCATCGGGACTCCTTGAGGTGGTTGAGGGCGCTCCCCCGAGACGCCCACGCCTCTCTTAGACGCGGCGCGGTCCCGGCGTGTTCCCCGGTGTGACGGGCGCGACTCCTGACGCCGCCGCGCCACCTGGTTCATCAGGGGCCAGACTTTCCTCACCTGGGCGAACGGGCTGCGGGGATTCGGGCGCATTTCCCGCCGTCCGCTGGAAACATGTGCTTCGGGACCCCCTGGTCACGGGGTGGGCGCCGTCCCCGCCGGCGCGGCCGTCCCGGCACCAGGCCCGGCCCGCCAGGCACCAGGAGCTGACGCAGGACATGAGCGGCGACCGCCCCATCCCGTCCACCGGCCCGCCCCCTGTGGGCCCGTCCAGCATGGGCCCGCCCGCTGTGGGCCCGTCCAGCATGGGCCCGTCCGCCACGGGCGGCCCGGTCCGCGGCACCGCCGCGGGCTCCGCCTACCTCGCCCTGCCGCCCACCGCCGTGGACGCGCGCCCCGCGACCGCCACCCGGCTCGTGGTGGTCTGGCCCGGCCTCGACCCGCCGCGCACCGCGGCCGCGCTGGCGGCGGCGGTGCCGCTGACCGGCGTGCCGGTCTGGCGCGTCTACCTCGACCTGCCGCTCCCCGACGGGCGGCCGTCCGCCGGGCTGGGCTCGGGCGCGTTCCTGGAGTCACACGGCATGGAGGTCTACGGCGCGGCCGTCGAGCAGGCCGTCGAGCGGCTGCCCGCCGCGCTGGCCGACCTGCGCCGCGACCTCGGGCTGCCGAACGGCCCGATCGGGCTGGCCGGGTTCTCGGCGGGCGGGGCCGCCGCGCTGCTGGCGCTGGCGCGCGACGTCGCCCCGGTGAGCACCGCCGCGCTGGTCGCCCCGGTCGTGGCGCCGAGCCGCGCGGCCCGCGCGCTGGAGAAGCGCGCGGGCCGCGACCGCGCCTGGTCCGACCGGGCGCGCGGCCTGGCCGAGCGGCTCGACCTCGGCGCCCGCGCCGGTGAGATCGCCGCGCGCGGCGCGGCCCTGCTGCTGATCGGCGGCGCGAAGGACCGGGTGGTGCCGCCCAGCGAGATCACCGCGCTGCGCGACCTGCTGCGCCGGCACGGCGGGTGCACCGTGGAGTCGGCCACCTTCCGGATGGGGCACGCGCTGGCCGCCGAGCCCGGCGCCGAGGCACGGCCGCCGATCACCGAGGCCGTCCGGGTGGACGGGGTGCTCGGCGACTGGTTCCGGGAGCGGGTCGCCGAGGTCGATCCGCGGTTCGGGCACGGCCCGCCCGCCGAGGAGACCCGCACCGACCTGCGGCCGGTCCCGGCTCAGGTGCGGGCCAGCACCTCGTAGCGCACCGGGACGACCCCGGAGCCGGTGCCGCCGACCTGCGCCATCGCCGCCTTGGACAGGTCCAGGCAGCGGCCGCCCACGTACGGGCCCCGGTCGTTGATCCGCACGGTCACGCTCTTGCCGTTGTTCTTGTTGGTCACGCGGACCTTGGAGCCCATCGGCAGCGTCTTGTGCGCCGCCGTCAGCTCGCTGGGATCGAAGCGCTCGCCGCTCGCGGTCATCTGCCCCTCCCAGTAGTAGGAGGCTTCGCAGGAGCCGCTGCTGAGGACCCTCGCCTTGGGGGTCTTCTTCGGCTCGGGCCGCTTCTTCGCCTTGGTCGGCGCGGCGCTCGGCGCGACGGTCGGCTTGCGCACCGGCTTGTCGGTCCGGTGCTGGCCACGGCTCGCCCGGGTGGGCGTGGCGCGCGGCGGGTCGGCCATCGGGACGGTGGCCTGCGGTTCGGCCGGTTGCGGCAGGGCCTGCGAGGCCCGCGCCGACTCCGGCGAACCGGACGAGACGAACAGCGCCGCCGCGCCCGCCGCCAGCATCGCGACAGCGACGCCGGAGGCGACGAGGATCAGCCGGAGACGGCTCTTCGGGCGGTGCTTGCCGGAGTTGCCCACGGAGAAGGGTCCTTTGTTCGGGGACATGGCTCCGGACGCCCTGGGCCGCGTTCGGGCGGCCCTGATGCTTCGGCGGTGGTGGTGCGCTCGCCGCGCGGGTCCCGCTCCGGGCCGTCTTCTCGGTCCCGT
The DNA here is from genome assembly GCF_001552635.1 of Actinomadura hibisca NBRC 15177. Classification (GTDB taxonomy): domain Bacteria; phylum Actinomycetota; class Actinomycetes; order Streptosporangiales; family Streptosporangiaceae; genus Spirillospora; species Spirillospora hibisca. The sequence continues at coordinate 15,476 of NZ_BCRO01000122.1, read as the reverse complement.
GAGCGCCCGCCTCTGCCCTCGTCTCGGGCTCTTACCGCGCTGTCGCGGTGGTGCGGCGTCCGGTGGGTGCGGCCCCGGCACGCATGGTCGTTCTCGTGATCGAACTTCTGGTCATCCGGACGGCTGCGCCGCCACGGCCGGTCGAGGTGTCAGTTCTGGGTGCCGCACACAAGTCCCCGACCGTACGTGGCGCTTCGCAGTAATCAAGCCGAAGGCCGCCCTTTGTGGGGTTTGTCACCCGCGTCTTTGCGCCCCGGAGTTGATCGACTTCATTGTGTGAAGCTCCGTGAAGATCATCTTTACAGGATGTTGAAGTCCGATCACAGGCAGATCACGGACCGTTTCCGGAAACGCCGACGGGGTGCCCCCGGACGTTCCGGGGGCACCCCGTCGAGGTGCCGGGACCGCCGCCGACGTGTCCGGCGGCCGGTCCGATCAGGCGTGCGTCAGCTCGCCACCCGCATCCCGGGCAGGCCGGGCGCGAGGGCGGAGGTGTCGGTCAGGCCGCCGGCGAGCCCGCCGAGCCGGCCGCTCACCAGGCCGCCGGAGCGGCTGGTCGGGGCCTCGCCGGAACCGGTGACGCCGCCCAGCAGGTTCTCCACCGGGTCGCCGGAGGTGCCCTCCAGCACGCCGCGCACCGGCTCGGGCGCGAGCGGCAGCGACGGCGCGGGGTTGGCGATCCGCTTGGCCCGCGCGGCGGGCGCGGCGGGCGTGACCGGCAGCGCCTTCAGCGGGAGCGCGCTCAGCGGGGCCGCGTCCGACGGCACCAGGCTCTGCGGCGTCACGTTCGCGGGCAGCGTGTTGCCGGGCAGCACGTTGGCGGGCGACAGGTCGGCGGGCGCGACGTTCTCCGCCAGCCGGTTCACCGAAGCCACGCGGGAGGTCAGGCTCGCCGGGTCGTTCTCGACGGTCTCCAGCACCGGCGCGACGGTGCCCATGCCGGTCACGCCGTGCAGCACGCCCGTGCCGGGCACCGGCAGGTGGTCGCCGCGGAGCCGCCGGCCGGGCGCGGGGGCGGCGTCCAGCGTCCGGGTGACCTCGCTGAGCTCGCCCGCCCTGACCAGGCCGCCCACGTCCAGGTCCTTGACGACCCGGCCGACCTCGGTGTCGGACAGGCCCGCCGGCAGCGCGTCGGGGTCCAGGGGGCAGCGCATCGCCCGGCGCTCGGCGCCGCTGAGGCAGTCGCCCGAGCCGGGCTTGTGGGCGCGGTGGGCCGCGCGGCGCTCCAGCGCGGCGGACGCGGTGAGGGCCTTGGCGGGCACGGCGGCCGGAGCGAGCTCGGGCGCGGCCGCCACGGCGGAGACCGGCCGCAGCACCTCGTCGATCGTCCGGTCGATCTCGCCCTGCCCGGCGTGCGCCGGCAGCGAGGTGGCCAGCAGCACGGCCGCCGGAGCGAGCGCGGCGGCGGCCCTCAGCAGGCTCCTGGTGGAACGGTTCATTCTTTCCCCCCGGGGGTTTTCCGATTGACCCTGCACGGGCGCACTGCGGTCCCGGGGAACCCCTCCCGGAATCGGTGTCCAGTCGCGCCGTCGAGCCGGGACGCTAGTACAGCCCATCGGCGGGCACAGGGAATTGGGAAAATGACCGCCCGACGTAATGAAGATCTACGAAAGGCCCCGGACCGGCCGCCATACCGCCCCACACCAGGACCAATACTCCCGCTTTTTGGCACTCCGATTCCCGGACAATGGCCCGGATATGAAAACGCGAACGCCCCGGAAGGACTCCGGGGCGTTCACGCTTTTTACCTACGCGGGGAATCCATGGGCTACTCCGGGGCGCCGCCCAGCGTGATCGCGTCGGCGACCTCCTCCTGCCGGACGGCCAGCTCGCGGGCGTACCGCTCCTCGTCCACCTTCTCGGCGATCTCCTCGTCCTGGCGCATCAGCGCTTCGAGGTCGGCCTTGGCGTTGTCGAGCACGCCCATGTCGAGGTAGGCGGCCTGCACCTTCTCGCCCCACAGCCCGACGTCCTTGACGCACGGCACGATCCGGCTGAACAGCAACGACTGGTAGAGGGTGTACATGTCGGAGTTGTCGACGTACTCCATGCACTCGTCCATGGGCATGTCGAGCTGCTCGAAGACCTCGCGCCCCTTGAACCGGTCGCGCATCAGGTAGCAGCCCTCGACCACGAACTCCTCGCGCTCGGCCCGCTCCCTGCTGGTCAGCTCGGCGTAGTAGTCCTTGAGCGCCAGCCGCCCGAACGCCACGTGCCGCGCCTCGTCCTGCATGACGTAGGCCAGCAGCTGCTTGACCAGCGGGTTGGTGGACATGTCGCGGTAGAGCCCGAACGCCGCCAGCGCCAGGCCCTCGATGAGCACCTGCATGCCGAGGTAGGGCAGGTCCCAGCGCGAGTCCTCCAGCGACTCGGCCAGCAGCCTGGCGAGGTCCTGGTTGATCGGGTACGCCATCCCGATCTTCTCCTTGACGAAGCGCGCGTACAGCTCCACATGCCGCGCCTCGTCCATGGTCTGGGTCGCGGCGTAGAACTTGGAGTCGAGGTCGGGCACCGACTGCACGATGCGCGCCGACACGTTCAGCGCGCCCTGCTCGCCGTGCAGGAACTGGCTGAACAACCACGAGCCCTGGTGCCGGCCGAACTCGTCGCGCTCCTTCTGGGTCATGCGGTCCCAGATGTCGGAGCCGAACAGCGGGTTGAACTGCTCGGGGAGCCCGGCGACGTTGTCCGGATCGACCTCCAGGTCCCAGTCGATGCGCTTCTGCGCGTCCCACTGCTTGTCCTTGCCCTTCTGGTACAGGCTCAGCAGCCGGTCGCGCCCGTCGTCGTACTCCCAGGTGAAGCTGGCGTCGCCCGCCATCGGGACGTTCCAGGTCTCCGTGGGGACCGAGCCGTTGTAGAGGTCGAACGAGGTCACGAGGAAGCCTCCTACGGTGCGGGGCGCCCGGCGGAAGGGCCGCCGGGCGCGGGGGTGCCGCCCACCGCCGCTTTACATCCCTTCGTAACATGTAAAGCAGGCGATGGCCATACCCGACCTTCCGCCCGTTACGGTGATCGCCTGATGAACGAATGGTTCGGGACCGGCGCCGGCGACGCGCCCCGCCTGCGCGGGCGCGCCTTCTGGATCTCCTTCGGCCTGCTCTACCTGATCCCCGTGGGGCTGGAGGCGGCCCGGAACGACGGCGCGCGCCGGGTGCTGGAGCTGGCCGCGCTGGCGGTGTTCGTGGCGGTCTACTACGGGGCGGCGCTCAACCGGAAGAGCTGGTCGGAGCCGTTCACCCGGCTCTCCTGGACGCTGCTGGGCGCGCTCGCGGCGCTGACGGTGGTGCTGCCGCCCGCCTTCGGGCAGCACTGGCTGGGCCTGCCGATCTACCTCGGGATCGTCGGCGCGCTGACGTTGCCGATGAGGGCGGCCCCCGCCGGGGTCGCCGGGGCGATGGTGCTGGCCATCGCGCAGGGCCTGCTGCTCGGCGCGCCGCCGCAGATGATCGCCGTCATCGCGCTGACCCTGCTGTCGTTCGGGCTGCTGATGGTGGCCTTCCGGCACTCGCGCGGGCTGGTGGCCGAGCTGCGCGCCGCGCGCGGCGAGGCGGCCCGGCTGGCGGCCGCCGACGAGCGGCTGCGCATCGCCCGCGACCTGCACGACCTGCTGGGCCACAGCCTGTCGCTGATCGTGCTGAAGAGCGAGCTGGCCCGCCGCGTCGCCGAACGCGACCCGGGCCGCGCGGTCGCCGAGGTCGCCGACATCGAGCAGGTGGCGCGGCGGTCGCTGGCGGAGGTGCGCGAGGCGATCAGCGGGTACCGGCGGCGCGGGCTGGCCGAGGAGCTGGACGGCGCGCGCGCCGTGCTGGCGGCGGCGGACGTGGCGGTGGAGGTGACACAGGCCGGGGAGCCGCTGCCGGAGGCCGCCGACGAGCTGTTCGGGTGGGCGGTGCGCGAGGGCGTCACCAACGTGGTGCGGCACGCCCGCGCCACCCGCTGCGCGATCACCGTCGGGCGGGACGGCGACGCCGCGACGCTGGAGATCCGCGACGACGGCCGCGCCGGACCCGGGCACGTCCCCGGCAACGGCATCACCGGCCTGACCGAGCGCGTCGCCGGGGCGGGCGGCTCGGTGACCGCCGGTCCGCTGCCGGAGGGCGGCTTCCGGCTGCTGGTCCGCGTCCCGTCGCTCGCCGCGGAGGTAGGGTCCCCGACGTGATCACAGTGTTCCTCGCCGAGGACCAGGGCATGGTCCGCGGCGCCCTGGCCGCCCTGCTCGACCTGGAGGACGACCTGGAGGTCGTCGGCCAGGCCGCCGACGGGGACGGGGCGGTCGCGGCCGCGACCCGGCTGGCCCCGGACGTCGCCCTGCTGGACATCGAGATGCCCGGCAAGGACGGCCTGACCGCCGCCGCCGAGATCCGCGCGGCGCTGCCCGGCTGCCGGGTGATGATCCTGACGACGTTCGGGCGGCCCGGCTACCTGCGCCGCGCGATGGAGGCGGGCGCGGCCGCGTTCCTCATCAAGGACGGCCCGGCCGAGGAGCTGGCCGCCGCGATCCGCCGCGTGGTGGCGGGCGAGCGCGTGATCGACCCGGCGCTCGCCGCCGCCGCGCTGAGCGCGGGCCCCAACCCGCTGTCGCCGCGCGAGCGCGACGTGCTGGCGGCGGGCCGGGACGGCGCGACCGTCGCCGACATCGCCGCGCACCTGCACCTGTCGGAGGGCACGGTCCGCAACTACCTGTCGGCCGCCATCAGCAAGGTCGGCGCGCGCAACCGCATCGAGGCCGTCCGCACCGCCGAGGGGCAGGGCTGGCTCTGACGGTTCCGGCCGCGCATACGATCGAGCGATGCGCCGCCCCCTCGCCGTCCTCGCCGCCCTGGTCACGGGCCTGACCGTGGCCGGATGTTCGGCGGACGCGCCGGGGCCGGTCCGCGCCGAGCCGAGCACGTCGTCCCCGGCGGCCGGGTCCAGCGCGGGTTGCGGCAAGCCGTCGCCCGGTTCCGGACGGCACACGTTCGGGGGCCGCGCCTACTCGCTGACGCTGCCGCCCTACGACGGCGTCAAGCCCGTCCCGCTGATCCTCGACCTGCACGGGCTGCACTCCAACGGCTTCCAGCAGGCGCTGTACGGGCGGCTGGGCAGCGCCGGGCCGCAGCGCGGATTCGCGGTCGTCGAGCCGGAGGCCGCGCCCGGCCGCGACGGCTGGAAACTGCCCGGTATGGCGAAAGGCTCCGCCGACATCGCCTACATGGGCAAGCTGCTCGACCACCTGGAACAGACGTTGTGCGTGGACCACGCGCGGGAGTTCGCGGCCGGTTTCTCCAACGGGGCGGGATTGTCGGCGGCGCTGGTCTGCGGGCTGCGCGGGCGGCTGGCCGCGATCGCGCCGGTCGCCGGGCTCAACCTGACGCGGCCGTGCGCGGGCGCGCCGCCGACCACGATCGTGGCCTTCCACGGCGACGCCGACCCGATCGTGCCCTACCGGGGCGGCGAGCCGTTCGGCGGCGACCGCACGCGGGTGCCCGGCTGGATGCGCCCGCTGGACGGCCGGTTCCACCTGCCGCCGGTGGCGACGCTGACCGCGCAGTGGGCGCGGACGTTCGGCTGCGGCCCCGCCGCCACCAAGACCGTCGGCGGCGAGGTGAGGCACGTGCGGTACACCGGCTGCCGCGACGGTGCGACCGTCGAGCTGTACGCGGTGGCGGGCGGCGGCCACACCTGGCCGGGTTCGTTCTCGATCGGCGCGGGAAAGACCACCACCCGTATCGACGCCACCAAGCTCGCGTTGGACGCGTTCGCCGCCCACTAGCACCCGCTCGTCAATGGCCGCCCGTCAGCGCGACTGCAGCGCGTCCAGCCCCACCGCCATCGCGATCACCAGGCGGCGGTCCAGCCGCGCGTCCTTGATGTCCACCACGTACCGGTCGCGCAGCCCGAACTTCTTCTCCACCGAGAAGACGACCTGGTCACCGGCGTAGAAGTCGAAGTGGTACGGCCAGGCGAACGGCAGGTTCTCGGCGTAGGGGATGAAGTTCCACGCCCGGCGCAGCAGCGCCACGCCCTTGTTGCGCTCGCTGCCGGTCGTCACGCCGAGGCCGGGCTGCTCCAGGTGCCAGGTCGAGGACAGCAGCGACTTCTTGAAGTCCTTGCGGAACACCCCGATCGGCTGTCCGGACGCGTCGGTGACGTCGTAGGCCGAGGCGAGGTCGATGCGCTTGCGCGCCTTGAAGCCGAGGATGGGCTGCTTCTTGCCGGTGTCGGCGTACAGCGTGACCTGCTCCTTGAACGCCAGCCGCTTCTGCTGCGCGAACGCGAGCAGCTCGCCCTCGGAGCCGTCGGGGTTCTCGGCGTGCACCTCGTACTGGTTCACCATGAACCGGAGGCGCTGCCGCATGAGGAACCGGTGTTGTTGTTGCAGGGTCGCGTGGTCCACCGGCATCACCTGTTCTGTTGCCAAACGGGGGGTCTGGGAGGGAATGGAGTGTCCCATACCCCTGCGACAGGTGATCTACCGTCGGCCGCTACGCGGAGCGGATGTGCCCGGCCAGGTAGCCGTGGATGAGCCGCTCGGCCTCGGCGAGGATCTCGGGGTCGCCCTCGGGGGTGCGGCGGAAGGCCATCTTGAGCACCGCGTCCCCGGCCTCCACCGCGATCGCCAGGGCGCGCGCCAGCTCGGGGGTGTCGGCGATGCCGAAGGTGCGCACGATCATGTCGCGCAGCCGGTCGGCGACCACCGCGTTGTTGTCGGCGTCGGAGTCCAGCAGGTTGATGTCGGCCACGTCGCCGAACCGCAGCACCCGGAAGCCGGGCACGGTGCGGTGCATGTCCACGAAGATGTCGATGATCACGCCGACGGTGTCGGACCAGTCGGTGAAGGTCTCCTCGCCCAGCCGCCGCGACACCCGGCGGCCGAACTCCTCCAGGTTGCGCAGCGCCAGGGACTGCGCGACCGCGCGCTTGTCGGGGAAGAACTGGTAGACCGAGCCGATGGCGACCTCGGCGCGCTGGGCGATGCGGGTGGTGGTGAGCCCGTCGTAGCCGTCCTCGTCGAGGATCTCGGCGCACGCGTCGAGCATGCGCTGGACGCGTTCGGCACTGCGGCGCTGGGCGGGGCGGCGGCGGAGCGGGGTCCGGATCTCGGTCACCCATCCATTCTCTCCCCATTTACCCACGGTCACGCCGGGGCGTGGCCGGGAGCCCGCCGCCCGCCTAACCCGTGGGGGACACTCCTCTCTCGCGCGGGCAGCCGGGCACTGTCCGCGGAACCCGCCGCGTCAGCGCAGCGAGTCGAAGAGTTCGTCGGCTGCGGGCCGGGTCCACTGGACGCGGTTCGGGTCGTCCGGGTACGGCTCCACCGGCACGGTCGAGAAGCGCACCTGGCCGGTGTCGCCCACGCTCATCGCGAGGTCGAACATCTGCTTGAGCCCGAGGTCCCCGTCGGTGGTGACGGACTTGGTCGCCGCGCGCAGGAACGACCAGACCTTGCCCGGCTCGCTCAGCCGCCGCTTGGCGGTGTCGGCCATCGCCTTCATCAGGGCCTGCTGGCGCTGGATGCGGCCGAGGTCGGAGCCGTCGCCGACGCTGTAGCGGGCGCGCGCGTAGCCGAGGGCCTGCTCGCCGTTGAGCTTCTGGCGTCCGGCCTTGAGCCGCAGGTGGGCCTTGGGGTCGTTGATGGCCTGCGGGACGGTGAGTTCGACGCCGCCGAGGGCGTCCACCATGGATTTGAAGCCGGTGAAGTCGATCTGGAGCACGTGGTCGACGCGCACGCCGGTGGCGGCCTCGACGGTCTTCCACGCGCATTCGAGCCCGGCCTCGTTGAACGCCGAGTTGATCATGCCGGTGCGGGCCGCGACCGTGCCGCCGCCGGGCGCGCGGCAGGACGGGATCTCCACGATGGAGTCGCGCGGCAGGCTGACGCCCCGCACCTTCTCACCGTCGGCGGGCACGTGGAACAGGACCATGGTGTCGGTGCGCGCGCCGTCGTCGTGGCCGTAGGCGGAGTTGGCCCCGGCGCGGCTGTCGGAGCCCACGACCAGGATGTTGTCGGCGTGGGTGCGCTTCTCGGGGCGCGGGCCGAGGTCCTCGGCGCCGACGTGCGTGATGTCGCCGTCCAGCCCGGCGTACAGGGTGTACACCCCGGCCGGGACCAGCCCGAGCAGCACGACGGCGGCCACGGCGAGCCAGACGCGCCGACGTCGCCGCAACTGCCGCCGTCGCGCCTCGATGCGGCCCATCCCGGGATGGGCCGGGTGGCTGCTCATCTCATCTACCCCCGCGAGGCGATGGTCTCCGGACCGTCCTGGCCCCGGACGGGCCTTCCCGTGGCGCGCCCGCGGCTCACGGCCGTCCCATCTCGATCATGTCCAGTGCCGGGCCGGCCGACACGCGTCATGGGCGGGCGGGGAGACGACGGCCGCCACGATCCGTCCGGCGCCCGCCCCCGCGAGGCGCCGTTGGATCGTGTCGGTGCCTTACGGCCCGAATTGGTAACGAAACGGACGCCCTTTCTGTTCCGCCAGTGACGGACGGGATCCGTCTCGACGGTCGGACGGGCCGGATAGACCTTGGTCGCTACCGGCCGCCCGGCCGCCCCGCCAAGATCGAGTCATGAGCGATCCGAAGACCCACGACTCGATCAGCGGGGCGGCCCTGATCGTCGGCTTCTACGAGGGCGTCCTGCCCTTCCCCGCCAAGGCGTTCGACTGGTCGCCGGTGCTCTGCCTGCCGCGGCACCTGGCCGCCCCGTACTGGTGGATCGTCTCGCTGGGCGTCCTGGCGGCGGTCGCGGTGGTCATCTGGAGGATGGAGGCGACGAAGGGGAAAGCCGAGTAAGGGTCGGCTCAGTCCTGCCGGGGCAAGGCGTCGCTCTCGGCCAGGCGCGGGGCGGCGGCGTTCTCGGCGAGGCGGACGCGGACGCGCGCGCCCGCGCGGTGCCCGAAGCGCGCGACCGCGCGTCCGGCGGCGGGCGCGAGGCGCGACACCGCCAGGGCGACGCGGGCCTCCGCCGCGACCGGCACCACCGGACGGTCGTCGCGGACGGCGCGCAGGATCGCCTGCGCGACGCGTTCGGGCGGGTAGGCGCGCCGCCGGAACGACCGTTCGGCCTGCTCCTTGAGGCGGTCGGCCAGCGCGGCGGGGATACCCACGTACCGGGAGTTCCGGGTGATCGGCGTGTCGATCACGCCGGGGCAGATCGCCGAGACGCCCACGCCGAACTCGGCCAGGTCCAGCCGCAGGCACTCGCTGAGCTGGAGCACCGCCGCCTTGGTCGCCGAGTAGGCGGGCAGCTCGGCGGTCGGCGCGTAGGCGGCCATCGAGGCGATGTTGACCAGGTGGCCGCCCTCGCCGCGCGCGACCATCTGCCGCCCGAACAGGCGGCAGCCCCGGTAGACGCCGTCCAGGTTGACGGCGCGGACGCGCTCCCAGTCCTGCTCGCCGGTGTCCAGCAGCGACCCGGCGACGCCGATCCCGGCGTTGTTGACGACCACGTCGGGCACCCCGAAGGTCGCCTGGACGTAGTCGGCGAACCGGTCCATCGCGTCGGCGTCGGCCACGTCCACGCCGTAGACGTGGGCCTCGCCGCCCGCCGCGACGATCTCGTCCACGGTGCGCTTGGCCGCGCCTTCGTCGATGTCGGCGACCACGACCCGCGCGCCCTCGGCGGCGAACGCGTGCGCGGTGGCGCGGCCGATGCCGCTGCCGCCGCCCGTCACCACGGCGAGCCGGCCGCCGAACTCCCTGGCGGGGTCGGCGGCGGCGCGGGCGCGCGCCAGGCCGCCGCTCTCCGGGCCGCCCTCGACGTGCTCCACGAACTCGCCGATCCACGCCGCGACCTGGTCGGGACGGCTGCGCGGGGCCCAGTGCCCGGCCGCGAGCCGCCGCACGTACAGGCGGTCGACGCGGCCCCGGCTGCACAGCAACATCCCCTCGGTCGCGTAGCGGTCGCCGGTGGGCGCGATGACCTGCACCGGGACGTCGGCGCGCCCGTCGCCCGGCGCGTCCTGGAGGCGGCGCAGGTTGGCGCGGTACAGGCCCAGGCCGTTGCGCGCGTCCCGGGCGATGGTGTCGGCGGGGTGGCCCGGCCGGGGTCGCGCCTGCTCCAGTTCGGTCAGGACGCGTCCGAAGGCCGCCGAGAGCAGCCGCGCGAAGGCTTCACCGGAGCGGGGGGCGATGAAGACCGGCATGTAGGCGCTGCGCCGCACCTGGCCCAGCACCTCGGCCACACCGCGCGGCCCCGACCGCAGCCGCTCGCGCGCCCACGGCAGCACGTGCTGGCGCGCGGGCCCCGACAGCGAGGTGAACGAGGCGATCCGGCCGCGCAGCCGGTCGCCCGACACCGCCTCCCAGCCTTGCAGGGAGCCGAAGTCGTGGCCGACGAGATGGACGGGGCCGGTCGCGCCGACCCCGTCCAGCACCGCCTCCAGATCGCCGAGCAGGGCGTCCATGCCGTAGTCGAGCGGGTCGGCGGGGGCGGTCGAGGCGCCCGCGCCGCGCACGTCGTAGACGACCACGCGGAAGCGGGTGGCGAGCCGTTCGACCACCTCGTCCCACATCGCGCCGGTGTCGGGGTACCCGTGCACCAGCACGACCGTGGGGCGGCCCTCCGCGCCGCGCTCGCGCACGGCCAGCTCGATCCCGCCCGACCTCACCCGGTGGTCCCGCATACCGTTCACCTGCCCGTCCGAGGGTGCTTCTTCCAGTGAACGTACGCGCTCAGCAAGGCGTGTCCAGTGTGGCTGGCCGGGTGTTACGGGCGGGCGGCGAGGCCCGTGCAGGAGCGCAGCCCGTTCCAGCGCCTGGTCTCCGCGACGGCGGCGGCCCCCGTCATCAGGCGTGGCAGGCCGCCCGAGATCATCGCGGGCTTCCACTTCGCGGCCGACACCTTGCCGCCGTCCAGGCGCAGCACCAGCACGCCGGAGTTGGCGGTCTGCCCGCGCGCCGAGGAGAACACGAAGTTGCCCATGCCGTAGTGGACGTACTTGCCGTTCAGGTAGCCGCCGCCGAGCGGGATGTGCGCGTGGCCGCCGACCACCACGTCCGCGCCCGCCGCGACCAGCTGCTTGGCCAGGTCCTGCTGGCGCGGCAGCGGGCAGGACCTCATCTCCTGGCCCCAGTGCAGGTGGACGATCACGTAGTCCGAACCCTTGCGGGCCTCGCGGACGGCCCGCACCATCCGGGGCACGTCCTTGGCCGAGGCGAGGCCGCCCTTGGCGTCGGTCGCCGTCCACGCCGAGATCAGGTGGTCGTCCAGCACCTGGGTCGCGCCGACGATCGCCAGCCGGTTGCCCTTCACCGTGACGCGGTGCGCGCGGTACGCCTCGGCGGCGTCCTTGCCGATCCCGACCGTGGGGAACCCGGTGCGCCTGATGGCCTTCAACGAGTCGCGCAGCCCGGACTCCATGAAGTCCATGCCGTGGTTGTTGGCCATCGAGGTGACGTCGACCCCGGCGCCCTTGAGCGCGGTGAACGCCGTCGCCGGGGCGCGGAACGTGAACTCCTTGCCGGGCGCGGGCGACCCGGCGGTCGTGATGGCGGTCTCCAGGTTGACCATGGAGAGGTCGGCGGCGCGCAGCGTCTTCGCGATGGGGCCGAGCGCGGTCGCCGGGTTGGCGAGCCGGGACCGCAACATGCCCTCGAAGTGGGTGTCGCCGCCGAACGCCAGGGTGATCGGCTGCTTGGCCGCCTCGGCGGGCGGGGGCGCGCCGCCCTTGTCCTTCTGCCGGGCGGTGGCCGGGGGCTTGCCGGCGCCGGTGTCGCCCTTGGCCTCGGGATCGCCCCCGCCACAGGCGGCGGCGCCCAGCGACAACGTCCCGGCCAGGGCCGTCAACGTGAGCACGTTCCTGCGCATCGGGGGGCCTCCTCGTTCGGTCCGGGCCACAGCATGCCACGGGGGGCCGACCGTTCCGCACCCGATCGCCGTCGATCGGCCGGGAACATGCCGCGCCTTGACGCCCCGCACACCAAGATCATCATGCCCTGGTCTTCGATCCACGTGAAACATCCCGTGAAACATCGGCGGGTCAGGCCGTGACGTCCGCGCAGTTGCGCAACCCCTCCCACTCGGTGCGGGCCTGCTGCGCCGCGACGCCTTCCAGCGGCTTCGGAACGCCACCCTCGATCATCGCCGGGGCCCAGTCGGCGGTGCTCACCTTCTTGGCCTTGGGGTCGAACGTCAGGGTGAGCACGCCGGTCCTCCCGGTGCGCGGACCGGAGTTGTAGAAGACGAAGTTGCCCAGGCCGTAGTGCACGTACTTGCCCTTGAGGAAGCCGCCCGCCTGGAGGACGTGCGCGTGGCTGCCGACGATCGCGTCCGCCCCCGCGTCGGCGAGCTTCGCGGCGAGCTGGCGCTGCACCGGGGTGGCGCAGGAGTTCAGCTCCTGTCCCCAGTGCAGGTTGACGAGCACGAAGTCGGCGCTCTTGCGGGCCTCCTGCACGGCGCGGACGATGCGCGGCTCGTCCTTGGCGGAGGCGAGGCCCGCCTTGGCGTCGGTGGCCGTCCAGGCGGTGACGAGGTTGTCGTCCAGCACCCGGGTCGCGCCGATGACGGCGACCTTGCTGCCCTTCACGGTGGTGGTCCACGGCCGGTAGGCGTCGGCGGCGTTCCGGCCGATGCCCACGACGGGGAAACCATGCTGCTTGGCGGCGTTCAGCGAGTCCTGGAGGCCGGTCTCGCCGTAGTCCATGCCGTGGTTGTTGGCCATGGTCACCACGTCGACGCCCGCCGAGCGCAGCGCGCGGAAGGCGGTGGGCGGGGCGCGGAAGGCGAACTGCTTGGGCGCGGGCGTGCCGCCCTCGGTGATCGCCGTCTCCAGGTTGACCATCGCGAGGTCGGCCCGGCGCAGGTTGGCGGCGATCGGGCCGAGCGCGTCGTCGGGCGCGCTGGCCAGGCGGTTCGCCAGCGATCCGGCGAAGTGGACGTCGCCGCCGAACGCGACGGTGAAGGGGGCCTTGGCGGGCCCGTCGCCGCCGAGGTCGAGGGGCGATCCGCCGCAACCGGCGGCCAGCGCCCCGAGCGCGGCGATCGTGCCCGCGCGTCGCCAGTTCCTCACGACGTCCTCCCGCTTTGTCCTGGTCCCGCCCGCTTGGACGCCGTGGAGGCGCGCGGAGTTCGCGAACTGGATCGGCACAAAAACTGGGATCAATCGTTAAGTTGAACCATTCAAGATTAGGGCGTAGGTTGAGCCGCATGACAACGACCCCGACACCCGCCGCCGACGCCCTGCGCGGCGCGGGCCTGCGGGTGACGGCGGCCCGGGTGGCGATCCTGGACACCGTCCGCGCGGGCCACCACCTCGACGTCGAGACGATCACCGGCGGCGTCCGCGACCGCGTCGGCCACGTCTCGACGCAGGCGGTCTACGAGGCCCTGCACGCCCTGACGGCCGCCGGGCTGGTCCGCCGCATCGAACCGGCCGGCAGCCCCGCCCGGTTCGAGGGGCGCGTCGGCGACAACCACCACCACCTGGTGTGCCGCCGCTGCGGGGCCGTCGAGGACGTCGACTGCGCCGTGGGGCACGCGCCCTGCCTGGACCCGTCGGACGCCGCCGGGTTCCTGGTGGACGAGGCCGACGTCACCTACTGGGGCCTGTGCCCCGCGTGCCGCGCCGACACCGCGCATTCACCGAGCAAGGGAGCAGGAGGAACCGCGCCATGACCGAACGGCCCGTCACCACCACCGACGCCGGACAACCCGCGCCGAGCGACGAGCACTCGCAGTCGGTGGGCCCCAACGGCCCGCTGCTGCTGCAGGACCACTACCTGATCCAGAAGATGGCGCACTTCAACCGCGAGCGTGTGCCCGAGCGGGTGGTGCACGCCAAGGGCGGCGGCGCGTACGGCGTCCTGGAGATCACCGAGGACGTCAGCCAGTACACGAAGGCGAAGCTGTTCCAGCCCGGCGCGCGCACCGAGTCGCTGGTGCGCTTCTCGACGGTGGCCGGCGAGAACGGCAGCGCCGACACCGCGCGCGACCCGCGCGGCTTCGCGATGAAGTTCTACACCGAGGACGGCAACTACGACATCGTCGGCAACAACACGCCGATCTTCTTCATCCGCGACCCGCAGAAGTTCTCCGACTTCATCCACTCGCAGAAGCGCCGCGCCGACAACCACCTGCACGACCACAACATGCAGTGGGACTTCTGGACGTTGTCGCCGGAGTCGGCCCACCAGGTGAGCTTCCTGATGACCGACCGGGGCACCCCGGCGTCGTGGCGGCACATGCACGGCTTCGGGTCGCACACCTTCCTCTGGTACAACGCGGCCGGCGACAAGTTCTGGGTGAAGTACCACTTCAAGACCGACCAGGGCATCCGGAACCTCACGGCCGCCGAGGCGAAGGCGGCCGAAGCGGCCGACCCGGACCTGCACACCCGCGACCTGTTCGAGGCGATCAGGCGGGGCGAGCACCCGTCCTGGACGGTGAACGTGCAGATCATGCCGTTCGAGGACGCGGCCGACTACCGGTTCAACCCGTTCGACCTGACGAAGGTGTGGCCGCACAGCGACTACCCGGAGATCACGATCGGGCGATGGACGCTGAACCGGAACCCGGAGAACTACTTCGCCGAGATCGAGCAGGCGTCGTTCGAGCCGTCGAACTTCGTGCCGGGCATCGGCCCGTCCCCGGACAAGATGTTGCAGGGCCGCCTGTTCTCCTACCCGGACGCGCACCGCTACCGGATCGGCCCGAACTACCTGCAACTGCCGGTGAACCGCCCGAAGAACGAGGTGCACTCGTACAACTTCGACGGCCCGATGACGTTCCAGAACCCGGCCGACCCGGTGTACGCGCCCAACAGCGCGGGCGGCCCGGCGGCGGACCCGACGTTGTGGAGCGGGGAGCAGTACGGGGTGGCGGGCGAGATCGTGCGGAGCGCGTACCAGCTGCACCGGGAGGACGACGACTTCAGCCAGCCTCGGGCGCTGTGGGAGAAGGTGCTGTCGGAGGTCGACCGGGAGCACATGGTCGCGAACATCACGGGTCATGCTTCGGCTCCTGAGGTGACTGAGGAGATGAAGAGGCGGGTTGTGCAGTACTGGCGCAATGTGCACAAGGACTTGGGGGATGGGGTTGCTTTGGGGTTGGGGGTTGATGGGGGCTGAGGTTGGTGGCTGACGACCGCATGGCCCGTCTCGCGCGTCTGACGCGCGGGGCGGGCCTTTGCTTTATGAACGCCGTGTGGGTTGGGGGTGGTGCTCTGGTGCAGGGCGCGGGGCTGAGGCAGGTGGTCGGGTGCGGGAAACCCGGGCGGGGTGGGGTTGTTGGGTATCTGGATCCACCCCGTGCAGGCTGGGGTTGTTGGTCGGGTGTAGGGCGCGGTGCCGGGGTGGGTGGTCGGGTGCGGGAAACCTGCGCGGGCTGGGGTCGCTGGGTATCTGCACCAACCCCGTGCGGGCTGGGAGTTGTTGGTTGAGTGCGGGAAACCCGCACGGGCTGGGGTTGGTGGGGATGTGCGCAAACCCGCGCGGGGCCGGGGTCGCTGGTTGGGCGCGGGGCGCGGGGTTGGGCTTGGGCGGTCTGGTGTAGA